>JANMTS010000099.1:0-10924 GCA_031390755.1 Holophagales bacterium
GAGGGTCGGGGAGGGGAGAAGGGGATCAACCGATCAACCCCGGAGCTTGTCGAGCGCCTTGTCCAGCGACTCCTTGGCCCGGGCGCCGCCCTCCCTCAGCTCGCTCTGAACCCCTTCCAGATCCTTGTCCAGATCCTTCCAGCGGTCTCGGGCTCCCTCGCTGGCGTCCTTGAACGTGTCCGACAGGTTCTCCCGCAGCCGGGCCACGTCCTCGCGGACCTTGTCGAGGTCGGCTCCCTTGTCGTCCAGGCTCTCCCGCGCCTTGGTCAGGCTGTCGCGGGCGCGGTCCAGCTCGGCCTGCCAGTCCGGCGGCGTTTCGTCGCCCACCGACACCTTGGGATTCAGGTTCTCCAGATCCTCTCCGATCGTCCCGCCGGAACGCTCGTACGCCTTCCAGGAAAAGAACAGCGCCACAAGAGAGACGACCAGGGCCAGCCAGGCCACTCCTCCGCAGCCGCCTCGTTCACCTCGGTTTGCCATCGTTGAACCTCCTTCGGCTGGCGATCTTATCCTTCCAGCGGGGCTGACCCGCTGGATCGGCCGGGGCTCTTGAAAGCCTGCGTGTCCGCCACTAAAATATTTTGGCCCCGGCCCGTGTTTCAATCCCCGAACAGACTTCCCAGGGGTTGATACTCAGGGGATCAACTTCCGGGGATCAGCCCAAGGGCGCATCCCAATCATCATCTGAGGATCCAGGAGGAGGCTATGGCCACCACCCAAGTTGAGACTTTGCAATTTCAGGCCGAGACGAGACAGCTCCTCGACCTGATGATCCACTCGCTCTATTCGAACAAGGAAATTTTCCTGCGGGAGCTGATCTCCAACGCGTCGGACGCACTCGACCGGCTCCGCTTCGAGGCGCTGACCAGGACCGAGCTGCTGGAGACGGACGAGAAGCTCGAGATCCGTCTCGAAGCCGACCGCGAGAACCGCACGCTGACCATCTCGGACAACGGCATCGGCATGAGCCGCGACGAGGTCGTGGCGAACATCGGCACGATCGCCAAGTCCGGCACCCGCGAGCTGGTGAAGAAGCTCAAGGAGACCGGCTCGCAGAAGGAGATCCTGGAGTTCATCGGCCAGTTCGGCGTGGGCTTCTACTCGTCCTTCATGGTCTCCGACCGGGTCGAGCTGGTGACCCGCCGGGCCGGCGAGCAGACCGCCACGCGCTGGGAGTCGACCGGCGACGGCACCTACACGATCGAAGAGTCCGAGCGCGCCGGCCGCGGCACCACGATCACGCTCCACCTGAAGCCCGAGGACAAGGACAACGGCATGGACGAGTTCTCCGACCGCTGGGTCGTGAGCCGGATCGTCCGCCGCTACTCGGACTTCGTGAGCTACCCGATCCTGCTCACAGCCGAGAAGGACCCGGAGATCGAGGATCTCGCCAAGGAGAAGGAGACCGGCGAGAAGCCCAAGATGCCCCTGGAGGAGAAGCTCCTCAACTCCATGAAGCCGATCTGGACCCGTCCCCAGGGCGAAGTGACGCAGGACGAGTACAAGGAGTTCTACCGCCACGTCTCCCACGACTGGAACGAGCCGCTCAAGGTGATCTCGTTCAAGGCCGAGGGCCGGATCGAGTACCAGGCGCTGCTCTTCATCCCGTCGCAGGCGCCGTACGACCTTTATTACGTGGCGTCGAAGCCGGGTCTGCAGCTCTACGTCAAGCGCATCCAGATCCTGGAGCGCTGCGAGGATCTGCTGCCGCAGTACCTGCGGTTCGTCCGCGGCGTGGTCGACTCGCCGGATCTGGCGCTCAACGTCTCGCGCGAGATGCTCCAGCAGGACCGGCACATCACGCTGATCCGCAAGGGCCTGACCAAGAAGGTTCTCGACGTGCTGGACGAGATGAAGGACAAGGACGAGGCCGAGTACCTGAAGTTCTGGAAGGAGTTCGGCCGCGCGATCAAGGAAGGCGTGACGTCGGACTATGAGAACAAGCCGCGCCTTCTGGAGCTGCTCAAGTTCCAGTCGTCGACGACCTCGGAGGACGGCGAGACGCTGACCACGCTCAAGGAGTACGTCAGCCGGATGAAGGAGGACCAGAAGGAGATCTTCTACCTCACCGGCGAGTCGCGCGCCCAGGTGGCGAGCTCCCCGCACCTGGAGGCCTTCAAGGAGAAGGGGATCGAGGTGCTCTATCTCATCGACACGGTCGACGAGATGCTCACCCAGCAGCTCAGCGAATATGACGGCAAGCGCCTGAAGTCGGTGGGCAAGGGCACGGTCAACCTCGGCAACGAGGAGGAGAAGAAGCAGACCGAGGAGGAGTTGAAGGCGAAGGAAGAGGAGCTGAAGCCGCTGCTCGACCTTCTCCAGAAGAAGCTCGACGAGCACGTGAAGCAGGTCCGCCTGACGAACCGGCTCACCACCTCGCCCGTCTGCCTCGTCGGCGCCGAGCACGACTACAGCCCGCAGCTGGAGAAGCTGCTCCAGAAGGGCAAGGGCGGCGGTCCGAAACAGCGCCGCATCCTCGAGCTGAACCCGAAGCACGACCTGCTGACCAAGCTCAAGGAGCGCTTCGACGCGGACCAGAACGACGCCGTCCTCGACCAGTACGCCCAGCTGCTGTTCGGCTACGGCGTGCTCGCCGAGGGCTCGGAGATGCCCGAGCCGGTGAAGTTCAACAAGGCGGTGGCCGAGTTGATGACGTCGGCGCTGTAACGAGCCCTTTCGACTGACTCATCCCTCCGAGCCCAGGGCGTTGCCCTGGGCTCAAATATTGCGCGCCGTTGGCGCTTCAAACAGACCGCTTTTGAGGCCCACCGGGCCGAGATAACCGGAGCCCGGGGCAACGCCCCGGGCGGCTTCGGCCTCGCGTAGGCAAATTCCATCTCGTATGTTGCACCACTCCCGCAACTCGCAGCAGGCCTCGGATTGGCGTCCTTCTCTCCGTGCTAAGCTTCCACACGATCCCACGAGAGACTAGGCTTCCTGAAGCCGATCCGAGACCATGCCCGAGACCTCCCCGGATGACGTCGTCCTGAGCTTCAGGCGCAAGGACATCAGCCCCGCCATCCGCGAGCTCTTTCTCCGCCTCGCGGAATGGATTCGTTCCATCGTGATCAGCTCGGACGGCAAGAGAGCCCTCTCTAGCTCTGACGACAACACTATCCGGCTCTGGGATCTCGACGACGGGCGATGCCTGAGTGTCCTCGAAGGACACTCCGATCGCGTTTTGAGCGTGGCCTGGAGCCACGACGATCGACGCGCTCTCTCCGCCTCTACCGACAACACCATCCGGCTCTGGGACCTCGACGACGGGCGATGCCTGCGCGTCCTCGAAGGACACTCCGATAGCGTCTGGAGCGTGGCCTGGAGCCACGACGATCGACGCGCTCTCTCCGCCTCTTACGACACCACCATCCGGCTCTGGGACCTCGAAGACGGGCGATGCCTGCGCGTCCTCAAAGGACACTCCGCTCCCGTCCGGAGCGTTGCTTGGAGCCACGACGACCGGCGAGCGCTCTCCGCCGCCGCAAACGGTGTAGTGCGGCTTTGGGATCTGGGGGATCTCGCGGCTTTCGGTCCGGCCCCGGAAGAAGCCCAGACCCTGTACACCAACGCCAAGGTGCTGCTGGTGGGCGACAGTGGGGTAGGCAAGACAGGCCTGGCCCGTTACTTGGCCCTAGGCTTGAAGGACGAGGAACGCAATTCCTCCACCGATGGCGCCTGGGCGACCCACTGGCCGTTACCGCACTCCCTCCGCAAGGACGGCGTGAGCCGCGAGATCTGGCTCTGGGACTTCGCTGGCCAGATCGACTACCGCCTCGTCCACCAACTGTTCCTGGACGAGGCCTCCGCCGCCGTCCTGGTCTTCAACCCGCAGGCCGAAAACCCCTTCGACGGCCTTGGCCAGTGGGACCGGGATCTCCAAAAGACCGCCGCCCGCTGGCCCTTCGCGAAGCTGCTGGCCGCCGGGCGGACCGACCGCGGCGGTCTCGTCGTGAGCGAGGCGAGCCTGGAGCGCTTCATGGAGGAGCGCGGTTTCCGGGCGCCTCTCCACCGGACCAGCGCGAAGTCGGGAGCCGGCTGCGAGGAGCTGTGCCAGGCGATCGTCGATGCGATCGACTGGGACCGCCTGCCAGTCACCACCTCGCTCGCCCTCTACCAGAGGATGAAGGAGGAGATCCTCCGGCTGCGCGACGGCGGCATGGTGCTGATCCGGCTGAGCGAGCTCAACCAGCGCCTGGAGACCCTGCTGGCGGATCGGCCCTTCACGCCCGACGAGCTCGGCACCGCGCTCAAGCACCTCGCCAGGCCGGGCATGGTTCAGCCCCTGGATTTTGGCGGGTTCGTCCTCCTCCAGCCGGAGATCCTCAGCCGCTATGCTGCCGCGCTCGTGCGCAAGGTGCGGCAGCATCCCAGGGAGATGGGCTGCATCCTGGAGGACGATCTGCTCGCCGGAGATCTGGACTATCAGGACTTCCGGCGGCTCCCCGCGGAGGAGGAAGGCATCCTCCTGCGGGCGCTCCAGCAGACCGTGGTGAGCCGCGCCTGGTGCCTGCGCCAGCACAGTGAAGGCAAGGGTGCCCTGCTGACCTTCCCCAGCTACTTCCGGCGCGAGCGGCCGCACGCACCGGCCCATCCGAGCGTCCTGGTGACCTACCGGTTCGCGGGTCTGCTGGACGAGATCTATGCCACGCTGGTGGTGTTCCTTCACCACACGACCGCCTTCGAGAGCACGGATCTCTGGAAGGACGCCGCGGACTTCAAGACCCGGGCCGGCGCGGCTCTGGGCTTCTCCCTCTTCCGGGAGAGCGAGGGCGCCGGCCGTCTCGAAGCCCATTTCGCGTCGGACGTCGACGAGGGCTCGCGAATCCTGTTCCTGACCTACCTCGAAAGGCACCTCCGGCAGCACGATCCCCAGACGGTCCGGCTGCGGCACTACCACTGCGGCAACAGAAGGTGCGGATCCTTCGGCAGCCTGTTCCTGAACCGCCGCGAGATCGACAACGCCCTGGCGCCCGGAGGGCTGGGCAAGGTCTTCTGCGGGGCGTGCGGAAAGCCGATCCCCCTGCGCGACAAGATCGAAAGCAGCCTCGCCGCGCCCGAGAGCCGGGAGGCCGCCCGGAAGATGCAGGAGGAAGGGCAGCACGAGATCGACAACGAGAGCCGCGAGATCATCCTCGTCGGTCACGCCTTTACGATCGCCGGAGAGGCCGGCCAGATCTACCGCGGCTACACGAACAGCGACCACGGCATCGACGGCGAGATCGAATTCAAGGACGACGCCGGCCAGGCGTCCGGAAAGCGGCTCTACCTCCAGCTCAAGTCCGGCGACTCCTACCTGACTCCCCGCCAGCGGGACGACGCCGAGGTCTTCAAGATCAAGAATCCCCGCTGGGCCCGGTACTGGCAGCAGCAGGCATACCCGGTGATGCTGGTCATCCGCACCTCGGACGGGCGCATCCGGTGGATGGATGTCAGCGCCTGGCTCAAGAGGAACAGCGCCGAGGGAAAGACGGTCAGGCAGGTGGTTTTCGAAGGAGAGCGGTTCGACGCGGTCACGCTACGCCAGTGGCGGGATCGAATGATGGGCTCGACTCCTCCGCCCTGACGCGCGGGAGAGGGCGCCTCCCTACCACCCCTTTCATGTTGCAACATCCCCGCAACTCGCAACCGAAACCCTCCCGCCTTACAGCGAGCAGGCCCGAGTCGCAGCGGCGAACCTGTTTGTCGCAGCAGAATGCTGGTGAGTCGCATCAACTCGCATCCGAGTCGCATCAGAATCCTGGTTTGTCGCATCGGCGTAGAGGTGTTTTGCTGCGACAAACAAGGATTCTGATGTGACTCACGATGTTTCTGCTGCGACAAACAGGGATTCCGCAGCGGCAAACTCGTTTGTCGCATCAGAAATCCTCGAAGTCACATCAGAATTCTGGCGTGGGGCCGGCACCCGCCCGAAGCGGCGCTCGCGGCGGCCCATCTCGCGCAGGGCGTCGACCAGGTCGGCGCGCCCGAAGTCGGGCCACATGCGGTCGGTGAAGACGAGCTCGGCGTAGGCGCACTCCCAGAGGAGGAAATCGGAGAGCCGCTTCTCGCCGCCGGTGCGGATCAGCAGGTCGACGTCCGGGACGGGGCCGTCCTGGTGCGGATCGGCCAGGAGGCGGGAGAACTGCTCGCGCGAGACTTCGGCGTCCTGCGCGCGCAGGCGGTCGGCGGCGCGGAGGATGGCGTCCCGCGCCGAGTAGTCGATGGCGATGCGGAGCAGCGCCTCCGTGCCCCCGGCGGTCAGGGCCTCGGCCTCGCGGATGGCGCGCACCAGCGCCGGGGACAGCCGGTCGCGCCGGCCGATGATCGCGATCCGCACGCCGTCGCGGGCACAGCGGGCGGCCTCCTTGCCCAGGTAGCGGCGGAACAGCCGCATCAGCGATCCCACCTCCTCCGGCGGCCGGTGCCAGTTGTCGGAGGAGAACGCGAACAGGGTCAGGGTGCCGATCGCCAGCTCCTGCGCGGCCTCGACGGTCCGTCGCACGGCCTCGGCCCCGGCCACGTGCCCCATGGTCCGCGGACGGCCCCGGTTCGTGGCCCAGCGCCCGTTGCCGTCCATGATGATCGCGACGTGCAGGTCTTTTCCGGTCATCCCACTACCCTCCATCAGCAGCACCGCTGGCAACAAACTACTTTGCGACACAAAGCGGACAAACGCGGAGAGACAGTCCCGGCTCACCCTTCCCGGGTGGCATGGATGATCGCCTCCATGTGGTCCAGGTAGCGCTGGAGAGCGCGGCGGCCAGGGTCGGCGAGCCGGTACTCGGTCTTCGGGACCCGGCCTTCGAAGTACTTCTCGCAGGTGACGTAGCCGGCCTCTTCGAGCTTGCGGGCGTGGACGCTCAGGTTGCCGTCCGTGGTCCGCAAGAGCTTCTTGAGGTCGTTGAAGCTCAGGTGCTCGTTGACCGCCAGCGCGCTGACGATCCCGAGCCGCATGCGCTCGTGGATCAGGCGGTCGAGATCCAGGGCGGTGCGCTGGACGGGATCGTCGGCGGCACCCGCTTCGATGCCGTAAGGAGTGCCGGGAGCGGTGGGTTCCATCCCGTCTCCTTCCTCGGGGTCTCCCTCCTGGTGGGCCTCCTGTTTGCGCAGGTGCCGCCTACCCACCGTGGCGCCTCGCGATCAGGATGCCGAACAGGATGTGCAGCCCGCCGAAACCGGCCGCCATGAAGGCGTTGCCCCACGCCGTGGGCGCCGCCAGGGCCAGGGCGCCGAGCGTCATGAAGGCGAGGCCCATCACCGGCACGATCCGCACCGAGAAGGCGCCGCCGGTCACCACGCCGGTGCCGTACAGAAGAAGCCAGACGCCGGGCAGCACGCCGATGTCGCCCTGCACAAACAGCACGGCCGACAGCACGCCGCCCGCCGCGAGCGGCGGGAAGAGCGCGAAGGCGAACCGGCGGATGGGCTGGGTGAAGAGGTCGACCCGGGTCTTGCGGGCCTTCCAGAGACTGCTGCCGGCCAGGATCAGGACCGCGGCCAGGGCGTCGACGAGCCAGACCGCGAGCCAGCGGTGGAACCCGACCTGACGGGAGGCGATCCAGGCCGCGGCCACGGCGGTGAGCCCCGCGGCGACCGCGCCGGTGCCGGAGACGTCCGTGAAGCGGGTGGCGCCTTCCATGGTCTCGCGGATGAACCGGAGGTTGTCCATGGCCCGCAGGTGGAGCCGCGCTGGAGGCTCCAGCGGCCGGGACTGAGACGTGCGGAGGCGCTGAGGATCGGCCACGGCTCCAATGTACGCCGGCCGGGCAGCCGCCGTCAAGTACTTTGTATTGCAAAGTGCGATGCGCGAATCCTCACCCCCCTCAGGCAATCTCACTCAACCGGTGAATCTCCAAAAACGCCTCCAGCCCCAGCTCCTCGCCGCGAACCTTCTCCGGCAGGCCGGCCCGGGAGAGCACGGCTTCGGCGCGCTCCCGGCCCCAGCCGGAGGCGAGGGCGTTGCGCAGGGTCTTGCGGCGCTGGTTGAAGGCGAGGCGGATGAGGGCGATCAGCTCGTGCATCCGCTCCTGCGGCAGCGGCGGCGGGCGGAGCTCCAGTCCAACGAAGCCCCCTTCGACCTTGGGCGGCGGCCGGAAGCTTCCCTTCCTCACGCGGCCGAGCCCGCGGGCGTCGGCGTAGGCGGCCACCAGGAGGCTGAGCGAGCCGTAGGCCTCGTCCCCGGGTCTGGCCACGAGCCGGTCCGCGACCTCCTTCTGGACCAGGAACGCGGCCCGCGGCACCCGCTCGTGATGCGGCAGCATCCGCTCCAGGATCGCGGTGGCCACGTTGTAGGGGAGGTTGCCGGCGGCGAGGGTCGGCGGGGGCAGGCGTGCCCAGTCGATCTCCAGGGCGTCGGCCACCACCAGAGACAGGTCCGGGCCGGGCAGCCGGCGGCGCAGCTCGGCGGCCCATTCGAGGTCCAGCTCCCAGCCGAGGACGCGGGCGCCCGCGGCGAGCAGCTCGGCGGTGAGCACGCCGCCGCCCGGCCCGATCTCCAGCACCCTCCGCCCTGCGGGCTCCAGGAACCGGACGATGGGGCCGCACAGCGCGCCGTCCACGAGGTGATGCTGGCCGAGGGCCTTCTTGAGCGACGGCATGGCGGAGACGGTATCATCGGCCGGCTACGGGTAGGGGCAACCACGAGGGTTGCCCCTACATGCGTTGGAGGAGCGCGCCAGATTGGCCGGACCAATCCTGAAACGGCGCGGTCCCGGCCTCCTTCGCACGCGCTCCAACAGGGGCAGCTTCAATGATTTACGTGGCACCCTGCTTGCAGCCCGGAGACTTCCGGAGAGCCTATGCAACCGGACACCCCCCTCAATACCACCCTCAATACCACCCTCAATCAGGACATCGAGCGCGAGACGCTCACCCTCAAGCGCATTGAGGGCGAGCTGCGCAAGGTGATCGTCGGCCAGGACTACCTGCTCGACCGGCTGCTGGTCGGCCTTCTCGCCCGCGGCCACATGCTCATTGAGGGCGTGCCCGGGCTGGCCAAGACGCTGGCCGTCAAGACGCTCGCCCAGACGCTGGCCATCGACACCCAGCGGGTCCAGTTCACCCCCGACCTGCTGCCGGCCGACCTCATCGGCACCCTGATCTACGACCAGCGCAGCGGCGAGTTCCAGCCGCGCAAGGGCCCGATCTTCACCCACCTGCTGCTCGCCGACGAGATCAACCGCGCGCCCGCCAAGGTACAGTCGGCGCTGCTCGAATCCATGGAGGAGCGGCAGGTCACGCTCGGCGACCGGAGCTGGCAGCTCCCGGAGCCGTTCATGGTGCTCGCCACCCAGAACCCGATCGAGCAGGAGGGCACCTACCCGCTCGCCGAGGCGCAGGTCGACCGCTTCATGATGAAGCTGAAGGTCGGCTATCCCAACCGCGCCGAGGAGAGCGAGATCCTCGACCGGATGCTGGTGGACCGCGGCCTCAAGGCGACGCCGGTGGTCGACCGCGAACGCCTGCTCGCGCTGCGCGGGTTCGTCGACACGATCTACCTGGACAACAAGATGAAGGGCTACATCCTCGACCTGGTGCTGGCGACCCGCGACCCGCGGTCGGCCGGCCTGGGCGAGCTCGTGGATCTCATTTCGTTCGGCGCCTCGCCCCGCGCCACCCTGTTCCTGGCCCGCGCGGCCAAGGCGCTGGCGCTGGTGCGCGGCCGCGGCTTCGTCATCCCCGAGGACGTGAAGGAGCTGGCCGCGGACGTGCTGCGGCACCGGATCATCCTCACCTACGAGGCCGAGGCCGAGGACGTCACCGCGGATACGGTGGTCGCCCGCCTGCTCGACCGCATCCAGGTTCCCTAGACGAGGCAGCCGCGTGCTCGGACTCTTCAAGCCGCGCAAGCCGAAGCCCGCCCCGGGATCGGGATCGATTGGCAAGCCGGGGGTACGCCTGCCCGCCGACCTCATGCGGAAGGTCCGGCGGATCGAGATCGCCACCAACCATCTCGTGGACCAGGGCGTGGCCGGCGACTACCACTCCGTCTTCAAGGGCCGCGGCATGGAGTTCGCCGAGGTCCGTCCGTACCAGCCCGGCGACGACGTGCGGTCGATCGACTGGAACGTCACGGCCCGCATGGGCAGCCCCTTCGTCAAAACCTATGTCGAGGAGCGGGATCTCACGGTCTTCCTGGTGATCGACGTCTCGGGCAGCCTGTCTTTCGGCTCGCGGACCATCCTCAAGCGGGAGCTGGCCGCGGAGATCGCGGCTCTTCTCTCCTTCGCGGCCCTGCGCAATCAGGACCGGGTGGGCGCGGCCCTGATCAGCGACCGGCTGGAGCTGTTCCTGCCGCCGCAGCGGCGCCGCACCCACGTGCTGCGCCTGGTGCGGGAGGTTCTGGACAGGCCGGCCCGCGGCGGCACGGACCTCGAAAGCGGGCTGGAGGCGGCGCTCGCGACGCTCAAGCGCCGCTCGGTGCTGTTCCTGATCTCGGACTTCCTCGGCGAGCCGTGCGACAGGGCGATCCGCGCCGCGTCGGCCCGCCACGACCTGATCGTGGTGGAGATCATGGACCCCCGCGACCAGGAGCTGCCGGACCTCGGGCCGGTGGCGCTGCGCGACGCCGAGACCGGCGAGATCGGGTTCGGCGGCGGCCGGCGCCAGGCGCGGCAGCACGCCCAGAACCGGTTCCGGGAGCGGGAGACGCTCGTCCGGGCGACCCGGCGCGCCGGGGCCGATCACCTGGTCCTGCGCACCGACCGGCCGTACGTGCAGACGCTGCTGGCGTTCTTCGAGCAGCGGCGGCGGAGGCTCCGGAGGTGAGGGAGGTTGATCCCATTCCCCCTCTCCCCGGCCCTCTCCCCCGTGCCGGGGGAGTGGGTGCGGTTGATCCCATTCCCCCTCTCCCCGACCCTCTCCCCCGTGCCGGGGGAGAGGGAGCCCTCCCTCCCTCTTTCTTCAGAAGGGTGGGGTCCTTGATCGCCTTCTCGGTCGCGCTCGC
>JANMTS010000109.1:0-86915 GCA_031390755.1 Holophagales bacterium
ACCGAGGTCGACGACTGAACCGAGCGCTGAACAGCGACCGGTATTTTGAGGCGTCGGCTACAGAAAGCTCACCGGATCGACATCCACATCCACCCGCACCCCGCGCGCCACCTTCACCCCGGCCAACAAGGCCCGCAGCAGCGGCTGCACCGCCACCTCCCGCCGTGTGCGCAACAACAACCGCCGCCGATGCCGGCCGCGCAGGATTGACAGCGGAGCGGGGGCCGGGCCAAGCACGACAATGCCATCCCCGCTCGGCGCCGCCCGGCCCAGATCGCGCGCGGCGATATCGGCCGCCTCGGCGCTGTCGGCCGACACGATCACGGCGGCCAGCCGGCCGAACGGCGGCCAATGGCCGGGCCGGCGCTCGGCGGCCTCGTTGTCGCGGAAGGTTTCCAGGTCGCCGCCGAGCAGCGCCTGCATCACCTTGTGTTCCGGGGAAAAGGTCTGAAGCATAACGATCCCCGGCGCCGCGGCCCGCCCGGCCCGCCCGGCCACCTGGTGCAGCAGCTGCACGGTGCGCTCGGCGGCGCGCAGATCGCCACCGGCCAGGCCCAAATCGGCATCAACCACCCCCACCAGCGTCAGGTGCGGGAAATGCCAACCTTTGGCGACGATTTGCGTACCGATGATCAAATCGACCCGCCGGTCCTCGATGGCATGCGCCGCGTCGGCCGCCGCCTGCGGTCCGGTCAGCGTGTCGCTGGCCATCACCAGCAGGCGGGCGTCGGGAAATAGCGCAACGGCCTCCTCGGTGATGCGCTCCACGCCGGGGCCGACCGGGGTCAGGCTGTGCGCCGCGCCGCATTCCGGGCAGGCGGCGGGGATCGGGATGGTGTGGCCGCAATGGTGGCATTGCAGGATGCGGCGCGCCCGGTGCTCGACCAGCCAGGCGGTGCAGTTCGGGCATTGCATGCGGTGCCCGCAGGCGCGGCACAGGGTGAGCGGGGCATAGCCGCGGCGGTTGAGGAACAGCATCGCCTGCTCGCCGCGCGCGAAGGTGGCGCGGATCGCCTCGACCAGCGGCGGGGCGAGGAACCGGCCGCGCTCCGGCGGTGTCTCGCGCAGATCGAGCAACCGCACGTCCGGCAGTGCCGCACCACCATGCCGCGCCGGGAGATGCAGCCGCCGGTAGCGACCAGCTTCGACATTGGCGATGCTCTCCAGGCTCGGCGTGGCCGACACCAGCAGCGCCGCGGCGCCCGCCGACCGCGCCCGGACGAGCGCCAGGTCGCGGGCGTGGTAGCGGGGGCTGACCTCCTGCTTGTAGGACGTGTCCTGCTCCTCGTCGACCACGATCAGGGCCAGATCCGGCACCGGCGCGAACAGCGCCGAGCGCGGACCGAGCACCACCCGGGCCTCGCCGCGGCGGATGCGCTCCCACTCCTGCTGACGCTCCCCCGTTCCCAGACCGGAATGCAGGATGGCGAGCTGCTCGCCGAAGCGCCGCTCCGCCTCCCGAGCCAGGGCCGGCACGAGCGCGATCTCCGGAACAAGCAGGATGGTGGCCCGGCCCAGGGCCAGCGCCACCTCCGCCGCCCGCAGATAGACCTCGGTCTTGCCCGAGCCGGTCATCCCCTGGAGCAGGATCGGCTTGAACTCCCGCCGCTCGATCACCCCGGTCAATCGATCCAGCGCGTCCGCCTGATCGGGACGCAGCACGATCGCGGTATCCGCCTGGCGCTCCCCGCGCGGCGCGAGGCGGTGGCGGTCCAGGGTGAGCCGCTCGACCTGGGTGAACTGGCGGAGGATGCCGAGCGAGATCAGCCGCCGCACCACCGCGGGCGTGCACTCGACCGCGGCCGTGACCTCCGCGGTGGTCGCGGGCCGCCCCAAAGCGGCGAGGAGCTCGATCACGGCTTTTCCCTGGGCCGACCGGCCGGCGGCGGCGAGGTGGGTGGCGAGCCCGCCGGGCGCCAGCTCGACCGCCGCGACGTAGCGCGCCGACCGGGGATTCCTCTCCTCCCCCGCGATCCGCCCCCGCTCGGAGAGCGAGGCGAGCACGGAGCTGAGATCCTGAAGCCCGACCTTGAGCTGAAGCTCGCCGACCGAGATCTTCCCCACCTCCCGCAGAGCGTCGATGACCTTGGCTTCGTCCTCGCCCCGCGGCGGAGACAGCGCGCCGGCGTCGGTCAGCCAGACCTTGCGGTCTCCCCAGGGCGGCAGGTCGGAGGGCAGCATGGTGCGGAACACCTCGCCCACCGGGGCCAGGTAGTAACCGGCCGTGAACTGCGCCAGCTCCAGAAGATCGGCGGGAAGCGGCGGCTCGACGTCCAGAATCTCGTCGATCGGCCGCAGGTTCATCCCCTCGGGGCGGTCCGAGTGGACCCTGACCACGATGCCGACGAGCTTGCGCTTCCCCATCCGCACCCGCGCCCGGACCCCCTCGCGGGCAAGGGGAGCCAGGTTCGGCGGCACCTCGTAGGTCAGGGGATCGGGAAGGGGGACCGGGAGGGCGATGTCGGCGAACAGGGGCCGAAGCTCAGCCACGAGCCTCCCGGCCGCGGTGTTGGCGGGGTTGGCGGGGTTGGCGGCATTGATCGCAAAGCGGGCCGGCTCCTCCGGCGACGACCTTGGGGGAGGGCACGTGGACTCCGCAGCCGGCGCAGCGGACGAGGACGAGATCGGCCGCCGGGGCCGGCGGGGTGCGCGCAGTGCGCGGCGGGTTGAGGGGCCGCGCGCTCGCCCCCATCGAAATGCGCACTCGCGCCCAGGCACCTTCGAGAAGGAGCCAGAGCACGAAGGCCACGGCCGCCAGGACGAGAAACTTGGACATCTGCGGCGTCAGGCGGCTTTCCGCTGCTCCTCCACCGCGGCGGCGAGGCTCTGAACGTCGGGGTTGTTCGGCTGCATCTGCTTGAGCTTCTCCATCACCTTCGCCGCCTCGTCGAAGTCCTTCTTCTTGAAGGCCAGCACGAACACCTCGTTGAACAGCGACTGCCAGTGCGTCGGCGCGATCTCCTGGACGTGGCGGAAGATCTCCAGCGCCTGGTCGTTCTCGCCCAGCTCCTGATACGAGACGCCAAGATCCGAGAGGATGTTCGGGAGGTTCGGATCTTCCGGGCGGAGCTGGAGATACTGGCTGTAGAGATCCCGGGCCTGCTCCCAGAGGGGGCGCGAGCCGGCGGGGTTGGGAACCTGCTTGGCGATGTCGTAGGTCTCGTGCGCGAGAGCCAGCATGAGGTCCGGGTTCTGCGGATCGCTCTGGAGCTGCTGCTGGAGCGACTCCATGCGGCTCAGGTCGAGGCCGCCGGGGCCCGAAGGCGCGCCGCCGGCCTGGGGACCACCGGAGGCACCGGCTTGCGGGGCGCCCATCGAAGGTCCGCCGTTCGGTCCGGGCAGGGGTTGGCCGGAGGACAGGGCGGCGAGCTGGTTCGGCGTCAGCCGCGGCGGCTGTCGCTGGGTCACGGTCTCGAACATGAGCCACGCCGCCACGAAGCCGACCACCAGTCCGGCGAAGCTGAAGAGAAGATTGTCCTTGGTCACGGTTGTCTCTCGTTTCCGGCGCCGTCCCGAGCGGCGCTCCAGTCTCCCTGGGCAGGCATGCCGCTGGCCAAGTCCTTGGCCGTCCAGGTGCCGCTCAGGCGGCCGGTCGCGGGATCGATCGATCCCAGGAAGGTGCTGTCGAAGCCGCGGCGCGAGTCCACACGCTCCAGCCGCAGGCGATTGTCCGAGTAGGTGCCGCGGAACGATCCCGCGCCACCGCTGTTGTCCAGCGAGTAGCTCCCCGACACCAGGGTGCCGTTGAGCGCCAGCTCCATCGTACCGTTCTGATTCTGGGGCAGGACGCTGAGCCGCCAGCGGCCCGACACCGGATCGCGGGGTGCGGCCGGCCGGCCGACTTCGGTTTCGAGGAAGCCGATGCGCCGCAGGCGGTCTTCGAGGCGCAGGAGCTGCCACTCGACCCGTTCGGACGCGATGCGGTGGGCGGCGCGGGACGACGACAGCTCCAGGTGGAGGCTCTCCAGGCTGCCCAGGGACATCGAAGTGCCGGTGAGCGCCTGATCGAGCCGGGTGGCCACCTGGGTCACCTGGCCGCTGGTGCGCTGCTCCAGGCCGCGCGCTTCGCGGTAGGCGGCGAGGTCGAGGGCGAGGAGCTTGCGCTCCAGCCGCAGCTCGATCTCGATCTGGGCCGAGGTGGCGTCCTGGGCCGCGGCCAGGACAGGGAGGAGAACCAGCGCGGCGAGACCGGCTGAAACCACACGGAAGGCGGAACGGTGCGTCATGCGGCGGATTCTAGCAGGGCCTACACGGAAGAAGGCCGCCCGTTGGGGCGGCCTTCGGTAAAACTCGGACAGGCTCCGGAAGCTCAGCTCGCCTTGGCTCGCTGCCGCTTCTCCAGGCTGGAGCTCAAGGCGCGCTCGACGAGCTCCTCGGACTCCCGCTCCTGGATGTTCTTGACGTGCGCGATCTCACTGACGATGAAGTACTTGGCGCGCTCGTACATCTTCTTCTCGCGGAACGAAAGACTCTTGCGCTGACTGACCAGACGCAGGTTCTTCAACACTTCTGCCACCTCGGTGAGCCGCCCGGTCTTCATCTTGTCGAGGTTTTGCTTGTAGCGGCCCTTCCAGTCCTTGTAGGTGTCGATGTTGCCATCCTCGAGGATGTCGAAGAGGACACGAACATCGCGTTGTTGGCACAGCGGACGCAGGCCAACGAGGTCGAGGTTCGATTTCGGCACCATGACGCGGGAATTGTTGCCAAGAAGCTTGAGGTGATAGTAGACCTGCTCAATCCCATCCATGTGTCCTGGCTCGATCTTCTCGACCAAACTGACACCGTGGTTGGGGTATACCACTTTTTGACCGACCTTGAATGTCACGTCATCGACCCCCTTGACTCGGGTGAATCGGGATGATGGAGCTGTGGAATAACTAGCACAGTTAAGTCGCTGAGGGACTTCCGCTTACGCCCAGTCACTTATAGCATCCGCAGGGGCTTTCCGTCAACCTTCTGGACAAACGGTCGTTTGAAAAGGTAGGATTCGCGGCCTGGGCCGGAGTGGCGGAATGGCAGACGCAGGGGACTCAAAATCCCCCGCCCCTTGCGGGCGTGTGGGTTCGACTCCCACCTCCGGTAGAAGTTGTTCCCATCCTCCTCTCCCCGTCCCTCCCCTCGCGCGGCGAGGGAAGGGCGCCCCCGGGTTGATCCCATCCCCCCTCTCCCCGACCCTCTCCCCCGTTCCGGGGGAAAGGGCGCCACCTCCCGCTTGCTCCCAAGGCCTTCCCCAGCAGTCTCCCCCTCTCCCGGGGCGGGTGGACTCGGGCGGACCGGGAGAGGGGGCCGGGGGGTGAGGGCCCTACTCGTAACGCAGAGCATCAATGGGATCGAGCCTGGACGCCTTGCCCGCCGGGTAGATGCCGAAGAAGATTCCCACCACCGCCGAGAAACCGAACGCCAGGCCGACGGCCCAGAGGGGCACGACGGCGGGCGGAAAGTCTCCGGGAAGCACGCTTGAGATCAGGGCTCCCAGGCCGTAGCCGACCGCCAGCCCCATCGCTCCTCCCACCAGAGACAGGGTCACGGCCTCGATCAGGAACTGGACCAGGATGTCCTGCCGGCGGGCTCCCACGGCTTTGCGAACGCCGATCTCGCGGGTGCGCTCCGTCACCGAGACCAGCATGATGTTCATGATGCCGATCCCGCCGACCAGCAGCGCGATGCTGACGACGCCGCCGACTACGGCGGTCACTCCGCCCAGAACCCGGTTCACGGCGCTCAGGATCTCGTCCTGCATCACGACCTTGAAGTCGTCGGGGTCTTTCTTGGTGATGTGGTGACGCTGGCGCAGGACCCGCTGGATGCCGTCCTTGATCTCGTCCACCCGCTCCGGGGACCCGGCCTGGAGCTGAAGCTGGACCCGGTCGCCGGCCGCCCGGCCGAACAGCGAGACGGCCGCGTCGAAGGGGACGAAGACGAGGTCGTCGCGGTCCGTGCCGAGCGACTGACCCCGCTTCTCCATCACCCCGATGACCATGGCCGGCGTGCTGCCGATGTAGATCTCCTTGCCGAGCGGGTTGTCGCCGAGCTTGAGCTCGTCCACCACCTTGCGGCCGACCACCGCGACCTTGCGCCGGTGCTGCAGGTCGATGCGGGAGATGAACCGGCCCTGGTCCACGGTGTGGTTGTTGACCTCCGGGTAGTCCGCGTTGACCCCCATGATGAACCCGGGACGGTAGCTGCGGTCCCGGTACTTGGCGATCTCCGAGCCGGCGACCACGGGCGTGATCATCTGGATGCCGGGGACCTGCGCGCGGATGGCCTGGCCGTCGTCCCAGGTGAGCTTGACCTGGCGCGCGATCTGGACGCCGTGCCCGCCGCCCTGGTTGGTGTCGGGGAAGACCATCATGTAGGTGGCGCCGACCCCCTCGAACTCCTTGTTCATCATGGCCTGGAGGCCCTGGACGACCGACACCACCGCGATCACCGCGGCCACGCCGATGATGATGCCCAGCGTGGTCAGCACGGATCTCATCTTGTTGGCCCGGATGGCCGAGAACGCGATGCGGAAGTTCTCCGAGACGATCATGATCGGGTTCCTCCGGCCGCGCCGGTCCTGGCGCGGGCCGTGGGTTGGTCGTCCATCACCTTGCCGTCGCGCAGCAGCACCTGGCGCCAGGCGTTCTGCGCGATGTCGGGCTCGTGGGTGACGAGCAGCACCGTGTTGCCGGCCTGGTGAAGCTCGTCGAACAGATCCATGATCTCCTTCGAGGTCGCGGAGTCGAGGTTGCCCGTGGGCTCGTCGGCCAGGAGCAGCGAGGGCTCGTTGACCAGGGCGCGGGCGATCGCCACGCGCTGGCGCTGGCCGCCGGACAGCTCGTTGGGGTTGTGGAGCATGCGCTCCCCGAGCTTGACCCGCTCCAGCGCCCGCTTCGCGCGGTCGCGCCGCGCGCGCCGCGCCACCCCGGCCTAGATCAGCGGCCGCTCGACGGTGTGCAGTGCGTTCGTGCGCGCCAGCAGGTTGAACGTCTGGAACACGAAGCCGATCTCCCGGTTCCGGATGCCGGCGAGCTGCGTGTCGTCGAGGCCCTGCACCTCCACGTCGTTGAGGCGGTAGGAGCCGGACGACGGCGTGTCCAGGCAGCCGATCAGGTTCATCAGCGTCGACTTGCCGCTGCCGGACGAGCCCATGATGGCCACGTACTCGCCGCGCTGGATCTCCAGGTTGACCCCGTTCAGGGCATGGACCTGCTCCATGCCCATGTCGTAGATCTTGAAGATGTCCCGGATCTCGATGAGGGCCATCAGTCGACCTCCACGCGGGTCTCGGTCTTGCCGCTGTCTTCCTCCTCGTCCTTCTCCTTGTCTTCCTTCTTCTTGTCCAGCTTCCGGTCCTCGGCGGGATCGGTGATGCGCACCGCCACGTCCGCCTCCAGGTCGCGCAGGGAGCGGTAGGGGCCGGTGATCACCTTCTCCCCCTCCTTGACTCCGGAGAGCAGCTCGACCCGGGTCTCGTCGGAGATGCCGGTCTTGACGCGGCGCTGGACCGCCTTGCCGTTCTCCACCACGTAGACCACGTCGGCCTCCTCGGTGGCGCCGGTCTCGGGGTTCTTGATGTCGCGCTCCACGACCGCCTGGATCGGCACGACGAGCGTGTTCGGGTGGACGGCGGTGTTGATCTCCGAGCGCACCGACATGCCGGGGCGCAGATCCTCGTCCGGGTCGTCGAGCAGGATCTCGACCGAGAAGAAGGTCACGTCGGGCTGCGCCGGCCGGCTGAACCCCTTGCTGCCCACCTCGGAGACCTTGCCGTGGTAGAGCTTGTCGGGCAGGGCGTCGACCTTGATGACGGCGCTCTGCCCGGGCTTGACCAGCACCACCTCGGTCTCGTCGACGTCGACCTTGGCGAGGATCTCGGAGAGGTCGGCGATCTCGCCGATCACGGACGCGGAGTTGTTCATCGTGCCGGAGACCACGACCTCGCCCTCCTCGGCGTTGAGCTTGATCACCCGGCCGGTCAGGGGCGAGAAGATGGTGGTCTTGGCCAGGTCGTCCTTGGCCTTCTCCAGGTTGGCCTTCGCCTGGAGGATCGACTCGTGGGCGTCTTCGAGGCGCAGCTTCGCGTTGGCCTCGGCCAGCTCCGCGGCTTCGAGCTGCTCGGAGGAGAGGATGCCTTCGCCCTTCAGGCGCTTGGCGCGGCCGAGCTTGTTGCGGGTGTCGGCGAGGCTGACCTCCGCCTGGCGGACCTCGGTCTCGGCCTTGCGCAGCGTCGCCGCCCACTGGTCGCGCTGCGCGATGAACGCTTCCTTCTCCAGGTCTAGGAACGCCTGTCCCTTCTTGATGGCGTCGCCCTCTTCGACGTAGAGGTGCTCGATCTTGCCGATGACGTGCGCCGAGATGTTGACCTTGTCCCGGGGATCGATCTCGCCGCTCGCCTTGACGAGCCGGCCGATGTCCCTCCGGACGACCGGTTCCGCATAGACCTTGGTCCCCTTCTCCCGGTTGGCGCCGCGAAGGCTCGCGAACACGACCAGGCCCAGCAGCGCCAGGACCACGGCTGCGATCAGAATGCGTTTCACACTATCTCCTTAACGGGCGAAGAGAGCCGCGAGGCCCAACTTGCCTCCGAGGTAGATCAACCACAACAGAACGACGATGACGGTCGAGACGGTCGTGGATACCTTGCCCACGATCTTGAAGCCCAGGGAGAGCAGGATGACGGTCCAGATCGAGAACAGGTCCACGCTGCCGAGCAGGGCCCTGAGCGTCGCCGAAGCGCCCTCGGGAGCGAAGGCCGCGAGGCTCGATACCAGCACGCCCCCCTGGGTGGCTTCCTCGTAGGTGATCGTCGATCTCCCCATCAGGATGGGGACGTTGATCAGGGCGGCCAACGCCCCCGGCATGTAGCCGTGCAACGTGACCGCAAGGCAGCGGACATAGTCGACTTCGGAGCCGAACATCCGGAGAGCGCCCAGGAAGATCAGGGCGAGAAGGGCATAGACGAGCCCCTGGACGGTCACTCCCAGCGCGGACAGACCGATCTTCGCGCCGGTCGACCGGCCCTCGGCGTCCCGGATCATCTCCTCGACCTTCTCCTGGGGTATCTCCATCTTGAAAGAGGAGAGCTGACCCCGGACCATCTCTTCGGGGTCGCTCCGGATCTGGACCAGGAAGCCCACGGCTCCGCCCAGCAGAAGGAGCACCAGCAGAGGCGCGACCCAGGTGGGACGCGCCTCGATGGACCGGAACGTCTCTCCAGGTGACAGCAGGACGCCCAGCAGGCGCCCGAAACTCGAATCTTTCATCGATGCCCTCCTCGGGCGTCCCGCAGGTTCAGCGGCCCAGGGAGAAGTTCCAACGGTCGATCGTCGGTTCTTCGTCCGCCACCTCGATCCCCTCCTCGTCCAGCAGGCGCCCGAGGGTGCGCTGGAATTCGGCGAGGGCCGTCCGGTAGCTGATGACCGCGTTGACCTCGCGGCTCTGGGCCTGGCTCAGGTCGTCCTGGATCTGGGTGATCTGGAAGCTGGTGGACATGCCGTTCTCGTAGCGCTTCTTCTCGGCGTCCAGGTTGCGCTCCTGGAACACGCGCGAGGCCTTGGCGGCGTCGATCTGCTTGGCCGCGGTCTCCACCCGCCGCGCGGCCTGCCGCACCTCGGTGACGACGCTGTTGCGGGCATCGGCCATGGCGGCCTCGGCGCGCTCGAGGTCGAGGTCGGCGATGGCGCGGGCGGCCCGGGCGGCCCGGTTCTGGAGCGGGAAGCCGAAGATCAGCTCGCCGAACCAGCCCGGGAAGTCGAAGCCCCGGATCTGGCCGAGGGAGTCGCCGTAGGTGCCTGGAATGGTGCCGATGATGCTGCCGTCGTCTTCATCGCGCAGGATCACGTTGCCGCCGACGCCGGAGTAGTCGTAGCCGACCCGGAGACGGAGGGACGGCAGCTCCTGGTTGCGGGCATAGGCGGCCTGGATCTTCGCCTGTTCGATGTCGAGCTCCTCCACGAGCAGCTCGGGGCGGCGGTCGAGAGCCTCCGCGATCGCGGCGTCCACGTCGATCGGCACATGCTGACTGGTCGGATCGGTGATGGGCCGGATCTCGGTCCCCCAGAGCTCGCCCTGGGGCAGGTTGAGCAGCCGGCGAAGCTCGTCCTCGGCATCTCCCACCGCCGACTGGGCGGTGATGATCCCCTCGTCGCGCTCGGCGATGGTGGCTTCGCTCTGCACCAGCTCCAGCGGCGGCATGGTGCCGACGTCGACCTGAATGCGGTTGCGCTCGTGCAGATCCTGGGCGAGCTTCAGGCTCTGCTGGGCGACGCCGAGCTGCTGGCGGGCCCCCACCAGATTCCAGTAGGCGTTGATGACCTGCTGCACGGTGTCGGTCACCTGCCGCTCGAACTCCTGGCTGCTCGCCAGGCTGCGGTTCTGGGCGATCAGGATGTCGTTCTCGTTGGTGGGCTGGCCGAAACCCTTCAGCAGCTGCTGCGTGAAGACGAAGCCGAAGCTCGAGTCGAAGGCGGGGTTGAGCCGCGAGAACGCGTTGTTGTTCTCCGAGCGTGAATTGGTCCAGTTGACGGTGAGGTCGCCGCCGGTCAACAGCCGCTGCGTGACACCGAAGTTGAGCCGCTGCAGATTGGACTGCGAGGCCTGAAGCGACGAGGTCGTTGGAGTCTGGGTGTCCTCGGCATAGGCCGTGCCGCTCAGCAGCAGGTCGTAGATGCCGAGGGTCTGCTGGACGCCCAGCTGGGCGCGCGTGCGGGTGTAGCGCTGGACGGCGAGGCCGAGGTTCTGCCGCAGGGCGATCTCGACGGCCTCCTCCAGGCTCAGGAGCACGGCGCCGTCCTTGATGTCCACCCCCTGCGGCTCGACCATGCCTCCGGTGGCTTCGACCCGGCGCGGGCCCGGGGCCTCCTGGGCCGCCAGCGGCCCGGCCAGCAACGAGAGGCCCACGCAGACCGCCATGGCGCTGCGGATCCCTCTCGACTTCATGCGGTTGTCTCCCAAGCGGTTTGTCATGTGCTCCTCACCAAATGCGGTGGATGATGATGGACAAGGTTCAGGCGGCGCCGGGCGCCGGCTCATTGTGACGTACGTACGGCGTTTCAAAAGGTTACCTCATCCCACGGGCCCGAGGGCCAGCTCGCCCGGATAAAAGCAGGCGGCCCAGTGCCCCGGCGCGGCCTCGGCCAGCGGCGGGCGCTCCTCGGCGCACCGCGGACGCGCGATCGGGCACCGGGGGTGGAACGCGCAACCCGGCGGCGGCGCGGTCGGGCTCGGCGGGTCTCCCCGCAGGACGATCCGGTCCCGACGCTGGTTCCTCGGCCTGGGCTCCGGCCGCGGCACGGCCGAGAGCAGGCATACGGTATACGGATGAAGCGCCCGCGAGAACAGGGACATTGCCGGGGCCAGCTCCACGACCCGCCCCAGATAGAGGACGGCCACCCGGTCCGCGAGCCTCTCCACCGCCGCCATGTCGTGCGAGATGAGCAGCAGAGACAGGCCGAGCCGCTCGCGAAGGCCGGCCAGGAGGTCGAGGATCTGGCCGCGGATCGACACATCCAGCGCCGACACCGGCTCGTCCGCGACGAGCAGCTCCGGCCCGGCCGCCAGGGCCCGGGCGATGCCGACCCGCTGGCGCTGCCCGCCGGACAGCTCGTGCGGCCGGCGCTCCGCCAGCTCCGGCCCGAGCCCCACGGCCGCGAGCAGCTCGCGCACCCGCGCCTCGCGGGCGCCGCGGTCGAGCCGCTCGTGGATCTCCAGCGGCTCGCCCACGATCGCGGCCACCCGCTGGCGCGGGTTGAGTGAGCTCCAGGGGTCCTGGAACACGATCTGGAAGCGCCGGCGCCGGCGGCGCAGCTCGCCCGAGGACAAGGCCAGAAGATCCTCGCCGTCGAAGCGCACGCTGCCCGCGGTCGGCCGGTCCAGGCGCAGCGCGCAGCGCGCCAGGGTCGACTTGCCGCTCCCTGACTCCCCGACCAGGGCCATGCACTCGCCGCGCCGGACCTCCAGGTCGACGCCGTCGACGGCCCGCACCGTGCCCGAGATCCTCCCCAGCAGGCCCCGGCGGACCGGGAAGTCCTTGCGCAGGCCGGCGAGATCCAGGATCGGCTGGCTCACGGAGCGGTCTCCATGGTCCCCGCAGTCCCCGCAGGTTCCACGGTGGTCCGGGAGCCGAGCCGCGGCACGAGGGAGAGCAGCTCGCGGGTGCAGGGATGGGCCGGCGCGCGGAACACGTCGACGACCGTGCCCTCTTCGACGATCCGTCCCGCGTCCATCACGGCCACCCGGTCGCAAGTCCCGGCCACGACGCCGAAGTCGTGGGTGATCAGGAGGATGGAGAGACCGAGCTCGTCCCGGAGCTCCTCCAGCAGCTCCAGCACCTGGGCCTGGATGGTCACGTCGAGCGCGGTGGTGGGCTCGTCCGCCAGCAGCAGGCTCGGACCGGCGGCGAGCGCCACGGCGAGCATGACCCGCTGCTTCTGGCCGCCCGAGAGCTGGTGCGGATAGTCGTCCAGCCGGCGGCGGGCGTCCGCCAGGGCCACCCGCTCCAGCAGCCGCACGGCTTCGTTGCGGGCCTCGGCGCGGGTGACGGACCGGTGCGCGCGAATCGTCTCCGCGATCTGGAACCCGATCGGCCACACCGGGTCGAGAGCGGTCGACGGCTCCTGGAAGACCATGCCGATGCGGCCGCCCCGGACCTTGCGCATCTCGCGCTCCGGCAGGCTCAGAAGGTCCACGGCGTTTCCGGCGGTGTCTCCAGTGCCGCCAGTGCCGCCAGTGCCGCCGGGCGTGTGCAGACGGATGCGGCCGGCGACGCGGGCCGTCGGCGGCATCAGGCGGAGGATGGACAGCGCGGTGAGGCTCTTGCCCGATCCCGATGCTCCCACGAGCCCGACGATCTCGCCCTGTCGGATCGAGAGCGACACGCCGCGCACCACCGGAGGCCCGGGAGGGAACGACACCTCCAGCCCGTCGATCTCCAGCAGGGTCACTCCGCCTCCTGCAGCACATCCGCCATTCGACACCCTCCGAAAAGCCCCCAGGACGGCAGAGTTTAGCAGGTGCGGGCCGGCCCTCACCCGCTGTTTGCCTGCCTGCCGTGGACCCGGCGGGGTGAGGGGGGACGGGACCGTTCGGGCTGTGGTATACGTACCGCTCAAATCCGGTCTCCATCGCGAGTGGTGCATCACCATGGAATCGACGCCTCTTGTGCAGCTCCTGCAGGGTCCGTTCAACTTTCTGCGTCCGGACATGGAAGAGGTCCGCCGCCTGGTGCCGGAGCTGCACCGCGCGCTCCCGACGCCCCGCCCCATCTATCTGGAGGACGAGAGCGCCACGCCGATCCACGGCTTTCCCATCCTCTGCTCGGCGAACATGGACGCTCTCGGCAAGAGCCTCGGGCAGTTCCTGCTCGCCGAGGAAGGCGCGCAGGTGGCCGCCGCCCGCCGCGACACCATCGACCGCAAGGCCTACGCCCAGTCCTGGGAGCGCTACTGCCTCCAGCTCTCGCGCGCCGTGGAGAACGCCACGATCTCCAGCTACGGCCGCCAGTACCCGGCCGTCTTCTGGCTCCATCACTCCCTGGAGATCGCGCGCATCCTCAAGGACACGCCGCGGCGCATCCTGCGCATCGACTCCGAGCTGGGGCGCCGGCACGGCGACACCATCAAGTTCCGGATCCTCGACCGCTACCTGGACCGCGTCCTGGCCACCACCTACGAGATCGTCCAGAAGGTGGCCGGCGCCACCGAGGAGGTCGAGGAGGAGCTCTTCCCGCGCCTCCTGACCCGCATGCGCGACAACGTCCTGGTCTTCACCGAGGACTACATCGGCCGCGATCTGGGCGAGCTCACCAGCTATTTCAACGGCTCGCTCCACATCGATGGCCGGGACTTCCGGCAGCGCCTCGCCGCGGTGGAAGCCTGGCACGCGGCCCAGCTCCAAACGGACCCGGAGCTGCGCAGCCTCGCGGCCAACCTGCTGCGCCACGACCTCAAGGGCGACCCGCGCGACCTGCTGATCCGGCCGGGCTACATCTCCCATCTCGCGAGCCACAAGGCGTACAACGCCGCGAAGCTGCTGCCTCCCCCGCTGGTCCAGGTGTGGGAGAGCCTGCTGGTCAAGCTCAAGGAGTTCGAGCTCTTCCACAGCTTCCGCAAGAGCCTCGTGCCGGTCGACATCACCGAGACCACGGTGACGGCGCGCGAGACGCCAGGCAGCCGTTCGGGCGCGGCCCCGGTGCGCCTCTCCTACGCCACGCGGCCGCTCGACTTCCTGGAGCCCTGGGTGGTGGACCCGCGGGTCGAGCGCTTCGGCATGATCTACGACATCAGCGACTTCTCCCAGACCCTCTCCGTGCTCCACCGCGCCGGCACCGAGAGCCAGGACGACGCCTTCCGCAAGATGTTCCGCTTCCAGCGGCGCATCAACCGCCTCGCCCTGGCGCACCGGGTGAAGCTCGAGAAGTACCTGGGCGACGGCGCCTTCTACTCCTGCCGCGAGGCCGTCAAGCTCCTGATCTGCTCGCTCCAGATCCAGCGCCTCTACGACGAGGCGCTGCGCGAGGGTTTCCCCTTCGACCGCGGCATGCGCATCGCCCTGAACTACGGCGCCTACCGCCTGATCCCCATGGGCACCGGCCGGGCCGGCGAGGGCGAGCGCTACGAGTTCTTCGGCCCCGGTCTCGTCGAACTGTCGCGCCTGACCACGGGCAAGGGCACGCAGGAGATCGAGGAGGTCAAGACCATGCTGATCAACCAGGGCTTCTCCCCGGGCCACGTCCACGGCTTCTTCGCGCCGCTCGCCGAGAAGGACGTGGACGTCGTGGACAAGAAGGAGGAGTCCCGGCGCTTCTACGCCTATCTCAACCGCAACGGCACCCTGCACAACAACGGTCTCGTGGCGACCGCGCCCTTCATGCAGAGGTTGGAGAAGGAGCTGGGCCTCCGGACGCTGCACCGGGCCACCGACGGCGAGCGCGTCTACGTGCTCCTCGATGTCGAGGACGGCGGCGTCGCGGCGACCTTCGGCGTCCGCAAGCTCGGGCACGCCCAGCTCAAGGGATTGGAGAAGCTGCCCGTCTTCGAGCTGGTGGACGGAGGCGGCCTGGACCCGGCCTCGCACCAGGAGATCCGGAATGAGACGCTGGGGCCGGCGATCGAGCGCGTGTTCACGAGCGGCAGTCTCAGCAGGAAGTAAGAGCGGAAGCAAGGAGCCGTTCCTAGGGTCGGCCTCTGATATCGTCCCCGCCATGGAATCCGTGCTCTGGCAAAGCGACCTCCCCGGCTTCGGCCCGCCCCGGCGGGGCAAGGTCCGGGACGTGTACGACCTCGGAGAGACCCTGCTCATCGTCGCCTCGGACCGGCTGTCCGCCTACGACTTCGTGCTCCAGCCGGGGATCCCGGACAAGGGAAAGATCCTCAACCAGCTCTCGAACTTCTGGTTCGAGAAGCTCGCGGACGTGGTGCCGAACCACCTGCTCGCCACGGACCCCGCGGACTTCCCCGCAGCTCTCGCGCCGTTCAAGGATGTGCTTCGGGGCCGCTCCGTCCTGGTGCGCCGCGCCAGGGTGGTGCCGTTCGAGTGCGTGGCCCGCGGCTACCTGGCCGGCAGCGGCTACCGCGAGTACCGGGCCTCGCACACGGTCTGCGGCATTCCGCTGCCCGCCAATCTGGACCGGGCGAGCCCGCTTCCCCACCCCATCTTCACCCCGGCGACCAAGGCCGCCGAGGGGCACGACGAGAATTGCACCTTCGAGATCGTCGAGCAGGCCCTGGGCCTGGAGCTGGCCACCCGGCTCCGCGACCTGACGCTCGATCTCTATACGAAGGGGGCCTCGGCGGTCGCCGAGCGCGACCTGATTCTGGCGGACACGAAGTTCGAGTTCGGGTTCGCTGACGACTCGGACGCCGGAACCCTCCTCCTGATCGACGAGGTGATGACGCCGGATTCGTCGCGCTACTGGGACGTCAAGCGCTGGGTCCCCGGCGAAGAGCCGGCCTCGTTCGACAAGCAGTACGTGCGGAACTGGCTGGACGATTCCGGCTGGGACCACCAGTCTCCCCCGCCCGTCCTGCCCGAGGAGGTGGTGAGGGGAACCCGCGAGCGCTACATCGAGGCGTTCCGGAAGATCACGGGGCGGGAGCCGGAGCTGTAAGAGGGTGTTTGGAAAGGCTGGGGCCGGGGGTGAGGGCCGCAGGCCTCAGACGCCCGAGGAACGGGACTTTCCAAACACCCTCTTGATCTCGTCCTGGGAGACGACTCGCCCCTCGTTCGCCGCCTGAAGCCCGATCGCGATTTTTTGACGCACATAGAGCTCATAGAGAAGCTCATCCCAGGTGGCGTGATCAGGCAGACGCTCAATCACCTGCAGCGCTTCCTCCTTGACCGTACTCAACCGATCCTCCTTGTCACCGTCCCTCCATCAGCCTCAATCTTACCAGCCCGAAGCGGCTCCATGCAGGAGGCCGAGTCCATGGATTCTGTTGCAACCAGCCCGCAACTCACAGCAGAAACCCTGTCATCTCGCGTCAAGCTCTTGTTTGTCGCATCCGCAAACCCGCGAGTCGCATCAGAAATCCTGCTTGTTGCATCAACTCACGGCATTGTCGCATCCACAACCTGAACTTCTGCTGCGACAAACAGGGAATCGGATGCGACTCGCGGGGATTCTGATGTGACAAACGAGGTTTCTGCTGCGACAAACTCGTTTGTCGCAGCAGAATTCGGGAAGTTCGCGTCAAAAAACTCGGGTGGTTCTAGCGCACGGCGCCCAGCAGGTACTTGATGTTCTCGTCGTTCCAGCGGATGCCGCCGCCGAGGAAGTACGAGTCGTTCTCCAGGAAGTCGTCGTAGCCTCCCAGCAGGTACAGGTTGGGATGGAAGCGCCAGCGGCCGGTCAGGCGCAGATGCGGGGAGAGATCCTGCGGCCGGCTGAAGTCGAAGGCCTCGAACGAGACCAGGAAGCGGTCGCTGAGCAACGGCATCTCCACCTGGGCGCCGCCGGTGTTCTCGATCAGGCCGGCGAACAAGCGGATGTCGCGCGGCGCGCGGTAGCCGAAGAGCGCGGTGGCCGCGTAGGTCTTCTCGTTCGTGATGGTGCTGATGGTCGTCGTGTCGACCGAGCCGTTCGGGTTGGTCACGGTCACGGTCTGGGACTTCTCCCGCCGCTTGCCGCCCGGCGGGCTGCTCACGCCGGCCCGGTAGAGCCGCGTCTTGTCCTGCGGGTCGATGTCCAGGAGGAATGTGGTCTGGGACTCCTCGGGATCTCCCAGGTAGTAGCCCTGCAGATCGAGGTCGATCTTGAACTTGTTCACCGCACCGAGGGTGCCGCTCAGGGTCTCGACGCCGCCCTGGATGCTGTCCAGGGTCGAGAGCACCTGGTCGTAGGCCTTCTCGTCGTTGACGAGTTTGCCGATCGTCCCCTCGCCGCTGGCGATCTTGCCGGAGATCTTGTTGACGTTGTCGACCGACACCTGAAGCCGGTCGGTGACCTCGCGGATGTTCGCGAGGCTGGTCGAGACGTTGCCGCGGTTGTCGGCGACGAGGGTCTCGATCTGGCGCAGGGTGCGGTCCATCTGATCGGCGAGCCGGGGCAGCTCGCTGGCCAGGATGGCGCTCGCCTGGTTCGCGTTGGCCAGGGTCGAGGAGAGGTTCGCGCGGTTCTCGGCCACCACCAGGCGGATCTCCCGGCTGGTCAGCTCGAACTCCGAGATCAGGCGGTTGATGCTGTCCCCCAGACTGGCCCCGGAGAGCGAGCCGGTGATCTGCTGGATCGAGGTGCCGATGTCGTTGATCTTGGCGATGGCCTCGTCGATGCTGGGCGGCGTCTTGCCTGGGAGGACCGCGCCGGGCGCCAGCAGCGGCGCATCCAGGGGGCCGGGAATGAGCTCGATGTACTTCTCCCCGAGGAGGCCCAGGTTGGCCACCCGCGCGTAGCTGCCCTCGGTCAGGTTGACCGGCTGCTCCAGCACGAGCGTCACCCGCGCGCGGCGGCCGCTCAGGCCCACGGAGTCGACGCGGCCCACGCGCACACCCGCCACGCGCACGGTCGCCTTGTCGTCGAGGCCGGCGACGGAGTCGAACTCCGCCTGGATCTTCTTGTCGTCCTTGGCGAATGGATTGAGGTCTTCGATCTTCCAGACCAGAACCGCGAGGACAATGAGACAGATGGTGGCAAAGAGGCCCACCTTGACAACTTGGTTCATCGACACCCCTCCGGCCTTGAGTCTATCAGCAGGCACCCTGATCGGACGGATCGACTATGCTCAAAACCCGATGATGCCGGCGTCCCGCCCGAACCCCACCCTCTTCCTCGCCTTGCCAGCCCTTCTGGCAATCCCGGTGCTCCTCGCGGCGACCTCCGGCGAGACCGCGATCCAGCCGCGGGCGCTCGTGGGGGTGGCGGCGGTCCTGCTGGTCGCCGCTCTGGCCGGCCTGGGCCTGGGTGAGGGCCGGAGGTGGATCGATCTCTCCGCGTCCGCCACCCTGGGGATCGCCGCCAGCCATCTCCTCTTCGCTCCGGGCCTGCCCTGGGGGCACGACACGTTCCACCATCTCTGGGGCGTCTGGGCCATGAGCCGGGAGATCGGCTGGGACAATCCTCTTCCTCTCTGGCTCCACGGAATCGGGTTCGGCCTGCCGCTCCTGGAGCTGTACGGTCCGGCGGGATTCTACGTCGCGCTCCCCTTCTCCCTGGCCGGGCTGGGTCCGGCCGCCGCGCTCAAGGGGGCTTTCCTCGCCTTCGGGGCGCTCGGAGCCGCGGGCATGAACGCCGCGGTCCTGAGCTGGACCGGGGACCGGCGCGCCGCCCTGGTTGCGGCGGCGGCCTACGCCTTCGCGCCTTACCGGCTCCTCGATCAGCACTACCGGGCGGCGTTCGGAGAGAGCGCCGGCATGGCGGTCTTTCCCTTCCTCTTCCTGCTGGGCACGGAGGCGATGCGGGCAGGCGGGCGGCGGCGGATGGCGGCCGGCATGGTGATCACCGCCCTGCTCTTCGTCACCCACCCCATCAGCGCCCTGATCGGCGCGGCCGGACTGGGAATCTGGGCTCTGGCGATCCCCGGACGCCTCAGAGCGGTCTCCCGCCTGGCTGGAATCTGGCTGGGCGGTGCGGCGCTGGCGGGCTTCTTTCTCCTCCCCTTTGCCGCCGGCCTGCGCCACACGGGTCTCGGCGGGCTCGCGATGGGGGACGAGAAAAGCCTCTTCGAGACTCACGGTCTTGCGCCCGCCGACCTCCTGGAGCGCCGCCTCTGGACGCATCTCGACATCTCGCTCCCGTCGACCGACCCTCAGGAAGGCACGGATGCCGAGATGCCGTTCTACTTCGGCCTGGTCCTCCTGGCGCTGGTTCCGCTCGGCGCCTTCGCGAGACGGGACGCCTCCCGGCCTCTCGCCTGGCTGACCGCATCCGCCCTGGCCGTGACGCTGAAGCCGGTGGCCGGCGCGCTCCTGCTCGTCGTGCCGTCCCTGGCTGTCCTCCAGTTCCCCTGGCGCTTCCTCGGCCTCGCCGCGTTCGGAGCGTCCGCCCTGGCCGGGCTCGCCGCGGCCCGGCTCCTGGAGCTGGGACAGGGCCGGCTCTGGAAGGCTCTGGTTCCGGGAGCCCTCGCCGCGCTGCTCGTCTTCGACGCCTTTCCCTTCACGGGCGCGCCGGGCTGGCTTCCCGTCCGGCAGGATCTCGCGTCCCCTCGCGAGCCCCACCCGCTTCGCGCCGCGGGCCTCGTTCTCCCCTCGGAGGACGACACCTCCTACTTCTGCTGCGCCTACTCGGAGTTCTCGCCGCGGCCGGCCTGGAACCGCGTCACCTCGGCCCGGGACCGGGCGGTCCTCGTTCGGGCCGGCGTCGGCCTCGTCGTCGAGCCGGGCTCGCAGACATCCGTCCGGCTGCCCGCGGAGCCCTACGCCGTCCAGCGGTGGGATTCGGGCCGGGCTCGGGCCCTCACCCGCTTCACCCGCTCCCAGGGCGAGATCACGGTGGAGCTGGAAAGGGACGCGGGGGCGGTCGCCGGCAGGGTGGAGATTCTCGAAGCGTTCTATCCGGGCTGGCAGGTCTGGAGAGAGGACGGCTGGCGCGACGTCGAGCCGACCGCCGACGGGTTCCTTCAGGCGCGGGTGGAGCCGGGAGCGCCGGGATCGAGAACGACTGTCCGGTTCCGCTTCCACCGCTGGACCCGCGTCCGCACGGCCGGCCGGCTGCTCACCGGGGCGGCCGCGGCGGTGCTGATGGCTTGCGTTGGCTGGCCTCGTCGGAGAGCGGCCCCTCCGCCCGGCCCTGCAGGAACTGCTGAACCCGCGGCTCGTCCAGCACCTTGAACTCGGCCGGCGGCGCCGAGGCGATGATCGTCCCCTTGTGGATCATGGCGATGCGGTCGCCGATGCGGAAAGCGCTCGCCATGTCGTGGGTGATCGTCACCGTCGTGGTCTTCAGGCGGTCGTTCAAGTCCACGATCACCTCGTCGACCAGCGCCGTGGTCACGGGATCGAGACCGGTCGTCGGCTCGTCGAAGAGCAGGATCTCGGGGCTGTGGGCCACGGCGCGAGCGAAACCCACCCGGCGCCGCATGCCGCCGGAGAGCTGCGAGGGGAGCTTCTCCTCCACCCCCTCCAGGCGCACCATGGAGAGGCACTCCTTCACGCGGTCGTCGATCTCTTTGCGGCTCATCTTCGTCAGCCGCTGAAGCGGGAACGCCACGTTCTGCCAGATGCTCATGGAGTCGAACAGGGCGCCTTCCTGGAAGGCCATGCCGAACTTGCGGCGGAACTCGGTGATCTCGCGGTTGCCGAGGCTCTCGACCGCGACGCCGTCCACCTCCACCGTGCCCGAGTCGGGCTTGAGCAGGCCGATGACGTGCTTGAGCAGCACGCTCTTGCCCGTGCCCGAGCCGCCGATGATGACCAGCGACTCGCCCGCGGCCACGTCGAGGTTCACGCCGTCGAGCACCACCTTGGGGCCGAAGGCCTTGTAAAGCTCGCGGATGCGGATCTTGGGCCGGGTCTTGGACTGTAGGGAGTCGGCCATCTAGAAGAGCGCCCGGGTGAGGAAGAAGTCGGAGATGAGGATGGCGATGCTCGCCACGACCACGGCGGACGTGGTGGCGCGGCCGACGCCCTCGGCGCCCCCGCTGGTATAGAAGCCCTTCTGGCAGCCGACCGCGGCGAGCAGGAAGCCGAAGACCGCGGCCTTGATGAGCCCGGTGACGAGATCGGTCATTTCCATGAACTGGAAGGACCGGTCCGTGTAGGTCACCGGATTGGCGCCCATGAGCACCACGGCCACCAGGTAGCCGCCGAGGATGCCGACGGCGTTGCCCATCAGCACCAGGAGCGGCAGCATGATCGAGGCGGCCCAGACCCGCGGCACCACCAGGTAGTGGACCGGGTCGGTCGCCATGACCTCCAGCGCGTCGATCTGCTCGGTGACCCGCATGGTGCCGAGCTCGGCGCCCATGGCCGAGCCGGCGCGGCCGGCCACGATCAGGCCGGTGAGAACCGGCGACAGCTCGCGCACCATGGAGAGCGACACGCCCGAGCCCACGAAGCTCTCGGCGTTGATCCGGCGCAGCACCGCGAACATCTGGAGCGCCAGCACCATGCCGGTGAACAGCGTGGTCAGGAAGACCACGGGGATCGAGTTGAAGCCGACCTTGACCATCTGGCGGAACAGCTCCTTCAGGTCGAACGGCCGCCGGGGCGTCCACGCGAAGATGCGCCCGACCATCTGGACGAAGCGGCCCATGTCCTCGAAGTAGCGCTCCAGGGCACCGGGCATGCGGACGCCCTTCCGCGGCTTGACCGCCGGTTCGACCGCCTTTTCGTCCCGCGATCGGACCTCTTTGCCCTCCCACCCTTCTGCCTTCCTGTCCTTCTCCATCTCAGCCGTCCTCCCGGGAGAATCTCGACACGAGCTCCAGCACCCGCCCGCCGCGCACGTAGCGCCGCGGCAGGCGCAGCCCCAGGTGGCAGAGGATCTCCCAGGAGATCGTCCCGGCATGCGTGGCGATCTCCAGAGCCGGAATCTCCTCGTCTCCCTGCCGGCCGAGCAGCACGACCTCGTCCCCCAGCTCGGCGCCGGTCTCGGTCACGTCGAGCATCGTCATGTCCATGGTCACCGATCCCGCGATGGGCACCCTCCGGCCGCGGACCAGGGCCTCGGCCTTGCCGGTGAGGCGCCACGCGTAGCCGTCAGCATAGCCCACCGGCACCACCGCGATGCGGCTGCGGCGCCGGGTCACGGTCCGGCCGCCGTAGGAAATCGGCGTTCCCGCCGGCACTTCGCGGATCTGGACGATCCTCGCCTTGACCGACATCACGGGCTGCAGATCCCGGGCCTCGGGATTGCGCGGCTCCCCCGGACGCTCGGCGGGATCGACACCGTAGACGGCGATCCCGAGCCGGACCAGGGTGAACCGGCTCTGCGGCCGGTACAGGCTGGCCGCGCTGTTCGCCATGTGGATCTCGATGCCGTTGCGCTCCGGCTCGGTGAGCAGGCCGAGAACCTCGTCGAAGCGCCGCGCCTGGAGGTCGTTGCGCAGGCTGAGCAGGTCGTCGGCGTCGCCGAAGTGCGAGAGCAGGCCGGCGAGGCGGAGGCCCGGCGTGCTGCGCAGGGTCTCCAGAGACTGCGGCACCTCGTCCATGGCCACGCCGAGGCGGCCCATGCCGGTGTTGACCTTGAGGTGGACGGGCTGGGGACGGCTCTGGCCCGCGGCCCAGTCCCGCCACAAGGCCAGCTCGGCGAGGCTCGAAACCGTCGGGATCAGGCGGTAGCGCCGGTAGAGCGAGATCTTGGCCGGCCGGGCGGTCCCCAGGACGAGGATCGGCACGTCGATGCCGGCGCGCCGCAGCTCCGCGCCTTCTTCAAGAAGGGCTACGCCGAGCCAGTCGACGCCGGCCTCGGCCAGGGCGCGGCTGACGCCGACGGCGCCATGGCCGTAGGCGTCGGCCTTGACCACGGCCATGGTGCGGGTGCCGGGCTCCAGGCGGGAGCGTACGGCGGCCAGGTTGTGGTCGAGAGCCTCCAGGTCGACGTCGACCCAGGCGGGCCGCAGAGCGGCTTCGAGATCGTCGACGCCGGTCCCGGCCGATTCGATCGCGGCCCCGGCCGCTGTCTCGCCCTGGGCGTCAGAACGGCGGGGGGGCACTGTTGTCCAGGCCATGCCGGTCCAGGTTGCGGAAGGAGGTCGTCTCGCCGATGAACACCAGCTCGACGGTGCCGGTCTCGCCGTTGCGGTGCTTGGCGATGATCAGCTCCGCCAACCCCTTGTTCTCGTCGGTCGGGCTGTACACCTCGTCACGGTACACGAAGGCCACCATGTCTGCGTCTTGCTCGATTGACCCAGATTCACGAAGGTCCGAGAGCTGCGGCCGGTGGTCGGTGCCCCGCCGTTCGGGGTTGCGGGAGAGCTGGGAGAGGGCGATGACGGGCAGCTCCAGCTCCTTGGCGAGCTGCTTCATGCCGCGGCTGATGGCCGCGATCTCCAGGTTGCGGTTCTCGTACTTGCCGCCGGCCTGCATGAGCTGGAGGTAGTCGAGGATGACCAGCGAAAGCCCCTTCTCCGCCTTGAGCCGGCGGGCCTTGGAGGCGACCTCCAGGAGGGTGGGGTTCGGGGAGTCGTCGATGTAGAGCGGCGCGTCGCCGATCGTGCGCACGGTCTGGACGATGCGCGACCACTCCTTCTGGGACAGGTGTCCGGCGCGCAGCCGCGAGAAGGAGATGTCGGCCTCCGAGCAGAGAACGCGCAGCGCCAGCTCCTGCTGCGACATTTCCAGGGAGTAGACGCCCACGGCCTTGCGCTCGCGGATGGCCACGTGCTGGGCCATGTTGAGCGCGATGCTGGTCTTTCCCATGCCGGGGCGGCCGGCGATGATGATCAGGTTTCCCCGGTTCAGCCCGTGCGTGATCCGGTCGAGGTCGATGAAGCCGCTCGACACGCCGGTGAGCATGGAGCCGGGGCGCTCCTCCAGCTCCTCCAGGGTGGTGTGGAAGACCTCGCTGATGATCGTGAAGCCGCGGCGGATGGCCTCCTCGCCGAGCCCCAGCACCGCCTGCTCGGCGCGGCCGAGCGCCTCCTGGGCCGGCAGGCCGCCGTCCAGGCAGTCGCGGATGATCTGGCTCGACGCCGAGATGAGCCGCCGCCGGACGGAGCGCTCCTTGACGATCTCGGCGTAGGAGTCGATCCGGCCGATGTCCGGCAGGTCGAGGTCGAGCGTCGCCATGTAGGAGAGCCCGCCGGCCGACTCGAACGTCCCCTGCTGCTCCAGGCGGGCCTGGACCGTCCGCATGTCGATCTGGGTCTGCTGCTCCTGCAGCTCCAGCATCACCTGGTAGAGCAGCCGGTGGCGCTCCACGTAGAAATCCTCGGCCTTGAGCCGGCCGGAGACCGTGGGCAGCACGGACGGATCCAGCAGGATGCCGCCGAGCACGGCGCGCTCGGACTCCTCGCTGTAGGGGAGGGCTTTCTGTTGGGGAAGGAGATCGATCATCGGAGAGGCGGCCGGCGAAGCGCCATTCTCCCGTATGGAGGCAGGGCACGCAAGTACGGATTTCTGGAATAAGATCCCGGCCGGAGGCCGCCCATGGACGACAGGACCCAGATCGCAGAGATCGAACGACGGATCATGGCCGCCTTCGCGGCCGGCGACGCGGACGCCGTGGCCGCGCAGTACACCGAGGACGCCCTGCTGCTGCCGCCGGGCTCCCCTCCCCTCGGCGGGCGCGCGGTCATCGCCGAGACCTACCGCGCGACGTTCGCGGACTTCACGGTGCAGCTGCGCAACGAGGTCGAGGAGACGGAGATCGCCGGAGACTGGGCCTGGGTACGCGGCCGGTTCGACCACACCACGACCGCCAAGGCCGACGGGACTGCGACGAAGGGGTCCGGCAAGTACCTCGCGATCGCCCGGCGGGACTCCGACGGCGTCTGGCGCTTCCACCGGGACGCGTTCAATTCCGACGAGGCCTAGCTCCGCTTCTTCTGCTGCATCATCCTCTCCATCATCTGCTTGCGTCCGGTGTTGACCTGCCGCTGCTGGCGGACCATCTCCTGCGCCCTGGCGAACGACGGGCGCTCCTCCTCCCGGGTCAGCTCGCGGGCCAGGGCGCTCACCGTCGGCCTCTGGAAGAGGATCATGATGTCGAGATCGCGGCCGAGCGCCTCGCGCAGCCGGCCGTGGGCCTGCACGAGCAGCAGCGAATGCCCGCCGAGGTCGAAGAAGTTGTCGTGGACGCCGACCCGGTCCACGCCGAGCACCTCCTGCCAGATGGCGCCGATGGTCCGCTCCAGCTCGCTCCGGGGCTCGGAGTCGGCGGGGGCGGAGGCCCCGGGGTCCGGCCGGGCCGGCCCGGGGTCCGGCAGCGCCTTGCGGTCGATCTTGTTGCTCGGCGTCTTCGGGATCGCCGGCAGGCTCATCAGCACCGAGGGCACCATGTAGGCCGGCAGCCGCTCCTTGAGCTGCGCCCGCAGATCCACCGCGGCCGTCGAATCCGGCACGAACCAGGCCACCAGCCGGTTCGCTCCGGAGGCGTCGGGGCGCGCGTCCACCACCGCGTCGAGCACCCCGGGCAGGCGGCGGAGCGCCTCCTCCACCTCCCCGATCTCCACGCGGAAGCCGCGGACCTTCACCTGCTGGTCCACGCGGCCGAGGAAGTCCAGATCGCCGCTCGCGAGCCAGCGCACCCGGTCCCCGGTCCGGTAGAGGCGTGCTCCGGGCTCCACTCCAAATGGATCTGGGATGAAGCGCTCGGCCGTGGCGTCCGGCCGGCCCAGGTAGCCGCGGGCCACGCCCAGGCCGCCGAGGCACAGCTCTCCCGGCACGCCGATCGGCACCGGCTCCAGCGATCGGTCCAGGACGTAGACCGCGACGTTCAAGATGGGCCGGCCCAGGAGCGGCTCCCCCGACGGAGCCAGGCGCCCGGGCGCGACATCGCTTCGAGTGGCGACGATCGTGCCCTCCGTCGGGCCGTAGCTGTTCACCAGCCGCGCACCGCCGGCCTGTTTCGCCTGTCGTGCCATGGACCGGAACCAGGATTCCATCCGGTCCGCCAGCATCCTTTCACCGCCGACGATCACGATGCGCACTGCGGCCGGGAGGGACGCCCCCTCGCGCTCCAGCCCCGCGGCCAGCTCGTGCCAGTAGGCGGTCGGGAAGTTCAGCACGGTGATCCCCAGCCGCTCGGCCGCGGCCAGGAACTGGCCCGCCGAGGTGAGCATCGAGTCGTCGCGCAGGACGAGCGTCGCTCCCGCGGCGAGGCATGGGTAGATCTCCTCGGCGCTGGTGTCGAAGCTCAGCGAGGCGAATTGGAGGACGCGGTCGGCTTCCCGGATCTCGTAGCCGGCCACGGCCGAGGCCGTGTGGTTCGAGAGCGCGCGGTGCGTCACCATCACGCCCTTGGGCCGCCCGGTGGAGCCCGAGGTGTAGATGACGTAGGCCAGGCCTTCGGGATGGGGGTCCGGCCAGTCCCGGGCCTCTTCCTGGGCTTCTTCCCGGGTATGGTGCGTCAGATCCCGCTCGGCGACCACCAGCTTCACGCCGGCGTCCTGGATCATGAAATCCAGCCGCTCCTGCGGATAGTCGGGATCGAGAGGCAGGTACGCGCCGCCGGCCTTGAGCACGGCGAGCAGCGCCACGATCATCCCCGGCGAACGGCGCAGCGAGAGGCCCACCACCGACTCGGCGCCCACTCCCCTTCTCCGGAGCGTGCGCGCCAGGGCCGTGGAGCGCCGATCCAGCTCGGCATAGGTGAGCGTCTCGCCGCCGCCGCCGCCGAAGAAGACCACCGCGGGCCTGTCCGGAGCTCTCCGGGCCTGGGCTTCGAACAGCGCATGGACCGGCACTTCGGCGCGGGTCTCCACGGCCGTCTGGTTCCACTCCACCAGCACCTGCCGGCGCTCCGAGTCGCCGAGGAGAGGCAGCTCGTCGAGCGGCGTCTCCGGCCGGGCCAGCGCGGTTTCCAGCAGCCGGATGAGCTGCGACTCAAGCCGCTGGATCGTCGAGCGGTCGAAGAGATCCGTGCTGTACTCCACTTCCAGCTCCATTCCCTGCTCGTCCGGCTGGAACCAGAACGTGAGATCGAAGTTGGATCTCTGCGGCTGGATGGGAAGCCGGCTCAGGAGAAGCCCGCCGATGCGGTGCGGCGCCTCAGGCAGGTTGAGCAGACTGAGCATCACCTGGAAGACCGGGGTGCGGCTGGAATCCCGCCGGGGCTGCAACGCTTCGAGCAGGCGCTCCAGCGGGAGCTCCTGGTGGGTGTAGGCCCCGAGCGTCACCTCCTTGACCTGGTCCAGCAGCCGGTCGAACGAGGGACGCGCCCCGAGCGCCCCCAGATCGCAGCGGAGCACCACGGTGTTCACGAAGAACCCGATGAGCTTCTCGACCTCCCAGCGGCTGCGGTTGGCGATGAAGGTGCCGACGCAGAAGTCCTCCTGCCCGGACCAGCGCGACAGGAGGGTCTCCATGGCGGCGAGGAGGATCATGAACGTGGTGCGCCCGCGGTGTCCACAGGCGTCGCGCCGACGCAGACCGTCCACGATCGTGCGCGGCAGGCGAACGGCGTGGTGGACTCCGCGGTAGGTCAGGATCGGAGGGCGCCGCCGGTCCGTCGGCAGCTCCAGCGCGTGGCCCGCTCCCGCGAGCTGGCCCACCCAGTAGTCGAGGAGAGCGTCGAGAGCAGGCCCCTGAAGCCGGCGGCGCTGCCAGAGCGCGAAGTCCGGATATTGGATCGGCAACTCGGGCAGAGGGCTCGGCAGCCCCGCGGAGAACGCCTTGTAGAGCGCGCCCAGCTCCTGGAACAGCACGCCCAGCGACCAGCCGTCGGCGACCGCGTGGTGGACGACGAAGAGAAGCTCGTGCCGGCCGGGCTCCAGCCTCAGCAGGGTGGCCCGCAGCAGCGGCCAGCGGGAGAGGTCGAAGCCGCGCCACAGCTCCCGGACCGCGACGCGCCGGGCCTCCTCCTCCAGCCTGGGTTGCGGCAAGGCCGCCAGGTCGATCAGGGGGATGTCGAGCCTTCGGGCGGGTACGAGCACCTGCACCGGCTCGCCTCCGTCATAGAGAAAAACCGTGCGCAGACCCTCGTGCCGCCGCACGATCTCGGTCAGGCTGCGCTCCAGCGCCTGCCGGTCGAGCTCACCGTCCAGGCGCAGGTGGCACGGGATGTTGTAGGCCGGCGTGCCCGGCTCCATGCGGTCGAGCAGCCAGAGCCGGAGCTGGGAGTACGAGACCGGAAAGCGGTCGGTCCCGGCCGTTCCGACCGTTCCGACCGTTCCGACCGTTCCGAGTGTCCCGGGTGTCCCGCGTCGCGGGATCTCCTCCTCGGCTCCGCCGGTGCCGGCCAGCGCCTCCGCCAAGGCCGCGACGGTCGGGCGTTCGAACAGCATGCGCAGCGGCAGATCCGTGCCGAACGCCTTCCGCAGCCGGGACATGACGCGCGTCCCCAGGAGCGAATGGCCGCCGATCTCGAAGAACTCCTCCCGGATCCCCACCCGCTCCCGCCCTAGAACCTCGGCCCAGATTCCGGCGATCGTCGCCTCGGCGGCGTTGCGCGGCGGCTCGTACCCGGTGCGCTGCCGGTCCGACCCGAGGCGCGGGTTGATCCGCGCGAGGGCCCGCCGGTCCACCTTGCCGTTCGGGTCGAGAGGCAGCGCGTCCAGGAAGACCCAGTCCGCCGGAATCATGAACTCCGGCAGCGAGCCGCGCAGGGCGGCGCGCAACCCGGTCTCGGCCCCGGGCGGCGCGACCAGACAGGCCATCAGGCTCCGCTCCCCTCCCGCGTGCCGAACCACCACCGCGGCCGAAGCCACGGCGGGCAGCGCGGACAGCGCCGCCTCGACCTCGCCCGGCTCGACCCGGAACCCGCGGATCTTCACCTGCTGATCGATCCGCCCCAGGAACTCCAGCACGCCCCCGGGGAGATGGCGCACGAGGTCGCCGGTGCGGTAGAGCCGCTCGCCCGGCAGGCCCGAGACGGAGTCGGGCAGGTAGCGCTCGGCGGTCAGGGCGGGCCGCCGCAGATAGCCGCGGGACAGCCCCTCGCCGCCGGTCCAGAGCTCGCCCGGGACGCCGGGCGGCACCGGCCGCATGGCGTGGTCCAGGACGTAGACCCGGGTGCCGGCGATCGGCCGCCCGATCGGCACCGAGCCTTCGATCGGCCCGCACACCGGGTGGCAGGTGGTGAACGTCGTGTTCTCGGTCGGGCCGTAGCAGTGGACAAGGCGGGTGTCCGGCAGCTCGCGCAGCGCCTTGAGCATGTGCGGGACCGACATCACGTCGCCGCCCGCCAGGATCTGCCCGACGCCGCGCAGGGCATCCGACTGCTCCTCCACCATGGGAAGGAAGAGGCCGGTCGTGAGGAACAGGACGGTCACGCCGAGACGCCGGATCTCCGCGCCCAGCTCGTCCAGGGTGGGCGTATGGGGCGGGAACACCGCCAGGGTCGCGCCATGGATCAGCGCGCCCCAGATCTCCGCCGTGCAGGCGTCGAAGGAGATCGGCGCGATCTGGAGGACCACCTCGCCCGGACCGACGCGCACGTAGTCCGAGTCGAGCCCGAGCCGCACGAGCCGCACGACATTGCGGTGGGTCACCTCGATCCCCTTGGGTTGGCCGGTCGAGCCCGAGGTGTACATCACATAGGCAAGGTTGTCCGGCGAGACGGGCACCGGCCGCCGCCGCATCCCCACCCCGCCCCCGGGCAGGTCTTCCTGACAGAGATCTTCCTGGTAGAGAAGGCGGGCGGCCGTCGCCGGAAGCTTTTCCATCAGCCCGCGCCGGGTCAGCACCACCGGAGCCGCCGAGTCTTCGAGGAGGAACGCCAGGCGCTCGGCCGGATAGGCGGGGTCGAGCGGCACGAACCCTCCGCCCGCCTTGAGGATGGCCAGCATCGCCACGACCGCCTCGGCCGAGCGCTCCAGGCAAAGGGCCACCAGGTCGTCCGGCCCGATCCCCTCCCGCCGCAGCACTTCGGACAGCGCCTCGGAGCGGGCGTCCAGCTCGGCGTAGCTCATCTCTTCGCCCGCGAAGCGCAGGGCCGTGGCCGCGGGTGTCCGGGCCGCCTGCTCCGCGACGAGGCCGTGGATCGTGGCCGCGGCGTCGATCCCTTCCCCGTGCCCCCATTCCAGGAGCTGACGGAGCTCGGACGGATCCAGGATTTCGAGCGCTTCGAGCGCATCCCCGGGGCGGGCCGCGGCGGCCGTCAGAAGCCGCTCGAAGTGCCGCGCCATGCGGTCGAGGGTGGCGGCCTCGAACAGGTCGGTGTTGAACTCGAGATCGAGATCCAGCCCGCCCGCCCTGTCGACGATGCCGAAGGCGAGATCGAACTTGGCCGTGCCGGTCTCCACGGCCGCTTCCGCAACCTCCAGGCCGGGCAGCGCGAGCCCCAAGCCTCCGTGATAGGAAAAGGCCACCTGAAAGAGAGGACTGTGGCTGCGCTGCCGCTCCGGCCGCATCTCCTCGACCAGCCGGTCGAACGGAAGGTCCGCATGGGCGTAGGCCCCCAGGGTCGATTCCCGCACCCGCGCCAGCAGATCCGCGAACGAGCCGGCGGTCTCGCAACCAACGTCGAAGCCCACGCGCAGGACGAGCGTGTTGACGAAGAAGCCCATGAGACCTTCGATCTCGGGGTGGTTCCGGTTCGCCGCCGGCGTTCCGAGGGCGAAGTCGCGCCGGCCGGTGTAACGCTCCAGCAATGCCGCGGTCGCCGCGAGCAGGATCATGAAGCGGGTGACTCCCTCGGACCTGCCGAGCGGTCCCAGGCCCTCGGTCAGCTCGAGAGGGAGCCGGCGCGTCCGGATGGCGCCGCTCCAGGTCTGGACCGCGGGCCGCGGACGGTCCGTCGGCGGCTCCAGGGCCTCCAGCCCTTCCAGGTTCGCCCGCCACCAGGCGAGCTGCTCGGTCAGCACCCCGGACGCCAGCCACTGCTGCTGCCAGACCGCGTAGTCGGCGTACTGGACCGGCAGCTCCGGGAGAGGCGATGGCCGGCCTGCCGTGAACGAGCGATAGAGCTGCGCGATCTCCCGCGCGAAGATCCCTTGCGACCAGCCGTCGGTCACGATGTGATGAAGGTTGACCAGCCAGAGATGATCGGCGGCCGCGAGGCGCAGCAGACGGGCGCGGAGCAGCGGCCCGGCCGCGAGGTTGAACGGAGACCTGGCCTCCGCGGCGGCGAGCCGCCGCGCTTCGCTCTCCCGGAGGTCGATCGGCAGACCGGACAGGTCGATCCGCGGCATCGCCGCCGGGGACGGCGCCTCCACGAGTTGGACCGGCTCGCCGTTGCGGACCGGGAAGGTGGTGCGCAGCGCCTCGTGCCGCCGCACGACCTCGCTGAGAGCCTCTCTCAGGGCACGAGCGTCCAGCTCGCCCCGGAGGCGCCAGATCACCGGAACGCTATAGGTTCCCGGCAGGGTGCCGAGCCCCTCCACGAACCACAGCCGCGCTGGGCATGGGAGAGCGGCAGATCCCGGCCGCGGGGCGCGGGGAGGATCGGCGGCAGCCTCTCTCTCCGGCTGGAGGCGATGCGCCGGGACAGCTCGGCGATCGTCGGCGCCTCGAAGACATCGCGCGGGGTCAGGTCCGCCCCCAGCGACTCCCGCACCCGGGAGAGAACCCGAAGGATCAGCAACGAATGGGCGCCGAGCTCGAAGACGCTCTCGCGGACGCCGACGCGGTCGAACCCGAGAACCTCGGCCCAGATTCCGGCCAGCGCCTCCTCGGTGGCGTTGCCCGGCGCGTCCAGGGCCAGGCCGGTCCGCTCCCGATCGGGATCCATGGGCTCGATCGCGGCCAACGCCTTGCGGTCCACCTTGCCGTGCGGATTGAGAGGCATCGCGTCCAGATGGACGAACACCGAAGGCGTCATGAAGGCCGGCAGCCGGCCGCTCAGGAAACCCCGCAGGTCGGCGTCCGGGCTCCCCGCCCAGAAGGCGACGAGCCGCTTGTCTCCTCCTTTCCCCTGAACCACAACGGCGGCCTCGGCCACATCCGGACGCGCTGTCAGGGCGGCCTCGATCTCGCCCAGCTCGACACGGAAGCCGCGGACCTTGACCTGGTGATCGACCCGGCCCAGAAACTCCAGCCGGCCGTCCGCCCGCCAGCGGACCCGATCCCCCGTGCGGTAGAGGCGCTCCCCCCGGCCTTCCTCTCCCCAGAAGGGGTCCGGCACGAAGCGCTCGGCCGTCAGCTCCGGACGGTCGAGATAGCCCCGGGCGAGACCGTCGCCACCGACCCACAGCTCCCCTTCCACCCCTGGCGGCACGAGTTGGAGCTGCCGGTCCACCACCGCGACCCGGGTGTTGCCGGTGGGCCGGCCGATCGGCAGCGGCGATTCGACCTCCCGGGGCGACGCCATCGGATGGCACGACGTGAACACCGTGCTCTCGGTCGGGCCATAGCCGTTGACGATCCGGATTCCGGGCGCCGCCGCGAGCACCCGGGCCACGTGCGCAGGCGACAGCACGTCGCCGCCGGACAGGATCAGCCTCAGGCCGGTCAGGCTCTGGAGCTGGTCGTCCACCATCTGGTGGAACAGGCCCGCCGTCAGCCACGCCGCGGTGACTCCGGAGCGGACCAGGAACGCCCCCAGCTCCTCCAGGCTCGGAGCCTCCGGCGGCGGGATCGCGAGCGCCGATCCGTTGAGCAGCGAGCAGGCGATCTCCAGCGTCGTGGCGTCGAACGAGAGCGGCCCCAGGTGGAGAAAGACGTGGTCGGATCCAAGCTCCGCGAAGCGCGAGCTGCGGGCGAGCCGGGCCACGCTGCGGTGGGTCACGGCCACGCCTTTGGGCTGGCCCGTGGAGCCGGAGGTGTACATGACGTAAGCCAGGTTCTCCGGCGCAACCCTGGCAACGCTTTCGGGCGTGGCGGGCTCGAAGCCGGGCGACCCGACAGGAACATCTTCGAAGAAGATGACGCGCGCCGCCGTCTCCGGCAGCCGGTCCCGCAGACCGCGGCGGGTGACCAGGACGGGAGCCGCCGTGTCCTCCAGCATGAAGGCGAGGCGGTCGGCCGGATAGGCGGGGTCCAGGGGCGCGAACGCGCCGCCGGCCTTGAGGATCGCCAGGATGGCGACGATCGCCTCGGGCGAGCGTTCCAGGCAGAGCCCCACGAGCCGGTCCGGCCCCACTCCCTCGGCCACGAGAATCGAGGCGAGCGCGTCGGCCCGCGCGTTCAGCTCGGCGTAACTCATCTCGCACCCGCCACCCCCGGCATGCCCGCCGATATGGCGGAGCGCCAGGGCGTGCGGCGCGCGCCGCACCTGCTCTTCGAACAGCTGGTGCATGCAGGCGTCCCGGGGATAGGGCACCTCTGTGTCGTTCCACTCCGTGAGGAGCTGCGAACGCTGTGCTGCCGAGAGGACGCACTGCTCTTCGCCGTCTGGACGCAGATACTCCATGTCTGGCACCCCTGCAAGATTTCCTGTCTTCTCTACCCTCGTAGTGCTCCGTCCCCCCAAAGCCGAGCCCGGCTTGAGCCTGGGGGGGCGAGAGGCTACCATTTTCGTCCTTCAACGAGGCGCCGCCATGAACCATGAGCCCGAGCCCGACCAACCCGACGACCCCTCCGCCGCCCCCGAAGCCGTCGCCATCGTCGGCATGGCCGGGCGCTTCCCACGTGCCCGCAACCTGGACGAGCTCTGGAGCAACCTGCGCGACGGCGTCGACTGCGTCCGCGATCTCACCGACGACGAGCTGCTGGCGTCGGGCATCCCGCCGGCCGTCTTCCAGCAGCCCGGCTACGTCCGGGTGGCCGCGCCGATCGCCGACCCCGATCTCTTCGACGCCGCCTTCTTCGGGTTCTCGCCCCGCGAGGCCGAGGTGCTCGATCCCCAGCAGCGGGTGTTCCTCGAAACCGCCTGGGAGGCGCTGGAGTCGGCCGGCTACGTGTCGGAGAGCTACCCGGGCTGGATCGGCGTCTTCGCCGGCATCGCCTTCCCCACCTACCTGCTGCACAACCTCCTGTCCAACCCGGAGCTGATGGAGTCCATCGGCGGGTTCCCCATGCTCCTCGCCAACGACCGCGACTACTTCGCGACCCGGGTCTCCTACAAGCTCAACCTGCGTGGCACCAGCGTCAACGTCCAGACCGCGTGCTCGACCTCGCTGGTCGCCGTACACATGGCCTGCCAGAGCCTGCTTGATTACCAGTGCACGCTTGCGCTGGCCGGCGGCGTGCGGGTCTACGTGCCGCAACTCACCGGTTATCCCTACGCAGAAGGCGGCATCTTCTCGCCAGACGGCCGCTGCCGCGCGTTCGACGCCGAGGGCCGTGGCGCGCTGTTCAGCGAGGGTTGCGGAGTGGTCGTGCTCAAGCGCCTCTCGGAAGCGCTCGCCGACGGCGACCCCATCCACGCCGTGATCCGCGGCTCGGCCACGAACAACGACGGCTCGAACAAGGTCGGCTATACGGCCCCGAGCATCGACGGCCAGTCCGAGGTCATCGCCATGGCCCAGGCCGCGGCGGGCGTCGGCCCGGATTCGATCTCGTACGTCGAAACCCACGGCAGCGGCACGCCGCTGGGCGACCCCATCGAGATCGCGGCGCTGACGCGGGCCTTCCGCTCCGGAACCGACCGGACCGGCTTCTGCTCCCTCGGCTCGCTCAAGGCGAGCGTCGGCCACATGGAGTCGGCGGCCGGCGTGGGCGGGCTCATCAAGACCGTGCTCGCCCTGAAGAACCGCCAGATCCCGCCGAGCCTCCACTTCCGGACGCCGAACCCGCGCATCGACTTCGACTCCAGCCCCTTCCGGGTGAGCACGAAGCTCTCGGACTGGCCGCGCCGCGGCGAGCCGCGGCGGGCCGGGGTCAGCTCCTTCGGCATGGGCGGGACGAACGCCCACGTCATCGTCGAGGAGGCGCCGGAGCGCGAGCCCTCGGGCGCCGCCAATCCCTGGCAGCTCCTGCTCCTCTCCGCCAGGACGCCCACGGCCCTGGAGTCCGCGACCGACCGGCTGGCCGACTGGATGGAGGCGCACCCCGAGGCCCCGCTCGCCGACGTGGCGTTCACGCTCCAGACCGGCCGCCGCACCATGCCCCACCGCCGGGCGCTCGTCTGCCGGAGCCGCGAGGACGCCCTCGCCGCGCTGCGCGGCCGCGACCCCAGGCGGCTGACGGGCAGCGTCCAGGAGATCGCGGAGCGTCCGGTCGTCCTGATGTTCCCGGGCCTCGGGGACCATTACGTGGACATGGGGCTCGACCTCTATCAGAGCGAGCCCGCGTTCCGGGATGCGCTCGACGAGTGCGCGGAGCTTCTGAAGCCGGTCCTGGAAGAGGACATCCGCGACGTGATCTACCCCCGCGGAACGGACGCCCCGGCGCAGCAGGAGGCCGGAGCTTCGGAGCGGGTCGATCTGAAAGCCATGCTGGGACGCGCGCTGTCCGGCGAGGACGAAGCCTCCCGGCGGCTGAACCGGACCCGCTTCGCCCAGCCGGCCCTGTTCGCGGTCGAGTACGCGCTCGCCCGGCTGCTGGAAGAGTGGGGGCTTCGTCCGGCCGCCCTGGTCGGCTACAGCCTGGGCGAGTACGTGGCCGCCTGCCTGGCCGGAACGCTCTCCCTGGAGGACGCCCTCTCCCTGGTGGCGGAGCGCGCGCGGCTGATCGACGGCGTGGAAGCCGGCGCCATGCTCGCGGTTCCTCTCCCCGAGGACGAAGCGCGCCGGACGCTCGCGGAGTTGGATTCCGGTCTTTCCATCGCCGCGATCAATGGGCCGTCCCTGTCCGTGATCGCCGGCCCGGTGCCGGCCTTGGACGCTCTGGAGCGGCAGCTGACCGGCCAGGGGATCGCCTGCCGGCACCTCTCCACCACCCACGCGTTCCACTCCGGCATGATGGAGCCGATCCGGGAGCGGATGGTTCAGATGGCGCGGCAGGTGCGCCTGTCGCCGCCCGGCATCCCCTTCCTCTCCAACGTCACCGGAACCTGGATCACCGCGTCGGAGGCGACCGACCCGGCCTACTGGGGACGCCACCTCTGCCAGGCGGTGCGCTTCGGTCCTTGCCTTGACGAGCTGCGAAAGAACCCGGCCCGCGTCCTTCTGGAGGTCGGCCCCGGGCTCAGTCTCACGACCCTCGCCCTGCAGACCGTCGGCGAGGAGCCGGCGCCCCTGGCGCTCCCAACCCTGCGCCCCTCGTACGATCGGCAGCCCGATTCGGCCTTCCTGCTCGGAGCGCTCTCCCGGCTCTGGCTCGCCGGTCTCTCGCCCGACTGGGCGGAGCACGCGGGCCGGACCGGGGTGAGGCGGAATCGCCTCACCCTGCCCACCTATCCGTTCGAGCGGCGGCGTTTCTGGATCGATGCCCCGGGGCAGAAAACCTCCGCTGCCGAGGCACGCTCCGAGGCGCCGGAGACCCTGACCCGCCATGCCCGTCCGGATCACCTGCGAAACCCCTTCGCGCCGCCGTCCAACGATTTGGAGCGCGGCCTCGCCGAGATCTGGCAGGAGATCCTGGGGATCGGCGAGGTGGGGATCCACGACAGCTTCTTCGAGCTGGGCGGCCACTCGCTCGTGGCGCCGAAGATGATCCTCCAGGTGCGGGAGGCCTTCGGCGTGGACTTCCCCCTGAGCCACCTGTTCGAGGCGCCGACCGTGGCCGGAATGGCCGCCGCCGTGGAGATCCTCCGGCAGGAGGGCGAGCTGGCTGCGGCCCCGGAAGTGGATCTCGCCGCCGAGGCCGTGCTCGCCCAGGACATCCGCGCCGAGGGCGAAGCCCCAGACCCGGAGAGGATCGCCCGCCCGCGCGAGGTCGTCCTCACGGGCGTCACCGGCTTCCTGGGGTCGTTCCTGCTGCGCGAGCTTCTCCGCCAGACCGACGCCCGCGTTCACTGCCTGGTTCGCGCCAAGAGCTCCGAAGCGGGGCTCGAACGCATCCGCTGCAAGCTCTCTGAGGCGGGGATCTGGAGCCACGACATGGCGGCGCGGATCGTCGCCGTGCCCGGAGATCTGGAGCTTCCGCGCTGGGGGTTGTCCGAAGAAGGGTTCGACGGCCTCGCCGGCCGCGTCGACGCGGTCTACCACTGCGGGGCCTGGGTCAACTTCACCTACCCCTACAAGGCGCTCAAGGCGGCCAACGTCACGTCCACGGAAGACGCCCTCCGGCTCGCGGGCCGGCGCCGGACCAAGCCGGTCCACTTCATCTCCTCCATCGCCGCGGTGTCGCCCGCGGGTGTCACCGGGTCCGTGGTCCTGGAGGACGCCGACTACCCCACGACCGAGGGCCTCTTCGCCGGCTACGGCCCGACGAAGTGGGTCTCGGAGCGGCACGTCGCCGAGGCGCGGGACCGGGGCATCCCCGGCAGCATCTACCGTCCGGGCGTCCTCGCGGGCGACAGCCGCAACGGCTACGGAAATACTCAGGATCTGGTCTGGAATCTGATCAAGGGCTCGATCCAGCTCGGAGCCGCTCCGGAGCAGGACAACCTCATGGATGTGGCGCCGGTCGACTCCGTGCCCGCGGCCATCGTCCGCCTGTCCCTGTCCCCCGGTCTCCTCGGAAAGACCTTCCACTTCCCGAACCCCAAGCCCATGACCTGGAACGAGGTCTACGATGTCGCCCGCGCCTGCGGCTACCCGCTCCGGCGCCTGTCGCCCGGCCAGTGGCTGGACGAGTTGCGGACCGCCATCCGCCAGGGCGCCGACAACGCCCTGGCCCCCTTCGCGCCACTCCTGGACGCCGCCGCGGCCCAGGAAGAGACCGGCACGGCCGAGCAGCCGAAGGATCTGATCTTCGACGACCGCAACACCAGGGCGGGGCTGGAAGGATCGGACATCGCCTGCCCGCCCCTCGACGCCAAGCTGCTCGCCCTCTGGTTCGACTCTTTTGCGCTCAGCGGCTTCCTGCCTCCGCCGCCTAGATCCTGAGCCGGCCGCGAGGTTCTGCCTCAGAGCAGGGTCAGGCCAAGATCTCGACAGACCTGTTCCAGATCTGGGATGGAGTCCGTCAGCGGCTCTGGAGAGCCTGCCGGAAGGAGCCGAGCCCGCCGCTCAAAGATAGCCAGGCAGAGCCCGCGCAGCTTGGATCCATAGAGGATGCCGGCAAATCCGTCTTGATAGAGCAGTCTTCCGAGCTTCTGCGTGAACCTCCGGCTGGGGTTCAAGATCGCATCCCGGTCGAGATGGCGCCTGCGCGGCAAGTGCCGCGAGTGCCTGAATTGGATTTCCGTACGGACCGGGACACTCTCCAGGTCGACCAGGCTCCGGCCTCCAAGGATTTGCAGTGTGGACGGCATGAGGACACTCTTCTGGCGCCAATCTGGCGAGACTCTTCCTGCATCGGACGCGGCCATCGCGCCGCCCGTCTTGATGGCTGCCAACTCTTTGACCGCAACAGGGTTGGGACGAAGGGGGGCGAGAACCTCGTAAAGGGCCGTGACGCGATCCACTGCGCAGTAGAGGGTTCGATAGCGACGATGCGGATCGTCGAACCTCCCTGCCCACTTACAAACACGCAGGGGCGGAAAGCCCAGAGGGCTACCCAAAAAACCCACCCTCCACCAGACCCCCGCGCTGGTATCCAGTGGCTAGGTCTCCGCGAACTCCCTGGCAGCGAGAACGACATCCTGAAGAATTCGGGAGTCTCTACTGTTCCGTAGCAATCGGGCAGGAGATTCCTCACTAAGGCCCGGATTCATTCCGAGGAACCAGGATCGGGCCGTCGTATCGTCATAGGCCTCCACCAGGCAACGAGTCGCTTCATAGGCGTGCTGCAACCGCCGCCAGCGGACATCGTCAGGGCTCTCGCCCTCGATCCAACGGTCGACAACCACTGCGTCATCGGCGCCGCTCAAGTAGGCGGTCGTAGGGGCACCGAGATGACTCCGCAGGTATTTGACTGTCTTTTGAACCTGCGCGACTGCAACTGTGAGCGCCACACCACGGCTAGACGCAGCCAGGGCGATCTTGCTTGCATCATTCTCTCGTAATGCGCGCTTTGTCTTCATTGACGAGCTCCGTTCCTCACCAGAAGCCTAACATACCGACTCTTAAGCTCCAACAGCATAGCCGCGCGGAATCGCTGCGGAGTTCCTTGTCTTGAGCTTGTCTTGTTTTGTCTCCATTCAGTCTTCATCTTAAGATGGCTGGATGCCCGCCAAGGTCCGCAGCCCCTCGTTTCCCTTCATCTCTCTCCCGGAGTCGATCCACCGGGCGCGCGTCCTCTACGAGGCGGAGCGCCGGAACCCGGTCTCGCCGGAGGTGGCGGTTTCCCATTGGGGTTACGGGCCGACGAGCAGCGGTGGGCGGCAGATGATCGCGGCGTTGAAGGCGTTCGATCTGATCGAGGACATCCAGGGGAGGCTGCGGCTCACGGACGTGGGCCAGCACCTCGTGGTCAGGGAGCCCGGGTCTCCCGAGCGCAACGTGCTGCTGCGGCAGGTGGCCCTCTCTCCCCCGCTCTTCCGGAAGCTCTGGGACCGCTACGGCGCCGACCTGCCTCCCGTCTCCAGCCTGCGGAGCTATCTGGTGCTGGAGCTGAAGCTCAATCCGAATTCTGTGGAGGATCTGCTGCGGAGCTATCGGGAGACCGTGGCCGTGATGGCGGCGCCCGCGGTATCCGCAACGCCCGCAACGCCCGCGACGCCGGAGCCGGCGCCCCCCGCAGGAGCCGCGAACCTGACCTTCTCCTTCCCGCTCGGCGAGTTCCGGGCGGCGCGGCGGATCACCTCCGAGGAGGAGGCGACGCTGCGGGTTCTGTTCGAGATCTGGCTGCAGCAGGTGCGGGAGACGCCGGACGGGGACCGGTAGGCTCCGTCCAGCGTTGATGCCTCAGCCTTCCGAGGCCTCCTTCGCCATCCGCGGCGAGGACCAGTCGACCTTGCGGGTCAGGTACATGACCGCGGCCAGGATCACGAACAGGCCGAACGAGCCCAGGAGCAGCGCGTAGTCCTCCGCCTGGAGGAGAACGTAGAGGTAGCCGTAGAGCAGCGCCAGCATGCCGCCCATGGTCAGCGCCCGACGCTTCCCCTTGAGGATGGCCATCGAGTAGCCCGAGATCAGCAGGACGATCGCGCTGCCGGAGACCGCGTAGGCCGCCCAGAACGGGATCTGCTCCGAAACCGAGAGCAGGAGCAGGTAGAAGAGGCAGAGCGCCGAGCCCACCAGCAGGTAGTGCATCGGGTGCAGGCCCACCGGGCTGAAGACCTCGAAGAGGAAGAAGGCCAGGAACGTGAGGGCCAGGAAGAGGAGCCCGTACTTCACCGAGCGCTCCGTCTTCTGGTACACGTCCACCGGCATGTAGAGCGACACGCCGAACGCCGAGTCCGTTACGGCCGCGTCGCTCAGCAACTCCTCGCGTTGCGCTTCCAGCCACTGCTGGGGATAGCTCCGGCCGTAGTACGGCACGGCCCAGCTCGCCTGGAATCCTTTCGGCGACACCACCCGGTGGTCCGGCAGGAAGCCGCCCATGAAGCTCGGATCCTTCCAGGACGAGCTCAGGCTCGCCGTGGTCTGCTTGCCCAGCGGGAGGAACTGGAGCGACCGGCTCCCCTGAAGGGAGAGGTCGAAGGCGAAGGGCAGGGTCTCCTTCTCCGGCAACTGGGCCAGGCCGGAGATGGGAACCCGCAGACCCGTCGCCCAGAGCCCGGCCAGGCTGCCGCCCGGCGAGAGCTGCAAGGCGCGGTTGGCCCAGACCAGCCGCACGCCGCTGCGGATGCCGCGCATGTCCGAGACGCCGATCGAGAGATAGGCCTGGTCCCAGAGGATGTCCGTCGGGAGGATCCTCCACTCCGTGAAGCTCGGCTTGAGGAACGTGCCCGATCCGTGCAGGGCTTCGACCCGGTAGACCGGGACCTCGTAGATGCCTCGCCGCCGGAGATCCGGATTGAGGCGGCCGTCGAGCTTGAGCGCCTCGGGGAGGAAGTGCGCGAGCTGGGTCCAGGTCGTGACGTTCCCCTTCTCGTCCGTGCTGCGGCTCAGATACGGCACGGTCAGGACAGGGCCGGCCACCACCTGGGCTCCGCCCCAGGTGCGCCCGATCTCGGACACCACCGAGTCGCGGCGGGCCGCCCGCTCCCGGATCATGCCGTTCACCATCATCATCGGGATCATCAGGGCCAGGATCAGCAGGCCGATGACGATCATCTTGAACAGCACGGAATCCCGCAGGGTTCGCTTCTGGGGCAACGGCGCGTCGCCGGTCGCGTCAGGGGTCATCTCATCTCCTCCGTTGAGCATCGTGAGTAAGGGCCTTTCGGGCCTGAAGAGGAGTAGACCACGGCGTCGGGTCGTGGCCGTGGCGGGATCGAGGAAAGACGGGACCGGATCGTGGCGGAATTGTGGCAACGGCTCCGGGAGCCCCGGCTTGGAGTACATTGCCGCCATGACGTCTTCGGCCGGCGCTGCCGGCGTGCTGATCGGTCTCGTGGACGACGAGGAGAGCCTTCGGGAGACGGTGGGCTTCGCCCTGCGCCGCGAGGGCTACCGGGTCGAGCCCTTTCCGGACGGGCTGGCGGCCTGGCGGAGCTTCGAGCAGGGGCTGCCGGACCTGGTCGTCCTCGACATCCTGATGCCCCAGATGGACGGGCTGGAGCTCTGCCGCCGGCTGAGAGCCCTGTCCGAACGCCTGCCCATCCTCTTCCTGACCTCGAAGGACGACGAGTTCGACCGGGTGCTCGGGCTGGAGCTGGGGGCGGACGACTATCTCTGCAAGCCGTTCTCGATGCGCGAGCTGCTGGCCCGGGTCAAGGTGCTGCTGCGGCGGGCGGCCGTGCGCGACGAGCCGGCCGGCGGACCCACTGGGGGGACCGAGGAGCGGATCGTCGAGGTCGGCCGCCTCCGGCTCGATCTCCGCCGCTATCAGGCCCACTGGTCGAACGCTGCCCTGCCGCTGACCGTCACCGAGTTCACCCTTCTCCACGCCCTGGCCCGCCACCCGGGACATGTGAAGAGCCGCGCCCAGCTTCTGCAGGAGGGCTACCCTCACGACGCCTACGCGAGCGACCGCACCATCGACAGCCATATCAAGAGGCTGCGGCGGAAGCTGACCGAGGCCGACCCGGCCTTCGACGCGGTCGAGACGGTGTACGGGCTCGGCTACCGCTGGCGCCCCGACTGAGCTTGACCAGGTAGATACCATGCGCTTCCTCACCGGCATCCCCCTGAGGCTGCTCCTGTTCAACGTGCTGCTGGTGTTCCTGCCGGCGGCCGGGTTCCTCTATCTGGATGTCTATGAGAGGGAGCTGCTGAAAGCCCAGGAGCGGGCGATGGTGCAGCAGGGCCGGCACCTGGCCGCGGCGCTGTCGAGCCTGGGAGACCTCGACCGCGGTCTCGACCAGGCCCGGGCCGACGGGCTGCTGCGCCGGCTCGACCGCCGGACGGACGCCCGGCTGCGCATCCTCGGCCCGGGCGGCGCGCTGCTCGCCGACTCGGCCTCCTACGGACCGCAACGGAGCGCGGGCGGCGGCGAGAGGGAGCTCCCGGAGCGCTACCGATCCGAAAGCCTCGAACCGTCCCCGTCCGGAGCGCGGCTCAAGCCGTCCTACCGGATCGGCGTCTGGATCTACAACGTCCCCCGGCGCGTGGCCCGGTTCCTGGGCGCTCCGCGGCCCGACCCGCCGGAGACCTTCTACGATCATCCGGGCGAGCCGCTGCTCGGCTCGGAGGTCCAGGCCGCGCTCGCCGGCCGCTACGGTGCTGTCACCCGGCGGACTCCCGGGCAGCGGTCGCTCACCCTCTATTCAGCCATCCCGGTGCGCGCTGGTTCGGATCGAGACGGCAACAGGGTCGTTGGCGCGGTCCTGGTCTCCCAGTCCACCTACCGCCTGCTTGCCGCTATCTACGAGGTGCGCCTGGGCATCTTCCGCGTCTTCCTCGGCTCGGTGGCGGCGGCCGTGGTCCTGACGCTGATCGTGTCCACGACCATCGCCCGTCCCCTGCGGCGGCTCCGCGACGAGGCCAACGCCCTGCTCGACCGCCGCGGCCGGCTGCGCGGGCGCTTCGGCGGCTCGAAGCGCCGCGACGAGATCGGCGACCTCGCCCGAGCCCTGGAGGAATTGACCCGGCGCCTGGAGGCCCACCTTGCGTTCACCGAGTCGTTCGCTTCGGACGTCTCGCACGAGCTCAAGAATCCGCTGGCCGCGATCCGCACCGCCACCGAGCTTCTCGCCGAGGTCGAGGAGCCCGCGGACCGCCAGCGGTTCCTCGGCCTGGTCCAGAAGGAGGTGGCGCGCATGGAGGGTCTGCTCTCCGGCGTGCGCGAGATCACCGAGATCGACGCCCGGCTCGAAGAGGAAGGGACCGGGCCGACCGCCCTCGACGCGCTGCTCCGGGAGGTGGTCGCAGCGCGATGTCTGCGCGCCGAGCATCGGGATTTCGTCGCCGCGCAATGTCTGCGCGCCGACAGGAGCGTCGAAACGCTGGTACGAGCGGGCTCGGAGCGCATCCTGGTGCGCGCCTCGCCCGAGCGGCTGACCCAGGTTCTCGAGAATCTGCTCGACAACGCGGCGAGCTTCTCGCCTCCCGGCGGGACGGTGGAGGTCCGCCTGGTGCGAATCGATGGCAGCGCCGTCCTGACCGTGGACGACCGCGGCCCGGGAATCCCCGAGGCGCACCTTGAGCGCATCTTCGACAGGTTCTTTTCCTGGCGCCCCGCCCACGGCCGGAGCGACCGGAATGATCGGAGCGAGCGAAGCGAAGTCCGGCACACCGGTCTGGGGCTCGCCATCGCGAAGGCGATCGTGGAGGGTTACGGGGGTTCCATCGCCGCCCGCAACCGTCCCGGCGGCGGGGCCTGCTTCGAGGTTCATTTCCCGGCGGCCTGACGCCTCGTGTAGTCTTTGCGGGAGACGGAGAGGTTTTGCGTATCCTGGGACGGCGTTCAAGCCGCCCGATCAAGGAGGGCCGATGGCAGGGGTTCCCGGAGCGAGCAAGAGGATCGAGGAGCGAGTTCTGGCGTGGCCGGGCGTGGAAGCCCACCCGCATCGCTTCGGCGGCATCGAATACTGGCTGGGCAACCGGGAGGTTGGGCACATCCACGGCGATCACATGCTCGACATCGCCTTTCCGAAGCGGGTGCGCGAAGAGCTGGTCCAGGCCGGCCTCGCCCGGCCGCATCACCTGCTGCCGCAGAGCGGCTGGGTCAGCTTCTACATGCGCGTGGAAGAGGACGTGGAGCAGGCCGTGACCCTCCTCGCCCGGTCGTACGAGCTGGCGCGCGAGCAGCAGGCCCGCAAGAGCGGAGAGGCTCTCGCGGCTGCGACGGCCGCAACGGCCGCGCAGCCGGGCCCGGAGAGTTGAACAACCCCGAGGCGGCCGCGCCGCCTCGACGCTCCACCTGGAGCCCGCTGCGCCACGCCACCTTCCGGGCCCTGTGGATCGCCACGCTGGCCTCGAACGTCGGCACCTGGTTCCAGAGCGTCGGCGCCGCCTGGCTGATGACCTCGCTCACGACCTCCGCGGTGATGGTGGCGCTGGTCCAGGCCGCCACCAGCCTCCCGATGTTCCTGCTCTCCCTCCCCGCCGGCGCCCTGGCCGACGTCGTGGACCGCCGCCGCATCCTCCTCGTCACCCAGAGCTGGATGACGCTCGCCGCCGCCGGCCTGAGCATCCTGACCTTCGCCGGCCGGACCGGCCCGTGGACCCTGCTCCTCTTCACCACCCTGCTGGGGCTCGGCGCGGCCCTCAACCAGCCGGCGTGGCAGTCGATCATCCCGGAGCTCGTGCCGCGCGAGGATCTCCCCGCGGCCATCTCGCTCGGGAGCGTCGGCTTCAACATCGCCCGCGCCGCCGGTCCCGCGCTCGGAGGCCTGATCGTGGCGGCGGCCGGCGCCGAGCTCAACTTCCTGCTCAACGCGCTCTCGTTCCTGGGGGTGCTGGTGGTGCTCTTCCGCTGGGAACGGCCGCCGGGTACTTCGGTCCTGCCGGCCGAGCGGTTCTTCGGCGCCATGCGCACCGGACTGCGCTACGTCCGCCACTCGCCGGAGCTGCTGGCGGTGATCACGCGCGGCGCGGTGTTCGTCACCGGCGCCAGCTCGCTCTGGGCCTTGCTGCCGGTGGTGGCGCGCGATCTCGGACGCGGCGCCGCCGGCTACGGACTGCTGCTCGGAGCCCTGGGCGTCGGTGCGGTGGCGGGTGCGTTCGTCCTTCCCCGCCTCAATCGCAAAAATTCGCGCAAGGACTCGACGGACGTGGTCGTCGCCATCACCACGCTGGTCTTCGCGGGCGGCGTGCTCGTGCTGGGTCTCAAGATCCACTTCTGGCTGATCTTCACCGCCCTGCTCGCGGCAGGCGGAGCCTGGCTGGCGCTCCTCTCCAGCCTGAACGTGGCGGTCCAGACGCTCGTGCCCTCCTGGGTCCGCGGCCGGGCGCTGTCGGTCTACATGCTCTGCATCTTCGGCGGCCTCGCCGGGGGAAGCGCTCTCTGGGGGGCAGTGGCCGAGCGCACCGGCGTGCCGCGCGCCCTGGCCCTCTCCGCGGCCAGCCTCGTCGCCGGCCTGCTCCTCACCTTCCGCATTCCTCTGCGCTCGGGCGAAGGTCTCAACCTGGCGCCTTCCCGCCAGTGGCCCGCCCCGCGGACCGACTACGACGAGATGGAGCCGCACGGCGGCCCCGTCCTGGTGATGCTCCGCTACCGGATCGATCCGCAGCAGGCCGCGGACTTCTCCACCGCCATGCGCGATCTCCGGCGGGTCCGGCTGCGCGGCGGCGCCATGCAATGGGGGCTGTTCACGGACGCTGCCGACTCCGGTCAATACACGGAGATGTTCCTGGTCGAGTCCTGGATGGAGCACCTGCGCCAGCACGAGCGGATCACCGTGGCCGACGAGGAGATCCGTCTGCACGCCGGCTCGTTCCACCTGGGACCGGAGCCGCCGTCGGTCGAGCACCTGATGGCGGTGGACCGGTCCCGGGGGCCGTCTTCCAGACCGGCCGCCTGAACCGTCGATCCGGCCTTCTATCTGGACAGCCGGGCGGCGGTCAGTCCCGCCGCAGCGCCACGAGCGGGTCCATCTGGCTCGCGCGGTGCGCCGGGATGGCGCTCGCGATCAGCGCCACGGCCGCGAGCATTGGCCATCCTTACGCCCTGGGGGCGGAACATGTTTCGTGGCGAGTGGTATAAAAGCGTCCGCGATGAAGCGCCTTCCGCTGCGTGTCCTGGTACCGGCGCTGGTCCCGGCGCTGGTCCTGGCGTTCGGGGGCTGCCGCCCGTCTCCCCCGAAGCCGGAGCGCGCGCCCGTCCTGTTCCTCGGCCTCGACGGCGCCGACTGGCAGCTCCTCGATCCCTACCTGAAGAACGGGACGATGCCCAACCTCGCCGCGCTGGCCGCGGAGGGCCGCTCGGGCGTCCTGGCCACGCTTCAGCCGCCGCTCTCCCCGCTCGTCTGGACCACGATGATGACGGGGGTGAGCCCGCTGGAGCACGGCGTGCTCGACTTCACCCGGCTGAACCCGCGGACCGGCGTCGAGGAGCCGATCACCCGTGAGGAGCGGCGGGTTCCCGCCATCTGGAACCTCGCCGACCTCGAAGGCCGCAGCTCGGCCGTGTTCGGGATGTGGGCGACCTGGCCCGCCGAGCCGGTGCGCGGGCTGATGGTCGCCGACCGCTTCTTCTCCTTCACCTCCCGGGACCGGAGGCCGCCGCCGGGGATCGTCCATCCCGCGGACCGGGAGCCCTGGGCCCGGGAGACCCTCGAGCGCGTCGAGCGGGAGACCGGGTACGAATCGCTCCGCGAGTACCTCCCCTGGCTGGAGCCGGCGGAGTATGAAGAGGCCGCGGTCGGCGACGGCTACGGCCAGCCGGTGAGCGCGCTGCGCCGCATCCTGGTCGAAACCCGCGCCTACGATGCGCTGGCCAGCTCCTGGTTGACGACGGAGACGCCGGACCTGACCGTCCTCTATCTCCAGGGGACCGACACTCTGGGCCACGTGTTCGCGCCCTACGCGCCGCCACGCCAGGAGGGCGTTTCGGCCGAGAGCTTCGAGAGATACCGGCGCGTTCCGGAGATCTACTTCGCCGAGGTGGACCGCCTGATCGGCCGGTACCGCGATTGGGCCGCGAAGCGCGGCGCGGTCGTCCTGATCGCCTCGGACCATGGCTTTCTCTGGGGAGACGGGCGGCCCCGGAATATCGGGAATGGGACTGGAACCGGGAACGCGGCCACGGCCGGCCTCTGGCACCGCGACGAGGGGATCTATCTCCTCTGGGGACCCGAAATCGCCCCGGGCGGGGAACGCGGACGCGGCCGGGTGGACCAGGTCGCCTCCACGCTCCTGGCGCTCCTCGGCCTCCCGCCCGGGAAGGGGCTGGCCGGACCTCCCCTGCCCGGCTCGCCGGCCGGCTCCGGGGACCCGGTCGACTATCGGGCCCGCTGGAAGCCCGCCCCGATTCCGGAGACGGCCGAGACAGCCGAGCCGGCCGGCGGCTCGCAATCGGAAGAGATCGCCAAGCTGCGCGCGCTCGGCTACCTCGGATCCTCCGAACCGAACCGCGCGGTTTCTCCAGGAGACAAGCGTCCCGGCGGCACGCGCACCGCAGCCTCCTACAACAACGAAGGTCTCCTGCTCCGCCAGGCGGGCCGCGAGACCGAGGCCGGCCGCGCCTTCGAGCGCGCCCTGACCCTGGCTCCGGAATCGGCGTCCGCGCTCTGGAACTTGAGCGAGCTGCTGGAGAGCCGGAACCGTGACCGGTCCGACGACCTCCTGATCCGGGCCGTGGAAGCAGGTCTGCCCGGCGGTGCCGAGCGTGTCCTGGGCCGGGTCCGTCAGGCCGAGCCGGAACGCCGGCTCTCACAGGCTGATCCCGATCGTCGGCTTCGCCTCCTTGACCGGGCGCTCGCCGTCCTGACCAGTGATCCCAGGCTCTGGCTCGCCCGCGGCCAGCTCCGCTTCGAGCGCCAGGAATGCCGCGAAGCGCGCGCCGACTTCGAGACCGCCGCGCGCCTCGCGCCGACGGAGCCCCTGGCCCACAACGGGATCGGCCTCTCCAGCCTCTGCCTCGAAGACCCGGCCGGAGCCGCCCGCGCCTTCCGGCAATCGCTGGAGATCGATCCCGCCCAGCCGGAGATCCGCGGCGTGCTCGCGCAACTCGCACCACTCGGAGGCTGAGAGGCTCTCCCCCGCCTCCTCCCGGCGTGATAGGTTTCGCCCTGCCGCACATTTGCAACATGACTCGGCGGAGACCCGCCGACAGGAGCCTCTGATGAGCTCAATCCGTCGAAACGTCTTGCTGTTGTGCGTCCTCCTCCTCTCCGCCCTCCTCTCCACCAGCGTGGCCTCGGCCCAGACCACCGGAAGCATCTTCGGACGGGTCACGGACTCGGACGGCGGCGTGCTGCCCGGCGTCACCGTCGAAGCCCGCAGCCCCAGCCTCCAGGGGACGCGGACCGACATCACCAACGAGTCGGGCCAGTACCGGTTCACGCTGCTGCCGCCCGGCACCTACACGATCAACTTCGACCTCCAGGGCTTCGGCGTGGAGTCGCGCGACATCGCGGTGAGTCTCGACCAGGACACCACGCTCAACGTCCAGCTCACCCCCGCGCTCTCCGAGGAGATCACCGTCACCAGCGAGGTGCCGGTCGTCGACACCACCTCCACCACGCTCGGCACGACCCTGGACGCGCGGGTGATCGAGAGCCTCCCCACCGGCCGCAACTACTCGTCGGTCGTCCAGATCACGCCGGGCGTCTCCTCGGACGCCAACCCGGAGAACACCTCCCAGTCCTCGATCACCGTCTACGGCTCGACCGGCGCCGAGAACGTCTTCTACATCGACGGCGTGAATACGACCGGCACCGAGTACGGCTTCCAGGGCAAGGAGCTGAACTTCGAGTTCATCCAGGCGATCGACGTCAAGACCGGCGGCTACGAGGCCGAGTTCGGGAAGTCCACCGGCGGCATCATCAACGTCATCACCAAGTCCGGCGGCAACGAGCTCCACGGCGACCTCTTCGGCTACTGGGACGACGACTCGTTCCAGAACGATCCCGACCCCGTCGTCACCACCGGCGGCACCGTCGACGGCTACGACCGGAAGGACTACGGCCTCGGTCTCGGCGGCTTCCTCAAGAAGGACAAGCTCTGGTTCTTCGCCGCCTACGACCGCGTCGACAACCTCACGCAGAACCGGCTTCCCGAGGGCAGCTCCGTTCAGGTCGTCGACTCCGACAGCGACCGCGACCTCGCCTCCGCCAAGCTCACCTGGCGGCTCTCGGACAGCCAGTCGCTGATCGGCACCTTCTTCCAGGATCCGCGAGACGATGCCGGCGCCATCAGCGACGCCCAGCACGCGCTCAACGGCGACCCTCTGACCTACGACGGCGTCCGCAGCTTCGGCGGCGAGGACTACTCGCTCCGCTACGAGGCGCTGGCCGGCGAAAGCTGGGTCGTCTCCGCCCAGGCCTCCCGCCACAACGAGGAGAACTCGGTGGGGCCGGCCTCCGCCAGCGGCGACGTCGTCCAGTTCCGCTCCGTGGACGACGACTTCTTCCAGACCGGCGGCTTCGGCCTCCTGCAGGAGAAGAGCTTCCAGCGCGACTTCTACGGCGGCACCCTCACCCATTTCGTCGGCGACCACGAGATCAAGGGCGGCCTCGAATTCGAGACCCAGACCGCGGAGGTGACCAAGCGCTTCTCCGGCGGCCAGCAGGTCGACGTCTACGCCAACGACGGCCGGCCCGTCTACAGCCACTTCTACTGGACCACGCCCACCGCGACCGTGGGCAACGCGCCCGTGTCCGCCCTCGTCGCGTCGCCCGAGCACGAGGTCACGACCGTCTACGCCCAGGACCGCTGGTCGGTGTCCGACGGTCTCACCGTGAACCTCGGCGTCCGCTGGGACCGACAGGAGATCATCGACGCCTCGGGCGAGAAGCAGATCGACCTCAAGGACGACTTCGCGCCGCGCCTCGGCTTCGCGTGGGATCCGAAGGGCGACGGCTCCTCCAAGGTCTTCGGCTCGTGGGGCCGCTACTACGAGCAGATCCCGATGGATCTGGTCATCCGCTCCTTCTCCTTCGAGCGCCAGGCCCGCATTTTCAACTACAGCCCGACCAGCACCACGCCGGACGCGGGCGCCGAGGCCGACGTCGACCAGGAGTCCGCGATCTTCGGCGGCTTCACCGAGCCGGTGGACCCGGACCTCCGCAACCAGTACATCGAGGAGGCTCTGCTCGGCTACGAGAAGCTGGTCCGGCCGGCCATCTCGGTGGGCGTCAAGGGCATCTGGCGCGAGTATGGCGAGGTGATCGAGGACTTCCTCTGCGCGGACGACGGCACCTACTGCATCGGCAACCCGGGCAAGGGGATCATGAAGGACGTCTTCACCCTGGACTACTCCCGAACCCTGCCCGCGCCTAGACCTGAGCGCGTCTTCAAGGGCGTGCAGCTCGACGTGCAGAAGCGCCTCTCCCACAGTTGGCAGGGCATGGCGTCGTACCTCTATTCGAAGCTGGAGGGGAACTTCGACGGCCTCTATGCGCCGTTCACGAACGTGGGCGCCGACCCGAACATCTCCGCGGCCTACGACTACTTCGACTTCTTCACCAACGGCAGCGACCTGACCCGGATCACCAACGAAGGAGCGCTCTCGAACGACCGGCGCCACCAGTTCAAGGCCTCGGGCGTCTTCTTCACCCCCTGGAAGCTCTCGCTCGGCGCCTCGGCCTACTACCGCACCGGAACCCCGCTCACCCGCTATGGCTACTCGGACATCTACGGCCGCTATGAGTTCTTCCTCTCGAAGCGAGGAGCCGAGGGCCGGACGCCCGACAGCTACGAGGCCGACCTCCACTTCGGCTATCCGGTCGAGGCCGGCCCTGCGACCGTGAACATCCTGGTGGACGTCTTCAACGTCCTGGACGCCCAGAGACCCGTCCTCCTCGATCAACGCTGGGGCTTCCAGGAGGCCGACAACGCCTCCCCCACCCCGGTCAATCCGGGCTACAGGAAACCCGTCCTGCGAACACCGCCGACCTCGTTCCGATTGGGTTTGAGGATAAGTTTCTAGGCTGGGAGCGCCGGCTTCCAGCCGGCACCTAACCAAAGAGAGCCGGCACCCGCCGGCTCTCCCCCTCCTCATCCCGGCAGAAACCCGCCTTCCCGTCCGTCTCTCCCGTTATACCTGCATCTCCAAAAGGGAGACACCGATGCGTTCGTTCCGGTTGCTGATCCTGACTCTTTTGGTCACCGCTTGTGCCTCGTCCCAGAGAGCGACCCCGCCGTCGCAGATATGCCCGCCTTCGCCAGGGAACCCCGTCCCGAACGACATCTGTCCCGTTCTTCTGGAGCCGGTCCCGGGGGTCATCCCCTCCGTTCCGGACGATCAGGACGGTGATAGCGTCATCCGGATCCTCGCTTTCGGAGACTTCGGCTCCGGCAGCGCGAAGCAGGCGGAGACGGCCCGAGCCATGAAGGAGTACAGCACGGGGCACCCGTTCGACTTCGGGCTCATCCTCGGCGACAACTTCTATCCCGACGGCCTCGCCGCCAGGGACGACTGCCGATGGGAGGAGGATTGGGAGAAGCTCTATACCCGTCTCGGCATCCGCTTCTATGCGGTGCTCGGCAACCACGACTATCACCAACCCGACGGTCCGGTCGCCGAGATGGCGCGTTCCAACGACAGCACCTCCTGGTGCCTTCCGGCCAGCCACTACACATTCCAGGCGGGCCCCCTGCAGTTCTTCGCGATCGACACCACTGCGATCGATAAGCCCGGGCGGGATTCGGATGGCGCCATGGACAAACAGAAAGTCTGGCTGGAGCAGGCCCTCGCCGACAGCACGGCCACCTGGAAGATCGTCTACGGCCATCATCCCGTGTATTCGAACGGCGTCCACGGCTGGCTGGAGGGAGGCACCCTGAAGAACGTCCGGAGATACCTCGACGCTCCGCTGACCCGGCCAGGGCTGGGATTCGACGTCTACCTCACCGGCCACGACCACGACCTTCAGATCCTGCAGCCGCAGAACGGAATGCACTTCCTCATCTCCGGTGCTGCCGGCGATGGGGCGACCGGCTTCCGGCGGATCCTGAGGGGGCGAAAGTGCCGGGTGTGGGACACGGCGAAACAGAGAGGATTCCTGGTGCTGGAGGCGGACACGAAAAGCGGCACGCTCTCCGCGACGTTCGTCGGCACCAGGACCGCAGCCCCCTACTATGAGGTTCTGTACGGCCCCATGCCGATCACGAAGGGCGCGACATCGACCGCCGCCTGTGCGAGGCGTTGACGAGACTCCCCCGGCTCAGGGCCGGGTTAGCGCTTCAACCGATACACGTCGTCCGTGTTGTAGCAGCGGACATAAACCAAATCGTCCTTGACGAGGATCATCTCCGGGCCGGTCTTCACAGGCTGCCGCGCCGCCACGGTTCCGGACTTGCGGTCGAGCAGGTAGAGGAAGTCGGGCTCGGCCGTGAAGCCGTACCCGGTCACGATCAGATCCCCGAGGACGAGGAACGTGCGGGCGTTGGCGACCAGCGGCGCGCTCCGCCACAGAATCGCGTCGGTCTTCGGATTGATCGCCGTGACATAGGCGTTGAGCCCGCGCGAGTCCTTCGCATAGGTGTTGTGACCGTGCGAGACGTAGAGGGTGCCGTCCTTCTCCACCGCCCAGATTACGTTCTGGTTCGTAAACTCCCCATCCTCGCCTGGAGGATGCTGCCAGCGCTTGAAGTCATAGCCGTACCGGAACGCGTGCGTCGTCGGATCGACGGCCATGAGATACCAGAGGGTACCGAAGTCCTTCCCATAGAGAAGGAAGAGAGCGTCGCCGCCCACGAAGCCGCGCACCAGCACCGCGTCGCGGAACTCGCGGGGGATGCTCTCCGGCAGCGATCCCAGGTCTATCTCCGGCCGCGGCAATCCGTTCTTCGCGAACCAGGCGTCTTCCTCGGTGATTTGATTCGCCTGGGTGCTCACCCGCTCCAGTCGCGGACCCTGGCCGCCGGTCGGAGCGGACGCCGTAGTCACCGGGAACGGCGGCGCGGGCAGCGGCGCCGCGCTGAAGTTTTCCCCCGCAACTGCGGGAACGGCTCCGCACAGGAGAGTCAGAGCCAGGAGACTGGCTGTGGCGTGGCTGCGAATCCGGAGATAGGCTGACTGGATCATGCGGGGATCCTACACCGCCGCTGCGCTCTCAAAATCCGATAGCATTCCCTGGAAATGCCCGAGCTTCTCGTCGACGACCTACGGAGAGAGATCCAGGCCGGCCGCCTCCTCGTGGTGGTTAGCCTGGGAGAGCATTAGGATGCCGGTTCTGGTGGGCGAGTTGGTAGAGGACTTTGCCGAGGAGTCGTGAAGGTGCCCTTCCCGCCTGCGTGCCTTCTCGCCAGAGCTTGGCCGACCTCGTCGCGAATCTCGTCCTTGCCAGGAAAGGGACGGGGTGAGGAGAGAGAACCATAGAGGTCAGCAAGCCGCTGCCGGTTGAGCGCTTTCATTTGCTCGGAGGTCACCTCGAACATCACATCGTCCCCTTGATCGATATTGGACACTGCCGTACCTCCCTTCAACTCCTACTCTATCGCCTCTAGATGCCAGGTTCCCACCGCTGACGGTATGCTCCGCTCATGAAACGCACAACTCTTGTGCTGGACGAGCAGCTCCTCGAAGAAGTCACGCGCGTCAGCGGAGAGAGGACGTACTCCCGTGCAGTGACCCGGGCCCTTGAGGACTATTTACGGCGTCACCAAGCGGGGCGCATCTTCGAGCTCGCCGGAGCGGGGCTCTGGGAAGGAAACCTCTCCGAGATGAGGAGAGATGCACCAGCAGCCCAAGGTCGTCGTGATTCTCGTTGACACAGTCCTGGAGGAGCGCCGGGGTTCGCTGGAGAACTGACGTCCGGATCGGTGTACTCTCGGACGCTGGATGGATCTCCACGACCTCCTCCACGGCCTCGCCGACGCCGTTGCTCCCCTGCTCGCGCTGCTTGCCCTGCTGAACCCGCTGATCCGGCCCCCACTGGGCGACCGGCGGGCCGTCGTCCGGTACTTCATTGCAGCGGCTCTCGGAGTCGCCTTCATCTACCTCGTCGCGGGGATCGACTCCGCCTTCGGCCTCTGGCCTCGCGCGGGTCTCGACTACAGCACGCACACGGCGTTCACCACGACGTTGCTGGTGTCATTGTGGGCATCCCGGCCGGGATGGGTCTGGGGATTGGGGACGGTGCTGGTGGGATATGGGGCGCTGATGGTCGGGCTTGGCTTTCACAGCGTCGCCGATGTCTGCACGGCGGCGATCGTTGCAGCGGCAGTCACCCTGCCTCTTCACGGCGCTCGCTCCTTCCGGAGCCCTCAATAATGCCGCAACCTCGACTTCTTCACCGCAACACAATCTTATGTTGCGGCATGGCATCCTTCTTTTGCCGCAACCTTGACTTGTTCGCCGCAACCTGACTTCTTTTTGCGGTGAACACCTTGGCCTTGCCGCAACCTAAGTTTTTTCACCGCAATCTAGATTAATTTTGCCGCAACATAAGCTTCTTGACCGCAAGTCAAACTTATTCACCGCAAGTTGCCGCAACCATGCCGCGACTTGTCCCTATTCGCCGCAGACTTGACTTTTTCACCGCAACCCAGGATTGTTCACCGCAACGTGGCGCCAGCCAGGGGTCGCTTCGCGGGTTTGCCGCAACCTTGGAGCCCCTGACAGCGCGGTCGGCTGAGTCGCTGAATTTTGCCGCAACCTCTCTTGAGGAAGGAAGACGGGGCATGGGATCGAAGCTGTCGGTCGAAGAGATTCTGGCGGGGCTGGAAAAGCGGGCGGCTGCGCTTCGGGAGAAGGAGGCCTTCCATGCGCAGCAGGAAGATCACCATCGGGAGCAGCGGGCGCTTCATGCGGCCGAGCTTCAGAAGGTGGAGGCGAGCCTCGAGGCGTTCCGGACGGCGGCGTCCCCCGCGGTCGAGCTTGCGGCTCCGGTACGGGACCGGGCAGGCTCCGAGGAGGAGAGTCTTCCGGGGCCGGGGCGCCTCCTGGTCAGCCGGCTGGTGCGGATGACGGCGCTGAGCCCCACGCTGGACCAGCCGTTCGGTCCCAGCGCCGTGGCGACGGAGGTGAACCGCCGCTACCCGAAACAGCTCTCCAGGCCGGTCGACATCCGCGCGGCGTCCGACGTGCTGCGGCGGATGGCGGCCGAGGGCTGGATCCGGCTCGACCGGCCGGGGAAGGCGTTCCACGAGGCCCTGTACACCCGCATCCATCAAGGGTGACGCGGAAACGGACGCCTCCTTGACAGCCGGACCCGGGAGGCCAGACGATGACTGGCATTGCGAGGAGCCTCTCCATGAGATCCCTTTTCCTCTTTGTCCTTGCGGTTTCGGCCATCCTCGCCGCACCCGATCCATCCCGGGCGCTGACGCTGCCCGAGGCGGTCGAGCGGGCGCTCGTGCGCCATCCGGCGGTCGAGGCGGCGCGGTGGCGCCAGTCGGAGGCCGCGGAGGCGATGAACGAAGCGCTCTTCGCAAGCCGGCCGCGGGGACGCGTGACCGGCTCGGCCACTCAATATGAAGAGCCGATGGTGGTGACGCCGATCCACGGCTTCGGCCCGGGCCTGTTCCCGGAGTTCGACGAGACGCTCGGCATCGCGACGCTCACGGTGAGCTACACGCTGATCGACAACGGCGGCGTCGAGGCGCAGCGGCGTTCGGCCGGCGCCCTGAAGACAACTGCGGGCGCCGCGGTCGGCGACGCGGAGCAGAGGCTCGCCCGCCGGGTGGCCGCGGCGTATCTGACGGTGCTCGGCCAGAGCCAGGTGCTCGCCGCCCACGATCTCCGCCTGTCGGCCCTGCGGGCAGAGCTGTCGCGCGTGCAGCAGCGCTTCGAGGTGGGCCGGGCCGCGAAGGTGGAGATCCTCCGCTCCGAGGCCGCGCACGCGAACGCCGAGGCCGACCGCGTGCGCCTCACGTCCGCGGTGGACAATTCGGAGCGCGAGCTGGCCCGGCTGCTGGATGCGCAGGTCGACGAGGTGCGCGCCGTCCATCTGGAGCCGGTCGTCCTTGTGGGTGATGCAAACAGAGAAGAGATCGCCGCCGCGGGGATCGAGGCCAGCCCGGCCGTGGCCCAGGCTCGCGCCCAGGTCACGGCGGCGGAGGCGGCGGTCGATCTCGCCCGAAGCCTCCTGCGGCCGGATCTGCGCGCGGTCGGCAACTACAACGAGTGGACGTCCTCCCAGGGGAATTTCACCGGGGAGTGGAACGTGGGCCTCCAATTCACGGTGCCGCTCTTCGACGGCGGCGTCGCCCGCAGCCGGATCGCCCGCGCCGAGGCCGGCGTGCTCGCCGCGAAGGAGCAGGTGCGCGCCGCGGAGCTCCAGGTGCGCGAGGACGTGGACCGCGCCGCCGCCGCGCTGGCCGAGGCCGAGGCGCGCGCGGCGAGCCTGGCAAAAGCCGAGGCCCGCTTCGTCGAGGTCGTGCGCGTGCAGCAGCTCCTGCTCGACGAGGGGGCCGGCACCCAGACCGACTATCTCAATGCCGAGGCCGACCTGCTCGCGTCGCGGGCCAGCCTGGCCGAGGCGCGGCACGCCGCCGCGCTCGCCCGCGTCGACCTGGCCCGCGCCGCGGGCCGACTCACTCCGGAGTGGCTGCGCCAGGCCACGGCCCCAGCCCCAGACCAGGAGGCTTTCCGATGAGTCCGAAGAAGATCGTCATCCCGATCGTGCTGCTGGCCGCCGCCGGCGCGGCGGTCTGGTACTTCACGCAGTACGGCAAGCCGGAGCCGGACGGCGCGCTCGTGGCCTCGGGCACGGTGGAGGCGACGGACGCGCAGCTCGGCTTCCAGGCGCCGGGCCGGCTGGTGTCGATCGCCGCGCGCGAAGGTGACCGGGTGACGGCCGGTCAGGAGCTGGCGCGGCTCGACAAGGCGGAGCTCGAAGCGCGGCGCGACCAGCTCGAAGCCCAGGTGGACGCAGCCCTCGCCGCCTTCGAGGAGCTGGAAAAGGGCTCGCGCAGCGAGGAGATCGCGCAGGCCCGGGCCGGTCTCGCCGCGCTCCAGGAGCGCCGCACCGACGCCGAGCGCGACCTCGGGCGGACCCGCCGGCTGTTCGAGGGCGGCGCCGTCAGCCGCGAGGCGGTCGACAAGGCGCAGACCGCGCTCGACGTGATCCGCAACCAGCAGACGCAGGCCGAGGAGCAGCTCCGGCTCGTCCAGGCCGGACCGCGCAAGGAGCGCAAGGATGGCGCGCGCGCCCAGGTGGCCCAGGCCGAAGCCGCGGTGCGCGCCGCGGACGTGGGCCTCGGCAACACCGTGCTCGCGGCGCCGTTCGACGGCGTGGTGACCGTCCGCCACCGCGAGCCCGGCGAGATCGTGCCCGCGGGCTCGCCCGTGCTCACGGTGATGGACCAGAAGAGCCGCTTCGTGCGCATCTACATCCCGGAGAACCGCGTCGGCGCCGTGCGCCTCGGCGCCCGCGCCACGATCACGGCCGACACCTATCCCGGCAAGACCTATCCCGGCGAGGTCTCGTTCATCGCCTCCGAGGCCGAGTTCACGCCGAAGAGCGTGCAGACCACGGAGGAGCGCGTGCGGCTGGTCTATGAGGTGAAGGTCCGGCTGACCGGCGACGCGGAGCTGGATCTGAAGCCGGGGCTGCCGGCGGATGTGAAGCTGGAGCCCTCACCCCCGTCCCCTCTCCCGGTCCGCCCGAGTCCACCCGCCCCGGGCGAGGGGCGCCCCCTCACGCCCCAGAAGCAAGAATCAGAGATCCCGCGGGAAGAGGAGAATTCCCAGCTCGGTAGGCGCTTGCCGTCTCCCCCTCTCCCGGGGCGGGCGGACTCGGGCGGACCGGGAGAGGGGGCCGGGGGGTGAGGGTCCGATGATCCAGGCCTCCTCCCTCACCCGCCGCTTCGGCGACCTGACGGCCGTCGACGCGCTCAGCTTCGAGGTGCGTCCGGGCGAGCTGTTCGGGCTGGTGGGGCCGGACGGCGCGGGCAAGACCACGACGCTGCGCATGCTCGCGGGCGTGCTCCGGCCCACGTCCGGGGACGCGACGCTCGCCGGGATCTCCGTGACGCGCGACCCCGAGGCGGTCAAGCACCGGCTGGCCTACATGTCCCAGCGCTTCGGGCTGTATGCGGACCTGACCGTGCTCGAAAACCTCTCCTTCTACGCCGATCTCTACCAGGTGCCGCGCTCGGAACGGCCGGCCCGGCTGGAGCGGCTGTTCCGCTTCTCGAACCTCGAACCGTTCAAGGACCGCCTGGCGGGCCAGCTCTCCGGCGGCATGAAGCAGAAGCTCGGACTGTCGTGCGCGCTCATCCATCAGCCGGAGATCCTGCTGCTCGACGAGCCCACGTTCGGCGTGGATCCGGTGTCGCGCCGCGAGCTGTGGCTGATCGTCCACGAGATGGTGGCGGAGGGGGTGACGGCGGTGGTGAGCACGGCGTACATGGACGAGGCCGAGCGCTTCGACCGGCTCGCGCTTCTCCACCGCGGCCGGCTGCTGGCGCTCGACGCTCCCGGCGTGCTCCAGCGCGGCCTATCGAAAGACGGCTCGAAGGACGGCGAGGAGATCCTGGAGGTCCAGGTGCCGCGGGCGCGCGAGGCCCGGGCGGCTCTGACCGGGATGCCGGGCGTGATCCGGGTCGCGGTGTTCGGCGACCGGCTCCATCTGAGCGTGGCGTCCGATCCCGGAGCGGAACGGCTGGCGCCGGAGGTCTCCCGCGCGTTGCGCGACGCCGGGTTCGAGGCGAAGGCCGTCCGATCCATCTCCCCCTCGCTCGAAGACGTGTTCATCGCCCGGATCGCCCAGGCGGAACAGGCCGAGGCCACCGAGGAGACGCCGGCTTGAGTGAATCGGCGGTCGAGGTCAAGGATCTCACCCGCACCTACGGCGACTTCGTGGCCGTGGACCGCGTGAGCTTCCAGGTGAAGAAAGAGGAGGTCTTCGGCTTCCTCGGCCCGAACGGCGCTGGCAAGACCACGACGATCAAGATGCTGACCGGGCTCGTCCCGCCGTCGTCCGGGTCCGGTCACGTGGCCGGCTACGACATCCGCACCGGGCGGCGGGAGATCAAGCGGCACATCGGCTACATGTCCCAGCTCTTCTCGCTCTACGCGGACCTGACCGTCGAGGAGAACATCGCGTTCTTCTCCGGCCTCTACGGCGTGCCGCGCGCAAAGCGGGCCGAGCGGCGGGACTGGGTGCTGCGCATGGCCGGGCTCACGGACCAGCTGCGCCGTCTCACGGGCGAGCTGTCGCTCGGCTGGAAGCAGCGGCTGGCGCTCGGCTGCGCCGTGCTGCACGAGCCGCCGATCCTGTTTCTCGACGAGCCCACGTCCGGCGTCGATCCGATCTCGCGGCGCGAGTTCTGGGATCTGATCTACGCGCTCTCGGGCAGCGGCACGACCGTGTTCGTGACCACCCACTACATGGAAGAGGCCGAGTACTGCGACCGGCTCGCGCTCATGAACCGCGGCAAGCTGATCGCGCTCGACACGCCGGCCCACCTGCGCGAAGGGTTTTCTCAGCCGCTCCTGGAGGTCCGCACCGAGGACGGCCCGAAGGCGGCCGAAGCGCTCGCAGGAGCCCCGGGCGTCCAGGGCGCCGGGCTGTTCGGCCGCGCGGTCCACGTGACGCTCGCGCCCGGAGCGGACGCCGCCGCCGGAGCCGAGGCGCTGCGCCGGCGGCTCGGCGAGGCGGGCGTGAAGGTGGACGGGATCGAGGCCATTGCGCCGTCTCTCGAAGACGTGTTCATCGCGCGGGTGCAGGATGCCGGAGGCGCCCCCGCATGAGCCTGACGCGATTGCTCGCCATGGCCCGCAAGGAGACCCTCCAGCTCCGGCGGGACACCCGCAGCCTGATCCTCGCGTTCCTGCTGCCGGTGATGCTCCTGGTCCTGTTCGGCTACGCGATCTCGTGGGACGTGCGCAACATCCGCCTCGCCGTGCTGGACGGCGACCGCTCGGCGGCGAGCCGGGAGCTGATCGACGCGTTCCGGGCCTCCGGCTACTTCACGTTCGTGGCCAACCTGGAGCGGCCGGCGGAGATCCACGCGCTGTTCGACCGCAGCGCGGCCCAGGCCGTGATCGTGATTCCGGCTGGCTTCGCCGCGAAGCTGGCGACCGGGAAGCCGACGGCCGTGCAGGCGGTGGTCGACGGCAGCGACGCCAACACGGCCACGATCATCCTGGCCTATTCGGAGGCGATCACCCAGTCGTACTCCGGCAAGGTTCAACTGCGCGGGCTGCGGGCGGTTCCTCCGATCTCGGCCGAGACCCGCATCTGGTACAACGAGGAGCTGGCGAGCCGGAACATGATCGTGCCCGGGCTCGTGCCCGTGATCATGATGATCATCGCGGCCATGCTCACCTCGCTGACCCTGGCCCGCGAGTGGGAGCGCGGCACCATGGAGCAGCTCGCGGCTACGCCGGTCACCCGGGTCGAGGTCGTGGTGGGCAAGCTCCTCCCCTACCTCGCCATCGGGCTCGTGGACGTGGTGGTCTGCAGCGTGCTCGGCGTGGCGCTCTTCGACGTCCCCTTCCGCGGCAGCCCGGTCCTTCTCATGGTGCTCTCGTTCTTCTTCCTGACCGGCGCGCTCGGCCTGGGCATCTTCATCTCGGCGGTGACGAAGTCGCAGGTGCTCGCCACCCAGATCGCGATGATGGTCACCTATCTGCCGGCCTTCCTGCTGTCGGGCTTCATGTTCGCGATCGAGGTCATGCCGGCGCCGTTGCGGGCGATCACCTACCTGGTGCCGGCCCGCTACTTCCTGGTCGTGACGCGGGGGATCTTCCTCAAGGGCGTGGGCCTCAACGTGCTCTGGTTCCAGGGGCTCCTGATGATCGCCTTCGCGGCGGCCGGGCTGCTGCTCGCGGTGGCGCGCTTCCGCAAGGAGCTGGAATGAACCCGGAGCGCGTCTTCGAGATGGTCCGCAAGGAGCTGCGGCAGATCTTCCGCGATCCCCGCCTGCGCCGGATGATCTTCGTGGCGCCGGTCGTCCAGCTCCTGGCCTTCGGCTATGCGGTGTCGACGGACGTGCGCAACGTGGCCACCCTGATCGTGGACCACGACCATTCCGCGGCCTCGCGCAGCCTCGTCGAAGCGTTCACGGCGTCCGGCTACTTCCGCGTCGACGGCTACGCCGACCGCCCGGCGGACATCGTGAGCGCGCTCGACCACGGCACGGTCCTGCTCGGCGTGGTGATCCCGGCCGGCTTCGAGCGGGCGTCGCAGAACACCGAGGCCGGACAGCCCAAGGTGCAGCTCCTGTTCGACGGCACCAACTCGAACCTGGCCACGGTGGCGCGCGGCTACGCGGAGCGGATCGTCCTGAGCTGGGCTCAGCAGCAGGCTCCAGACCGCCCCAGGCCCGCCGTGGAGCTGCGCTCGCGCGCCTGGTTCAATCCGTCGCTCGAAAGCCGCGCCTACAACGTGCCGGCCGTGATCGGCGCGCTGCTCATGCTGATCTGCCTCCTCCTGACCTCGCTCGCCGTGGTGCGGGAGCGGGAGATCGGCACGCTGGAGCAGCTCCTGGTGAGCCCGCTGCGGCCGGGCGAGCTGATCCTCGGCAAGACGATCCCCTTCGCGCTGATCGGCATGGTCGACCTCGTGCTGGTCACCGCGATCGCGCTCTTCTGGTTCCACATCCCGTTCCGCGGCAACCCGCTTCTGCTCCTGCTCGGAAGCGTTCTCTTCCTCATCACCGCGCTCGGCATGGGCCTGCTCATCTCGACGATCTCGAACACCCAGCAGGAGGCCTTCATGACCGGCTTCCTGGTCTTCCTGCCGACGCTGCTCCTGTCGGGGTTCATGTTTCCGGTGACGAGCATGCCGCGGGGGTTCCAGGCGATCACCTTACTTAACCCCTTGCGTCATTACCTGGAGATCGTGCGCGGCGTCTTCCTCAAGGGGGCGGGCTTCGAAGCGCTCTGGACGCAGCTCCTGGCCCTGCTGGTGATGGGCGTCGGGCTGCTCTGGATCGCGGCCCGCCGATTCCGCGGCGAATCGGGTTGACTGGGCGGCCGCTGTGCTACTATTTCGTGGCACACTTTTGCCATAAGGAGCATCTCGATGAAGAAAGCCGCCCTGTGCCTGGCTGTTGCGATGGTCTGCTCGTTCGCCTTTACGTCCGGAGCTGCGGCCCGCAACGCCAACGTCACGGTCCACAACGACTCCAAGTGGGAGATCCACAACTTCTTCCTCGCTCCCTCGGAGAGCGACAACTGGGGTCCGGACCAGCTGGGTGACGAAGTTGTTGAGAACGGTGGGAAGTTCACGCTCAACCAGATTCCGTGCGACACCTACGACGTCAAGCTCGTTGACGAAGACGGTGACGAGTGCGTGGTGACCGAGGTCGACATCTGCGGTGGCAGCGGCGACTGGGTTGTCTCGGACGAGGATCTTCTGGAGTGCGAAGGCTACTGAGCTGCAAGCAGTCTCGAAGCCGGCGGGCTTGACCCGCTGCTTCGGGGTGTCTCATAATCGTTGGACGGCGAGGGCCGGGGATCTTTCCCCGGCCCTCGTTTTTTTATGCCCGCTGGTTTCAAAAATGAGGAGAAAACCGATGAGCGACGACCTGATCCGCCGCTTCGAGGACGGCAGCCTGCCGGCCGCGGAGCTCCATCACCGCGACCACGTTCATCTCGCCTGGCTGTATCTGAAGGACGCTTCCGTGCTCGACGCCCTGGCGCGCTTCACCACGGGGCTGAAGGCGTTCGCCGAGCGCAACGGCGCCGCCGGGCTCTACCACGAGACCATCACGTGGGCGTATCTGTTCCTGATTCACGAGCGCATGGCGCGGGACGGAAAGACGGAGACCTGGGAGGCGTTCGCCGAGCGCAACGCCGACCTGCTCACCTGGAAGCCGTCGGTATTGGCGGGCCTGTACCGGGAGGAGACCCTGGCGTCGCCGCTGGCGAAGCAGGTCTTCCTGATGCCGGACCGGGTCACCTCGTCGATCTCCTCGATCGGCTCACCGATCAGCGATTGAACAGCCGTCCCAGAGCCCGGCTGACTCCCTTCTCCACCTGCTGGCGGGCCGCCTCCTTCATGGCGCGCTGGCCCTGCGCGCGCAAGGCCGCGGTGTCCGCGGTGACATGGGGGGCTTCGAGCGTGCCCACGACCCGGATGGGCACGGTGACCCAGCCGCCGTCGTCGATCAGGGAGAGAACCTCCGGCGGAACCCTGGCCAGGGCCACGGCGTCGCGGGGCGCACGCACGGCGATCCGCAGGTCGACCGGGCCGGCGAGGTCGGCCCAGCCGGAGACGCCGAGCGAGAGCAGCGAGGTCCGCAGCTCGAAGGGATCGAAATGCATGCGGTCCCCGGAGATGCGGAACGGGATCGCCGTAGCCTGGTAGGCCGAGCCCTGCAGCGCCGTCCGGCCGAGGATGGCCTCGATGGAGACGAAGAGCGGCGATCCCGGAAGCTTTCCGGCGGCCAGCGCCAGGGTGCCCTTGCCGTCGAGGTCGCGGGTCTCCGTCCCGGTGCCCGTGGCCGCGAAGTCCAGCAGACCGGGGCCGAAGCCGCCGCCCGACCCCACCGCAAGCACGGCGTTGGCGTCGAGCGGATCGACCTTGAGCGTGAGCTGGTAGGCGAAGGGGTCGCGGGTGAGGTCCGCGTCGAGCTGGCCGAGCAGGAACCGCCCCTGCGGCAGCTTGAGGCCGAAGTCCTCCAGGAAGAAATGGCCGGCCGCGAGGCGCAGCTTGCCGAGCCCTTCGGTCGCGGTGAGCCCGCCCATCACGATCTCGCCGGTCTTGAGATCGCCCTCCGCACGGAGACCTTCGAGCGCCGTGGGCGCGTCGTCGAGCGCCAGATCGCGCAGCTCCACGTCGAGCGCCCGGATCTCGATGTCGGCCGCGGGCGCGCCCTCGGTCCGGGTGGCGAGCGTGCCGCGATGCAGGAGGATCCGGTCGATGGAGAGGATGGGGCCGTCAGCCGCGCCTCCTTCCGCCGCGGAGACCGCCGTTGCAGACGCCGGAGCCGCCGAACCGGCCAGGGGCTCGACCGAAGCCGGAGCCTCCTCCGCCGGTGTGATCAGCTCGATCTTCGGGTCGTAGAGCGCGATCCGGTCGATCTCCACCCGTCCGCGCAGCAGGGAGGGCAGCCGGTGCTCGGCCACGAGGCCGGCGGCGTTGATCGTCAGGAGCCCGCTCGGTCCGTCCGAGGCGACCCGCACGCCGTCCATCCGCAGACCGCGCCAGAGGTTGAGCCGGAAGCCGTCCGCCTCGATCTTCATCCCCGTGCGGGCGCTGGCCTCGGCCAGCAGCGCCTTGCCCAGCCGGGAGGAATCGAAATCCACCAGCACGACGACCAGCACGAGCGCACCGAGCAGCACGGCCAGACCGGCGCCGATCCACAGCAGCTTTCGCATGAGACCCCTCCACCCCTTCGAGGTTTGGTCTCAGTCTATCAGCAGCCGGCGGGACTGGTCGCTCTCGATCAGCCCGTCGGGATCGAGCCGGCGCTTGAGCGCAAGGAACGTTTCGAGCGCCGGCTGGGCCTTCAGGAAGTCCGCCGGTCCCAGCACGGCGTCCTTTGCCAGGTAGAACCGGCCTCCGGCGTCGAGCACCTTGCCGGTGATCTCCCGGCCCAGCTCCCAGAGCGGATCGCGGCGGGACGGCGTCACCCGGAAGTCGAGCGCCAGCGACCAGCCGTCGAGGGCGTGCGAGAGTAGGAACGGGTCCGGCCGGTGGCGCTTGAGCACGCCCAGCGAGGAGACGATGCCGCGCTGGCGGCAGAGCCGGAGCACCTCGGGCAGCACGGTGCGGGCCGCGGAGTCCGGCACGAAGAGCTGGACCTGGATGAGACCGCCGTCGCCGTAGGCCAGCTTCCAGTTCGGCACGTAGTCGAGCAGAAACGAGAAGGCGACCAGCGACTGGAGGTAGGGCTTGCCCGGGTCCTGGAACGAGGACGATGCGTACTTGAGCGCGTTGATCGAGCGCGAGCCGAGGTCGCCCATGAACGGGCGCATGAACCGCCAGAGCTGCGCGCGCGGCATCCCAAGAATGCGCGGCGGCAGGCCCTGGCGCTCGACGTGGAGCGACGCTGGCCCCTCCGGGTCGTCCGCGGCGGTCACGTAATTCGCCTGGTGGATCAGGCCGCGGCCGTTCTCCCAGCAGTCCAGCCAGCCCACCAGGTAGTCGGACTCCCCGACGCGCGCGGCCATCCGGTCCATCATCTCCACGATCGACCGGGCGGTGATCGGAATCACTCTCAGGAAGCCGCTCTCGATCCGTTTCATCTTGAGCCGAACGCGGCCGATCGCGCCGAGCAGGCCGGCGCCGCCGAGGACGGCATGGAAGAGGTCCGGGTTCTCCTCCCGGCTGCAACGGATCGTCTCGCCGCCCACCGTCAGGAGGTCGAAGTCGAGCACGTGCTCGCCGAACACGCCGGCCCGGAAGTTGTTCTTCCCGTGGATGTTCATGGAGAGGCAGCCGCCGAGCGTCGGGAACATGGTGCCCGGCACCACGGCCGGCCAGAAGCCGTCCTCGATCGTCCGCCGCCAGAGCCCCTCGATGGTCAGGCCGGGCTCGGCCTCGGCGATGCCGGCGACCGGATCCCAGGCGATCATCCGGTTCATGCCGGTGAGGTCGATCACCAGGCCGCGGTCGTTGAGGGACGGATCGCCGTAGCTGCGGCCCGAGCCGCGGAAGGTGATGGGCAAACGCTCCGCGGCGGCGGCGTGCATCAGCGCCGCCAGCTCGGCGGCGTCGCGCGGCGCGGCGTAGCGGCCGGCAGAGCGCACGGCGCGGCCGAAGCCTTCGAGGACGCGGACCGGCAGCGAGTTGCGTAGCGGAGACACGCTCGACGGCCTCAGACCGACCTCAGAAGTTGAGCCGGCGGAACACGAACGACGGGATGTTCCTCACCACCATCGCCACGAGCGACCACCGCCAGGGGACGAAGCCGGAGGCGGAGCTGCCGCGCCGGGCGAGCGCCAGGATGCTGTCGGCGGCGGCGGCCGGCGAGACCAGCCAGAACAGACCCGGCTTGCCGCGCGTCATGGCCGTGTCGACGAACCCGGGCTTGATCGTCACCACGTTCACGCCGTAGCGGGTCAGCCGGTTGCGCAGCGATTCGAGGAAGGCCGTGAGAGCCGCCTTGGAGGTGCCGTAGCCCGGGAAGCCGCGCCGGCCGCGCTCGCCCGCGATGCTGGAGATGCCGATCAGGGTGCCGGTGCGCCGGGATTCGAAGTACGGCGCCGCGAGGTCGAACCAGGCCATGCAGCCCAGAAGATTGACCTCGATCATCGACCGGTCCTTCGCGAAGCTGTACTCGCCCTCCACGATCTCGGGCATCACGCCCGCGGCGTAGACGACCGTGTCCAGGCCGCCGAGATCCTTCACGATCCGGTCGAACAGGTCCGGCGTGCCGTCATAGTCGGCGACATCGTGGATGTAGGCGAACGCGGCCGGCGCCCCGGCCTGCCGCGCGGCGGCTTCGACCCGGTCCAGCTCGTCGCCGCGCCGGGCGACCAGGGCCACGGACGCGCCCGAGCGGGCGAGGGCCAGGGTGAGGGCTTCGCCGATGCCGGAGGACGCTCCGAGGATCAATGCTTTCTTGAGTTGCACGGCCGGGACGCTACCATAGTGCGCGCTTGGAAGACCATCCGCACGCCATCCAAGGAGACGCCGACCCGATGAAGCCGACGACCGCTGTCCTTGCCCTGTTCCTGATCTCTTCCGGAGCCGCTGTGGCTCAAGATGTCGACTTCCCCGCTCTCGGCCGCGAGGTCGTCGGCCTCGTCCGGGACCGCTTCCTGGACGAGGCGAAGGGAAAGCAGTGGGCCGAGGCGCACGCGGGCTACGCCGACGCGATCCGCGACCCGGCCGCGTTCCGGAACGCCACCCGGAGCGCGCTCGCCGAGCTGGCGACTTCCCACACTCTGTACTACACGCCGGACGACCCCGGCTACTTCGACCTGCTCGCCATCTTCGAGAGCTTCATGCACCGCGATCCGAAGACCGAAAGTCTCGGGCTGGCCACCGTGGAGAGCATGGAACGGGACGGCTCCTGGTTCGTGGCCCGGGTGTTCGCGGGCGGCGCCGCCGAAGGCTCGGGCATCCGGCGCGGCGACCGCCTCGTCTCTCTGGACGGTCTCGACGGTCAACCCTTCCACCCGGTTCTCTCCCTCAAGGGCAAGGCCGGGAGGGCGGTCGATCTTCAGGTTCAGAGCCAGTCGGGCGGGGATCTACGGACGGTCCGCCTCACGCCGCGGCTCGTCAATCCCAAGCAGGAGTGGCTGGAGGACGAGCGCAAGGCCGCCCGGATGATCGAGAAAAACGGCAAGCGCATCGCCTACGTGCCGCTGTGGTCGTGCGCCGGGGCCGAGCACCAGGAGCTGCTCGAGGACCTGTTGCAAGGGGATCTCGCCGGAGCCGACGCCCTGGCGATCGACTTCCGCGGCGGCTGGGGCGGCTGCAATCCGGGCTTCGTCTCGCTCTTCGATCCGGCCGTGCCGGACCTGAAGCAGACCGGCCGCAAGGGCGAGGTCACGACCTTCGCTCCGGCGTGGCGCAAGCCCGTGGCCGTGATCGTGGACCGCGGCACGCGCAGCGGCAAGGAGGTCGTGGCGCGCAGTCTCCAGAAGCACAGGCGCGCGGTCGTGGTCGGCGAGCGCACGGCCGGCGCCGTGGTGGCGGGCCAGCCCCTCCTCCTGAAGGACTGCTCGCTGCTCTTCCTCGCGGTCCTGGATGTACGGGTGGATGGCGAGCGGCTCGAAGTGACCGGCGTCACGCCCGACATCGAAGCGCCCTCTTCCCTACACTTCGCCGAGGGAAGGGATGCCCAGTTAGAAAGCGCGGTCTCGGCTATGCTGTTTTGATAGTCTTATCGGATTCGATTCGGAGGTGCTCCATGCAGAGACTGCGCTCTTCCGGCAGAGGTTTTCTTCTTTTCTTCTCTGCGGTTCTGCTCTTCGTCGTTGGTCAGGTCTGGGCGACGCTTCGGTTTCAGGACCGCATCGCTATCGTGTTCGAGGATCTCCGTCGGCTGGACCGGGGCCGCATCGCTGACGAGAAGGCCCGCCAGGAAGCCTTGAAGCTCCGCATTGAGAACGAACAGAAGAACGTCTTCTTGCAGACGCTGATCGTGACGTTAAGCGGCAGCATTGGTCTTGCTGCGGCCCTATCGGGAGCCTGGATCGGCTTCAGCAACTATCTGTCCACAAGAGAGCGTGAGCGGCTGGACCGGGCGGCTAGCGACATGGAGCACATCTGGGAAGGAATCGCGCAATCCTCAGATCCGCAGAAGCAGGCAGCAAGTATCGCGGGCCTCCTACATTTTCTCCACCCCGATAATCACGAGTTTCATACGCGCGTCGCCGCAGCCCTTGCGCTCGCCGGGCGGATGGAGCGTAAGTTGCCGGTGGTGATGCAGACCCTTGCTCCTGTCCTCGAACGGGCGATGCGAGAGGCCCCCGAAGCCATGCGGCAAGTTTCATGGCAAGGTCTGTCGCTGGTCGGACTTAACGTCTCTGGCACCGACCTCGCCGGATTCGATTTTCGCGACAGCCACCTGCCCGGTGCCAACTTCCAGCGCTGCATCCTGCGTAACGCCCGCTTCGACAACGCCCGGCTAGTGCGATCGGCCTTCGACCATGCAGACCTTTCCGGGGCCTCTCTTGAGTATGCGGACCTCGCCGACGCTAGCCTTGCTCATGCGCAGTTGGCTGGTGCCAGCTTACGGCATGTAAAGCTCTTGAATCTCGACCTTCGGCAAGCCGACTTGAGAGGCGCTCAGTTTTCGATGCTCGATACCGACTTCAGGTTGGTGCGGAACTGGCGGACCGCGCATTTCCCAACGGAGAGCGCGAAGGCCCGACTCTTAGAGAGGATCGGTCCGCCGACAGAGGGCCCACGAATCCTCATGCTGATGTGGGAATTCCTGCCCAAGGCTTCCGGAGGAGCTTGGACCGCAGCGCATCACCTCTTGCGCAATCTACGCAAGGTCGGCACGGATCTGACGGTGATGGTGCCATGGCCTGCGTCTGCCGTCTCTTTTTTGGAGTTTGGCAACGAAATCCGTCTCCTACCGCTCGGCGACGGCAACACCCGGACAGGCGAGACCTATACGACCTATGCCGACGATGGCTCTTTCAGTCGGCCGCTACAGTACAGTTCTTATCGATCGGGCCATGGGCTGTTCGACGCCGTGTCTGAATTCGCCGCCGCTGCTGGCAGTATGGCCGAGCAGGCCCGCCTCGAGTTCGACGTCATTCATGCCCACGACTGGCTTGCGTTTCCCGCAGCAATGGCCGTCGCGGAGCAGTGCGACGCTCCGTTCGTGGCGCACATTCACTCGATTGAAGAGGACCGGCAGCCCGAGCGCCCGAGTTTCTTCATCCAGCAAGTCGAACGACAAGGATGCCAGCGGGCGGTCCGTATTGTGGTGCCGAGTCGCTTCACCCGCGATCGGTTGATTCGGGCCTACGGCATTTCGGAAGCGAAAATCCTCGTCGTGCCGAACAGCCTGTCGGAGGGGGCGTTAGTGGATGGCCCTCCGCTTTCCAACTTCGGGCAGAAGAAGGTCGTCTTCTCAGGTCGCATGACGGCTCAGAAAGGGCCTGACCGATTCGTGGAGATTGCTCACCATCTCAAGGAAAGGGGGCATAGCGACGTCCAGTTCGTTGCTTATGGCAGCGGGCCCTTGGAGTCAGCATTTCGACAATCCGCAGAAGGTCGAGTACGGGTCAGCATCCCTAAGCCTCAACAGGTACCGCCAAGTGCTAAGGGCTCCGAGGAGCGGATCGCCGCCAGAATCGAAATCGCCCAAGTGGTTCCCATCGATTACGACGAATCCCGGCAGGAGATCCTGCGCTGCTATGCCGCGCCAGATTCAAATCGCAGGAAGCAACTAGAGGAGTTGATCCTGACGAAGGGCTTCACCGCCTATGCCGTATGGGAGACCAACGCCTCCCACGTGATCCGTGTCGACGGCCTAGGAGACGGCGTCCGTTACTTCGCCGTCCAAGCGCGGGGTCTCTTGGATGCAAGTCGCGAAGAAGACCCTCCGGTGGTCACGTTCGAAGGAGGCTTACAGTGGCGCAACAGGCTGCAGGCGTTCGACGGGGCCAGCGTTCTCGTCGTTCCTTCCCGGTCCGAGCCGTTCGGCATGATCGTCCTCGAAGCAATGCAGTGCGGCATCCCCGTGGTGTACGACCGGGAGGCCGGTTGCGGCGAGGTACTGCATTCGGGCATCCCTGTGGACTCGGCCAATCTCGAAGACACTGCCGGTCGAATCGTCGCCCTCCTCGAAGATCCCGGGCGATGGCAGGAAATCTCCGAATCTCAGCTCACCGAGATCCGTGAGTACCTCCGCCGCGGATACGAGCAGGAGTTGAGGACGCTATGGTCGGAGTTGGCTAACGTCCGCCAGCCAGCGGTTACAGCGGCCCCTCACTCATAGCGGAGCGACTCGATCGGATCGAGCCGGGCGGCCCGCCGCGCGGGCCAGAGGCCGAAGAAGATCCCGACCCCGGCCGAGAACAGGAACGCGATCACGATCGACTCGATCGAGACCGAGACGTTCCAGCCCGCCAGGCGCTGGAGCGCCATGGCGCCGCCCATCCCCAGCATCACGCCGAGCAGGCCGCCCACCATGCACAGGGCGAGCGCCTCGATCAGGAACTGCAGGAGGATGTCCCGCTTGCGGGCGCCGAGCGCCTTGCGCACGCCGATCTCCCGCGTCCGCTCCGTCACCGAGACCAGCATGATGTTCATGATGCCGATGCCGCCGACCAGCAGCGACACCAGCGCGATGCCCGCCAGCAGGAACGAGAAGGTCCGGGTCGTGGCCTGGAACGTCTCCCGCAGCGTGGTCTGGTTGCGGACCGTGAAGTCGCTGCGCTGCGACTGGCGGAGGCGATGCTCGCGGCGCAGGCGGGTGTCGACCTCGCCGATGGCGGCGTTGAGCTGCCGCTCGCTCGTGGCCTGGACCAGGATCGACTCCAGGCGGTCGTCGCCGAAGATCCGGATCTGCGCCGTGGCGAGCGGGATGTAGAGGTTCTCGTCCGGGTTGCCGAAGCCCGTGGACCCCTTCTCCGCCAGGATGCCGATCACCTGGAAGGGAATGCCGCGGATGCGGATCTTCCGGCCCATCAGGCTCTCGGTCGGCACCCTGAGGAGGTCGCCCACGGCCGAGCCCAGCACCACCACGCGGCGCCGGCCGCGCTCCTCGCCCTCGGTGAACAGGCGGCCCAGGACGATGTGGTGGTTCTCGATCTCGAAGTAGCTCGGCCAGACGCCGTTGATCGGCAGGTTGGCGTTGACGTCTCCGTAATCCACCTGGAAGCGGCGCTCGATCTCGGGGCTGACGGCCAGAATCGCCCGGGGGCTCTCCAGGAGGGCGCGCGCGTCCTTCGCGGTGAGCCGGTTGGCGCCGCGGTCGACGCCGCCGAAGAACTCCTGGCCGGGCCGGACCGTGAGCACGTTCACGCCGAGCCCCTGGAGCCGCTCCTGCACCGAGCGCTGCGCGCCCTCGCCCAGCGCCACCATCGTGATGACCGCGGCGATGCCGATGATGATGCCGAGCGCGGTCAGGAACGACCGGAGCTTGTTGGCGCGGATCGCCTCCAGGGCGACGCGGAAGATCTCGGTGATGAGCATGCCGCTGTTCCCTACTGCCGCGGCGCCCGGCTCTGCCCGCCGCCCTGATTCCCCTGCCGCTGGTTCCCGCCCAGGATGCCGCCGCCGGCCCGCTCGCGCATCCGCGCCGAGTACTGCTGCTGTTGTTGCTGGAGGCGCGCGACGGAGATCAGGTAGACCTCGACGCCCTCTTCGAGGCCGCTCACCACCTCGGTGTGGTCCCAGTCGGCGAGGCCGAAGAGAACCGACTTCGGCTCGGGCCCGTTGGCGCCCTGCACGAAGAGGACGCCCGGCCGCGTGCTTCCGCCGGCACTGCCGCCGGCGGCGACGTTCGTGCCTTTCCCCTGAAGCTTCGCCAGACTGGAGCGCACCTGCTGCTCGTCCAACCCAAGCGCGGCGCCCGCGGAAGGCGCGTCCCGCAGCGTGACCACGGCGCCGTTCGGCACCGCCACCACGCCCTGGCGGTCGGCGACGCGGACGCTCACCTCCGCGTTCATGCCGGGCTTGAGCAGGCGCTCGGGGTTCGGCAGGTCGATCAGGACGGGGAACATGGTGACGTTCTGCTCCACCACGGCCTGCGGCTCGATCTTGTTCACCCGGCCGCGGAACACCCGGCCCGGGTAGGCCTCGACCTCGATCGTGGCCTCCTGGCCCGGGCGGATGCCGCCGATGTCCACCTCGTCGACCAGGGCGCGGGCGCGCACCGTGGCGAGGTCGGCCATCTTGACCAGCGTGCTGCCGCCCGAGACGTTGGCGCTCGCCGAGGCGATGATCTGCCCCTGCTCCACCGTTTTCTCGATCACCGTGCCGCTGATCGGCGACCGGATCGTCACGTCGCCCATCTTCTCCTGCGCCAGCTCCAGGTTGGTGCGCGCCTTGAGCAGCTGGGCGCGGGCGTTGGTCTCCTCCAGCTGGGCGTTCTCCAGATCCTGGGTGCTCAGCACGCCCGCCCTGGACAGCTCCTCGGCGCGCCGGCGCTGGGACTCGGTCGTGGCGGTCCGGGCGTTGGCCAGCTCCAGGTCGGCCTGCATCTGGGCGAGGCTGTTGCGCACGTCGCGGGGATCAACTGCGGCCAGGAGGTCGCCCTGCTTCACCTCGTCCCCGGTCTCGACCGTGATCCTCAACAGCTCGCCCGAGACCTTCGACTTCACCTCCACCACGCGGACCGGCTCGATCTGGCCCGACGCCTCGGCGCGGATCTCCAGGTCCAGGCGCCCGGCCCGGGCGGTCTCGGGCGGCGCGGTAGACGCCTCCTTGCTCTCCCCCCGGCCGGTGCATCCGGTGACGCTGACGAAACCGGCAAGAGCGATCGCGAGGCCGGCAGAACGCAAGAAGTGATGAAATTCGATGGGCTTCAAGGGAACCTCCTCCCGGCTGTCCCCCGTCCACCGCAGGCTGAGAGTGAAGCTCTCGGGGGAACAGGAGCCCTACATCTATATCACTGGCCGGCTCTGCAGGAGGAGAGGATAAAAAGGTGGGGCCCTCACCTTTCCGTGCCTCTAGAAAGGGGAGCCCCGGGAGGGAGCTTGCAGGAGGCGCAGCCAGGCCGGAGCCGGCGCGCCGTCAACACGTCTTGCTTGTTCAGGTGCGCGAGGAGGCCCAAGGCGAGCCGTTCGTGCGGAAGTTTTTTTTCGAAGATTCAACGGCATCTCATGGAGTCCTCACCCCCGCCCCCCCGTCCCCCTCCCGGTCCACCCGAGTCCGCCCGCCCCGGGCGAGGGGCGCCCGCTCCCGCCCGGGAATGACGGCGTGACGACAGAATCGGTGTTCGATGGGGTGACTTGCTGATGTCAGGCAAGCCGCGGGCACCTCTTCCAGGCAGCTCTTTAGTCCGGAGGCGCCGCCCGCTTCGCAATCGCCTCGACATAGGAGGTGTCCAGGATCTCGTTCACCGGCTGATAGCCGGAGGCGAGGTCCGGGTACTGCTCCACTACGGCCTTCCTCAACTCCGTGTAGGCCGCGTCGAACAGATTCAGGGAGCCGGGCGCGAGTCCGAAAAGCTCCAGGTTGTCCGCTAGCGTGCTCACCGCCGAGCCGCCGAGCACCACGTTCAGGCCCTTCCGGTCGCGCTCGGTCACTCCGTTGTAGTACCTCAGCCAGTAGTTGGTGTCCGCGCCCTCTTCCTGGTAAACCTCGGCGCTGATCTCCGAGGCGCGATGGAACACCTCGCCGTTGACCCTCACCTGCGCCGATCCCTCGAAGATCGCCGTGAGCATGCCCTCGACCGTCGCGCGGTGGTCACGCATCCACCTGTCGATGCCGATGATCACGTTCGGCATCTGCGAGCTGTGCTCCCCGGTCGACACGATGGAGACCAGGCCGCCCTTCTGCTGGGCAACGTTCACGTCGCCCAGCGTCCTGGTGACCACGCCGTCGATGCAGACCTTGCGCCGCTCGCCCACGGGCTGCCCCTGGTTGACCACCGCCCGGACCTCGCAATACTCGGCGAGGTACAGCCCCGCCGCGTCGAGGGGGCTCAAGACCCTCAGCCAGTTCAGGCAGTTGGGATCCCAGGTTCTCTCGTCCGGGTTGTTGCACACGGCGTTGTCGCCCAGCCACTCCTGGACGAGGTTCCAGCCGCCTTCCCGGGGCACGCCGGCCACCAGGGCGCCGCGGGAGCTGGCCGGGGTCTCCTTCCAAGCGGGGAGTCCCATGAATTTGTCCTCGCCGCGGGAGTAGCCGGCCGAGCCCACGACCCTGACCTGGTACTCGGGGCCGAGGCGCCGGAGCCGGTCGTTGATGCCCTTGAGGAACGCAGCCGCGCCGTCGCCCGAGATGGCCACGAAGGCCGCGCCCTCGTCCGGGTGGGGATCTCCGCGCTCCAGCGCGGTCGCGAAGGCGAACAGGGCCTCCTGCATGTCGATGGCATGGTCCTCCCGTACCAGCTTGAGGTTGACGCCGTTCCGGCACATCAGGCTCCCCTTGGTCGCCTGTTTTCCGCCTGCGGCGAACAGGATCCCCATCTGGGCGTTCCAGGTCGGGTGGAAGAACCGGACTTCCGGCAGGTCCAGGCAGCCCGGCGTGCCGTCCGCCGCTGCCGGCGAGGCCTGAGGGAGGTCGGGCCGGTCGGCGCGCTCGAGAAGCGGCGCGATCTCATCTTTCAGTCCGGGCGCGAAGCGCCGGATGCTGAAATACGCGGCGGTCAGAAGTGCCGCGACGACGATCAGTTTCCCGAGGAGGGTGAGCTGCATTCCAGGCTCAGCGGATCAGGGCGGGCTTGAGGTCACGCTGACGCAGTCTACTTGGCTTCGAGGTCGACCGTCGAGGGCGGCGGTCTTCCCGGGAGCGCCGAAGCAGATCCATTTGGAGCATCGCCGATCCTTCGGCGGCCGAGGGGGCGAAGTGCCCCCTTGGCGGGCGGGTGGGCGAGGTGGCGAGCAGGGAGCCCTCACCCCCGTTCCCCTGCTCTGAAAATAGGGGGCTGGCCGGGGGATTTTCCACCCATCTTCGGGTGCAACGCAGTGACATGAGGAACTCTCCCGGTCCGCCCGAGTCCACCCGCCCCGGGCGAGGGGCGCCCGCTCCCGCCCTGGAATGAGGGGCCGGACGACAGAATTGATGTTCGATTGAGTTCGGGCCTGCGAACCTCGGCTGTCGCCAGGAACCGTTCAGCCCATGTTAATCTATTGAAGCTTCGTATAGAGCGGGGCATGATTGAACAAAGGAATTGCAATGCCGACGAAGAAGAAGCTTGCCTTGGCTGCCATTATGGCGGTACTGCTTACCGTACTTGCCGGCGCCACTGCTCCGGCCTCGGCGGAATCGTGGATCTGCTCCCAGCCGCCGACTACCTTCGAGATGTGGTGTGCCCAGCTGTTTCTCTGCTGAGTCTCTGATCAGGTGGAGAGCGGCGCCAAAGACGCCGCTCTTCCCTCGACGCTCGACCACCATTCCCCATTCCTGCGCCACCACCCAAAGCAGAAAGCAAGACGGGAGGGGGTTCCCCCTCTAGAGGGGGCCAGGGGGTGAGGACTCGAAGCGAGGCCTTCCAGATCAACGCAGCGTCAGCAGATACGCCGCGATGTCCTTGCCGTCCTGCTCCGTCACCCCGAGGATCGGCATGGCCGTGCCCGGCGCGATCTCCTGGGGATCGCGGATCCAGCGGATCAGGTTCTCCGGGGTGTTGGGCAGGCCGCCGGCCAGCTGCTTGCGGCTGCCGATGCCGTCGAGAGACGGTCCGGCCGTGCCGTCGGCGCCTTCGATCCCGGCGATCGCGTGGCAGCTCGGGCAGCCGTAGGTGGATATGGCCAGGCGCCCGCGCGCCGGCTCGCCGCCGGTCAGGGCCCGGGCCTTTTCCTCCGGGCTCCGGCAGCCTGCCAGGAGGCCGACGACCGCGAGCGCTCCCGCGAGGGCGAGCAGACGCATCAGGTCTTCAGCCCTTCGAATCGGTCAGCGGGCAGGTTGTGGCCCCGGGGATCGTGCCCTGGACCGGCGGGTCGGGGAAGTACTGGGTCGTGACCTGGATGCTGGTCGCGACATCCGTGCCCGCGACCAGCTCCACCAGCTTCAGGGCCTCGTCGATTCCGGCCGAGATGCCACCGCCCGTAACCCGGTTGCGGTCCACGACGAAGCGCGGATAGCCCGGCGCGACCTTGACCGGATAGTCTGCGAAGCACGGCAGGAACGCCCAGTGGGTCGTGGCCTCGTAGCCGTCGAGCAGCCCGGCCGCGGCCAGGATCAGGGCGCCCTCGCAGACCGAGGTCACCCACTCGGCCTTCTCGCTCTGGTCGCGGATGAACTCCAGGTAGTGCTGGTTGACCATCGTCCGCTTCAGCTCGGGGACGGCGCCGCCCGGCACCCAGAGGAGCTGGAACTGGTGACCCTTGCGCCGGACCTCCTTGAACGTGGCGTCGGGGGTGAGCTTGAAGCCGTCGCGCGTCGGGAGCGCCGACCGGGTGGTGGCCACGAGCTGGGTGGTCACCGTCCTCTCGTGCCAGTTCTCCTTCATCCAGTTGAAGATCTCCCAGGGCGCGGTCACGTCCAGAAGGTCGCAGCCTGGATAGATGGGAATGGCGATGTCGAAGCGGGGCTTCCCGGCCATGGCTCCTCCCTTTCAACTCATCGTAGATTTAGCCGAGAATACCATCTCGGCGCGCTAGAATCCGCGCCAGCCCAAGATGAGCGCCTCCCCGAACGACCCGGAAGACCCGACTCCCTTCGACCATGGCGAGTACGCCGTGCTGAAGGTTCCGGACGCCTGGCACGCCGTCTCCCTGCTCTTCTTCGCCTGCTCGCTGGGCGCGCGCTTCCTCACCGCCTACCTCCCCTCGGGCCGCGGCTTCCTCTACCGGCCCATCCTCACCGCCTTCTCCGTCCCGGTCCTGGCGGCGATCGGCCTCCTCTTCGGGCTGGTCGGCATGCGCAGCCGGACCAGCCGGAGCGTGGCAAGGGTCGCCGTCTTCCTGAACCTGATCGTGCTCGTCCTGAGCGCGCTCGCCATCACGGTCTTCTACGCCATCCTTCCCTGAAATGCATCGGGGTGCGGTGGTCACTCCATCCGGAACGACTGGCGTGCGGGGCGAAGCTCCTGCACCGGGAGGGTGTCTTGCTCAGAACGATCTGCCTGTGGAGTCTCGTGTTGTGTCTCGCGGTCCCTGGTCCGGCCCCGGCCGCCGCCAAGGATGATGCCAAGGCCCGGGCCGCAAGCCTGCGGGAGGCAGCCGCCCTGGCCGCCGAGCGGAAGGACCGCGGCGAGGCGACGGCCGCGGACGTGATCGCCCTCTATGAGCAGGCCCAGAAGCTCGATCCGGCCGACTCGTGGGGCTGGATCGAGCTGCGGCGGCTCTATGACGAGGCCGGCCGGTTGCCGGAAGCCACGCTCGCGGCCCGGAAGGCCCTGGAGCACGCGCGGGTCGACCGCGACCGTGCCGTCGCGGGAATGGAGCTGGGCGACGCGCTCCTGGCCGTCGGCGATCTTCCGGCCGCGCGGCAGGCGTACGAGGAGAGCCTGACCCTGCGCCGGGGTCTGGCCCGGACAGATCCGCCGAGCGACCAGGTCATGGAAGATCTCAGCCTCGGCCTGGGAAGGCTGGGCGACGTGCTGGTCGAGGCCGGCAACCTCAAGGCCGCGAAGGAGGCGTACGAGGAGAGTCTGGCGATCTTCCGGCGCCTGGCCGAGGCCAACCCCGCCAGCGCCCAGGCCCGGAGAAGCCTCAACGTCGCCCTCAACGACCTGGGCAACGTGCTGGAGGCAGCCGGCGAGCTCGACGAGGCCATCAAGGCGTACGAGGAGAGCCTCGCGCTCGCCCGGAGCCTGGCCGCTGCGGACCCCGGCAGCGCACAGGCTCAAAGCGACCTCAGCTACAGCTTGACGCTGCTCGGCGACACGCTCAAGGAGTCCGGCGACCTCCAGGCTGCGAGAAAGATGTTCGAAGAAAGCCTGCTCCTCGCCCGGCGGCGGGCCGAGGCCAACCCCACCAGCTTGGAAGCGCAGACCGATCTGAGCATCGGCCTGGACCGGCTTGGCGAGGTGCTGGTGGTGGCCGGGGATCTCCAGGCGGCAAGGGAGAAATTCGAGCAGAGCCTGGCCGTCGCCCGACTGCTTGCTCAGGCCAATCCCGCCAGCGCGGAGGCGCAGAGAAACCTCGGCTTCAGCTTCAACAACCTGGGCGACGTCCTGGCGGCGGCCGGCGAGCTCGACGCCGCCAAGGAGAAGTACGGGGAGGGCCTGGACATCTCCCGGCGCCTCGCGAAGGCAAACCCGACCAGCGCCACCGCGCAGAGCAGCTTCGGCCTGAGCCTCGAAAAGCTCGGCGGAACGCTCATGGCAGACGGCGATCTCAAAGGTGCGCGAGAGAGGTTCGAAGAGAGCCTCGCCATCCGCCGGCGCCTGGCCGAGGCCGATCCCGCCAATGCCGACGCGCAGAGAACCCTCAGCGTCGCCCTCAATCAGCTCGGCGTCCTGCTGGTGGAGGCTGGCGATCTCAAAGCCGCAACCGAAAGGTTCGAGGAGGATCTGGCCATCGCCCAGCGCCTGGCCGAGGCCAATCCGACCAGCGCCGACGCCCAGCGGGATCTCACCATCAGCCTCAACAAGGTCGGCGACATGAAGATGGAAGCCGGCGATCTCCAGGGCGCCCGGGAGAGGTTCGAGCAGAGCCTTGCCATCCGCCGACGCCTGGTCCAGTCCAATCCCACGAGCGCCCAGGCGCTACGCGACCTGATCTTCGGCCACGTCAAGATCGCCGGGCTGCCGGGCGAAGGGAGCCACTGGGCCGAAGCCCTGAAGATCGCACTGGAGCTGCAACGCACCGGACGGCTCGCCCCGAACGACGCCTTGATGATCGAGAAGCTCCAACGCGAGGCCGACGCCGCCAAGGCGACCGAGCCCTGACCCGACGGGGACGCCGCCCTCCGTCTGGAGGGGACCGCGGAGCCTCCGGGACCGGCCGCGAGCCGCCAATGGGGGATTCCCACCGATTCACGGACGACCGCCACACAGCTCCGGACGACCGCCACACTCGTAGCGATGACCGCCGTCCAAGTGGCGGCGACCGCCACACAGCTGGCGGTGACCGCCAAACAGCTGGCGACGACCGCCACAAAGGGCGCGATGACCGCCGTCCATGTGGCGGTGACCGCCACCCACCGCGCGACGACCGCCGTTCACGCGGCGGTGACCGCCGCAAAGGGCGCGGTGACCGCCGTCCGGGTGGCGGTGACCGCCATCCACGTGGCGGCGACCGCCACAAAGAGCGCGGTGGCCCGGAGATCGGGAGACACGGCCGCGGCGAAGCTCCGGACGGCCCGGAGAGGGACGGCGAACGGCGGGAGGAGGGGATGCGGAGGCCGCGCGAGTCACCACGTGGCTCGCGCATCGTCGGCGGTGGCCCGGAGGAGGACGGCGGCGATCTCCAGAGAGCGTGGGCACGCGCGGCGTTGATGTGACCTCCCATCCGTATATTGGGTGCTGGTGGAACCCCAGGCGCTGAAAGCAGCGAGGGAGGCCAAAATGCAGGCTGTGGCGAACCCGGCAATCACCCAGATCCGGACATGGACGTGGTCGCAAACAGAGGAGAACGAGTCCCATGCCTGGTCCTTTCATCGCTCCCGTCAAGGAACTCTCCCCCGCCGGCAACGCGGCCGAACCTCCCCTCACGTCCAGTTCATGGACGCGGGACGGCCCGCCACCTCTTCCGAACGGCTCTTCTGCAGGAGGATGATCAGCTGCTTAGGATGGAGTCTGTCCGCGCGGAAAGGAGTCTTTAGCCCCCGGAGGGGGCTTGGAAAAACGGCTGCGCGAGGCTGGTCCGCAACCGGAGCTGCATCCATCTGAGGGAAAACCCAATCAGCGGCCGTCCTAGAGAGTGGCATAGCGCCAACGCCTCGCGGGGACGCCGGGGAGACCTCTGGATCCTCCGTCCCCGCCTTTTTTCCACCCCTCCCGGCATGGGCTAAGATGACGCCATCCACTTTGTCGCGTGGCTCTGTACCGGAGGTTCTGCATGCACTGTCGGTCTCTGCTGTTCACCGGGTCTTTCGTTCTCCTTCTGGCCGCCACCCCCGCCGGGGCCCAGCCCGCTTCCCATCCCCCGGGTGACGATCTCGAACCGGGTTGGCACATCGTCCGTCCGGGGGACACCCTGGAGAGCCTGGCGAACCGATATCTGGGCTCCAACCAGCTCTGGCGGCGGCTCGCGGAGCTGAACCGCGACATCCTCAACCCCAACAAGATCGAGCCGGGCCAGCGCGTGCGCGTGCTGGTGCCGGTCCGCGGCACGCTCCCCCTGGCCCGCGTCGACCGCGTGTCGCGCAAGGTCGAGGAGCAGCCGCACCCGAACCCGTGGGCCGAGGCGCGGCCGGGCGACCTGCTGGTCGAGCGCGACGCGGTGCGGACCTACCGCGCGTCGTCGGCGGTCATGGATTTCCGCGACGGCACCAGCCTGAGGATCACCGAGGACTCGCTCGTCTTCCTGAACCGGGCGAGCGGCCGGCTGCAGGGGACGTCCACCCACGCCGTGGAGATCGTCGAGGGGCAGGCGGACGTGGAGCTCGGCCAGGCGCGCGCGGCCGGCGGATCGGCCCCCGAGGCTGGCCGGCCCGAGGTGGAGATCGTGATGGGCAACACCCGCGCGGTGTCGAAGCCCGCCGCGTCCGGCACCGGTCAGACGCGGGCCCGCAAGGCCGAGGGCGGCGGCGCCAAGGTGATGGTCTACGGCGGCGAGGGCGCGGTGGAGGCCGGCGGCGCCACGGTGCAGGTGGCCCAGGGCATGGGCACCTCGGTCGAGAAGGAAGGCCCCCCGGGACCGCCCGAGAAGCTGCTCCCGGCCCCGAGCCTCAGCTACCCCGCCGACGGCGCCGTGGCCGTGTGCGCCAGTCTGCGCGTCACCTGGCAGCCCGTGCCGGAATCGCAGAGCTATACCGTCGAGGTGTGCCGCGACGCCCAGTGCGCCGAGCTGGTGGAGCGCACGGTGAGCGCCACGGGCGGGGAGTGGCGGGCCTCGGTGCTGCCGCCCGGCGACTATTTCTGGCGGGTCACGGCGCGCAGCCGGTCCGGCCTCGACGGCTACCCGAGCGCCACGTCCAGGGTTTCGGTCCGCGAGGGCATGGCGGACGCCACCGCGCCCGCGGGCTCGATCAAGATCCTCGGAACGACCGTGCGCATCGACGACAAGCTGTACGTGCCGCCCACGGTGGCACTGGAAGTGGCGGCGGCGGACGGCGGCAGCGGTCTCTCCGGCTGGCAGCCGAGGGTCGACGACAAGGATTCGAGCCTGGAGGCCTGGACCGGTGTCTGGCCAGCCGGCGCGCACACGGCGGGCGCCGTGGCGCTCGATCTCTGCGGCAACCGCGGCCCCATCGCCCCGGTCTCGTTCATCGTCGACTCGGTGCCGCCCGTCCTCGCCTGGACGCCCGCCGGTCCGCCGCAGGAGCAGTTCCGCTCGCGGCGCGGCCGTCGCCTGCGGCGCGGCGATCCCGGGGACCAGGTCGGCTTTCTCTGGGTGCCCAGCGACCCGTACGGCCGCCTGCGCTGGGACGAGCGGTGGCGCACCGCCCCCGCGGGCACGGTGCATCAGAGCGTGGAGATCGCGAGCGACCTGCCGACCTTCTTCATCAAGATGGAGACGGCGCGGCTGCTCCTGGACGGGAAGCCGCTGCCGGCGGACAAGGGCGAGAAGCAGGAAGAAAACAAGGGCATCGTCCGCCTCGACGCCACCGACGCCGGAGCGCGGGTGACGAAGCTGATCCTGCGCACCGAGAGCACCGAGGCGGGTCCAGTGCTGACGATCGAGGCGATCGACGGCGTGGGCAACGTCGCCACGCAGGAGTTGAAGATCGAGCGGGTGGCGGCGGCGAACCCGGAACGATAGGGCGTCGAACCTGTAGGGGCGGCCCTTGTGGCCGCCCTTGCCCGCGCCACGACGAATTCCCGGCCCGCCCCCACCCGGGCAACCACAAGGGTTGCCCCTACACACATCTGCCTTCCCGGTTGGCCTTCTACGCGCGCCGCTCCCGTTCCTTCCGCTGGGCCTCCCGCTGCTCGTTCGTCACCGCAATCGTCCGGCTGCGCGACAGCCGCTGGGTCGATCCCGACGCGGCCCGCGGTTCCAGGGTATCCCGGGGCAGGTCGAGCGACCAGCGGTAGCCGCGCGCGGCGGCGATCACCTCCAGCTCGGCGGCCACGGCGCCGGCGTTGGAGGGCCGGGCCGTCTCGTCCTTCTCCAGCAGCCCGAGCACCAGGCGGTCCAGCTCGATGGGCATGTCCGGCACGGTGCGGGAGAGGGGCGGCACCGTGCGCGTAAGGGTGGCGCGGACGATGTCCGAAAGGTTTCCACCGGCGAAGGGATGGACGCCGCGCAGGGAGCGGTAGAGCACCACTCCGAGGGCGAACAGGTCGCCCGGCCTGGCGTAATCGCCCTGCTCCAGCGTCTCGGGGGGCACGTAGCCCGGGGTCCCGACGATCATCTTGCCGCCCTCGCCGGCCGCGGCCAGCAGCTCGGCGATGCCGAAGTCCGAGACCAGGATGGAGCCGTCCCAGCCGAGCAGCACGTTGGCGGGCTTGATGTCCCGGTGAACGACGCCGTTGGCGTGCGCCGCCTCCAGTGCGCGGGCGATGGCGGCGCCCAGCGGCACGGCCTGGGACGGGCTGAGCCGCCCCTTCCTCCAGAGCAGGGTCTCCAGGTTCACGCCTTCCACCAGGCCCATGGCGATGAAGGCGCCCTCGGGCGAGTCCTCCACGTCGTAGATCGGCACCACGCAGGGATGGCTGAGCCGGGCGAGCGTCACCGCCTCGCGCAGCAGCGTCTCGAGGAGCTGCTTGCGCCGCCCGGCTTCGAAACCTTCGCGGTCGAGCCGCACCGTCTTCAGGGCCACCGGACGCTGGAGCTTCGGGTCCCAGCCGCGGAACACGCTGCCCATGGCTCCCGTGCCGAGCGGCTCGATCACCTGGTAGCGGCCGAGGAAGATGTTGTCCAGGAGGCTGCGGTCGGCGAGACTGCGCTCCAGCGCCTCGAAGGCGCGGCGCAGGTCGCCGATCTCGTCCCCGCCCTTCGGCCGGTCCTCCCCCGGTTCCAGGCTCGACAGGCCGGCCATGCCGGCCAGCCGGCGCTGGCCTTCGATCAGCTCGCGGATCGGCCGGACCATCCCTCCCCAGGCCATGACCGAGAGCGCTCCGATCAGCAGCAGGGCGGCGCCGATCGCCAGCAGCGACCGCCGGCGCAGGCGCACCGCCACCGCTTCGGCGACGCGCGCGGGCTGGCGGGAGACCACGACCCAATCGCTCTCCGGCACCGGCGCATAGGCGCCCAGGATCTCGCCGTCCGGGGCCTCGAACCGCCCGGCGCCGCGGACCACACCGGGCAGGGCGACCTTCGTCAACCCGCCGGGGAACGCGGACAGATCGGGAGCCGTGCCCAGGAGCACCCTCCCCTGCCGGTCGGCCACGACGAGGTCGGCCTCCGCTCCCAGCGAGTCCAGGGCCGCGAGATCGCGCAGGGAGCCGCCGTCGCAGACCAGCCGGAGCAGGCCGGCGCCGTTGGGAAGCGGGGCGGTGATCCGCAGCGTGAGGCCGCCTCCAGGCGTTGCCGCAGTAGCCGACGTTGCCGGCATTGCCGGCACGGCCACCAGCGGCAGGCGGGCGTCCGGAGCGAGCGCGGCGGCCACCCGTTCCTGGACTCCGCGGAGCTGGGCCTGGATCACCCGTTCGCCGCGGGGGTCGGCCACTTCCACGGCGAGCACGCCCAGGTTGGCCCAGGCTCCGAGGTTGTCGGCCAGGAAGCTCCGGGCTTCCGGGGACCGCGGGTCGAGCAGCGCCGGGTTCGACGCCGCGCCGCGGGCCAGGGAATCCCGGGTCGAGACGAAGGCCGACACCTGCACCGCCGCGGACTGAGCCGCGACCAGGTGGGTGTGGAGAACCTGGTCGACCATGGCGTCCCGGTTCAGGTCGACCAGACCGAACGAGGAGATCGCCAGGGGCAACAGGCCGACCGCCGCCAGGGACAGGGCGACGCGAGCCAGGAGTGAGGGCTTGGGAAACCGCATTCGTATGCGCGGAAAGGCCTATGATATCTGGAAGGAGCGTAGAGCCGGGATGCGGAAAGCTAGGCGAGCACCGGGAATCGGTATCCCGCACCGCGCTCGGTGAGGATGTATTGGGGATGAGACGGGGTAGGCTCGATCTTGGAGCGCAGACGATGGACGTGAACCCGCAGCGTATCCTCGAACACCTCGTCACCGGGCCAGAGGCGGCGCAGCAGGAAGTCCGTGGCCACGATGCGGCCGGCGTTGCGCATCAGCACATAGAGGAGCTTCGTCTCCGTGGCGGTCAGCGGGATCTCCTTCTCGTTCACCCGCGCCTTGTGGTGGGAGAAGTCGACCGAGAGATGCTCGTCCACCCGAATGACCGGCTGCAGGGTGTAGCCGAAGTCGCCAATCCGGCGGAACACCCGCTCCACCCGGGCGACCACCTCCCGCACGTGGAACGGTTTGCGGATGTAGTCCTCGGCGACGCCCTCGATGGCCTCGACGACGGTCGCCTCCTCGTTCACCGAGGTCAGCATGACGATCGGCAGGTCGCTCCACTCCTGGAGCTTGCGGGCGAGGCTCAGGCCGTCCTGGCCGGGCAGGAGGATGTCGACCAGCGCGAGGTGAGGCAGGCCCTTGTGCTCCACCAGGGCGAGGGCCTCCTCGGCGGAGCCGGCCGACCAGACCTCGAAGCCGGCCTTCTCGAGCTCGCGCCGGATCAGGCGCACGAGGTCCGGATCGTCGTCGACCGCCAGAATGCGGCGCGTGCCGGTGACATCGTTTGGGCTCGATCTGAGATCTTCCATGGGACTCCCGTCACGCTTTAATGTACTTCGTAATGCAGCCGACCTAATATCCTACAGCGACATTCTCTCCCGGAAATCCAATGACATGCCCGATTCGACCCTGAGTCGCATCCTTTTCGTGGAGGACGACCCCGACATCCAGACCGTCGCCAGAATGGCTCTGGAGGCCGTGGGCGGCTTCCGCGTGATGCCCTGCTCCTCCGGAGCCGAGGCCCTGGAGCGCGTGGCGGCCTTCGCTCCCGACCTGATCCTGCTCGACGTGATGATGCCGGGCATGGACGGTCTCGCCACCCTGGAAGCCCTGCGGCGCCTGCCGGAGGCCGCGGCCATCCCCGTGATCTTCATGACCGCCAAGGTCCAGGCGCAGGAAGTCGCCCGCTACCGCGAGGTCGGCGCCGTGGACGTGATCGCGAAGCCGTTCGATCCCATGACCCTTCCCTCGACCGTCCGGGCGATCTGGAGCCGTGTCAGGAGCTGAAGGATGGCGTCGGACCTCGACCTGGAGCTGCGGGATCTCCAACAGTATTTCGCGAATCGGCTTCCCGAGCGCCTGGAGGAGATCGAGCTGGCCTGGAGCGAGGTCCGCAAGACCGGCTGGGCCGCCGACCCGCTGCGGGAGCTCCACCGTCTCACCCACTCGCTGACCGGCGCCGGCAGCACCTTCGGGTATCCGGAGGTGACGCGGACCGCCCGCTGCCTGGAGCGCTATCTCCAGGAGCTGCAGGCGACGCCGGCCGGCGCCGAAAAGGCGCCTGGAGACGCTGCCGAAAAGGCGCTTGGCGACAGCGCCGAAAAGGCGCTTGGCGAAGACTGCGTCGTCCAGGTCGAAGCCCTGCTCGAGGATCTTCGCACCGCGGCCCACTCGCCTCCGGGCCAGATCCCGGCCTTTCTGGAGATCGAGCCGGTCCCGTCGCGTTCCAAGGACCGCCTCGTCCTGCTGGTCGAGAACGACACGGATCTCGGCCCCGCCCTGTCCGCGCAGCTCCGGCACTACGGCTACGGCGTCCAGCTGATCGACTCCCCTTCCGGCCTCCACCGGGAGATGGCGGCCAGAAGCCCCGATGTCCTCATCATCGACGTGATGTTCCCCCAGGGCGACCTGGCCGGGGTCGAGGCCGTGACCGAGGCGCGCCAGGCCCCGCACGCCTACTGGCCCAAGGTGGTGTTTCTGTCCTCGCGGGGAGACCTGGAGGCGCGGCTCGCGGCCGTGCGGGCCGGGGGCGACGCCTATTTCACGAAGCCGGTCGACCTGAGCGCCCTGGTCGAGAAGCTCGATGCCATCACCGAGCGCCACGCCCATTCGCCGTACCGCGTGCTGCTGGTGGCCGACGATCCGGACCTGGCCGGGGACTACGGCGGCGCGCTGGAGTCCGCCGGCATGCGCGCGGAGGTCGTGTTCGATCCGCTCCAGGTGATGGATCCCCTGCACGGCTTCCAGCCGGATCTGATCCTGATGGACATCTACATGAAAGGCTGCAACGGTCCCGAGCTGGCCACGGTGCTGCGCCAGCAGGACAGCTACCTGAGCGTCCCGATCGTGTTCCTCTCGACCGAGGAGGGGCTGGCCGAGCAGGTGGACGCCATCGAGCGCGGCGGCGACGACATCCTCCCCCGCCAGATCGAGCTGCACCACCTGGTCTCCGCGGTCGAGGCCCGCGCCCGCCGCGGCCGGCTGCTCCAGTCGCTGATCTCCCACGACGGTCTCACCGGTCTTCTCAACCACGGCAACCTGAAGCTGACCCTGGAGGCCGAGATCTCCCGCGCCGGCCGGGACGGCAGCACCATGGCCTACGCCATGATCGACATCGACCGGTTCAAGTCGATCAACGACAACTACGGCCACGCGGCCGGGGACCGCCTGCTGCGGAGCCTCGCGCTGTTTCTCCGACAGAGACTGCGGCGCAGCGACGTGCTGGCGCGCTACGGCGGCGACGAGCTGGCCGTGATCCTGCCGGTCACCGACGGCCCCACCGCGCTGAGGGTGCTGGACGAGATCCGGGAGACCTTCGCGACCCTCAAGCACCGCGTGGGGATGCGCGACTTCTCGGCCACGCTGAGCTGCGGCATCGCGACCTATCCGGCCCGCCCCAGCTCGGCCCTGCTCGCCGAGGCCGCGGACGCGGCGCTGTACACGGCGAAACGGGCGGGACGGAACAGAGTGAGCTTGGCCGATTGATCCCATTCCCCCTCTCCCCGGCCCTCTCCCCCGTGCCGGGGGAGAGGGAGAAGGAAGGAATTCTCCGATCAAAGCAGGGATTCGGGTGGCGGCGCCCTCCCCTCGCCGCGCGAGGGGA
>JANMTS010000146.1:0-38363 GCA_031390755.1 Holophagales bacterium
CGGTGAGGATCGGAGAGGAAGAGGACGCGGGGTAGGACCGGCAACGTGGAATGACGGATGCTTGTAGGGGCGGCCCATGTGGCCGCCCTTGCTCGCGACAGGACGAATTCCCGTCCCCGCCCAGGGCGGCCACAAGGGCCGCCCCTACAAGCATCCGTCATTCCACGTTGCCGGTCCTACCCCGCGTCCTCTTCCTCTCCGATCCTCACCGCATCCTTGAGCGCCTCGTACTTCGCGAGCTGCTCCGGGGTCAGGATCGCCGAGAAGGCGTCGTCGAACTCCTCGCGGGCGTCACGGATGTCGTCGCGCAGGCCGTCGATCTTCACCAGGGTGGCGCCGGCGCTGCAGGCGTCCGGGCTGGCCGCGTCGAGCTGGGTCTTGAGAGTCTCCTGGAGGGGCTCGATCTGGTCGTAGAGCGGCTTCGTGGTGGCGCGCAGATCGTCCTGGAGATTCTTCATCGTGACGACCTGCTCCGCGGACAGCTTCAGGTACTTCGCCAGCGCGCGGGGGTTGTGGAGGATGTCGGCCGGATTCCCCCGGGCCGGCTTGGCGGCGGCGGCCGTGGCGAGGAAGGGTCCGGCGATCAGGGCGATCAGGGCGGTGGCGATCAGAAGTCTCCGCTGCATCATGGCTCACGTCTCCTTGTCGTTCTGGGGCGTCCTTCGGACCGCCCCGTTCGGTCCGTGAAACCCTCGGCCCGCGCTTTTCCTGCGGCTCCCCTGTGATACCGTTTTCCGCGGCCGAACGACGGAAGCTTTCCGGGGCGGCCCGACTCCACTCCAAAGGAAGGGGAACCCGATCAGGATGGCTACGAGCGAGACCCTGAAGCGCACGCCTCTGTACGACTGTCACGTGGAAGCCGGAGCCCGCCTGGTGGACTTCGCGGGCTGGGAGATGCCGGTGCAGTACACGGGAGTGATCGAGGAGCACCGCGCCGTGCGCACCGCGGCCGGCATGTTCGACGTCTCCCACATGGGCGAGGTCCGGGTCGTCGGCTCCGGCGCCGAAGCGTTCCTCCAGAGCCTGACCCCGAACGACGTCTCCAAGCTCGCGCCGGGCCGCGCCCACTACAGCGCCCTGCTCACCGACCAGGGAACCTACGTCGACGACCTCCTGATCTACCGCCTCGGCGCGCAGGAGTTCCTGGTGGTGGTCAACGCCTCGAACGCCGACCGCGACTTCGAGTGGATCGCCTCGCGGGCCGGCGCGGATGTCCGCGTCACCAACGAGAGCGACGACTGGGCGCTGATCGCCGTCCAGGGCCCGAAGGCGGTCGAGATCCTCCGTCCCCTCATGACCGAGGGCGCCGACGCGCTCAAGTACTACGGCTTCGCGCAGGGCGAGGTGGCCGGCAAGCCGGCGATCCTGTCCCGCACCGGCTACACCGGCGAGGACGGCTTCGAGCTGTACACGCGGCCGGACGACGCGGCCGGAATCTGGCGGCGCGTGCTCGAAGCGGGCGCGGGCCACGGCCTCGTTCCGGCCGGGCTCGGCGCTCGCGACACGCTGCGCCTGGAGGCCTCGATGGCCCTCTACGGCCACGAGATCGACGAGACCACGACCCCGTTCGACGCCGGGCTTGCGTGGGTGGTGAAGATGAACAAGGGCGATTTCCAGGGCCGCGAGGCCCTCGCCGCGCAACAAGCGGACGGGTTGAAGCGCCAATTGATCGGATTCGAGGTCCAGGGGCGCGGAATCGCCCGCCAGGGACACGAGGTAAAGAAGGAGGGGCGCACCGTCGGCGCCGTCACCAGCGGCACCTTCAGCCCGAGCTTCGAGAAGGCCCTCGGCATGGCCTACGTGCCGGTCGAGCTGGCCGCGCCGGGCACCGCGCTGGAGATCGACGTGCGCGGACGGAGCCTGCCCGCCGTAGTTGTAGCGATGCCGTTCTACCGCCGGCCGAAGGTGGTATAACAAATAGAAACCCAGGCGACGCATGAATTCCCGGGACCGGCCCGGCGCGGACCCGAATAATTCGGACCGGCGCCGTGTTGGCCTGCAAGATTGGAGGGTCTGAGATGTACCCGAGCGAAAACCTCTATTCCAGGGAGCACGAGTGGGTCCGTGTCGAGAACGATGTCTGCGTGCTCGGCATCACGGAGTTCGCGCAGCACGAGCTGGGCGAGGTCGTGTTCGTCGAGCTGCCGGAAGTCGGGCAGGTGTTCGACACCGGCGACGAGATCGGGACGATCGAGTCCGTGAAGGCGGTGGCCGAGGTCTACATCCCCGTGGCCGGTGAGATCATCGAGATCAACGACGCCATCGTGGACGACCCGGAGCTGCTCAACGACGATCCGCATGTGGAAGGTTGGCTGGTGAAGATCCGCTACTCGTCGGCCGACGACCTCAAGTCTCTCATGACCGCCGAGCAGTATGAGGAGTATGTGAAGAGTGGCGAAGCCTAACGAGTTGGACACGGCCTTCTCGAGGCTTCCCGCCGCCCTTCAACCCACGGACACCTTCGTCCGCCGCCACCTGGGCCGGCCCGACGACGAGGTCCGCCAAATGCTCGATACGATCGGCGTCGACTCCGTCGAAACGCTGGTCGGGGAGACCGTGCCCGCCGCGATCCGGCTGGAACGGCCGCTCTCCCTGTCCTGGCTGCCGGACGACCGGCCGCTCGGCGAGAGCGAGACGCTCGGCGTGCTGCGCCGCATCGCCGAAAAGAACCGCGTCAACCGGTCCTTCCTCGGCATGGGGTACTACGGCTGCCACGTGCCCGGAGTCATCCAGCGCAACATCCTGGAGAATCCGGGCTGGTACACCCAGTACACCCCATACCAGGCCGAGATCTCCCAGGGACGCCTGGAGGCCCTGCTCAACTACCAGACGATGGTGGCCGACCTCACCGGCCTGCCCATGTCGAACGCGTCCCTGCTGGATGAAGGCACGGCCGCGGCCGAAGCCATGCACATGTGTGCGGAGTCAGCCGACGGCAACGTCTTCCTGGTGGCCGACGACTGCCACCCGCAGACGATCGCCGTGGTCGAGACCCGCGCCAGCGCCCTGGGCGTCGAGGTGCGCGTCGGCGATCCCGCTTCGTTCAGCTTTGACGATGAGGGGGGAGTCTTCGGCGTCCTGGTCCAGTACCCGTCCACGGACGGCCGCATCCGCGACTGGTCCGAAGTCATCGAGCGTGCGCACGCGGCCAAGGCCCTGGTGGTCATGGCGACCGACCTGCTGGCGCTGACCCTCCTGCGCTCGCCCGGCGAGCTGGGCGCCGACATCGCCGTCGGCTCCGCCCAGCGCTTCGGCGTGCCCATGGGCTTCGGCGGTCCGCACGCGGCCTTCATGTCCACCCGCGACGAGTACAAGCGGCAGATCCCCGGCCGCGTCATCGGCGTGTCCCGCGACCGCCACGGCCGCACCGCGTTGCGCATGGCCCTTCAGACCCGCGAGCAGCACATCCGGCGCGAGAAGGCCACGAGCAACATCTGCACGGCGCAGGTACTGCTGGCGATCATGGCCGGCATGTACGGCGTCTACCACGGTCCCGACGGTCTCCGCGCCATCGCCCGCAGGGTCCACGCCCTGGCGTCGACGCTCGCGGAAGGCCTCCGTGGTTTGGGCTTCAACCTTGGAGACGATCCCTTCTTCGACACCCTGCGCGTGGAGCTGGGAGACCGGTCCGCGGACGACCTGCTGCGCGCCGCCGACGAGCGCGGGATCAACCTCCGCAAGCTCGGCGGCCCCGGCGGGGGTGCTCTCGGAATCGCCCTGGACGAGGCCACGACGGCCGCGGACGTGGCGGATCTGCTTGCCGTGTTTGGAGGAACCGGCTCGGTCGACGACCTGGTGCTCTCGGAAGGCGGGATTCCGGCCGCGCACGCGCGGACCTCGGAGATCCTGACCCACCCGGTCTTCCACCGTCACCACACGGAGCACGAGATGCTCCGCTACATCAAGCGGCTGGAAGCGCGCGACCTGTCCATGGCCACCTCGATGATCTCGCTCGGCTCCTGCACGATGAAGCTCAACGCCACGAGCGAGATGATCCCGATCACCTGGCCGGAGCTCGGGGCAATCCACCCCTTCGCGCCGGCCAGCCAGACCGAAGGCTACGGCACGCTGTTCGAGACCCTGGAGCGGTGGCTCTGCGAGATCACGGGCTTCGCGGCCTGCTCGCTGCAGCCGAACGCCGGCTCCCAGGGCGAGTACACGGGCCTCATGGTGATCCGGGAGTACCACCTCTCCCGCAAGGACGAAGGCCGCAACATCTGCCTGATTCCGGTCTCGGCGCACGGCACCAACCCCGCCTCGGCCGTCATGGCCGGGCTCAAGGTCGTGCCGGTTGCCTGCGACGCCAACGGCAACGTCGACATCCCCGACCTGCGGGCCAAGGCCGAGCAGCACCGCGGCAAGGTCGCGGCGATCATGGTGACCTACCCCTCGACCCACGGCGTGTTCGAGGAGGGGATCCGCGAGATCTGCGAGATCGTCCACGAGCACGGCGGCCAGGTCTACCTGGACGGCGCCAACATGAACGCCCAGGTCGGGCTCTGCCGTCCGGGCGACTACGGCGCGGACGTCTGCCATCTCAACCTGCACAAGACCTTCTGCATCCCGCACGGCGGCGGCGGTCCCGGCATGGGGCCGATCTGCGTGGGCTCCCACCTGGCGCCGTTCCTGCCGGGGCATCCGGTCGTCCACACCGGCGGCGGCGAGGCGATCGGACCGGTTTCGGCGGCCCCCTGGGGCAGCGCGAGCATCCTGCCGATCCCCTGGATGTACATTGCCATGATGGGCGCCGCGGGTCTGACCCAGGCGACCGAGGTGGCGATCTTCAACGCCAACTACATGGCGGCGAGGCTCAAGGACCACTACCCGGTGCTCTACCGCGGAGCCCGCGGCCGGGTGGCGCACGAATTCATCCTGGACCTCCGCCCGTTCAAGGCGAGCGCCGGGGTGGAGGCCGAGGACGTGGCCAAGCGGCTCATGGACTTCAGCTTCCACGCGCCGACCATGTCCTTCCCGGTGGCCGGAACGCTGATGATCGAGCCCACGGAGAGCGAATCCAAGGCGGAGCTGGACCGTTTCTGCGACGCCATGATCGCCATCCGGGACGAAATCCGGGCCATCGAAGAGGGCCGCATCGACCGGCAGGACAATCCGCTCAAGAACGCTCCCCACACGGCCGAGGATGCGACCCAGTCCAACTGGGAGCATCCGTACACGAGAGAGCAGGCGATCTTCCCCGCGCCCTGGGTCAAGGAGCGGAAGTTCTGGCCCTACGTGGCCCGGATCGACAATGTCTGGGGCGACCGGAACCTGATGTGCCTCTGCCCGCCCGTGGAGAGCTACGAGTCGTAAGGCCGTCGTAGGCGATTGACGTGAAACGCTTCGAGCAGGTGCTCCTGGGCCTCTTCCTGGCCTGTTGGCTGGTCTACCTGCTCGGAGTGTTTCAAATCGTGAAGCCGGCCGGCACCTGGAACCCGGGCTTCTACCCCTACTACAGCATCGCCATGGCGGTCGGCTGGGCAGCCGGCAACCTCTACGTCTACCGGACGAGAGACCTGGACCCCACCGCCCGCCGCCGCTTCCTGGCCGGCTACTTTCTTGCCCCCGTGGGCCTGATCTCCCTCCTCAAGATCATGATGCCGATCAGCTTTCAGCGCGGCGCGCCGTTCGTGGGCGTCTGGGCTTTCTGCGTCTTCAGCATCTTCTTCGGCGTTGCCACCAAGCTTCAGATCTACGCCCGCCGGAAGGGGTGACAGGCGATCGGACTCCAAGCGGATAACCAGGCTGTATACTCTTCTGTCTGCGAGGAGGTAGACCGATGAGGCAAGCCATGGTCCGCGTCAACGAGCACACCCACCAAACTCTTCGTGCAATAGCGCAGGTCGAGCACCAATCCATGCAGGCAGTCCTTGAGACGGCCGTGGAAGAATATCGTCGCAGGCGTTTCCTCGAGGATGTCAACGCGGCCTATGCTGCGCTCAGAAATGACCCCGAAGCCTGGCAGGAGATTCAGGCAGAGAGGGCTGACTGGGAGGCGATCGCTGACGGTCTGCCAGAGGGGGAGCCCGCCTGGATAGGAGACGGTAACGGAAAGAGGGTGGGTTGAGCGCTCCTGGACGAGGTGAGGTTTGGCTTGCCCAACTCGATCCGGTCCGAGGCCATGAGCAGGCCGGCACCAGGCCGGTTCTCATCATCTCGGACGATCTCTTCAACCAGGGGCCGGCTGACCTGGTGATTGCTCTGCCGGTGACGTCCCGCCTTCGCCCGGTTCCTTCCCACGTCCGCATCCTGCCTCCCCAGGGAGGCTTGGTTGTTGAGAGCGCAGCTCTTTGCGAAGCCGTCCGTTCCATTTCGAAAGGCCGGCTGTTGAAGCGCCTCGGTGTTGTGAGCGGAGAGACATTGGAGATGGTTGAAGACCGCCTTCGCATTCTTCTTCGGCTCTGACGGCGCGGATCAATGAGTCCAACCCGAACCTCGAAGCTGCTGCCAGGCCAGCAGGGCCGTGACCAGCAGGCCGATCACGACCACCATCGCCCGCGCTTTCTCCTGACCGATCCGGCGCGAGAAGCGGGCGCCGCCGTAACCGCCCACCACGGCCCCCAGGGCGATGATCCCCGCCTCCGGCCAGGACACCGCCCCTTTCACCACGAAGTAGCCGGCGGCCACGCCGTTGATGCACAGGTTGAAGAAGTTCTTGAGGCCGTTCATGGCGTGGATGTCGGTCAGCCCGAGAAGTCCCAGAAGGGCGAGCATGAGGATGCCGATGCCCGCTCCGAAGTAGCCGCCATAGAGCGCGACGCCGAACTGGAGGAGCACGGCTACGGCCCACCGCCCCGGAGTCAGGCTGGCAGGCGTCGGGGAGCCGGTTCCATGGTCCCTGAGGCCGGAGCCGAACCGCCGCGCGAGAAGTCCCCGCACCATGAAGAGGACCGTCGCGAACAGGATCAGGACCGGCGCGAGGTTCTGGAAGATCTTCTCGGGGGTCCGCAGCAGGAGGACCGAGCCGAGCACGCCGCCCAGGAGACTGGGAAGGAACAGCGTCTTGAGCCACTCTCGATTGCGCGAGACCTCCTGCCGGAACCCCGCCATGCTCGCCACCGTGCCGGGAACCAGCGCCACGGTGGAGGTGGCGTTCGCCGCGATGGCGGGCATGCCCAGAAACATCAGGGTGGGGAAGGTGAGGATCGTTCCACCGCCGGCCATGGCGTTCATCGCGCCCGCGCCGACGGCGGACAGGGCGAGGACGAGGCTCTGAGCGGGAGTCATGGTGCGGAGTCTACGGCATCCGGATCCCGGCGCGCGCCGGCGCAGGCCGGCGGTGGGCGGACAGCCCCGTTCGCGGCCGCTCTCCGATACGATAGGGCCGAAGTTGCTGATCTCTTCAGGAGGAGAGCATGTCCCAGACGCGCATCGAAAAAGACAGTCTCGGCGAGATCGAGGTTCCCGCCGAGGCTTACTATGGCGCCCAGACGGAGAGGGCGCGCCGCAACTTTCCGGTCTCCGGCCTGACCCTGCCGCGCCGGTTTCTGGTCGCCGTCGCCCGGATCAAGGGCGAGGCCGCGGCGGTCAACGAGGAGATGGGGATCGTCCCGGCCGACGCCGCCAAGGCGATCCGGCAGGCCGTCGCCGAGGTGGCCGAGGGGAAACACGACGACCAGTTCCCGCTCGACGTCTTCCAGACCGGCTCCGCCACGTCGACCAACATGAACGTGAACGAGGTGCTGTCGAACCGGGCCATCGAGATCCTCGGCGGCGTGGTCGGCAGCAAGAAGCCGGTCCATCCGAACGACCACGTCAACGCCGGCCAGTCCAGCAACGACGTGATCCCCTCGGCCATCCACGTGTCGGCCTACATCGCCATCCAGGAGCAGCTCGAGCCGGGGCTGCTGCGGCTCGCCGAAGCCCTGGACCGCAAGACCAGGGAGTTCGACGACGTGGTGAAGATCGGCCGCACCCACCTCCAGGATGCGGTGCCGGTCCGGCTGGGCCAGGACTTCAGCGGCTATGCCCAGCAGATCCGCTACGGCCTGGATCGCCTGGCATCGGCCAAGCCGCGCCTGGCCGAGCTGCCTCTGGGCGGGACGGCCGTGGGCACCGGGCTCAACGCGCCGCCCGAGTTCGCGCCGAAGGTCATCGCCCGGCTGGCGGAGAGCACGGGCTGTCCGTTCGTGTCGGCGCCCAACAAGTTCGAGGCCATGGCCGCGAAGGATGCCGCCGTGGAGGTTTCCGGGGTGCTGAAGACGATCGCCGCGTCGCTTTCGAAGATCGCCAACGACATCCGGTGGCTGGCGTCGGGTCCGCGCTGCGGCATCGGGGAGATCTCGATCCCCAGCCTTCAGCCGGGCAGCTCGATCATGCCGGGCAAGGTCAACCCGGTCATCCCCGAGGCGGTGCTGATGGTGGCGGCGCAGGTCGTGGGCAACGACGCGACGATCACGATCTCCGGCATGACGGGCAACTTCGAGCTGAACGTGATGATGCCGGTGATCGCCTACAACCTGCTGCAGTCGATCGAGATCCTGGGCAACGTGTCGGGCCTGCTGGCCGAGCGCTGCGTCGACGGGATCGAGGCGAACCGGGAGCGCTGCGAGGAGCTGGTGGAGCGTTCGCTCGCCATGGTGACCTCGCTGGTGCCGAAGATCGGCTACGACGCCGCGGCCGAGATCGCGAAGGACTCGGTCAAGACGGGCAAGACCGTGCGCGAGCTCTGCCGGGAGCGGAACGTCCTGCCCGAGGACGAGCTCAGGGAAGCGCTCGATCCCTGGGCCATGACCGAGGGTGGCGTTCACTCCGGGGGAGCGGGCGGCGGCGGCTGATCGATGGCCTTGAAGGGCGGGATCAAACGTCCTTAGTCGCCCCGGCGGCTGAGCCGGCCGACGGCGAGGAGGGCGTAGCCGCTCACCAGCACGGCGGCGGCGAGCAGGATGTCGTCGCCGTCGTACTTCCATCCGCCGAGGGTCGTGCCCGGGAGCCACCGCGACGCCACCAGCACACCAAGGTTGACGACCAGGCCGACATGCAGCGCGGCGCGCAGGGTTCGCTCCGCCGTCGAAGGGCGCTCCGCGTCCCGGCGCCAGCGGCTGTCGGGCCGCACGAGCGGGACGGCGGCCGGCGTCCAGCCTTCGCTGTCGTGAAGGGGATCCGCGGCGGCCGGAGGCGGCGGCGCAGGGACAAGAAGATCCTCTGCCGTCTCCGCGGGCCGCGGAGCCAGGTGGGGGTGAGGGATACGCGGCCTCCGGGGTGCCGGATGCCGGGCGGGTCCACGCGCGCGCATCGGTTCTGCCATTGTACGGACTCCTCTCAAGAAAGAGTGACGTCCGCGAAAAAGCGTTTCACAAAAAAAGGGGCGAGTCCGCCGCGCGGATGCTCGCCCGGAGGGGCCCTGGAGGGGGCGCCCTCCTGGCACCCTTGGAGGAGCTGATCCTACGGTTTCGAAGCCGCTGTCTTGCCTGACCGGATTCCGGAGGTCTTGGCGGAGGGCTTCTGCTCCTTGTCCTTGTCCTTGAGGACCAACTTCCGGATCTTCTCGGGGTCGGGCATGCAGATCCCCCCCGATCCGGAGCCCCCTTGGCCGAACCGGGTCGAGCCGTCCTCGGGGCCGGCCCCCGTTACGCCCTTGCCGAGTTTCAGGGGTGCTTTGGCTGCTGCACTGCTCTTGCTGGTCTGGCTCATGCGCGGTTCCCCCTCTTTGGTGAGCGCATCCACCGGATCAGACCCGGTGAGCGTGAACCTTCTCGTCCTGGATTGACTAGAGTGGCGGAATCATTTCACCAAATCATGGCTCGCGCACTTCGAATTCCGGAAAAGCGAGATCTTCCCTCTCGCCGGTCGGCAGAACCCCCTGGATCTCCAGGGAGTATCGGCCCGCGGGCAGCCGCGCCGCGTCGACGGACAGGACGAGGGCCGGCTGGCCCTTGCCGTGCCGGGTCGCCTGCAAAGGCTCACGGCTTGCCACCTCAGCGCCCCGGCTGTCGGTCAATACCACCCGGTAGGAGGGATAGCCTCCGTCATCGTCCCGTAGCGGCAATCGCAGGTCGACCCGATCCGTGCCGGCGGGGACGAGGACGGCCGTGACCTCTTCTTCTCCACGCAGGCTCGAGAGGGCGATCGTGGCGAGGAAGACGGCCGGGGAAGGAGCCAGGGTGGGAGCCCGCTTGGCGATCATCGGACCGGGGATCTGGACCGAGGCCAGCCATCCTGCTCCGAGAGCGAGGAGCAGCATGGCCGCAATCGCGGCGGCGGCCTGCAGCCGCGACGGGACGGTCCTGACGGGGCGGGCGAATGGGAGCACGTTGACCGGCGCGGGGTTCCGGGCCGACATGGGGCTCTGAGCCAGGCCGCGCACCACGGCAAGGCGCACGCGGCCTTCCGGAGAGGCCCTCAGGAAACGGGCCAGACGGGCGTTCTGAGCGGGCGTGAGCCCACCGCGGGCGTACTCTTCGAGAACCTCCGCCTCCAGGGCTTCCGCCAGCTCGAACAGGCCGTCTTCGGCGAGAAGGCGCCGCTCGAGGGCTTCCTCCTCGTCTCCGGGGAGATCCCCCAGCAGGTACCGCTTCAAGAGATCGTCGTCGCTCATGGCCTCGCCCTCAAGGGTAGACGTCCTTCAAAAGAATCCATTCAGAGGTGACGTTGCCGGGAGAAGCATTTCAACTCTTCCTGGACGCTCAATCTTCAAGCCGAGCCTGGATGCAGGTTTCGATCATGCGGCGGAGCCGATGGACGCGGATTCGGAGAGCGTTCATTTCGATGCCCAGCTCCTGGCAGAGGCGCTTGCGGCCGGCGATCCTCTGCTCCTCCTGGTGGTAGCGGAGAGCGAGCTGCCGCTGATCCGGGGAGAGAGCCTCCAGGCAGTGCCGGAGATGATCCAGCCGATGGTCCGCGTCGTCCTCGGGCTCGGTCGGAGGGGGCCACACGTCCGCTTCGAGGAGCCGGCTCTCCTTCGCTGTCTTGCGCCCGTATTCCAGAGCGACGAGCCGGGCGACGCCGCAGAAGTAGGCATAGGGATCGGAGTGGAGCTCGAGACCGTCGGCAAGCTTGGCGGCGACCCGGTTGAACGTATCGTCGGTCAGGGTGTCGGCCCTGTCGCAGCCGCGCCACTCGAAGAAGCGGATCAACCGGCGCCGGATCTCCTCATACCGCCTGGCGGCCAGCTCCCGGTCGGGATCCAGGCTGTCGAGCAGAGCGTCGAGTCCCTCCCGGGTGAGGCTGCGGTCTCCCTCGCCTCTTTTCACCGCCACTCCCCTTGCAGGGAGAAGCCCGCCCAGTGGTACGGAGCCTTCCACCGCTCGTCGTTCTGCATCTCGACCTGTGCCTTCCGGAGGGCGGACGCGGGACTCAGGCCGCCGGTGATCATGTGGCGATAGAAGCGCTGCATCAGCTCGGAGGTGGCGCGATCGTCGACGCTCCAGAGGCTCGACAGGACGCGGGCCGAGCCGGCGTACATGAAGCCGCGCGTGAGACCGAGCAGCCCCTCGCCCCGGATCTCCTGACCCAGCGCGGTCTGGCACGCGGAGAGCACGACCAGGTCCGAGCGCAGCTCCAGGTTGTAGATGTCGTGGAGACGCAGGAATCCGTTCTGGGGTCTGCCCTTCTCGTCGACCAGGGAGAGCACCAGACTGGACAGCTCGGGCCGGCGGCTGTCGATGAGGCCATGGGTGGCGAAGTGAACCATCTGGTAGGCGGCGAGCTCGCCGCCGGTCGCCATGGCGCGGGTAGCGCGGAAGCCCAGGGCCTTGAGCCGTTGGCCCTCGGGCACGAGCGCGGCGATCGCATCGGCCTCCCTCTCCGAGAAGCGGAGGCGCGGCAGGTTGCGGGGATCGACCTCGCCCCTCGACGGCTCCGAGGCTCCTCTCTGGGAGGAAGGGGGCTTGGCTCGCGCCGTCCGGAGCGGCGATCCCGGCCGGACCACCCGTGGGTCCTGGCTCTGGAAGACCGGATCGGCGAGGACGGCAAGGGTCTTCGGCGGGTCCGGCCGGCCCGCGAGCTCGCGGCGCAGCACGGTCAGGGCCGAGGCCGACGGGAGGCTCACGACCTCGTTTCCCGCGACGACGGGGGTCCGTTTCGGCTTTCCGAGCGACGACGGCGCGGGGAGGGCGGCGAAGGGGACATACTGCAGCGCGCCGTCGCTTACGATGAGCAGCGGCTGGCCGGCGAGCAGCCCCTCTATGGGCTTCAGCAGCATTTCGCTCAGCTCGTCGGCGGCTTGACGAAGCCCGGTCTCGGCCTCTTTGCCGGCCGTCGAATCGGGGGCCAGGACGAGGGCCGCATAGTAGCGCCGCGCCGCGTCCTCGATCCTGGCGCGCGGAGGCAGCTCGAAGCTCGCCAGGCCGTTCGGCGACACGGCCCAGAGGAAGCTGCGGTCTTCCCCCAGGTAGTACTCCAGGAGAAGCCCGCGGCCGTCCAGGATGCCACTCTGGATGTCGGCCGGGCCGATCGGCTGCGGTTGGGTCAGAGCTGCGTACCGGGGGCTGCTCGCCCGCAGGTCGGCCTCGACCCTGCCGTACTCCTCGAACAGCGTACCGAGCCGCTCGTTCGTCTCCTGCGGTCCGGCCCCGGAGCCGACGATGGCAGGGTCCAGGCGGCGCTTCTCCAGGCTCTCGATCTCGGCGCGCAACCGCTGTTGGCGGTCGAGGAGAGCGGGATCGGCGCCTTCATGAATGTCGGTTTCGGACTCCGCGAGGATGTCCAGCAGGCTTCGCGCCCGGGCCCGTTCGCTGGCGCGCAGGGCTTCCGCGTCGTGGCCCAGGCCGGGCGCGGCCCGGTGCAGGTCCATGAGCGTGTCGATGTAGAGGCCGTACACGTACTGGCGGTCGGCCAGGAACGTGGCGCGCAGCGACTCGTCCGCCACCTTGGTCCGTTGCGACTCGATGATCTGGAGGCTCGACTCCAGCATTTCGCGGGCATCGCGCAGTCCTCCAGCCTGCCGCACGGTTCGGGCGAGCTGGAACAGAACCAGGGACTCCCGGACGCGCTCCTGGCGTCCCCGGCTCAACTCGAGAGCCTTGCGCAGATCGCGGCCGGACGCCTCCAGGTCTCCCAGCTTGCGCCATGCCATGCCCCGGGCTTGCAGGATGGAGATCTCGAAGGTCTTCACGCCCAGCGCGAGAGCCTGGTCGGCCAGCTCCAGCGCCTTGGAGTTGTTGCCCACGCGCAGCTCCAGGTAGGCGCGGTTGCTCAGGGCCGCGGTCTGGGCTTCCTGATCCCGGTTCTCGAGCCCGAGGGCGAGGGTCTTCTCGTAGAGACTCCGGGAGCGATCGGGGTCCTGCTGCTCGTAAATCAGGGCCAGGTTGTTGAGCAGCGCGGTTTCCTGCCGGCTGTCGCCCCTGGCGCGGGCGATCGCCATGGCTTGCTCGTAATACTGGATCGCCCGGTCGTTCTGACCGAGATCCTTGTAGATCAGGCCGAGAGCGTTGAGCGCATCCGCCTCGATCCTCAGCTCCTTGTCCTGGCGGGCCATGCTCAGGGCCTTCTCGTAGAGCCGGAGGGCATCCTGCCTTTCAGCCAGGTCGTCGTAGATCCATCCAAGCCGGTAGGTCGCGAGGAGCTCCATCCGGCGGTCTCCGAGCTCTCGCGCAAGCGCCAGGGCGGACCCCATGTAATCCCTCGCCAGGCGCGGTTCCTCGGCATGGAAGTTGCGCCCCATGAAGTACTGGGCCTGCAGCAGGAATTCCCGGTTCTTCTGGCTGCGGGCGATTCGCAAGGCCTCCTCGACGTGGGCACGCGCCTCGTCCTTGCGAAGAAGAACCAGGTCCGAGCGGCCCGCTCTGAGCAGAGTCCAGGCCTTGCGGTCCTCCAGGCCGAGCTTCTCCCAGATCTCCAGGGCGCGATGGAAGGCGGCGGCGGCGTCCTCCTCGCGCCTGATGCCGCCGGCGGTGACGCCGATCTGATGCAGCACCTCGGCCTGCCTCCGAGGCTCTCCGAGAGCCGTCCAGAGTGCCAGGGCCTTGTGCAGATGCTCGAGGCGAGCCGCCTCGTGACCCGGCTGTCCGAGCTCGGCGGTGGCTGCCCGAATCTCGGCGGCGGCCTCTGCCCGGCTCGCATCCCCGACCCGGGCGGGACGCGGGCCCTCCACGCGGAGGAGGAAGCGGCCCTTGGCGCCGACATTCCAGGGGCGGACGACAAGGTGGTAACGCCCCGGCTTCGGCGCGATCCAGGCGACCTCTTCCTGCCAGGTCATCCACCACCCGTCGTCCGCGCTGTCCGCGTCGAAGACGAGACGGTTCTCCTCATCGAAGACCTCGACAATTACGTCCGCGCCCTGCTGCTCGGCGACGACGCCGAGAAACTCCCCGGCCCCCATGTCGAACGTCCAGGAGTGCACGTCTCCGGCCTGGATCGGCATCGATTCCGCCGGCGGAGGCCAGGGCAGGCTCTGGACGGGGGAGCACCCGGCTTGGGCGAGCGGCAGGGCGAGCGCCGCCGCGAGGAGGATCCCGGCCAGGGCGCGGTGGCGCCCGCGGCGGTACGCGATCGTCGTGAGCCGGGAGCTGGGCGGAAGCCGCTTCATCCTTGAGATTGTATGGTCTGCGCGTCAATAAACCTGCTCGAATTGTAGCTCACCCGCTCAGGGCTCCAATCCGAGGGCTGGCGCCGGAACCTCTCCAGGCTAAGCTAGGGGACGTGAGCCACGAGAGACCGATCGAGACGCTGGCCGAGACCGAGCCGGACGTCCCCCGCCGGGTTCTGCACTGCGACATGGACTGCTTCTACGCGGCCGTCCACATGCGCGACGATCCCGCGCTTCGCGGACGGCCGGTGGTGATCGGCGGCCGTCCCGAATCGAGGGGCGTGATCGCCGCGGCGAGCTACGAGGCGCGCCGCTTCGGGGTCCATTCCGCCATGCCCTCGTCCCGGGCGGTGCGCCTCTGCCCCTCCGCCGTCTTCATCCCTCCCGACTTCCGCCGCTACCAACGCGAGTCGGAGAAAATCTTCGCCATCTACCGGGAGCTCACGCCTCTCGTTCAGGCGGTGTCGATCGACGAGGCCTATCTCGACGTCAGCCGGCACCTGGGGGAGGCGGGTACGGCTACGGCCGTGGCCCGGGAGATCCGGCGCCGTGTGAAAGAAGAGCGCCAGTTGACCGTGAGTGTCGGAGTCGGCCCGAACAAGCTCATCGCCAAAATCGCGTCGGACTTCAACAAGCCGGACGGCCTGACCGTGGTGCGGCCGGACAAGGTGCAGGCCTTTCTCGATCCGCTCCCCGTGCGCCGGCTGCACGGCGTGGGCCCGGCGACGGAGAAGTCGCTGGAGGAGATGGGCGTTCTGACCGTGGCCGACCTGCGGGCGCTGGAGCCCGAGGTGCTGGCGGACCGCTTCGGCAAGCACGGACGCATCCTCCATGAGTTCGCGCGCGGCGTCGACGACCGGCCGGTCGAGACCCACAGCGAGCGCAAGAGCCTCGGGACGGAGAACACCTACTCGACGGATCTGCGCACAATGGAGGCGATGGAGGCGGAGCTCGTCCGCATGGCCCGGGAGGTGGCCGACAGCCTCTTCCGCCGCGGGCTCACCGCCTGCACGGTGACGCTCAAGGTTCGCTACGCGGATTTCACGACCCTGACCCGCTCGCGCACCCTGGCGTCCCCGTTCCACGACGCAGCCATCATCGAGATCTGCGCGCGCGACCTGCTGCGCAAGACGGAAGCCGGTGCCCGTCCCGTCCGCCTGCTCGGGGTAACGGCGTCGAACCTGATCCAGGGCCAGCTGGTGCAGCTCCCGCTGTTTCCATGACCCTGGCTCATCGATTGCAACGCCGGCGTGGGACAGCCCGCATAGAATGAAACCATGATCAATCCCTTGCACCACGAACCCGACCCGGAACGCCCGCGGCCCGACCTCAAGCGTCTGCGCGACGCCATTCAGGGACCGTTCGGCGTCCGCTCCATCGCGCTGACCGGCCTCTTGATCCTGGCCGCGTTCTACACGCTCTATTTCGCCCAGGACTTCTTCCTGCCGATCGTCCTGGCGATGCTGTTGAACTTCCTGCTGAGCCCCGTCGTCCGCTTCCTCAAGAAGCTCCACATTCCGGAGGGTCTCGGCGCCGCCCTGGTCGTCTTCGGGCTGCTGGGAGGCCTGGGCCTGGGCGTCTACCAACTCGCCGGTCCCGCGTACGAATGGGCTCAGAAGGCACCACGCTCCATGAAAAGGGTCGAGGCCAAGCTGCGGGACTTCAAGAAACCCGTGCAGACCATGAGCAAGGCGACGGAGCAGATGGAGAAGATGACCCAGGTCGGCGGCGTCAAGCCGTCCACCACGGTCGAGGTTCGGACCGAGAGCCTCGGCGAGCGCCTGTTCAGCCAGGCTACCGACCTCGCGGCGAGCGGAATGATCATGTTCATCCTGCTCTTCTTCCTGCTTGCGTCGGGGGATCTCTTCCTGCGCAAGCTGATCCGCGTCCTGCCCAGCCTGGGCGATAAGAAGAAGGCCGTGGAGATCGCCCGCCAGATCGAGACGGACATCTCCGCCTACCTGGTGACGATCACCGCCATCAACGTCGGCCTGGGACTCGCCGTCTGGGGGATCACCGCTCTTCTGAACGTACCCAACCCGCTGCTCTGGGGCGTGCTGGCGATGGTGACCAACTACATTCCTTACGTGGGCGGCCTCATCATGCTGGCGGTGCTGGCGATGGTGGGCTTTCTGACGTTCCCGAGCCTGACGCAGGCCCTGATGGTGCCGCTGTCGTTTCTCGGCCTCAATCTTCTGGAGAGCTACCTGGTGACGCCGCTCGTGCTGGGCCGCCGGTTGACGCTCAACCCCGTGGTGATATTCCTGGCGCTGACGTTCTGGGGTTGGCTGTGGGGAATCACCGGAGCCCTGCTCGCGGTACCGATCATGGTGGTGGTCAAGATCTTCTGCGACCACAGCGAGCCGCTGCGTCCCCTCGGAGAGTTTCTGGGAGACTGACAGGGCCTGACAGGAGCTCCGCCGAAGTCACGGATTCCTTGACAGATCCGTGACAGGAGCGGATCTCAGCTGCTCCAGCTCGTTCCGGAAAGCCGTGAGATCCGTCAGCCGCACCGCCCCGATCTCGCACAGAACCGCGCCGTAGCCATCGGAAGCCCGGCCGCCGGCCATCAGCACGGTCGTCGCGGGCAGGAGGCGGCGCAGATGGCGAAGGTCGTCGGCGAGGAGCGGGTCGTCCGGAGGGTAGACCAGACTCAGAGCCACCACCCGCGCTCCCTTGTCCCTCGCCGCCGCCGCGATCTCCTCGGACGGCAGGTCCGGCCCCAGGTAGATGACTCGCCACCCCTCTCCTGCCGCCACCGCCGAGACGATCAGGGCTCCAAGCTCGTGCCTCTGCCGTGCGGGAGTCGTCGAGAGCAGGAGCGGAGCCGTGGCCGGTGTGTCGTAGGCGCGGTGCATGCTGCCCAGGAAGGAACGCACCACCGAGGAGGCCACGTGCTCGTGCGAGGGGCGCAGCTCGCCCTTCTGCCAGAGCTCGCCGAGCTTGTGGAGCAGCGGCACCAGCAGCGTCTCAAGAAGGGTGTTGCGGCTGAGCGCCACCGAGGCCCTGGCCAGGTGCAGCTCCAATTCGGCAACCTCCAGGCTCCGGGCCGCTCCCAGGCAGAGCTGGAGAAAGGACTCCGCCACGTCTCCGCCCGCTTCCGGGGGAAGGGCAGCGGTGCTCGTCTCCGGCTCCTCCGCGATGAGACCCGTGAGGGCTTCGTTCGAGAGCGTCGCGATCTGGCCGATCGACCGTCCGGTGTCCACCGCTTTCCTGAGCAGCACGAGCCGCGCGATGTCGGCGTCCGAGTAGAAGCGGCGCCGCGTGTCCGAACGGCCCGGAGCGACCGCGCCATAGCGCCGCTCCCAGGCCCGGATCAGGTCCGGCTTCAATCCCGTACGGCGCGCCACCACACCAATGGGATGGCGCGGTGCGCTCGAAGACGTTGTCATTGATGCAAGATTAGCAGATTTGTCACAAAGTTGTCAAGATTGGCGGGTTTAATTTATGGACAATCAGTTGACAACCGTGGAATCGTTGGCTATCGTCAGGGCTCCACCTCCCTCGGGGCGGGACGGGGGAGCTCTCCTCCCGCCCCCACTTTTAGGCTTGGAGCGCGGCCGAGTCAGGCGCGTTGCGAGGACAGGTCCGCCGGGGAGGCGGAAAGGGGAATCGTCTCCCGGATCTCGCGGAGGCGCTGGCGGAGCTCGGCGAGGTCGTCGAGGCGCAGGGCTCCGATCTCCCTGAGGACATCCGCGTAGGCGGAGGAGGCCTTGCCGCCGACCACGAGCTCCGTGTCGGGGCCGAGCAGGCGGCGCAGCCTTCGAAGCTCTTCGCGCAGGAGCGCGTCGTCCGGGGGATGGACGAGGCTGAGCGCCACCACCTTCGCACCCTGGTGGATGGCGGCGGCGGCGACCTCTTCGGGCGGCAGGTCGGCGCCGAGGTACAGCACCCGCCAGCCTTCCGCAGCGGCTGCGGCCGCGGCCAGCATGGCGCCGATCTCGTGCCGCTGACGGGCGGGCGTCGCGGCGACGATCACCGGAGCGAGGGTCGACGCGCCTCCTCCCCCTCCCCCTCCAAGACTGAGCGAGCTGAGGAAGGCCCGGATCACCGCCGACGCCATGTGCTCGTGGAACGGCCGCAGCACTCCCTGCCGCCACTGGTCGCCGATGTCTTCGAGCAGCGGGGCCAGCAGTTTCTCCAGCAGCTCGAACGTGCTCAGCTCCACCGACGCCCGCCGGAGAACGGCTTCGAGGTCGCCCGGATCGAGCCGCTGCACGGCGGCGAGGCACGACGCGAGGTAGGAGCCGGTGCGGGTGGTCGGCTCCGAGGGCATGGCAAGCTGCGGAGCGTCCCGTGCGATCAGCTCTTCGAGCTCCGCGTTGGCGAGCTGGGCGACCTGGCTGATGGAGTGGCCGGCCCGCACCACCCGGCTGAGCAGACCGAGGCGGTCGATCTCCGCGTCCGAGTAGAAGCGGCGCCGCGTCGCGGAGCGCCCAGGCTCGACCGCGCCGTAGCGCCGTTCCCAGGCGCGGATCAGGTCCGGCTTGAGGCCGGTCCGCCGGACCACCACGCGGATCGGATGGCGCGGATCGTCTCGGCCGAGGGGCGGCCTGCGTTCTTCGTTCACCGCTTCAGTGTAGCGGAATCAGTCGGGCTCGTCGTCCCAGCCGTCCTCGTCCGCCAGATCCTCGTCGGTATCCACATCCGCGGCAGCTGCGGGCGGTTCGCCGTCGAGGCCTCCGATCCAGCGGTCCAGCTCCCGGCGCTCCTTCTTGGTCGGCCTTCCGGCTCCGGCCTCGCGCGGTGCCGGCGGCCGGTTCAGGAGGCGTTTCAGCGGATCCGCGGACGGCCGCGGCGGGCTCTGGTCCTCGTAGAGCGCGGCGGCCGCGGCCTTCGCCACCGGCTTGTCGCGCAGCTCCTTGACGATCAGCACCCGCTCCCAGTCGCGCTGTGCGAGCTCGATCCGGTCGCCGACCGCAACCTGGCGATGGGGTTTGGTGGGCTGGCCGTTGACCCTCACCCGTCCGAGGTCGCAGGCATGGGTGGCCTGGGTGCGGGTCTTGTACATGCGCGCGACTTGCAGCCACTTGTCGAGACGGGCCATGGGATGCCGGTTCCCCCTCTCCCAGCCCTCTCCCGGGATCGGAAGGAGGGCGGATCGCCCGGAGTCTATTAGAATCGGAGGATGCGCATCCCCCCCGAGGAGTTCCAGGCGCTCGTCGAGCAGGCCCTGGACGGCCTGCCCGAGGATTTCGCCGGGCTGCTCGACAACGTCGCCGTCATGGTCGAGGACGAGCCCGATCCCGAGGATCTCGAAGCCATGGGGCTGGAAACCGAGGACGAGCTGTTCGGTCTCTATCAGGGAGTTCCGCTCTCCGACCGTGACAGCTTCTACATGGGGGCCATGCCCGACCGCGTGATCCTCTACCGCGGCCCGATCCTGCGCGGCTGCGAGAACCGGCGGCAGGTGATCCGGGAGATCCGCGACACCCTGGTCCACGAGCTGGGCCATCACTTCGGCATGGAAGAGGAGGACATGCCGTACTGAACGGCGCCTCCCATGAGCCCCCTATGCGGCGATCCCGACGCCGGCTCCTGCTGCTGATCCTCACGCTGCCGCTGCTGGTCTTCCTGGCGGCCTCCCTCTACATGGTGGGGATGGCCTGGCTGGAGGGCACGCCGCGGAGCTTCTGGCAGAGCGTCGAGTGGGCCTCCGAGACCCTCAGCACCACCGGTTACGGCGCGGACAACCGCTGGAACCACCCGGTCATGGTGCTCTTCGTGATGACGATCCAGTTCGTGGGCGTCTTCCTCGTCATTCTCATCTTTCCCGTCTACCTGATTCCATTCCTGGAGGAGCGATTCGAGCTGCGGCTGCCGCAGGAGGCGCCCGCCGGCCTGGAAGGCCATGCGATCATCTTCCGATACGGCCCGGCCGTGGAGACGCTCCTCTCCGAGCTGGCCGCTGCGAAGGTGCCCACCCTGGTGCTGGAGCCCGACGAAGGCCTCGCGCGCCGGCTCTATGAGGAAGGCCAGCCGGTGATCAACCGGGCGCTGGGGGACGGCGCGCTGCGCGCGGCCCGCCTCGACAGCGCCCGCGCGATCATCGCCAACGGCACCGACGACGAGAACGCCTCCATGATCCTGACCGCCCGGCAGCGCGGGTTCGAAGGGCCGATCCTCGCCCTGGTCGAGGAGCCCTACCACCGCAAGCCGATGATGCTCGCGGGCGCCACCGCCACCTTCACCCCGCGCCACATCCTCGGCGCGGCCCTGGCGGCGCGCGCGTCGCAGCGCATCAGCCCGCGGGTGGCGGGCATCCAGCAGCTCGGCCGGAATTTGGAGGTCGCCGAGCTGCGGGTCGGCCGCGACAGCCCGCTCGCCGGCCGCACCCTCGACGCGGCGGCGATCGGCGCCCGCACCGGCGCCACCGTCATCGGCCAGTGGGTCGGAGGAGAGCTCGATTTCATTTCCGGTGCCTCCGGGGTCTCCGGCGCCACCGCCGTCATCGCCCCCGGCGGCACCCTGGTCGTCGTGGGCAGCCACGAGAGCATCGAGCGGCTCGCCGATCTCGCCGCCGGGAACGTGGCGCATCGCCGCGGCGGCCACTTCGTGGTCGGCGGCGGCGGCGAGGTGGGCCGCAAGGTCGCCGAGCTGCTGCGGGCCGTGGGCGAGGAGGTGCGGCTGATCGACCGCAGCTCCGGGGACCGCGGATCGGGAAGTGAGGTCGACGTGGTGGGCGATGTCCTCGACATGAAGATCCTCGAAGAGGCTGGCGTGCGCGACGCCCAGGCCGTGATCCTCGCCCTCGACACCGACAGCTCGACCCTCTTCGCGACCGTGATCCTCAAGGACATGGCGCCGGAGGTGCCGGTGATCGCCCGCGTCAACCGCGCGGACAACGTCGAGCGCATCCACCGCGCCGGCGCCTACTTCGCCCTCTCCATCAGCCAGGTCTCCGGACAGATGCTGGCCAAGAAGCTGCTCGGCGAGGAAGCCTTCTTCCTGGATCCCCAGCTCAAGATCCTCAAGGTCGCCACCGACAGCCTCGCCGGGAAGCATCCTGCGGACCTCGACCTTCGCCAGCGGACCGGCTGCTCGGTGGTGGCCGTGGAGCGCGGCGACGAGGTGCTCGTCGAATTCGGCCCCGGCTTCACGTTCCGGTCGGACGATGTCCTCTATGTCTGCGGCAGCAACGCCGCCGTCCGCCGCTTCGGCGAAGACTATTCAGCCTGAGCGGGCGCGAGCACGCCGGTCAGGCGCCGCACCCCCTCGGCGAACCGGCCGGGCTCGGGCAGGAGCGACACCACGAGGTAGTCGTCCGTGGCGAAATCGAAGAAGTAGCCGGGATGGACCAGCACGCCGGCTTCGTCGAGGATCGCGAGCGCCAGCTCCTCGTCCGACCGCGGCTGGCAGACCCGCAGCACCGCGGACCAGCCGCCCTGCGGCTCCAGCAGCTCGATCCCGGAGCCTGAAACTTCTCTCAGACGGGCGAGATTCTCCCGCACCCGGCCCAGGATCGAAGCGCGGATGCCCGGCACCAGCTCCAACACTCCCGGAAGCGCCCGCTGCACCGGCGTCGCCACCGAGAGATAGCTGTCCGCGGCCAGCTCCAGGGCATCGACCGCGCGGCGGCGCAGGTCCGGCGGGCCGCCCACGCGGATCCACCCCAGCTTCCAGGACGGCAGACCGGCGCTCTTCGACAGCCCGCCGAGGGAGAACGCAAGCGAGTCGCCGTTCGCCAGCGCCGCGGCCGGCCCGGCCCGCCGCCCTGATTCCTCGAAAGGATTGTCCACAAGGGGGTTGTCCCCGAGAAAATAGTCCGCGAACACCTCGTCCGAGATCCACGGCAGCCCCCGCGACGCGCACAGGTCCGCCACCGCCGCCTGCTCCGAGGGCGACAGGTACGCGCCCGTCGGGTTGCCCGGATGGACCAGCGCCAGCAGGCGCGTCCTCGGCGTCAGCGCCAGCTCCAGCCGCTCCGTCTCCAGGGCGAAACCCCGGCCCGGCGAGAGATGAGCGTGCGAGAGCGTCAACCCTTCCAGCGCTGCCAGGCTGTCCAGCAGCGGATACGACGGCACCGTGGTCAGGATCTCGTCCCCGGGATTCCCGAACAGCTTGAACAGCAGGGAGTACGACTCGCTCGTCGACGCCGTCAGCACCAGGTCGTCCGGCGATACCGAATCGTGTGAGTCGCCGGGAGACGACAGCGCGGCGGCGAGCGCCTCCCGGGCCTCGGGCAATCCCCTGGGATGCGGATCGTAGACGGGATCGGCGGCACCGCGGCGGAGCAACTCGGCCAGCTCGTCCGCCACCCCGGCTGCCCCGGCAAGATACCGAATCCCGACCCGCGTGGGATTCGTCTCCGTCAGATCGATCACCGCCGCTCCGCGGGCGCGCCGCTCCCGGACGGCCGCGGTCAGCCGGTTCTCCGCCTGGTCCCAGGGAAGGCGGCTCGACCATTGCGTGGAAGGCCGGAGCACGTGCGGAGTCTAACCGCACCTGCTCCTCGTGATTTCCTGGCAGGCCGTCAACCTGGAATGAAATGTGCGTTGGGGCAACCCTCGTGGTTGCCCTCCTCGTGGTTTGCTCCCGATCGACAGAGGGCCGCCCCTACAGAGGTTCGAGGGGTCTGGGAGCCCTGAGCCCGGACGAGCGGCGCTTCGGTCCGGCCGCAGTCCTTCCACGGCTCCCCGGGCTCAGCTTGCGGGCCATCCAGATCTGGCGTTCCAGATCGATTTCCTTCAGCGTCCGGGCCTCGGCATCCCTGGCCTTCCGTTCGAGATCCAGGTCGAGGCCATCCGCTTCGACTTCCCGGGCGATGGCCTCGGGATCGTAAGGCCCCAGGTCGAGAAACTCGATGAGCCAGCGGTCCCGGTCGTCGATGTCCCGGAGCTGCCGGGCAAGCTCCAGAAGCGCCTCCGCCACCCGCAGAAAGGCGTCCGCCTCGGAGAACCCCTTGAGCATGAGCCGGCGGCCGATCACTCGGCCGAGCCGGTCGAGGATCTCGTCGAGCTCCCGCCGAATCCCTTCGTCGTACGGCAGGCCGCTGCCGGGAATGCCGGGAAGGATGTCCATGTCCCGCATTATAGACCCGGCTCCGGGGAATTTCGCAGCCTTTTGGGTTCCGCCGTCCTGGAAAAGAACAAAAGGCGGGGCGGGGCTTGTTCCCAGCCCCGTCCCTGAGCCTACAGCCTTCAATTGTCAATGAACAGGTCCGGCCCTACTCCACCGGCGGAGCGGGATCCTCCACCGCGAGCGGCGGATCCACCAGCGGCCGGGACCGGCGGGCGCGGATGGGGCGCGCGCCGAACTCGACCAGCCTCTCATTGTGGCTCCCGAAGTGGCCCTTGAGGGCGGAGCGCAGCCGCGTCGCGGCGGCCCGGCCCTCGAAGATCACCTCGCGCCGGCGCTTCGCATCCGCCGAGAGCGCGGCGCGGGAGGCGTCCTGCCGCGTCCCCAGGGTCTTGGCCTCGTTGAGCAGATCCTCCAGCGGCTGGAGCTGCGGCGTGAGATCGGGCAGATTCGACTCGTTGTTGTTCACCGCGGCCAGCAGGCGCTCCCAGTCGGTGATGAAATCGGAAAAAGACGAGACGTTGGGCATGGTGCTTCTCCTTTCAGTGCGACTTGCGGAGCCACCACGGCTCCGAAGGCTTCGCGTTCCGTGCTGCCATCCCAGGCAGCGAGGCGCATCATCCGACAGGCCGAAGCGGTTGTCAAGACGGTTTCGGCGATCTTCTGGGACCAAAAAGTACAGAATATAGACATTTCGGCCCTTGACTTTCTCGCCGGGTTGGATATCGTGCCCTCCGTTCGCTGAAACCGCGGCACCTTCAGGGTGGATTTTCGCCCGCGCCGTCTTGTTTGCCGCTGCCGCAACCAGGTTTTCCGCTGCGGCAAACAGGGTTGCGGCCCGGGAAGCCTCGTTTGCCGCTGCTGCGCTCGTGTGTGCCGCTGCGGCAAACGGGACGGCGGCTCCGCCCGCGCGGTTGCGGCAGCGGCAAACGGGATTTCCGCCGCGGAGACCGCGGCTGGCTCTGCGGCAAACGAGGTGGCGGCAGCGGCAAACGGGGTTTCGCCAGCGGCAAACGAGGTTGCGCCGGCCGCATATCCGCCGGGGGCGCCGCAAACGGGCGCCGGAGCGTTCTTTGACATCTGAATCCTAGATTGCCGGGGGTCCGCCTTGGGCCGGCAGGCCCCCGGCCTGTCTTGTCGAGCCGGCGGGGCTGAGGGCGTGTTGCCTCAGCCCTGCTCCGTGCTCAGCCGCGAGCTCTTATCCATGGAGCTTCGCCTCAGAGCGCCGTCTTTTGGGACTGGATTGGAACTGGCGGGGAGGCGGTTTCCAATCCACCCGGCTGCACCATCGAGTCCATAAACTCCAGCCTGCCAGCAACTTGCGTACGGTCGATGAGCCTGCTGATTCCGCGGATTGGGACTGGATTGGGACTGGATTGGGACCAGCCGGGCCTCATGAGCGGGGCTCCGGGCGTTCGCGGCCAGGAAACCAGCGAGCCGCCTTGGTGGTGCCGCGCAGATGAATGTGCCCGGCTTTTCGGAGCTCCCGCAGCAGGGTGCGGAGATCATTTCGGCTGGCCTCCGGGAGCGCTTGAGAGAGGCTCTCGAACGGAGTGCCCACGGCACCGCGACCTGTGACGACCTCGAGAAGCAACGCTTTGCGCCTGTTGCGCGCCATGGCGGCCAGAAGCTCCGTATGACGTGGGTGCGCTGGCAGGATGCAGACGACGCGGGCCTCGTTGGTCTCGAAGACCGGGGGTGGGCATCCCTCCTGGCGCATGCTGCGGAGGATGGTCGGGATTCCTTGTCCTTCCGCCTGGGCGAGCTGAAGGCGGCTGAAGAACCACGCGAGTGCCTGGTTGCGCCATTTGGGGGCAACGCGGCCTTCGCGGAAGTTTTCGGGATCCACACCTTCAGGCAATGGTCCGGGAGAGAGCAGCTCGATCCGGCCGTCGAACACGGTGATCCGTGTCGGATCTACCAAAGAATAGTCGCGGTGTGCCAGGGCGTTGATCATGGCCTCGTGCAACGCACGCGCAGGGTACTTCCGCACGTTTGGGGCCGCCACGTCGGTCTTGTCGAACGCCGTGGACACCTGCTGCTCGAGCAACCCGGCCAGGCGGTGTGCCTGTTCAACCAGAGTGCCCGCGAGCTCGTGCCGTTCGGCATGCGGCTCGGAGCGATCGATGCCGGGGTAGCTGGAGAAAGTTGCGAAGGCTCCAGGGATGAAGCGTTGAACGGTGCGGCCAAACAGCAGGATGGCGAAATTACGTGGACGGAGAGTGCCCGTCAAGGGCTCTCGGAAGCAGAGCGGCGGCACGAAGGGACTGAGCTGTGCCGTCTCCGACAAGAACGGCTCGACGCCCAGATCCGGCGAGAAGATTCCCATCCGTTGAAGAGCATCGCGAAGAGCCAGCAAGTCGAGATCGTTCAGCGTCGCGGATGCACAGGGCTGACGATCCCAGGGTTCGACGGCCCCTTTTCGCACGAGCAGCTCGCGCAGGACGCCGTTTCGGGCTTCACGCGTGTCGCGGCCGATGCGCACATGGTGCTTGGCTCCCTGGGTGCCGCGTCGAAACGTATGTGCCTGATTGGTTGAAGGCATGAGGAACACCAGGACTCTGCGAGCGGGTGCCGTAGCCGGGAGCTCCTCGACCAGCGGCGTGAGCGGCGGCGATACGCGCTCCCGGCAGCGCGTGAGCACGGTGCCCTCGATCTCCTTGAGGCGGCTCGACGTGAGGCCCGTCAGCTCGATGGAAGGAAACCCGTGGGCGTCCTTGGTCTCGTTTGCCCCGCACACGACGTACCCGCCCCCCAGGTTGGCCAGGTCGTTCGCGAATGCAGACAGCGTCTCGACAACGTCGTCGACATCCGCGACATTGCTCTTCCATTCGACCTGCTCACTTTCGCGTTCGGCGAGCTGGCGGAGGTCGATGCGCTGGGTCATTGCACGATCACCTTTTGCCGGGACGCGGTCCCGCTCCGGCTCCTGCGGCGAAGGGGGTTGAGGGTCTCGGCGGCGGTCACTCATGCTCAGGCTCCTTTGACGGGATGGTGAGTCGGGGAGGCTGGTCGAGAGCGGCGCGGGTGGGACGATTCCGGTGGGGCATGACCCTTTCGTTTTTCGGGGAGTGTTCCGTAGCTCGCAAAGAAGTATAGTTGCAGAATACCGTGCTACGGAAGAGGGTCGGAGAAGAGACGGCTGAGACTTGAATCGCCGCCGGGCTGGCCGGCAGCCGCGAGTCATGACGCCTACCCTTTCCGGCGGGTCAACAGCCCGGCCACCCGGCCGAATGTGCGGGAGAAGCACAGCCGACCCTCAAGCAGCTCGAGAGCATCGCTCAGGCGACCCATACGCCTATCGGATTTCTCTTCCTGCCCGAGCCGCCGGTTGAAGAGATTCCAATTCCCGACTTCCGCACGCTGGGAAGCGAAGGCCTCCAGCGCCCCAGCGCCGACCTGCTGGACACGATCTATCTCTGCCAGCAGCGCCAGGAGTGGTACCGCGAGGCACCGGAATGAGTGTTGAGGTTGTCCACCGGTACGTCACCTGCGTGCCTCTGATCCCCTTGAAAGCCGCGGCCGGAGCCTTCGGCGACCCTCAATCGGTCCAGGATGGCAATTGGGAATGGGTTGCTCTTGAAACGAAGCGCCGCCTGCACCCGGGCATGTTCGTGGCGCAGGTGGTCGGGCAGTCCATGGAACCGGCCATCCCGGACGGGAGCTACTGCCTCTTCGCCTCACCCGTCACCGGATCGAGGCAGGGCAAGACCGTGCTCGTCCAACTGCGGGACACCCTCGACCCCGAAACCGGCGAGCGCTACACGGTGAAGCGCTATGAGAGCGAAAGAGCCCGGGAGGGCGACTCCTGGAAGCACGAGCGGATCCGCCTGAAGCCGGTGAATCCGGCATTCGAGCCCATCGAGCTCACCGGCGCCGACGAGGGCCAGGTTCAGGTGATTGCGGAGTGTGTGGAGGTGGTGGAGTAGATGGCGGCGCGGGCGGGCTTATCCATGGAGCTTCGCCTCGAACCTGCACAGCGTCCCTTGAATCCGGGTCACAAGCCCGCTTCCTTCGCCAACCGGAGCATGTCATCCAGCATCAGCTTGAGGTTGGGGCATCTGTCATAGGCGATGGAATCGCGCGAGCTCCTCGCCATCCACAACGGAGAGCCGGGACTCGCCTCCAACCCAGTGGGTCACGGTGGTTGTTGGCGGCTCTTCGCGGAAGGCGTCGAGGAATTGCGGAGAGTGAGTGGTAAAGATCACCTGAGTTCGGCGGGCGGCTTCAGTCGCGAATTCCGCGAGGATCGGGAGCGTCGATGGCGATGAGAGGCTCGGGTTCGGGGTTGGCGAGGATTGCCAGGAGCAGGAGGAACCGCATCGTGCCGTCGGACAGGTCGGCCGCCGATTGCGGGCTTTTCAAAGAGCGCCAGCGGAGCCTGAGCTGGACCCGCTGGTCGGCGGCCGGTGGAAACGCAAGATCCTCGAAGTCGTCGCCGAACGCCGCCCGCATCGCCGTGTCGATGTCATTCTTGAAGTCACGGCTGTTGGAGTAGAGGGTGTGGAGAACAGGAATCAGGTTCTGTCCGTCAGCCGCGACCCGCTTTTCGAGCCGCGCTACGGCAGGTTGACGGATCGGCGCCCCCTACTGTCCGATCCGATGGGATCCGCCTTCACAGCCCAGGCCAGCTCCTTGGTCTGGCCGTCCCACAGCAGAGGCGCGATTCCTCCTTGGTCAAGGATGTCCGCGGGAAGCTCACCGCGCGCGGATCGCTGCAGGAGGGCCAGGGCTCGGAGCAGGTTCGACTTTCCGGAGCCATTGGGGCCGATGACCACATTGAGCTTCCCGGGTGTCCAGCTCACGTCCCGCAGAGAGCGGAACCCCTTGATCTGGAGCGTCTGGATCATCGTCTTTTCTCCTGGCTCAAGCGGGGTTCAACCGCGGCACACTCCTGGCGTGGCGCATTGTATCCCGCCAGGTTGGCGACGCGGCGGAGCGGGCCCTGCCGCTAAGAGAAAACCTCGCCTCGCATCCGCTTTGCGGCCGGCGGCCCCCCGGCGTAGAGAGGATGGCGCTGGGTGGGCGAAATTGCATAAAATGCAGGGCAACGGAATCCAGGGTAGTGCGGTTGCATCCGGTTGTACGAAGGCTTTTGGCTGCAAGGAGAATTCATGCAGAAAATGGAAGGAAGGATCCTGCCGTTCGTGATGGTTCTGATGGCGGCCCTGGTTGCGACGGCTGCCATGGCGGCAGCCAGGAGCGAGCCGGCGGCGCAGCCGGAGCCGGCGCGGGCATCTCCCCACGTCCTCGGCACGGTCAGCTATTGGAACGGCGACCGGCTCGAGGTCAAGACGCCGGACGGCAAGACGGAGAAGATCGCGGTCAACAAGGAGACGAAGCGCCAGGTCGAGATCAAGACGGGCGTCGAGGTGGCGGTCGAGTACCGGCGCAAGATCGGCGGCTTCATCATCGCGGAGCGCGTGCTCCCGGCCGCGGCGGTGCAGCCCGCGGCGGCCCCGGCCGCAGCGGCCCCGGGCTCGGTGACCGGCACGGTGGTCACCTGGAACAACGCGGTGTTGATCCTGAAGACCGCCGAGGGCGACATCAACCTGGCTCTCTCGCCCTCGACCGAGTACCGGGTCGCGTCTCTGGACCCCGGGCTGCTGGTGATCGTCGACTACCAGGAGGGCTCCGACCACGCCCGGCTGGCGACGTTGGTTCAGGCCGCGCCCGCCGCTCCCGCGCCCCCTGCGGAGACCGGCTCCGAGCCGGTGCAGGATTCGAAGCCCTGACAGCCCACCGCGAGGCGGCCCCCTCCTGAAGCCCCTCTTCCCCGTGTCACCGGAGCGGAGAGGGGGTATCCTCATTCCTGTCAGGACGGACTACTCATGAGGCTTCTTCTGATCGAAGACTCCGATCGGCTGCGCGAGACTCTCGACAGAGGGCTGCGCAGGGCGGGCTACGCCGTGGACACGGCGGCCGACGGCCGCAGCGGCCTCAGCCTGGCGATGGAGCGGGCGTACGATCTCATCGTGCTCGACCTCATGCTGCCGGAAATCGACGGTCTCTCGGTGCTGAAGTCCCTCCGGGAGGCGGGAAGGTCGACGCACATCCTGATCCTGTCCGCGAAGGACGTGGTCGAAGACCGGGTGCAGGGCCTGCGCCTCGGCGCGGACGACTACCTGGTCAAGCCGTTCGCCTTCGACGAGCTGTGCGCCCGCCTGGAAGCCCTCGTCCGGCGCTCGTACCAGGCCAAGAATCCCACCCTGCGGATCGGCGGGCTGGAGGTCGACACCACCTCCCGCCGCGCCTGGTACGCGGGCCGCGAGGTCAAGCTCACCCCGCGCGAGTACCGCATCCTGGAGATCCTCGTGCTGCGCGCGGGCCAGATCGTGAGCCGCCGGGATCTGCGGGAGGACGTGAACGAGCCCGAGTCCGATTCGGCGAGCAACATCGTCGACGTCCTGGTCTTCTCGATTCGCCGGAAGCTCCAGGAGCAGGGCTCCCCGAGCCTCATCCAGACCCGGCGGAGCCAGGGCTACATCATCGAAACCATCGAAACGAGCGCGCCGTGACGTCGCTGCGCGGCCGGTTGACCCTCCTGCTCGTCGCGGGCATGGGGCTGCTTCTCGCCGCCGGCAGCCTGGTGCTGGACCGCGCCATCACCACGCGCCTGCTGCACGCCTTCGACGCCACGCTGATCGCCAAGGCCAAGTCCCTGGAGACGTTGACGGAACAGCAGAAGGGCCGGGTCTGGCTGGAGCCGACGCACGAGGTCATGCCCGAGTTCGAGGCGCGGCTGGGGGCGGAGTACTTTCAGCTCTGGCTCGCCGACGGCAGCGTGCTCGCGCGCTCCCACAGCCTGCGGTCGGGAGACCTGCCCCGCTTCGGCGGACCGCTGGCGATCCCCGTCCTGCGCGACGTCACCCTGCCCGACGGCCGCCACGGGCGCCTGATCGAGCTGCGGTTCCATCCCCGCCGGGAGAAGGACGAGCCGCTGCCGGACGGGGAGCTGCTCGACGCGACTCTCGCGGTGGCCGGCAGCCGGGAGGAGCTGGACTCGTCCCTGTCGTCGCTCCACGCGATCCTGGTCTTCTTCGTCCTGGGGCTGCTGATGGCCACGGCCGCCCTGGTGAGGGTGAGCCTCCGGGTGGGGCTCGCGCCGCTCAACGATCTCGCGCTCCAGCTCGACTCCCTGCGCGCCGACTCGCTGGGCCAGTCCCTGAGCGCGGAGAACGCCGGGAACGCTCCCGCCGAGCTGGCCCCCCTGCTCCGGCATCTCGATGGGCTGCTGGCGCGCCTCAAGGAGTCCTTCGAACGGGAGCGGGCGTTCTCCGAAAACCTCGCCCACGAGCTGCGGACCCCCCTGGCCGAGCTGCGCGCCCTCGCCGAGGTCGGCCTCCGCTGGCCGGAGGAGGGGAGCCGTCCGCAGGTTCTGGCGGAGGTGCGCGGCATCGCCCTGCAGATGGAGAGGATCGTCCTCAACCTGCTGGCGCTGGCCCGGTGCGACGGCAACCAGCACACCCTGTGGACGTCCGAGGTGGTCCTGGAGGCGATGCTGGGCGAGGCCGTCGAGCGCTGCCGCAGCGGCCTCGGCCGCGAGATCGCGGAAACGGAGATCGAGCTGAGGCTGGACGTGCCGTCCGGGCTCACCCTGGTCACGGATGGCGAGAAGCTCGCGCTCGTCCTGTCCAACCTCTTTGCCAACGCCGTCGCCCACGGCTCGCCGGGCGGTCCCGTGACCTGCTCGGCCACGGCGTCCGGGGGCGAGATCGCGCTCACGGTGAGCAACCCGGCGGCCTCCCTCGCGCCCGAGGACGTCCCCAGGATGTTCGACCGGTTCTGGCGCAAGGACGCCTCGCGCTCCGGAGGGCAGCATGCGGGCCTGGGCCTCGCCCTGGTGTCGAGCCTCTGCCGCCTGCTGAAGCTGGACGTCGAGGCCCGGCTGACCGGCGGCGTCTTCGAAATCACCCTGCGCGGCCCGCTCGTGCTCAAGGAGACCTGAAGCTTGCGCGAGGCACGCCGGACGCTCTGGCTGGTGGCGGCGGTTTTTTCCCTGGGGCTCCTGGGGCTCCTGGGGCCGGCCGGGGTCTCGGCCCTGGATCCGCAGAGGGCCGTCGACCAGTATGGCGTGGACATCTGGCAGACCGGCCAGGGCCTGCCGCAGAACACCGTCCTCGCCCTGGCCCAGACCGCGGACGGCTATCTCTGGCTCGCCACCCAGGCCGGCCTGGTCCGCTTCGACGGCGCGGGATTCCAGCTCTTCCTGCCGCGCACCCATCCCGGTCTCACCGACATCCGGATCGGCACGCTCCTCGCGGCGCGCGACGGCGCGCTCTGGATCGGAACCCCCTCGGGTCTCACTGTCTACCGGGAGGGCGTCTTCAGCCCGGTGATGGAAGGTCTGTCCGGCGCGGGGGTGCGCTCCCTCTTCGAGGACAAGGACGGGACGCTCTGGATCGGCACCACCCGCGGCCTCGCCCGGCGCAAGGGGGACCGCACCGAGAGGCTCGCTCCCCTCGCTCCCCTCGTTCCCGGGACTGTGCCGGAGGGGCCCGTCAACGCGCTCTGCGGAGACGGAGGAGACGGGCTCTGGGTCGGCACGGAGGCGGCCGGCGTGTTCCATCTCGCCGCCGGGCAGACGGCCCCGCTCTCCACCCGGCCGCCGCCCAACGAGGGGCTCCCTGCGATCACTGCGATCACCGGTCCGGTCACGGCGCTCCTCGACGACGGGAAGGGCACGCTCTGGATCGGCACCCGCCACGGCCTCGGCCGCCTGCGGGACGGGGAGCTGACCGTGGAGACGGCGCGGGAGGGCCTGGTGAACGACCACGTCCAGTCCCTTGTCCTCGACCGGGACGGGAACCTGTGGATCGGCACCGTCGCGGGCCTGAGCCGCTACCGCGACGGCCGCTTCGAATCCCTGGCCGAGGACGCGAAGCTCTCGAACGACGACGTCCGCGCGCTGCTGGAGGATCGGGAGGGAGGCCTGTGGCTCGGCACCACCTCCGGGGGTCTGAACCGGCTCAAGGACACGGCGCTCCTGGCGCTCGCCCCGGCCGGCGGCCCGCCGTACCGCTTCCCCTGGTCGCTCTTCCCGGCGAAGGACGGCAGCCTCTGGATCGGGACGGACCGGGGCGCCTTCCGCGTCGCGGACGGCGGCACGAAGCAGTACACGATGCGGGAGGGGCTGCCGGCCGACGCCGTGCATTCGGTGCTGCAGGACTGGCGGCAGGACGTCTGGTTCGGCACCACGGCGGGGCTCGCCCGGCTCCGCAACGGCGCGATCACCGTCTTCACCCGGGAGGACGGGCTGCCGAACGACAACATCCTGGCGCTGTATGACGACCTGGAGGGGCGCTTCTGGGCCGGCACCGCCGGCGGGCTGGCCCTCTGGAGCGGGATCGACGGGCGGTTCCAGCCGGTCGCGATGGAAGGGGTCTCGGAGCCGGTCCGCGTGTTCGCGATCCGCCAGGACGGCCAGGGCAACCTCTGGGCCGGCACCGGCCGAGGTCTCTACCGGTACGCCAACGGCCGGCTGGTGCCGTTCGCCGGCGGCGGCGTCCTGAGCGACAGCCAGGTTCTGGCCCTCCACGAGGACTCCAGGGGAGGCCTCTGGATCGGCACCGGCGAGACCGGCCTGTATCTTTTGAACGGCGGATCGCTCACCGCGTTCCGGACCGGCGACGGGCTTCCCGACGACACGGTGCTCCAGATCGTGGAGGACGCGGCGGGCGATCTCTGGCTCAGCTGCAACCGCGGGATCTTCCGCCTGGAGCGGTCCGAGGTCGACCGCTTCGTCGGCGGCGACCGCCGGCCGCTCTCCGTGCTCACCTACACCGCGACGGACGGCATGAAGAACGCCGAGGGCCGGGGCGGAACGCAGCCGGGAGCCGCGGTGCTGCCGGACGGGCGGCTGCTGTTTCCCATGATGGCGGAGGTCGCCGTGCTGCGCCCCGGGCGGCTGCCGTTCAACCGGCTGCCGCCGCCGGTGAAGGTGCAGGATCTCCTGACCGGCGGCCGGCCGGTGCCCCTGACCGGTACCGGTACCGCCACCAGGATGGACCCCGTCCGGCTGGGACCGGGCTTGACCGACCTCGAGCTGCGCTACGCGGCGTTGAGCTTCCTCGCTCCGGACAAGGTGCGGTTCCGCTACCGGCTCGAAGGCTATGACGGCGACTGGGTCGAAGCCGGGCCGCGGCGCTCCGCGTACTACACCAGCCTGGCGCCGGGCACCTACACCTTCCGGGTCAAGGCCGCCAACAACGACGGCGTGTGGAGCCCGGAGGGGGACAGCCTCTCCTTCGTCATCCTGCCGCGGATCTGGCAGACCCTCTGGTTCCGGTCGCTCGCGGGCGTTCTCCTGATCGCGGCCGTCTACGGCGCCTACCGGCTGCGCGTCCGTGCCGCGAGGCTGCGGGAGCGGGAGCTCCGGACGCAGATCCGGGCGCGTACCCAGGCCCTGGAGGAGGAGCGGGACCGTGCGGAGCAGGCGCGGGAGGAGGCCGAGCTGGCGCGGCAGGAGGCGGAGCGCGCGGACCGGGCGAAGAGCGAGTTCCTGGCCAACATGAGCCACGAGATCCGCACGCCCATGAACGCGGTGATCGGCATGACCAGCCTGCTCCTCGGCGGCGGTCTGCCGCCGCGGCACCGCGAGCAGGTCGAGACCATCCGCAGCAGCGGCGAATCGCTGCTCGCGCTGCTCAACGACATCCTCGACTTCTCGAAGGTTTCGGCCGGCCACCTGGAGCTGGCCGAGGCCCCCTTCGACCTCCGGGCGCTGGTCTCCGAGGTGATGGACCTCCACGCGGCGGCGGCGGCGGCCAAGGGGCTCTCCCTGCGCGCCGAGGTCGACCGCGGCGTGCCCGAGGTGGTGTCGAGCGACGTCACCCGCGTGCGGCAGATCCTCATCAACCTGGTCTCGAACGCCTTGAAGTTCACCGCCAAGGGAGAGATCGTCGTGTCGCTCACGGCCAGCGCCGCGGGAGCCGGCCCGGAAGACGGCTTCCGCGAGGTCCGGTTCGCGGTGCGCGACACGGGGATCGGCATCCCGCCGGAGCGGCTGGACCGCCTCTTCAAGCCGTTCAGCCAGGCCGACGCGTCGACGGCGCGGCAGTTCGGCGGCACCGGGCTCGGCCTGGCGATCAGCCGCAACCTCGCCGAGATCCTGGGCGGGAGCCTGTGGGTGGAGAGCCAGGCCGGCCGCGGCTCGGCCTTCTTCCTGCGCCTCCGCTGCCGCGAAGAGATGCCCACGATCCTCCTGGAGACGCAGCCCTTCTCGGTCGAGAGCCTGAGGCTGAATGAAGACCTGCCGCCGCTGCGCATCCTTCTCGCGGAGGACAACACGGTCAACCAGAAGGTCGCGCTGATGATGCTGGAGAGGCTGGGCTTCCGGGCGGACGTCGCGGCCGACGGCTTCGAGGTGCTCGAAGCCGTCCGGCGCCAGAGCTACGACGTGATCCTGATGGACGTCCAGATGCCCGGCATGGACGGCCTGGAGGCGACGCGCCGCCTCCGCGCCGATCCGCCCGCGCACCGCCCCCACATTGTGGCGGTCACGGCCCACGCCCTGGTCGGGGACCGCGAGGCCTGCCTGGCGGCCGGCATGGACGACTATCTGAGCAAGCCGCTGCGCACCGAGGATCTGAGGGGCGCGCTGCTGCGCATCGGCAAGCCGAGTACCAAGCCGAGTACCAAGCCGAGTACCAGGCCGGGTACGGGGTCCCATGCGAGGCCCGGCCTGACGCCGACGCCGTTCCCCGAGCCGTCCTTCTTCGACTCGTCGCCTCTCGATCAGCTCCGCCAGCTGGAGACGGCATCCGGCCAGGCGCTCGTCCGCGAGATCATCGAGCGGTTCCTGGCGGAGGCTCCGAACCGCATCCACAGCATGCAGGAGGCCCTGGCGCGGGGAGACCGGCAGAGCCTCGAGCACACGGCGCATTCGCTGCGGGGGAGCAGCGCGCAGCTGGGGGGAGTGCGGTTCGCGTCGGTCTGCCGGAAGCTCGAAGAGGCGGCCAGCCCCGAAACGCTGGCCGTCCTCGCGAGCGAGTTGGAGCGGCTCAAGCCGGTGTTGCTGAAGCAGGCGGCCGCTTCGGCGCCATCGGCGGCGTCGACGGGGTCGACGGCTCCGCACCGGGCCGGAAATCTGTAGGGGCGGCCCTTGTGGCCGCCCTTGCCCACGTCACGGCAGATTTCCGATCGCGGTCAACCCGGCCACCCACCCAGGGCGGCCACAAGGGCCGCCCCTACAGAACCCCTCAGCCGCCCTGTTCCAGCAGGAACGCGATCTTCTCGAAGCCTTCCTCGCGCGCCACGTCGGCCGGGGTGCCGTCCTCGCAGGACGCGGTGGGATCGGCGCCGCGTTCGAGCAGCAGCTTCACCACCGCGATGTTGCCGGACCGCACCGCGCCGTGCAGGGCGGTCTCCTGGAACTCGTTGGCCTCGGCGTCGACCTCGGCGCCGGCGTCGAGCAGGAGCCGGACCATGGGCTCGCTGCCCCCGGAAGCCGCCTCGAACAGGTAGGTGGCCTCGTAGCCGCCGTTCGCCGGGGCGCCGCCCGCGAGCAGCCGGCGCGCGATGTCCGTGTTCTTCTCGCGGACGGCGACGGCCAGCGGCGACATCACGTCCTTGCCCAGAGCGTTCACCGAGGCTCCGGCGTCCAACAGGGCGGCGGCGGCGGCCGTCTGGCCGGCGGCGATGGCGAGGTTGAGCGCGGTCGCCACCTCGTAATGGGCATATTCGTAGCCGGACGATCCTTCGACCACGGCGAACTTCGTCTTCGCGTCGAGAATGGCCTCGTCGAGGGGCTCGTCGACCCTGGCGCCTTTCGCGAGGAGACGCGTGATCTCCGCCGCGTCCCCGGAAGCGGCGGCGGCGAAAAGCGGGGGCAGTGAGGAGGTGGAGGACGTCGAAGCCATGCGGATCTCTCCTTGTCGAGCTGGTGGCGGGAGAGGATAGCCGCTTTCATGGCTCCACGGCGAGGCCCTATACTCGGACCATGCCGCCCTTCGCGACCCCCGAGCCCCTGCGCCCAGGCGTTTTCGAGTCGCTCCGGGACTTGGTGCGCGAGGGCCCGGTCGAGGTGGACGTCCGCGGCAGCTGCATGGCGCCCCGCATCGCCGACGGCGAGCGGGTGCGGATCGCGGCGGCGCGGGTCTACTGGCCCGGCGACATCGTCGCGTTCCAGGCGGGGGACGGCCGGCTGCGGGTTCATCGGCTGATCGGCTACTGGCGGCGGCGCGGGGTGCTCGCCTGCGTGACGCGGGGTGACCACTGTCCTTGCCACGACGGCGCCATCCCCGCGGCGCGGGTGCTCGGCCGGGTGCTGGCGCCGGTGCGGCTCGCCGACCGTGCCCGGGCGGTGCTCGCTGGAGTCCGGCTGGTGCTGTCCCGATGACCTTCGGCGCCAGGTTCCTCGCCAATCCCGACCTCTTTCCGGCGCGGCGCTCGGGCGAGCCGTGGGGCGACCGCGAGGTCGTGCTCGATCTCCCCGGCGGCCCCTACCGGTTCTCCGGGCTCTCCGCGGACCAGGAGGAAGGGGTGATGGAGCGCTTCGGGGCGCTTCGCCTGGCAGGCCTGGCGTCGGTGCCTGGCGGGGTGGAGAGCCGGGTGTTCCGGGCCTTCGACGTGGACTTCCGCGAGATCGACGTGCGCGGCTGGGAGTACGGCCTGGACCTGGACGCCGGGCCGGCCTCGCTGCGCATCGCCGGGCTCGACCTGCTCGGGAGGCTCGACTGGCGGCCGCAGATCGCGGGCGCGCTCTGGACCTCGGTGGGCAAGGGCGACCGCTTTCCGGGCATCTTCGAGAACTTCTGCCGCCTGCTGGTGGCGTACCGGCTGCACGAGATGGGCGGTGCGGTCATCCATGGCGCGGGGCTGGTCGACCGCGGCGAGGGGCTCCTCTTCGCCGGACCCTCCGGCGCGGGCAAGTCCACGACCTCCCGCATGGGCCTGGAGCGCGGGCTGACGGTCCTCTCCGACGACCTGAACGCGCTGCTGCCGCCGGACGAGAGCGGCGCCGTCCGCCTCGCCGGCCTTCCGTTCACCGGCGATCTCGGGAGGGGAGAGGAGGACGGCCGCACCGTCTATCCGCTCCGCGGGCTCTACCGGCTGGAGAAAGACCCGGAGGACTCCCTGAGGCCGTTGAGCCGGGCCGAGGCGCTGGCGCTGCTCCTGGCCTGCTCGCCGTTCGTCAACGCCGACCCCCACCGCCGCGGCGCGCTGCTGTCGACGCTGCTCAACCTGGTGGAACGGATCCCCGCCTTCGCCCTCCGTTTCTCGCTGGGGGGCGGAATGTGGGATATCCTTGACAAGAGGTGAATCCAGTGAATCTTGGCAGCATCCTGCGACCGGCTCCGGACGTTCGCTTTCGAGTCGTCGACCGCGAAGCCGTCGTCGTGCGCCAGAAGAGCGCCGAGGTGCTGGTGATGAGCGAGGTCGCGGCGCGGCTCTTCGCCCTGGCGGACGGAGTCCACCCGGTCGCCCACTGGCTCGACGTGCTCTCCGGGGAGTTCGAGGTGGATCGCGCCGACCTGGAGCGCGACGTCGTGGGCTTCGCTTCGGAGCTGGCGGCGGAAGGAATTCTGGTCGAGGTGGCGCCGTGAGCACCTCCACCTTCAGCGACGTGCTGCGCAAGACGTGGAGCGAGAACCTCCTGTTTTCGGTCCTGGTCGAGCTGACCTACCGCTGCAACCTGGACTGCTTCTTCTGCTACAACGACCTCGGTCTGCGCGGCGAGCCGCTGCGCATGGATCAATACCGAGCTTTTTTCGAGGACCTGCGCGACCTGCAGGTGCTCAACCTGACCCTCTCCGGCGGCGAGCCGCTGGCCCATCCGGACTTCCTGAAGCTGGGCGCCCGGGCGCGGGAGCTGGGCTTCGTCGTCCGGATCAAGTCCAACGGCCACGCCTTGCGCGGAGAGATGGCCCGCCGCATCCGC
>JANMTS010000154.1:0-55326 GCA_031390755.1 Holophagales bacterium
CCGAGCGCTGGCTGATCGGCACCCGCCAGAGCGTCATGCTGCCGCCGCGGTTGCTGATGAAGTAGAGGTGCTCGCCGTCGGCCGACCAGACCGGGTTCCAGTAGTAGTCGTCGTCGTCCGGAGTGACCCGCTCCGGCGTGCCCCCCTCGGCCGGGATCGTCCAGATGGCCCGCTTCGCGGTGCCCGCCGACAGGCCCCAGTAGGCGATCCGCCGGCCGTCCGGCGACCAGCTCGGCTGGACCGCATCCCCTTCGGAGATCCGGCGCGCCTGGCGGCTGGCCAGGTCGATGCGCCACAGCTCGCTGCGGGAGGACCGCCGCGTGGGGTCCACCACCCCTTCGGTGGCGTAGACGATCTCCCGGCCGTCCGGCGACCAGGCGGGGTTGTGGCCGAAGCCGGTGATGCGGCGGACCGGTCCGCCCGCCGACGGCATGAGGAAGATCCCACCGCCGTCCCGCTCCGAGCGGAAGGCGAGGCTGCGGCCGTCCGGCGAGAACGCGGGCTGGGAGTCGTCGACGGGCGAGCCCGGGGTGAGCAGGACCGCGTCGCGGCCGTCGACCTTCTGCCAGTAGAGGTCGCGCTGGCCGCCCGTGGTGCGGACGTAGACGAACGAGGAGCCGTCCGGCGACACGCTCGGGTATTCCTCCAGCCCTTCCTGATCGGTGAGGCGGTCGAACTCGCCCAGGACCGGCGAGGTGCGGTCCCGGCTCAGCCAGAGGCCCGCGCCGAGCGCGCTGCCCATCAGGGCGATCGCCGCGACCCAGAGCCAGGGCTGGCGGCCGCTCTTCCCGGCGGAGAGGGCCTTCTGAATTGCGGTGAGGTCCGCGAGCGCCTCCGCCGCCGTGGGATGGCGGTCCGCGAGCGACGGCGCGAGCATCCGGCCGAGCACGCGTTGCAGGTCGGCGGGGATGTCGGACCGGATGCGGCCGTCGACCGGCCGCGCGCCGGTCAGCATCTCGTGCAGCACGGTGCCGAGCGACCAGACGTCGGCGCGGGCGTCGACCTTGTCGCCGTTCGCCTGCTCGGGGGACATGTAGGCGGGCGTGCCGGGCGGCAGCTTGTCGCCCCCCGGGTCCGCCGCTCCGACCAGCTTGGCGATGCCGAAGTCGAGGATCTTCACCACGCCGTCGCCGGTGACCATGAGGTTGGCCGGCTTGACGTCCCGGTGGACGATGCCGCGCCGGTGGGCCTTGGCCAGGCCCTGGGCGGCCTGCCGGGCGATGTCGACGGCCTCGGCGGCCGGCAGCGGTCCGCGGTCGATCTTCGTGCGCACGGTCTCGCCGTCGTAGAAGGCCATGGCGAGGTAGAGCTCGGTCTCCCCGGCCTCGCCGGCCTCGCCGATCTCGTGGATGGTGCAGAGGTTGGCGTGGTCGAGCGCCGACGCCGCCCGCGCCTCCTTGAGGAAGAGGGACTTGGCCACCTGGTTGCGGGTCAGGCCGGAGGGCAGGAACTTGAGCGCGACGGTACGCCGCAGGCGGGTGTCCTCGGCGCGGTAGACGACGCCCATGCCGCCGCGGCCGATCTGCTCGAGGATGCGGTAGTGGGCGACGCGGCCCCCGATGCGGTCGGGGACGGGAAGGGTGACGTCCATGACCGGACCGCCCTGGTCGATCGGACCGTGCGGCTCGTGCGCCTCGTGCGTCTCCCGCGGCTCGATCGACTCGACCGGAGCCTGCCCGGCCGGGAAGCTCCGGGGGATCTCCAGGACGGTCGCGTCGATCTCTCCCTTCGGAATCGGCCGCACGACGAACAGGCGGCCGGCCGCCGCGTCGCCGGCATTCCCGGCATCCCGCACCTCGAAGCCCGGGCGCAGCCTCGCCGCCTCGTCCCGCGCCGTGCCGGCGGCGAACACTTCGACCACGACCTGGCTGCCGTCACGGCGGTCCCGGGCCTTGTACAGAGCCGCCACGTCTCCTCCATGGAGAAGCTCGAGGAGGTCGTAGTCGGGAACCGTGTCGATAGCGCAACGCTCCTTCCGACCAGGGGTCGGGCGTGTGACAAACCTGCAATTGCCGTGCGTAAGGCGGGAGAGTATACCCTGCCCGGGGGCCGCAGAGCCCGTGGGAGAGTCCGTCGCCAGGAATCCTCACCCCCCGTCCCCCTCTCCCATCTCCCGCCCACCCCGTCCCCGGGAGAGGGGACCAGGGGGTGAGGACTCCGCGCCGCACCGCCGACTCCGACTCCGAGCTTGCGGGAAAAGACTCTCTCCCTGCCCTGGGATCGGGCTACTTCGGCAGCAGGTGCTTCTGGACCTTTCCCAGGGCGTTGCGGGGCAGGGAATCCACGACCCGGATCGCGCCGGGGATCTTGAAGGCAGCCATCTGGCTGCGGCAGAAGGCGACGAGCGCCGATTCGTCCAGGGGGGTGTCCAGGACGAGGAAGGCGACCGGGATCTCTCCCAGCTCAGGGTGCGGCCGGCCGACCACGGCCGCCTCGCGGACGCCCGGGAACGCCACGAGCACCTCCTCGACCTCGCGCGGATAGATGTTGAAGCCGCCGCGCAGGATCAGCTCGTGGCGCCGGCCGAGCAGGGAGATGTGACCGGTCGCGGGGTCGCGCCGGGCGAGGTCGCCGGTGCGGAACCAGCGGCGGCCGAGATCGTCTTCTACGAAGCTGGCTGCGGTCTTCTCCGGATCGCGCCAGTAGCCGGGGAAGACGTGGCTGCCGCGCACCAGCAGCTCCCCTTCCCCGCCGGCCGGGACGTCCTCGTCGGAGGAATCGACGATCCGCGCCGAGACGCCGGGCAGCGGCACGCCCACGGTGCCCGGGAGCCGGCGGCCCGCGTAGAGATTGCTGAGGCTCATGCCGGTCTCGGTCATGCCGTAGCGCTCCAGGATCTCGTGGCCGGTCAGCTCGCGGAATCCGGAGAAGGCTTCGGGCGACAACGGCGCGCTGCCGGAGCAGAACAGCCGCAGCCGCGACAGTTTCTCGCCGCCGCCACCGCCGAGGCGACCGCGCAGCTCGTCGATCAGCCGCACGTACATGGTGGGGACGCCGAAGAAAAGGGTCGCCTCTCCTCCGAGCAGCTCGGCCGCCGTCTCCGCGGCGTCGAAGCGGCGCCGCAGCCGGACGGTGGCACCCGCGGCCAGGGCGCAGTGCAGGCCCACGACGAGACCGTGGGTGTGGAACAGCGGCAGGGTCAGGAGAAGCACGTCCGCCGGCTCCCAGGCCCAGGCCGTGAGGAGGCCGGTCATCGTGGCAAGGACGTTGCCGTGGGTGATCGTCGCCCCCTTGCTCCGGCCGGTGGTGCCCGAGGTGTAGAGGATCATCGCCAGGTCGTCGCCGTCCACGATCGCATCGAGGTCGGAAGGATCACCAGCGACCGTCTCAAGATCCTCCACGAGGAGGATGTCCACGGGCCGCTCCTCCGGCTCCAGCTCGTCGAGGACGGCCAGGCGTTCGCGCTCGGTGATCAACAGCCGCGGCTCGGCGTCGGCCAGGATGTGGGCGATCTCGCGCCGCCGATAGGCCAGGTTCATCGGAACCATCACGGCGCCGAGCCGTATTACGGCCAGGTAGGCGATCACGAAGCCCGGGCCGTTGCCGACGAAGAAAGCCACCCGGTCGCCGTGCCGCACGCCGCGGGCCCGCAGGCCGGCCGCCAGGCGGTTCGCGGCGCCGAACAGCCCGGCATAGGAGAGGACGGAGTGACGGCCTTCCGGATCGGCAAGCTCCAGGGCGGGCTTGTCCGGCGAGCGCCGCAGGGCGATGGCGAAGAGGTCGTGAAGGTTCATGGACGCAATGCTACGATGACAGGGATCGTTCATGGACCGGCAGAGGAGCTTTCCATCATGGTTCGACCGGGCCGTCCTCTTCTTCTCGCGGTGCTTTCCGGGGTTGCCGGCGTTGCTGGGGTTGTCGGCGTCGTCGGCGTCCTGGCCGTGGCGTCGGCAGCGGCGCAGACCGCCGCGGCCGAACCCGGTTCCCAGGAGTCGACCTTCTACGAGAGCATCGACGTCAACGTCGCGAACGTCGAGGTCTACGTCACCGACAAGGACGGGAAGCGGGTCGAAGGGCTCTCCAAGGACGACTTCCAGGTGCTGGAGAACGGCCAGCCGGTCGAGATCACCAACTTCTACGCCGTCTCCGAAGGCCAGGCCACGGTGCTCGGTGGTGGCGACGGGGGCGCGGAATCTGCGCCCACCCCCCCCACCCCCCCCGGTACGGAGGCCGCCCCGGAGGACGTCCCGAACGACCAGCGCCTCTACCTCGCGATCTTCATCGACAACCGCACGCTCGTCCCGGCCACCCGCAACCGCACGCTCGAGGCGGTCCAGGATTTCGTGACCCGGCTCAAGCCCGGCGACCGCGTGCTTCTCGCCGGCTACGACAACTCGGTGGTGATCCGGCGGGGGCTGACGAACGATCCCGCGGCCCTGGCCGCGGCCCTCGACGAGGTCGCCCGCGTCGCGCCCGGCGGCATCAGCCGCGACGCCGAGCGCCTGCGCATGGTGCGGCAGATCGACGCCTCGGACCCGGTGGGCAACAACGGCGGCGGCGAGAGCCAGCGCGCGCAGGCCGCGATCCTGATCGGCGTCCAGCTCTATCAGGAAATCAAGATGTTCGGCATGCAGCAGAACGAGGAGAACCGCGCCGCCATCCGCGCGCTGCAGCAGTTCGTGGACTCGCTCGCCGGGCTGCCCGGGCGCAAGTCCGTGCTCTACGTGAGCGGCGGCATGTCCCTCTATCCGGCCGAGGCGCTGATGCTCGCCTGGGAGTCGAAGTTCGGCGACCTGCGCGACCAGGTCGGCTACTCGTCGTTCGACGGCCGCCGGGACGAGAGCCGCACCGCGCTCAAGGATCTGATCGACCACGCCAACGCGAACCGGGTGACCTTCTACAGCCTGGGCAGCACGACCCAGCTGGCCGGCGTGTCGGCGGACTCCGGCGCGAGCATCGTCATGAGCGCGGCGCTCGACGCCACCGAAACGATGAACATGCAGAGCTCGCTGGAGATGATCGCCAGCGAGACCGGCGGCCTCGCCAGCATCAACGCCGCCGACGCTCCCCTGCTCGACCGCATGCGGCAGGACTTCGACACCTACTACTCGCTGGGCTACGTGCCGCGCAACGGCAGGGACGGCAAGCAGCGCAAGATCGAGGTGAAGACCACGAACCGCTCGCTCAAGATCCGCCACCGCGGCACCCGCATGGAGCGCACCGAGCGCGAGCGGATGACCAGCCGGGCGATGTCGGCGCTGCTGCTCGGCGAGGACGACAATCCGCTGGAGGTGACGCTGGAGCTGGGCAAGGAGAAGCCGAACGCCAAGGGCCAGCTGGAGGTCGAGGTGCTGGTGAAGTTCCCGCTGGCGAACCTGGTGCTGGTGCCGCAGGACCAGTTCCACGAGGGGCGGCTGAGCCTGTTCATCGGCGTCCGCGACAGCCACGGCCGCAACTCCGACATCACCGAGGTGGACGTGCCGATCCGCGTCCCCAACGATCAGCTCCTCACCGCGCTGGGCCAGATCGGCGGCTGGAAGACCACGCTCCTGCTGAGGCCGGAGCCGCACACGGTGGCCGTGGCGCTGCGGGACCGGATCGGCAACGTCGACTCCACGGCCCGCGTCGAGTACACGCCGACCGCTGCGCCCGCAAAGGAGGCGGAGCCCGGCCGATGAGGGCGCAGGCCGCCGCCGCGCTGCTGCTCCTTCTGGCATCGCTGCCTCTGGCAGGACAGCTGGAGACGGAGCCGCCGCCGGTCCGCGTCCTGCGCACCGGCGGGCTGCGGGTCGAGACCGCGGCCCTGCTGATGAGCGGCCAGGAAGGCGGAACGATCCCCGTGGCCACCCTGGTCGTGCCGCAGCCCGGAACCGGGGCTGGAAACCGCTCCCGCGTCTCCGTCGTCCTGGAGATCGACGGCGCCGAGGCCCTCGCCGGGCAGACGGGCGACGTCCTCCGCCTGGAGATCTGCCTCTACGCGATCACCTCGGGCAGCGCCCCGGCTTCTCCTTCAGGAGGCCCGGCCCTGTCGTCGGGAGTATCTTCGGGAATAACCGCCACGACCACGACCGCTGGAGCGCTCCCCGTTTCCACCGCCTCGGCCACGCCAGGCGGCCGGGTCGCGGCATCCCGCATGGACACGGTCGAGGTCGACCTCGCCAGCCGCGGCGCCGAGCTCGAGGAAGGCGGTCTCAAGTACGTGGGCGAGCTCGATCTGCCTCCCGGCGACTACGCACTGCGCGTCCTGGTGCGCAACGCCGCCACGAGCGAGGTGGGGCTGCGGTCCATCCCGCTGACGATCCCCGACTTCGCCAAACGGCGGGGGTTGCTCCTGCCGCCGATCGTGGCCGATCCCAAGCGCGACGAGACCCTAGGCGAGGCCCAAGGCGAGACCCAAGAAACCGCCGCGGACGCGTGGCTGACGGCGCGCGGAGCCGGAATCCCCGACTCGCCGCCGTCCTTCTCCCTCGACGCCCTGCCCTCGGCGCGGCCGATCCTCGCCCCCGACGTGAAGACCGAGCTGAGGATCGCGGCCTGGAAGCTCGACGAGCCGGGACTGCCCGGGCTGAAGATCGAGATCCGCCGGCCCGGCGGCGCGCGCGTCGGCACCTTCCCCCTGGAGATCGCCGGCCGCGAGGCGGGGTCCGTGCCCGGCCTGGAGATCCTCACGGCGTCGTTCGTCCCCAAGGATCTCGAGGACGGCGTCTACGACCTGCGGGCTGTTCTGGCCGAGGGTCGGGCCGAGGGGCGAGGCGACGACGCAGCCATCGCGGCCATCCTGTCCACGTCCATCGTCGTCCTCCAGAACGGCGGCGGCGGACAGGTCTGGGCCGCGCTCACGCCCTCCCGGCGTGCCCAGGCAGCCCAGGCCTCGGTATCTGCGGGGGGCAGCGGCGGCGCGGACGGCCCGGCCCAGGCCCGCCGGGGAAAAAAAGTCCGGAAGATCGACGCCGGGCCGGTCAAGGCGGCCTACCGCAAGGCCCTGACGCTCCTCGCCGGAGACGACCGCGAAGGCGCGCGCACCGCGGTGATGGCGATGGAGGCCTCGGTGCTCGGCGGCGAGCGTCCCGCGTCGAGCGAGGATCTGATGGAGGTCGAGCTGGACGTGGCCGGCGACCTGGCGCGGAGCGACTCGGGCATCCTGATCCCCCTGCTCACCCTCCACCAGGTGATCTACCGGGACGCGGTGCGCAAGCAGAGCTACCTCGTGTCGACCCACGACCGCGAGCTGGTCTTCCGCCTGATCGCCCTGTACGCCCAGCGCAACCCCTCTCCCGAGGGCAGGCGCGAGGCCGGCCGCTTCCTCTACGGGCTCGCCGCCGAGATGACCGAAAGCGCGCCCCCGAGCCTGCGCGCCCGGCTCTTCCAGCAGATCCTCGCGTTGGACGGAACGGACGCGACCGCGCTGCTCTGCCTGGCCGTGGACGCCGAGCGCCAGGGGCGCTACGCCGAGGCGGTCGGCCACCTGGAGCGCCTGAACAAGCTCCATCCCGGCCATGCCGAGGCCCGCCTGCGGCTCGGCGTGAACCTGGCCCGGATCGGCAAGGTGAAGGACGCCAGGCGCGTCCTGGCCGAGGTCTCCGGTCTCAGCACGGCCGAGCCGTGGCACGTCGCGGTGGCGGCGCAGGAGCAGACGCGCGTCCTGATCGCGGCCGGCGATCTCGCGGGCGCCGAGGCCGCGATCCAGGACGGGCTGAAGCGCCTGCCGGACGACGACAAGCTGGCGCTCCAGCTCGGCCTGATCCGCGATCTGCGCAAGGATCCCCGGGGCGCCCGGGACGCGGTCGCCCGGATCGGCAAGACGGAGGCCCGCCTTCCCAGGAACCGGGGCTCCGCCGGGAGCGGCGGCGTGGCCCGCAACCGCTACAACAGCATGCCCTTCGAGGCGCTCGACCGGGCCTGGTCCGATCTTCAGAAGAGCGCGCTCGACCACCTTCCAGCCCTGGCCGCGGCGCTCGGCGTGCCGGCGGGAGCCGATTCGGTGCGCAACACGCCATGACGCGCGCCGCAGCCCCCGTCTTTTTCCTGTTCCTCCTGCTCCTCGCGCTCCTTCCGGCACCGGCAGGAGCCCAGGCGCAGGTGCGGATCGTCAGCCCGCCCGCGAACCAGCCGCTCTTCGGCGAGGTGGAGATCCGCGCCGACGTGCGGGGCGCGCCCGTGAGCCGGGTCGAGATCTACCTGGACGGCATCCGGGTCGGCGTCGTGGAGACGCCTCCCTGGCGGATGCTCGTCGACGTGGGCCAGCGGAACCAGGAGCACACCATCGAGGTGCTGGCCTACGGTGCGAGCGGCCCGGTCGGCAGCGCCGTGCTCCGCACGCTCCCCCTCCAGGTCGACGAAGAGATCGACGTCGGCCTGCAGCAGCTCTACGTCATCGTGGAGCGGGGAGGCCGCCGGGTCACCGACCTCGGCCGCGAGGACTTCGTCGTCCTCGACGACGGCGTGGCGCAGCCCCTCGCCACCTTCGAGCTGGGAGAGATCCCGTTCACCGCCGTCCTCCTCCTGGACGCCAGCACGAGCATGGCCGGCAGCCGGCTGCGCACCGCCGCGGACGGCGCCAAGAGCTTCGTGGCCGGCATGACGCGGCTCGACGAGGCGAAGCTGATGCTCTTTTCGGACAGCATCCTGCTGGAGACTCCGTTCACGAGCGTGCCGTCGATCCTCTCTCTCGGCCTCTCCAATGTGGAGCCGCAGGGCGGGACGGCGCTCAACGACGCGATCTACCTCGCGCTCAAGCGGCTGGAAGGGAGCCAGGGGCGGCGGGTGGTGGTCCTGCTCTCGGACGGCATCGACATCGAGAGCATCCTGGCGATGGAGCAGGTGCAGGCGGTCGCCCGCCGGACCCACGCCGTCCTCTACTGGCTGCGCCTCAAGCGCTACAACGAGGACGCGGTCCCGTTCGTCGACATCTTCACCGCCTGGCGCGACGCCGAGGGTCACCGCCGGCAGATCGACCTGCTCCGCAGCACCGTCCTGGAGAGCGGCGGCCGCATCGACACCCTCGACAGCCTGGAGCAGGTGAAGCCGGCCCTGGAGACGCTGCTGCGCGAGTTAAGGGATCAGTACGTCCTTGGCTACGACCCGAGCGGGTCCAAGGGATCGGGCACCTGGCACGACCTGGAGCTGCGCATCCGCCCGGAGCGGGGCTCCGGCTACCAGATCCGCACGCAGGAAGGCTATGTAGAGAAGTAAGGGAGAAGTAGCGTTCAACCTTCGAAGCGTAGCTCGGGGTCGCGGCGCGATCTCTGAAGATAGGTGGCGATCCGGCCGAGGAATCCGGTGGCGGCCCGTTCGGCGTCCGTGGCTTCCCGGAACAGGAGCAGCGCGGCGATGGCCTCCGGGTTGACCTGGCAGGCCTGGAAGACAGGAACGATCTCCACCACGATCCGCTTCACCTCGGACATCTCTCCTCGCCGGGCATGGACCATGGCGAGATCGAGCGACACCATCGCGGCGTCGAAGGCGATCTCCTGCTCGAGGAAGGCGTCGCGGGCGAGCGCGAGGGCCCGGCCGGCATCGTCGAGGCGGTCGAGCCCGAGGGCGATCCGTCCTTCCAGCCAGCGGAGCCGCACCAGGTGCATGCGGTTGCCGACCTCCAGATAGAGGGCCCGGCTCTCCTCCAGGGCGGTCTCCGCCTGGGCGTGACGGCCAAGGTCGTTCAGGAACCAGATCAGGTTGTGCCGCGCGGCGAGGGTCAGCCGGGGCTCGAAGTCGGCGTCGATGCGCGACAAACCCTTGCGCAGCAGGGAGATCGCCTCCCGCAGACGGCCCCCTTCGCCGACGACCATCCCCTTGAGGATCAGCGTCCGGCCCTGTTGATGCTGGTCGCCGACCGCCTGATACAGGCGGAAGGCGCGGCCCAGGAGGCGCACGGCCTCGTCGAAGCGTCCCTGCGTGTTGCGCAGCGAGGCCCGGAAGCCCAGGATCTCCGCCTCGGTCAGAAGATCCGTCTCGAACAGGCGGTGATAGTCGTCGGCCCGGTCCAGCGCCTCCTCGGCGCCCTGGAGATCGGAGGCGATGCGCAGGGCGTTGCCGAGGAAGGCCCAGGAGAGAGCCCGGGCATCGGCCACCAGGCTTTCGCCGTAGACGCAGGCGTCGAGGCTTTCGGCGATCGCGGCCGAGAGGTCGGCCATGTCGACGGCCCGGGACGGATCCTCGGCCCAGGCCTCGCGGCTTTCGTCCTGGAGCCGGTGGCAGAGCTTGATGAGATGAAACCGGCTGTCGATGCGGATGCGGTCCCAGCGCCGGGTCCGCGGCTCGCGGAGCAGCTCACCCAGCAATGCAGTGACCATCCCGCGCTCGCGCAGGACCCGCTCCATCTCGCCGCCGATCCGTCTGGCTGCCTTGTCGAACGCCGTGCCGTAGTCGAGCCCGGTCATCCTGGTCGGCCTCCCTCGGTTTCACATTCCGGCCGTCCCTGTACAAGCAGTTGCCATCCTGGATTTGACAACGAAAGGCAGTGGGAAGGGAAGGGGGTGCCAGTCCGGCACCCCCCGATCGTCCTGCGACTCGCTCAGCCGTTGGGGTCGATGGTGCCCCGGTTCTCCGAATCGTCCCCGAGAATCGCCAGGAGGAGATCCTCCAGGAGCGTGCCCAACGAGATCGACACCAGAACCGCACCACGAAGTCTATTGAACATGAAACACCCCTCCTTCTCAGGACGGGAGTCACGGCGAGCTGGCAATAGCTGCACCGCGCCCGCCCTAATCTCAAGTTGTATGGCAACCGAGAACCGGGACGGGCTCAGGCGAACCGCGCTACGGAGAAGCGGGAAGAACGTGCGGACGGAGAGAACGGCGGGAGGTCAGAGGGATGCGGCTGGAACGAATCGAAAGAAGAGCCCTTCGCCCGCCGGCCCCGAAAGGAGCCGGCGGGAATGGGCATCCGGCTAGACTTCGTAGACGACTCGACGATCCTCGCGCTGGAGGCTGGCGTGCTCGTCCAGGCGGCGGCGGGCGGCGGCGAAGGCCTCGCGGATGGCGATGCCCAGATCCTCATGGGCCTGGTGGTTGACGATCAGGTCGTTGCCAGGGACGCTCAAATCGATGCGCACATCAATCGGTGTTCCGTTGCGGTGGTGACGACCCGGCCCGGCGATCCGGACGTGACAGCCGATCAGCCGGTCGTAGAACCGCTCCAGCTTGGCAGCCTTCTCGCGAATGGTGGATTCGATCGTCTCCGGCAACGTGATGTCCTGCGCGGTGATGGTGAGCGGAAGCTCCATGTGCGGTCTCCTTCGCGTCAGTGGCCGATGTGGGCTCGAGGCGGCCGGTTCGGCAGCCCCTCCCCTTCGTCCCAACCAGACCGGCGCGCTCTCAGGTGCTCAAGTGCCCCGCGAGGGTAAGGCTCTCCCCTTGCGCAAGGATCAGCAGGACCGCGGACGGACCCCAAATCCCTGCGACGCGAGACTGCACCAAAGCGTCGATGGTCACTGTCTGGATGATACTCCCCTCCTCTTCGAAAGCACAGCGGAAAGGTCAAGGCGAGGGGCGTGATACCGTCGCCGCCATGGTTTCCAAGGCGGCCCGGACCGCCATCCTGGCACTCATGACGGCCCTGACGGCCTGCTCCCCTCCACCCCGGGAGACCCTCCACGATCTGGCTGCCTTGATGCCGACGGCCGAGGTTCACCGAGGCGCCTCCCCGGACGGGCCTCTTGGCGATAGGGAGGCCATCTTTCTTCCCTTCGGCACCGAGATCGTCTTCTACCTGGACCTGCCGGAGGACAGCGAGCTCACCGTCGCCGGTCTGTCCGCCCGGGGCGCCGGCTCGGGCAGCTTGTCGGTCACGTCCCGGGAGGACTCCGGAAAAGAACAGCGCCTGAAGAGCTTCGCGGCGGGCGCCGGAACCCAATCCGTCGACCTGCCGGGTCCGCGGCTCGTCCGCCTCACCCTGCGGGCCGAGTCGAATCAGGCGCGCGGCGGTCTCCTGGTGACCCGGCCCGTAGTGACCGCACCGGTCCGGCGCGTGGCTGAAACGCCCGCCGTCCCGCAACCCGGCCGGCGGCCCAACCTGGTCATCTATCTGGTGGATACCCTGCGCGCCGACCGGCTTGGCTGTTACGGATACGACCGGCCTACATCGCCCAATCTGGACCGCTTCGCCGACGAGGCGACGCTCTTCGAGGCCGCCATCGCGCAGGCTCCCTGGACCCGGCCTTCGGTGGCGTCGATCCTCACCGGCCTGGGACCCCTGGCCCACGGCGTCCGGACGGTCGAGGACCGGCTGCCCGCCAAGGCGGAGACGCTCGCGGAGAGGCTCAAAGGGGCCGGGTATCGGACGGCCGCGTTCAGCACGAACTGGAATGTCAGCACGGTCACCGGCTTCGAGCAGGGTTTTGACGACTTTCTCTTCTTCCCCCAGGAGCCGGGCTCCGGATCGGTCAACCGCCGGGTGCTTGCCTGGCTGGACACGAAGCGAGGCGAGCAGCCCTTCTTTCTCTACATCCACACCCTCGATCCCCACGCTCCCTACGAGCCGCCGGCGGATCTCCGGGAGCAGCTCGCTCCGGGCCTTCGGCCCAAGGCCGGAACGCTCGAGGATCTCCGCCGGCTTTATTCATCCAAGGGAAAACGGCGCGCGCGGATGATCGACGAGGTGTCCCTGCTCTACGACGCCGAGGTCGCAGCCAACGACCGCAGCTTCGGCGCGCTTCTGGATGCCTTGCGGGAAAGAGGGCTCTACGACGAGACCCTGATCGTGTTTGTCGCCGACCACGGCGAGGAGCTTGGAGAGCATGGAGGCCTCGGCCACGCGCACAGCCTGTACTCCGACCAGTTGGACATCCCGCTGGTCATCAAGCTGCCGTCTCAGGCGTCTCAGACCGCGGGCCGGCGGGTTTCGCGGCTGGCCCAACAGGTGGATCTGGTCCCCACCCTTCTCGCCGCCGCCGGGCTGCCTGGAGTCCCGGGGCTGCCGGGCGCGGACCTCTTCGGGCCCGCCGGGCCGGTCGAGCCGGCGGCGGTCTCCCATCTGAGCCACAGCGGCCGGGAGGGGATCAGCATCGTGCAGGGCGGGTGGAAGCGGATCGAGCCGGGAAGCCCGCTGCTTGGATCACGGCCGGTGCTCTACCGGGGACGGGACGAACGTCAGGATCTCTCGGGCCGCTTTCCGGTGCGCAACGGCTTCCTGGCGGCTCTGCTGAGGGCCGAGCGGCTGCGCAGCCGTCAGGGCCTGCGCGCGGAGCGAGCGAATGCGGACGAGGAGACGACGCGAGGCCTCAAGGCCCTGGGATATCTCTGAGGTCGGCCTCCGAGGTCGTGCTAGTTCGCCGTGCAGCCCATCTCGATCCAGCAGCCTTCGCCGGACGCGGGCGGCGGTGCCGCGAAGGTCAGGAAGACGTTCCAGCGTTTGCCATCCCCCACCTTCAGCTCGGACGCGGGAATCCTCTGCAGGTCGGCCGTCCAGTCTCCGGGCGAGCTGACGAGTTGGACCATCCCCTGCTCCACGCCTCCCACCTGGAACGGCATGACCGCGCCGGTGTCCCGTACGGTGGGCTGGGAGGGCTCGATCCGCCAGTCCCCGAACCCGCCGTTGCCGCGCAGGATGTAGCGCGGCTTGGCAACCCTCAGGTCGGAGGCCCGCCGGTCGGAGGCCGACGGGCAGGACGGGTAGTAGCGAAGGCAGAGACGCATCCCCGACACCTGGGCCGTGGAGAAGGCCTCGAGATCCTGGATCACGAGGTTGTTTGCGGAGTCGACGGTGAAGGTCCAGGTGCTCTTGCCGGCCTCGGATTGCGCGAAGGCGGCAGGGCCCAGGACCGTGCCGACCGTGCCGAGCACCGCGAGCATGGCGGCGGAGATCCAACCCCTGGAGCGGGCGCACCCTACCCGTGCCCGCAGTGCCTCTCTCTCCTCGTGTTGCATTGGAGAACCTTTCGGAGCCGTCAGCGGGATCGGCTTGCCAGCCGTCTGCATTGTCATTGTTTCGTCACCAGTATCCCAGACCTGCGCGACTCCGCGCAACCCGCCTTCAGGTCAGATCCGGCTCGCCACAGCGAGTGAGGATTCCCTCTCTCACTGCATCTCGCAGCCGGACCGCCGCCGCCCAGTCCGTGCCGTCGGGCCGGACCGGCGGCGCCACCTCCACCTCGATGCCGCCGCGGCGGGGAAACCAGTCGTCGCCGCGCAGCTTGGTGCGGCCTCCGCGGATCACCACGGGCACGACCGGCGCACCGGTCCGCGCGGCCACCACGAACGTCCCCATCCGGAACGGCCGCAGGCCCGGGATGCGGTCGAACGTGCCTTCCGGGAAGATCACGAACGATTCGCCGGCGGTCACCGCATCCGCCACCTTGCGCACCTCCCCCTCGCCCTGGCTCGCGTCGAAACGTTCCACGAACATGGCGCCGAGCCGGCGCAGGAATCTGTGGGCCAGATCGCTGCCCTTCAGCTCGTTCTTCGCCACGAAGCCCGCGGTCGGCGGCAGCGCCGCGGTAAGGATGAAGGCATCCAGGTAGCTCACGTGGTTCGAGGCGAACAGGCACGGCTCGGTCCCTCGGGTCAGACCGGGGCTCAGGTTCTCGAGGCCCGTGACCCGGACCGGCATGCCCATTGAGGTCGTCAACCACCGGGCCCAGGTCCGCGCCAGGCGCCGCCGCCGCTCCAGGCCCGGGAGCGTCAGCATCACGGCGAGCACCGGCAGGGCGGCCAGGGCGAGGGCTCCCCAGAACCGGCCTATATAAAGATAGTCAGCCATCCTGCGGGCCCAGGCTCCGGTGCGCGCCCGCAGGCCCTGCCAGCCGAGCCGGACAAGCTGAAGCCAGACCGCCCGGCTGCGCCCGCCGATCCGGCCGCTCTCGTAGAGGTCGCGGCTCGCGGCCCGCCTCACCTTGCCGCTGGAGGTCTTCGGCACGGAGTTGGGAGGCGCCAGGACCACGTCCTCGGCCGGCGTGCCGAGCAGGTCGATCGCCACCTCCTGGATCGCCTGCCGCATCGTCTCCAGGGCGTCCTCGTCGGTATCCCGCGTTCCGGCCAGGCGCGTCTCGGCCAGCACCACGACGCGCTCGGTCCCCGTCTCCGGCTCCGGCGAGCCGAACACCGCCACGCAGCCCTTGCGGATGCCGGGGATCTTCCCGACCGCCTCTTCGAGCTCGTGGGGATAGAGGTTCCGGCCGGCACGGATGATGATGTCCTTCACGCGGCCGGTGACGTGGACTTCGCCCGCGGCGATGTAGCCGCGGTCGCCCGAATCGAGCCAGCCTTCCTTGTGGTCCCGGATCAGCCGGGCCGTGGCTTCGGGGTTCCGGTAGTAGCCGCTGGTGGCGGACGGACCGCGGAACTCCAGGCGCCCCTCCTGCCGTTCCACGGCCTCGTTGCCCCCGTCGTCCACGATGCGGATCTCGTGGTCCGGCACCGGGAAGCCGCAGGAGACGAAGCGCAGGGCGTTCGCGGCGTTCGGGGCGTTGGGCGGCACCGGCTTCGCCCTTCCCGTCCGTTGGAAGGTCTCGCGGTCGATCGTGTCGAGGACCGGCCCGCGGCCCACGGGCGTGAAGGCCAGGGCGAGCGAGCTCTCGGCCAGGCCGTAGACCGGGGCCAGGGCCTTGGGGTTGAAGCCGTAGGGAGCGTAGCGCTCGGTGAAATGGCGCATCGCGTCCGGGCTCACGGGCTCGGCGCCGTTCAACGCGTAGCGCCAGGAGGAGAGATCCAGGCCGTCGATCTCCTCGGCTTCGACCTTGCGCACGCACAGCTCGTAGGCGAAGTTCGGAGCGGGCGACAGCGTCCCGTGGTGCCGGTGGATGGCCCACAGCCAGCGCGACGGCCTGGCGAGGAAGGTCAGCGGCGACATGAGGATCAGCGGCAGGCCGAAGTAGAGGCTGCCCATCCACGAGCCGATCAGGCCCATGTCGTGGTAGAGCGGCAGCCAGCTCACCACCACGTCGCCCGGCCCCATGTCCACGGCCTTGCCGATGGATCTCAGGTTCGCGAGCAGGTTGGCGTGGGTGAGCGTCACGCCCTTGGGCTGGCCGGTGCTGCCGGAGGTGAACTGGAGGAAGGCGATGTCGTCTCCCTTGACCTCGGGAAGCGCGTCAGGGTCCGGGGACGCGCCGCCGCCGCCGGACAGGTCGGGGACGGTGACGACCTTGCGCAGGCCCGGGATCTGGGCGCGCAGGAGCCGGGCCAGCGGCAGGACGTCCGTGAACGTCACGAGGACGGTGGCCTGGGAGGTCTCCAGAATGCCCGCCTGGCGCCGGAGATGGTCCTCGATCTGGCTCTTGCGCGCCGGCGGATAGAGCGGGACCGGGATCGCGCCGGCCATCTGGGTGCCGAAGAAGGCCGCGAAGTAGTCCAGGCAGGTCGGCAGCATGATGCCCACGGCCTGGCCCGGGCCGACGTCCAGCCCTCGCAGGCCGGCGGCCACCTGGCGGGCGCGGCGGTCGAGATCGCCGAACGTCAGCTCCTCGGGCTCGCCGTCCCCGGGGTAGTAGAGAATGTGCCGCCGCTCCGGGTGGCGCCGCACGTGCCAGTCGAGCACTTCGAGGAGCGTCCGGGTGCGCTCCGGAGCGGGCTCGGCCATCTCCGGATGCTCCTGATGGATCTCTTCGGATTCGACCCGCCCTCCCCTCGACGCGCTCGACGGCCTGCCGCCCCCGGCGAGCAGGGCCTGAAGGAAGTCCCGCGGCGACTCGGCGGACGTGAGCAGCCCTTCCGGCAGGCGGACGCCGAACGCCTTCTCCAGCCGGGCCAGAAGCTCGGCCCGGCCCAGGCTGTCGAGCCCGAAGTCCCGTTCCAGGGAGGAGTCGAGGGAGGTGCGCCCCAGCCCCTTGCGGCCAGGCTGAAGCTCCAGGGCCAGCACCCGCACGAGGCTCAGAACCTCCTCGGCCGAGGAGGCTTCCTTGATGTGCTCGGTGGATTTCACGTTGAGTGGAGTGCTTTCATTGAACCCTTGGACGGACCATTGTATCTTGGAGACATGGCGAATCGCTCGTCCCTCCGAGTCTCCATCCCTCCCGAGCTAGAGGAGTTCGTCGCACTTGGCCTTCAACAGGCCCGGCGTGGCGAATTGCTTGACGGCGACGAGGTTTTCGAGTCATTGGAGCGGCGGATCGGGCCAGAGAGGCCCACCATGAGTCAGTCGCCTGCGTAGAACAGGCCTTCAACCACGGTCGCGTCGACCGACCACGGCTCGACCCGGATCCAGCCGACGAGCCCGAAGGCGGTCTTCGCCAGGTACCACTCCTCGCCGCTGGCGAGGAGGACGGTGACCGGGTTCCCCTTCGGGATGTTGGCAACGACCTCCTTGCCGCCCTTCGCCGCGTAGAGGACGAGATCCTGGAGCGCCTTCCCTTCGAGACCCACGTAATAGAACGGCTGCTCGACCTCGACGACCTTGCCGTCCTTGCCACCCCTGGCGACCAGCTTGCGGCGGTTGTCGAACATCGTGTCGGCATGGCCGGCGGCATAGGCCGCGCCGTTGCCGGGCAGCCACAGCTCCAGCGCGGTCACGGAGCCGGCCGGCTCGGTCTCGCCCTTGCGGGTGAAGAGGAACTCCGGATCGTCACTCGGGCCTTCGGTGAAGTCGATCCACCAGACCTGGGAGCTCGTCCGGTCGAGCTTCGTCTCCAGCACCCGGGTCATCGGCAGGTGACCGTCGTCGGGCGCCTCCGGATACAGCGGCTGGTTGAGAACCGTGGTGACGGCGGGATCGAAGTGGACCGTCGCCTTCAGGTAGCCGGACAGCTCCAGGGTCTTGAGCCCCGGAAACGCATCGGCCGCCCGCATGGGCGCCGGGATGAGAAAGGCCAAGGCCGCCCCGAGAGCCAGGGCGGCCGAGAAAAGCCGGTTGCGCATCGCCTGCCGATCTCCCGTCCCGCTACAAACCTCGGACCTTCACCGAGATCAGCAGCAAGGCGAAGCCCACGATCCAGCTCCACTGGGCGATCTGCGGATCGATGTGGATGACACCGAAGACGTTAAGGATCGCAACCAGATACAGAACGAGACAGATCACCCACGTGATGTTCTTCGGAGCGTTGTTGCCACCTCTCGCCATCCTCACACCTCCTCTTGGTTTGTCCAGTCGGCGCATCGTATCAGGAGCTGAGTCCCCGCGCGCTCTAAGGCAGGAACCCCGTCCGGTCGAAGAAGCCGTCCAGCTGCTCGCTGTCCCTGCTCGGCGCCTCCATCCTGTAATACCGGACCGTCCCGGTCCTCAGCTGCTCGATCCACACCTCCGCGGTCGAGGTGGTGAACCGGACCAGGGTCGGCCAGAGGTAGCCGTTCGGCTTCGGCCCCACGACTCGCACGAACAGCTCCGGCCGGCCGGGCAGCGCGCCGCTCAGGCAGAGGGTCTCGCCGATGCACGGCTCCGCCCGCACGCCGCGGACCTCGGAGCCCGCGGTGAGCCGGGCCTTGACGCGGAAGCCCGGCATCGACGCCGAGGTGATCCAGGCGCCCGCGGGCGGCTCCGGGTCGGCGGCGATCGCGGTGATCGCGGTGATCGCGTCGGTCGCGAGGAGATCGGTTTCCGCGGCTTCCGCTGGGGTGGCCGTCGGCGGGAAGCCGTCGCGGTCGACGACTCCCGGCAGGGTGCTCCCCTGCCCCGAGCCGGCGAGTTGGTAATAGTGGATCCCATCCGAGGCTCCCGCCACCGTCGGCTCGACCCAGACCTCCACCTGGGAGGTGGAGAACTTCACGAGCGTCGGCCAGAGGCGGCCGTTCGGCTTGGGTCCGACGACGCGGAGGAAGACCTCGGACCGGCCGGGCAGCGCGCCGCTCACACAGAGCGTCTCGCCGATGCAGGCCGCCTCCCTCTTCCCCTCCGTGGCGCCCGCGATGCGGACCTTGAAGCGGAAGCCCGGCACGGCCGCGCTGGTCAGCCACTCCCCGGCCGGCGGGTCCGGATCGACGGGAGGGGTCTCCCGCGTCGGCACCTTGAGGCTGTACAGCTTCGCGTTCTCGCCCTCGACCTTGTGGAGGAAGAACGCCCGGTCCGGCTGAGCCGGGATCGACAGCCTGGAAAGGAGCCAGCTCTCCTCGGCGAAGTCGGTAATGGGAAAGGCCGTGTCCGGCAGACCGTTGGTGGACGCCCAGAGCTCCTGGCCCTGGGGCCCGGTCGCGGCGTGGATCAGCCAGCCCCCGATCGGAAGCCCCGAACTCCAGCTGATGCCGCAGCCGGGGCAGAGATCGCTCAGTCTCCGGGGATTGCCGTTGGGCTTGAGGTCGACGAGCCATTGAACACCCTCTGATGCTCCGTCCGTAGCCCTGAGGACCCCGCGCGAGGTCCCAGGGATCGGTGCCAGTATCCCCGCTTCCGAGTTGCACGGGCCGGGGCAGATGTCGCCGATCCGTCCGGTCCCCGCGACCGTCCCGTCCGAGATCCAGGGTTCGAAGCCATGCTCCGGATCCGACAGCCTGAAGGAGAGCAGGTCGCCGACCGGATACAGGTAGAGGTACCACTGGGAATCGTTCCCCGGTGGAATTTGGGACAGCACCTGGACCGTGCCGGCCGCGGTTCCGTCCGTCGCCCACAGCTCCGTTGGCCAGTTGGCGTCCCGGCTCACGGTGAAGAAGACGCGCCGGCCCACGTTGATCGCGTAATGGACGTACCCCACCACACCGATGTCCTTGACGAGGACCGTCCCCTTCTCCGTACCATCGCTGCGCCAGATCCCGAGTTGATCCCAGGTACCGGCGATGACGATCAGCCCCAGGCCAACCGAACCATCCCGCATCCGCCGGACGAAGCGGATGTTGTCGGGTCCCGGGTATAGATCCTTCAAGCGCTTGGTCCCGGCGGCGGTGCCGTCGCTGCTCCACAGCTCCTCGTCACCAAAGGTCTCGGACAGCCGGGCGGTGAAGATGACCTTGCCGCCGAAAGAGGTCAGTTGACTGGGAAGGGAGGAGGGTTGCCCCGGGCGGATGTCCTTGACGAGACGCGTCCCTTCCCGGGTGCCGTCGGTGGCCCAGAGCTCGTAGTCATAGCCGCTACCAATCAGGTCTGCCGCGAAGAAATAGAGGCCCGTCTCCCGCACGGCCGCCGACCAGGGCCAAAGGATGGGATCGAAGAACTTGCCGAACCCCATTCCGTACGTCAAAGCCAGCGTTCCCGCCACGGTCCCGTCGGTCCGCCACAGCTCGTAGGGATTCTCCGCGCTGTCACGACGGAAGTAGTAGAGGTTCCGGCCGTCGTCCGAATCCGCGTAGGTATGGAGATCGTCGTCCGCCTGGAGGGGATAGGTTCCGGCCGCGGTGCCATCCGTCCTCCAGATCGTGGTCGTGTCCTGCCTCGCCCGGAAAACGACGATGTCGCCGAGCGGACGGAAATCCCAAGCCTCGGTGCTCTCCGGCCCCAGATCCTTGACCAGCTCGGGCGCGCCGAAATCCTCGGGCCCGGGATCGGCGGCCTTCGTGACGGCCGGCGAAAGAAGACAGAGAATCAGGAGGGTGGCGGCTCGTTGTTTCATGGCAGGAACCCCGTCCGGTCGAAGAAGCCGTCCAGCTGCTCGCTGTCCCGGGCCGGCGCCTCCATCCTGTAATACCGGACGGTGCCCGTGCTCAGCTGCTCGATCCACACCTCCGCGGTCGAGGTGGTGAATCGGACCAGGGTCGGCCAGAGGTAGCCGTTCGGCTTCGGCCCGACGACCCGGACGAACAGCTCGGGGCGGCCGGGCAGCGCGCCGCTCAGGCAGAGGGTCTCGCCGATGCACGGCTCCGAGCGCACGCCGCGGACCTCCGAGCCCGCGGTGAGCCGCGCCTTGACGCGGAAACCCGGCATCGACGCCGAGGTGATCCAGGCGCCCGCGGGCGGCTCGGGGTCTTCGGGCGTCGTTTCGAGCGGAAGGAACCAGAGCTCCTCCCCGTGCGCCTCGTCCTGGCCGACCAGGAGCAGGCCTCCGGGGACGACCCCGACGGCCCTCGTGGCCACGTCCTGGAGGAAGCCCTCCGGGAAGTCGGTGACCGGGACCGTTCCGGCGGCCGTGCCGTCGGAGGTCCAGATCTGCCTGCCCTCGTCACTGGATGCGCTGAAGATGAGACTCCCGCCGATCTCGACGGCGTCGCCCGCGAAGGACGAGCACTCGCCCGGGCAGAGGTCGCCGAGGCGCACCGTCCCCGCGGCGGTCCCGTTCGTGATCCAGGGCTCGTTTCCGGACACGCCGTCGCGCGCGTTGAACACCAGCCTTCCCTTGTAGGGGATGACGGGATGCGGGGAGGAGCTGCAGGCTCCGGGGCAGAGATCCGCGAGGCGCCGCGTCCCTCCCGGAGTGCCGTCCGAGATGGCGGGCTCCGAGCCGAAGTCCTTGTTCGGCCAGTTGAAGAATGCCTGATTGCCGACCGGCGCCAGGAACAGGCCCCAGTCCAGGTCGGGGCCGGGATCCGGCACTTGAAGGAGTTGGGTCGCGCCGGACAAGCTTCCGTTCGTCGCCCAGAGCTGGTCTGTCAGGATGCCGCTCGTCGACAGGGAGAAGAACAGGCGGCCTCCGATCCAGCTCAAGGCTTCACCCGAGAAGGTGTTCGTGTCGGCAATCTTCACGGTTCCGGCCTCGGTGCCGTCGCTACGCCAGAGCTGCAGGGGTTGACCTGCCAGGAACAGAAGCGTCCCTCCCTCGACGTTGATCTCCTGCACGCCGTCGGGCCCGTCGTACAGATCCCGGATCCGGTGAGTTCCGGCTTCGGTTCCATCGCTGGTCCAGATCTCCCAGTCCGCGCTGCCCGCCGGGCCTCTGGACGAGAAGACCAGGCGCCCGTCGAACGCGAACATGCGGCCGGGATAGGAGCCTCCGTTCGGATTCAGATCCACGAGCCGGTGGGTTCCGGCGGCGGTGCCGTCCGAGACCCAGAGCTCGAAGTTGGACGCTCCGAGCTCGCTGGCGACAAAGAAGAAACGATTCAACTCGGGAACGTAACAGACGATCGGGCTCACCAGCCCGGTGCCGCGGAGCAGCGCCGTCGTCGCCACCCGGAACGTACCCGCCTCGGTGCCGTCGCTACGCCAGACCGCCTCGCGGTCAGAAGCCTCCGGGTCGTCCGATGGACCCTGGAAGTACGCCAACCCCGACTCGGCCGGCCAGATGGATCGGAAGGATAAGCCCTCGGGCGTCACCCGGAATGTGCCCGCCGCGGTTCCGTCCGTGCGCCAGACCTGATTGGTCACGCCCGGCGAATCGGCGAAGAAGTAGATCAGGCCGCCGCTGCGCACGAAGCTCCGCGGCTTGCCGGAGGCGGCGCCGGGCCAGAGGTCCGCAAACAGGCTGGCGGAGACGGTCTGCAACGGCTCCGATCTGGTCTTCTCATCGGATTCGATGGAAGCCCCGGCCGTCGGAGGGAAGCCCGAGCGGTCGACGACTCCCGGCAGGCTGCTCCCCTGCCCCGAGCCGGCGAGCTGGTAGTAGCGAATCTCGTCCGAAGCGCCCGCCCCCGTCTGCTCGACCCAGACCTCCACCAGCGAGGTGGAGAACTTCACGAGCGTCGGCCAGAGGCGGCCGTTCGGCTTGGGCCCGACGACGCGCAGGAAGACCTCGGACCTGCCAGCCAGTGCGCCGCTCACGCAGAGCGTCTCTCCGATGCAGGCCGCCTCCTTCCGTCCCGCCGTGGCGCCCGCGATGCGGACCTTGAAGCGAAAGCCCGGCACGGCCGCGCTGGACAGCCACTCCCCGGCCGGGGGGTCTGGCGGTGCGTCAGCGCGGCCCGGTTGCGCCGCCAGCGCCGGAGAAAGAAGACAGAGAATCAGGAAGGCCAAGGCCCTTGCGCGCATCGAAGCTCCTCTCGAAGGGAGGCAACATTGTACGGGAGCGGGATCAACCTGCAACAAACAGGCTTTGCGGGGCGCCGGGAGAACCTTCCTTGTTGCAGGTTGACTTCAAATTGCAACAAACAAGTCTTCTTTGCAACACATAAGGTCTCCCGCTGATCGGGAGAGCTTATTTGTTGCAAGTTGACCTTGCCTGCTGCCAGGGAGAGGTTGAGTTGCAACAAGGAAGAGACGTTCTGCAACAGGAAAGGTCGCTTTGCAACAAACAAGCGTTCCGCGTGGCCGGGAAGGCTTTCCTTGTTGCAACAGAAGGTTGTTTGTTGCAGCTCGGCCCCGCTTCGGCGCGCTCTTCCGAGCCGGCCGGGCCGGTCAGTCCGGCGAACCCGCCTCACGCCGCCACCGAAACATGCGGTGCCACCACGTCCCGTACGTCCGTGGTGACGGACAGGTTGAGACGCCCCGAATTTCTGACCCGGTGAAGTTTCGGGTGACGGACTGGGGCGTCTCTACGGGGTTTTTTCCAGCGTTGTTGAGAACGGCGGGGGCTTGATCGCCGCGCGGCAGGCGTCCAGGTCGAGCCCCTCCGCGCTGCCCGTCTCCACCAGCTGCGTGGCCAGGCGCTGGACGCACTCGGCGCCTTCCAGGCCGTCGAACGAGTGGGCGCCGTTGGGGATCACGAGGAGCCGGCTGCCCGTGAGGCCCGCCGCCACGGCTTGCGCCCAATCGGGCGGCGTCGCCGGATCGTTTTCGCCCGCCACGAGGAGGGCCGGCACGGCCGAGCGCACCGGCTCCAGGAAGCTCGCCGGCAGCTTCGCGGCCGGCCATGCGTCGCACGACGACGTCTGCTGGCGCAGGCGGGCGTCGCCGATAAACGTGCCGAAGGCCAACTGAAGAGCCTCGCCCCGGTCCACGAACGCCACGTCCTCGGCGCAGGTGACGGACAGATAGAGGCCGTCGGAGCTCTCGCTGTTCATGCCGTACGCGATGTCCCAGGCCACCTGACCGAGCGGCTGGATGTTGCCCGCCGCGGCCTCGCGCAGGTAAAGAGGCAGGAGCCGCGCTCCGCCCGGCCTATATAAGAGGTACCGGACGGTCTGGGCCGCGCCGTTGCGGGAGAGCTTGATCTCGTGCGGCTTCCCGGCCTCGTCGCGCACGGTCACGGGCTCGGGCTCCACCTCGAGCCGGCCGAGCAACGCTTCCAGGTCTCGGCGCGGAAAGGGAAAGGCCGCACGGCAGGAGCGGTCGGCGGCGCAGGCCGCAATCGTCCGCTCGAACGCGGTCTCCGTCTGCCGCGGCAGCGACCGGGGGATGCGGCTGTCGATGGGGACGACCGCCTCCAGGATCACGGTCCGCACGGTCTCCGGGTGGCGCTTCAGGTAGACCTGGGCGGCCCGGGTGCCATACGAAGCTCCGAGGAGGTTGACCTTCGCATAGCCGAGCGCGGCCCGGACGTCGTTCACGTCGTCGACGATCGTCTCGGAGGTGTACTGGGTCAGGTCGTGGTCCTTCTCCAGGGCCGCGCGGCAGCGGCGGGCCGACTCCGCGTCGTGGAACCGGTCGAGCGTCTCCTGAACGGCGGCGACCACGTCGGCCGGGCCGTTGGGACCCGGGCAATTCAAAGGCCCGGAGCCGCCGGTGCCGCGGGCGTCGACGAGCAGGATGTCCCGATGCTGGAGGACGGCGGAGAGCTCCTCCATCAGGCCCGCCCCCGAATCGATCGCCGAGCCGCCCGGTCCGCCCTCGAAGAAGACCAGGGGATCGGGCGCGACGGGCTTCTTCCGGGCCGGGATCACCACCACCCGAAGAGCGATCTTCCGGCCAGTTCCTGCGCCGCGGTTCTCGAACACCTCGTAGGTGCCGCAACGCACGGTCTCCCCGGGGATCTCGGGGATGCGGCAGCGCTTGAGCTTCAGCCGGCGGGCGGGCGGCTCGGCCGCGGCTTCCAGGGCAAAGGCGACGGCCAGGAGCAACAGGAGAGGAAGGATCGCTCGTTTCATAGCGAAAGCTTAGCGCTCTTTCCTGCGGTCCGGAGGGCTCCGAGGGTAAGATACCGGCGTGCATGTAAAGAGAATCGGCATCCTGAACGTCCGGGGCTTCCGCGAGGTCGCTATCGACCTGACCCGACCTGATGGAGGTCTGGCGGGCTGGACCGTGCTGGTCGGCAGAAACGGCTCTGGAAAGTCGACGCTGCTCAAGGCGATCGCCTTGACGCTGGCTGGCCCTGACGCGGCCCGAGCCCTTCTGGAGAGCTTTTCGAGCTGGCTTCGGGTCGGAGCGAGCATCGCTTCCGTCCACTTGTGGCTTGGAACAGAATCCGAGAAGGAGTCCTCTAGCGCGGAGGTCATTTCGAACTTGGCATTGCAGTGGGACAGGCCGGTCACCAGCCGCGAGCCGTCCCTAAGTTTCAAGCCAAACGTCGATCGGCTCTCAGGCTTTGGACCCTGGGTCGACGGCGCCGAAGGCTGGTTCGCGGCTGCCTATGGACCATACCGCCGGCTGTCCGGCCACGCTGCGGACGCTCAAAGGCTCATGGCCGGCCCCTCGCGTCTTGCCCGCTTCGTAAGCCTGTTCCGCGAAGACGCTTCGCTGATCGAAGGGACAGTCTGGCTGCGTGAGATCTATCTTCAGAGGCTTGAAGGAGACTCCGCCGCCGCTCAAGTGGAGCAGGGCTTGCTCCGTCTTCTCAACGATGGCCTTCTGCTCGACGATGTCCGTATCGAAGGCATCGATTCGTCGGGAATCAAGGTCCGAACCTACGACGCCGAGTTGCCGCTGACCGAGCTCAGCGACGGCTATCGCACAGTCGCAGCCCTGGTCATCGACATCGTCCGCCAGCTCTATCTGTGCTTCCGCCCCTTGAGGATCGAGGACGTCACCGACGAGGAAGGCACCTGCCCCAAGGTTCTTCACGAGGGAGTCGTCCTCATCGACGAGGTCGACCTGCACCTCCACATCTCCTGGCAGAAGCGGATCGGCTTCTGGCTGAAGCGGCACTTCCCGAACATTCAGTTCATCGTGACGACCCACAGCCCCTTCGTCTGCCAGGCGGCCGATCCCCGCGGTCTCATCCGCCTGCCCGCTCCAGGCGAGGACCGGCCGGTCGAGCACGTCTCCGAAGAGCTTTACTACACGGTGGTGAACGGCAGCGCGGACGACGCGGTGCTGACCGAGCTGTTCGGCCTCGAGACCCTCTATTCGAGGAAATCCGAGAAGCTCCGCGAAGAGGTCGCGGAGTTGGAAGCGCAGTTGCAGCTCCGGGAAGCGACGCTTGGCGACGAGGCCCTTCTTCAGAAGCTTAGGTCTCAGCTTCCCCAGACGCCGACCGAGAACATTGAACAACTCCTGCGCAAGCTCACCGTCGACGTATGAGACGCCTGCAAAGGCTCTCTCTGAGCAGCGAGGCCCTGGCGTTTCTCGGCAAACGGAATGCCGATGTCGCGAACAACGCGAATCCGAACTCCAAGGTGGATCAGCTCTGGAAGCTTCAGAGCAACAAGGCCTTTCAAGAGATCCGCCGCACGCTGGAAATCATGGCGTCCGGCATCGTCCGCTGCATGTACTGCGAGGACAGCAAGGGCACGGCGATCGACCACTTCTGGCCCAAGGCGACCTACCCAGACCGGGCTTTCGTCTGGGCCAACTACGTGCTCGCCTGCTCGGAATGCAACAACAAGAAGAGCAAGCGCTTCCCCCTGGACGCCCAGAACCTTCCTCTGCTCCTGAACCCACTGGAAGAGGAGCCCGCCGACCACCTGCTGCTCTCCCCAACCACCGGCATTTACGAGACGCTGACGCCGAAGGGGGAGCAGAGTGATCAGGTTTATGGCTTGGCGAGACCCACCCTCGTCCAGGGCCGGAAGAATACCTGGGCAGTCCTTACGCATCTTATCGCCAACTACTCCCGGCACTTGGCCGCAGGAGACGCCGCGGAAGCAGCGAGGCTAAAAGATGCAGTCAAGCAGCTACCGCACTCCGGGGTTTTCGCCGCCCTGCTCAGAATCGCCAAGGGCCCATCGGCCAAAATCCTCCTCGGAGAGGAATGCCTCCAGGTTCTCCAGGATCATCCCGAAATCGAAAGCTGGCTCTGATGCCGCCTCCCCCACCCCTCCAGCCCCTCGACCTCTTCGCCCGCGTCGAACGGCTCGACCATGACGAGGTGCGGGCCGTGCTGGAGGAGCTGCTCAAGGGGGATGCCTCGGTGCCGGTGAGCCTGGCCCGGATGCTGCTCGCCACGGACAGTCTGCGGGAGACCGAGGAGATCCTGGGGTCGCTGGTGAAGGAGGGCGACGACGAGAATCCGTTCTCCGCCATGCTGGCACTGCTGCGCGACCACCGGCCCGGTTGCGAGGACGCGGCGGTGATCCTCCACGAGCATCCCGAGCTCGGCGGCTCCGGCCAGGAGCCGAAAGAGGCGATCGACGAGTGCCGGCGGTTCTTCGACCGGGCCGTCGTCCTCAACGAGGTGGCGAGCGTCGCGGCCTACTGCCTCGGGGACGTGGACATCCTCGACGCCTGCACCCGCGAAACCATGGACCTCTTCGAGCGCTGGGGCATCCTCGGTCCGACCCGGTCCGTGCTCGACCTGGGCTGCGGCATCGGCCGGTTCACGGCCGCGATCGCGCCGCGGGTGAAGGCGATCCACGGCGTCGACATCTCGCCGAAGATGATCGCCGCCGCGCGGCGGCGGTGCGCCGGGCTGCGCAACGTTCGATTTTCGCGCGGGTCGGGTCATGAGCTCTTCAAGTTCAAGGACGCCTCGCTCGACCTGGTGCTCGCCGCGGACTCCTTCCCCTACATCTTCCAGGGCGGGCCGGATCTGGTCTCCATCCACTTCATGGAGATCGCCCGCGTGCTCAAGCCCGGCGGCCACTTCGCGCTCCTGAACTTCTCCTACCGGCCCAGCCGCCATGCCGACCGCCGCGACGTGGCCCGGCTGTGCCGCACGTTCGGGCTCGAGCTGGTGATCTCCGGCTCGCAGCCGTTCCAGCTCTGGGACGCCGAGGCGTATCTGATCCGGCGGCCGGCGGAGAGCCCTGCGGCTTGAGATAGACTGCCTTCAGGCCGCCCTGCCGCCATATCCGGCGCGGCCGGCGCGGCCGGCGCCGATTTCTCTCCTCAGGAGGACACTCAGATGGCCGATTGGATCGAGACGGGCGACACCGCCCCCGACTTTACGCTCAAGGCCGACGACGGCCGCGATGTCCGGCTTTCGGACTTCCGCGGCAAGCCCGTCGTGCTCTACTTCTACCCCAAGGACGACACGCCCGGCTGCACCAAGGAGGCCTGCGCCTTCCGCGACCGCCGCAACGACATGGAAGAGAAGGGCGCCGTGGTGCTCGGCCTCTCCCCGGACAGCGTGGCCAGCCACGGCAAGTTCCGCGACAAGTACAGCCTCAACTTCCCCCTCCTCGCCGACGAGGGCCACAAGGTGGCGGACCTCTACGGCGCCTGGCGGGAGAAGACGTTCATGGGCCGCACGTCCATGGGCATCCAGCGCTCCACCTTCCTCATCGACCGCGAGGGCAAGGTGGCCAAGGCCTGGCACAAGGTGAACGTCGACGGCCACGACGAGCAGGTTCTCGCCGCCCTGGCGAAGCTGTAGGGGCGGCGCGGAGAACGCTGTAGGGGCAACCCTTGTGGTTGCCCTTGCCCGCGCCACGACGAATTCTCGGCCCTCCACCCGCCCGGGCAGGCACAAGACCTGCCCCTACAGTCATCAGGTTCGCCTCGGCCCCAAGAGGGCAGGCACAAGGCCTGCCCCTACGGTCATCTCCCCGGTAGATCGGTTATGCTTGGCGCCGTTTCGCGGTTCCCCACCGGGAGCGGCGCCAACCATCGCAGACCTTTTTTCCCTTGGAAAGGGAGTGACATGGAGCTCTTCCAGCAGATGGCGGAGATGGGACACGAGCGGCTGCTCGTGTGCTCCAGCCCCGAGGTGGGCCTGCAGGCCATCATCGCCGTTCATTCCACCGTTCTCGGACCCGGCCTCGGCGGGGTCCGCATGTATCCCTACAAGAGCATGGACGAGGCGCTCACCGATGTGCTGCGCCTCTCCCGCGGCATGACCTACAAGGCCGCCGCGGCCGGCTTGAACCTCGGCGGCGGCAAGGCCGTCATCCTTGGCGACCCGAAGACCGACAAGAGCGAGGCGCTCTTCCGCAGCTTCGGCAAGTACGTGGAGTCCCTCAACGGCCTCTACATCACCGCCGAGGACGTCGGCACCAACATGGACGACATGGAGGCGATCCTGTCCGAGACCCGCTGGGTCACCGGCGTCTCGCCCTCGCACGGCGGCAGCGGCGATCCGTCCTCGGTGACGGCGTTCGGCGTGCTCCAGGGCATGAAGGCCGCGGTCGAGCACCGCTTCGGCGAGGGCGCCACGCTCGCCGGCCGGTCCGTGGCGATCCAGGGGCTCGGCAACGTCGGGCAGCACCTGGCGAGCTTCCTCCGGAAAGAGAAAGCCAAGGTGTTCGCCGCCGACATCGACCCCGACCGCACCGCGCGCGCCAGCGAGGAGCTGGGAGCCGAGATCGTGCCGGTCGGCGAGATCCTCGCCGTGGACTGCGACGTGGTCGCGCCCTGCGCCCTTGGCGCCGTGTTCAACGACGTCACCGTCCCGGCCCTGCGCTGCAAGATCATCGCGGGCGCCGCCAACAACCAGCTCAAGGACGAGGAGCGGGACGGCAAGGCGCTCCACGACCGCGGCATCCTCTATGCACCCGACTTCGTGGGCAACGCCGGCGGCCTGATCAACGTGTACAACGAGCTGACCGGCTACAACCGCGACCGCGCCATGCAGATGGCCCGCGGCATCTATGCGAACATGGCGCGCGTGTTCCAGATCTCGCGCGAGGAGTCGATCCCCACCTACCGCGCCGCCGACCGGGTGGCCGAGGAGAGGATCCGCCGCATCCAGGGGCTGCGGGCGCAGCACTGGACCCGGGCGATCCGGCAGACGCGCACCCATTCCTGACCCCTTCCCGGGAGAACCGACATGACCGGCCGACGCCGCCTCTTCACTTGTCTTGGCTTTCTGGTCCTGACAATTCCTGCGGCGCCGGCCGTGCTGGCCGCGGCGCCCCAGGCGGTCAAAGCCGCCGGCCCGGTCTGCGGCAGCACGAACCCGGTCACCCTCCTGGGGATCGACTCCACGTCCGGGTCGATGCTGTTCTCCGCCTCGGGCGCAGGCTCTGGTTCCGGCTGGCTGGTGGAGGTGAGCCGCGACGGCGGCCAGGCCCGGCTGCTGCCGGACAGGACGGCCGGCCGCTTCGGCGGCTCGGTGGGTCCGGGCCCGGTGCTCGCCGCCACCCCCTGCGGCGACAACTGCCTCCAGCCCGTGGCCTGGACCGGCTCCGTCTGGAAGCCGGTGGGCGAGCCGCTGCGGGTGCCGACCGCGACCACGATCAGCTCCACCTACGACCGTACCGGCACGGCCTGGTTCCTGGTCGTGCTGCCCACGCAGGAGGCCGGCAGCGTCCACGTGGAGGCCTTCCGCCTCAAGGACCGGGACTGGGAGAGCCGCGGCACGATGACGGTGTCGGCGGTGGGCCAGCCCGTGGCCCTGCCCGCGCCGCAGCGCGCGGACGGCGTGCTGGTCGGCACCGGCCTGTTCTCCGCCTCCGGCCGGCCCGAGGCCTGGGTCGCGGGCGTGCCCAGCCTGCCCGCGGCGCGGCGCGGCCAGCTCGTCGCCCTCACCGGCTCCTCCGCCGCCTACCTTTCCTCGGACGGCGTGGTCTATCTCTCGGACGACTCCGGCAAGAGCTGGCGCCGTTCCACCTGGACCCCCTGGGAGACTCCCGAGAAGACGGTCGGCATGTGGCGCCAGGGCAGCGACTGGTGGATCGACCTTCCCTTCGGCGACCACGAAGGATCGCTCAAGCTCGCCTGGTTCGACCGCCGGCTGCCTTCCGAAGAGAAGATCGTCCTCACCCGGCTGTCCCAGAACGGCCAGTGGGTGCGCCTGTCCGACGCCCGCAGCGAGATCCGCACCCGCAGCGAATCGCTGCCGCTGTCGCAGGTTCTCGTCCCCAAGGGCGACGGCTGGGTCCTGCTCACCGGCTGCGTGGCGAGCGGCGGCAGCTCGTCGCTGGTGCTGCGCGTCTTCGAGAACGGCAAGCTCTCGGATGCGCGGATGGTCAAGCTCGAGCCGACCGTTCCCTGAATTCCCTGAAGTCGTCCTCCTGAGGTCCCCGAGCGGTCTGGCGGTCGGAATTTACAACCGGGAAGCTCCTGGCTTTCACGTTCGTTGTAAGCTATACGCACCCTCCCACTACCCTCCAATCGCCAGACAAGCGCTTTCAATCCCCCATGATCCTCCGCTCCCGATCGATCCAGGATCCCAAGAAGGCGGCCGAGGAGCACGTCCGCAAGGGCGACTATCGGAAGGCCATCGAGGCCTACGCCAAGGCCGGGGAGTGGCTGAAGGCGTCGAAGCTGGCCGCCGAATCCAAAGACGAAGAAGAGCTGGTCCGCTGCTCCCTGATGGCCGGCATGGGCCGCATTCCTGAAGGCTATGCCAACGCCGGCCTCGGCGCCGCGGGCGAGCTGCTGGCGTCCCGCAGGAATCACGAGCTCGCCATCCCCCTGTTCGAAGCGGCCTGGAACCTGCCCAGCGCCGCGGCTTCCGCCCTGGCCCTGAACGACCCGCTGCGCGCGGCCCGGTACTTCGAGCGCGCCGGGGACCGTCTGGAAGCGGCGCGCTGCTACCAGCGCGCGGGCAAGCTCAAGGAGGCGCTCCAGCAGTTGGAGGAGAACCCGAAGAGCGCCGGGGGAATGATCCAGGGCCGGGCCGAGGAGATCACCGTCCTGCGTCTCGATCTGCTGCGCCAGCTCGGCCGCGACGGTGCCGCCGCCGCGCTGCTGGGCTCGATCCCGCCCAGCCCCCGGGTTGCGGCCCTGCTGGAGGAGTCCGGCCGCCTCGAAGAGGCCATCCACTGCTACCTGGAGATCGGAGACACCGCGAAGGCCGCGAAGGTGGCGGCCCGCTGTCCAGACCGGGACCGCCAGATGGCGCGCATCCACCTGCGCAGCGGGCGGGCCGTGGAGGCCGGAAACCTGTTCGCGCAGATCGGCCAGTCGCGCGAAGCCGCCGAAGCCTACGAAGCGGGCCAGGACTGGGCGCGCGCCGCGTACCGCTGGGAGGCGACCGGCGAGCCGGCGCGCGCCGCCGAGGCCTACCTGAAGGCCGGCAGGCCCAAGGATGCAGCCCGCTGCTTCACCGCGGCGGGGCTGCCCGCCCGCGCGGCCGAGCTCGCGGAACGCAAGGCCGCCCGGGAGCCCCAGGCGCGGAGCACCGGCCGGGCCGGCAAGGCGCTGAGCGAGGCCTCGGGCCTGCTGAGCCGGGGGGACAAGGCAAGGGCGGCGGCCATGCTGCTCCAGATCCAGCCGGGCGATCCGGACTTCGAGAGGTCGGTCCTCCTCGTGGCGCCGCTGCTGATCGAGGAGGGCTTCCACGAGGAGCTGCTGCGCCGCCTGGGTCAGATCCAGACCGGTGCCGAGCGCCTCTTCTGGGAAGGCCGGGCCCGCGAGATCCAGGGCGACCTGGACCGCGCCCAGCGCAGCTATCAGCAGGCGCTGGCGTTCGATCCGAGCCACCCGGGCGCCCGGGAGCGGATGCAGCGGCTGAGCGAGCCGCCCCCGCCGCCGGAGCCCGCGCCGGTCGCGGTCACCCCTCTCAGCACCACGGCCACCGGCGCGGTGGCGCCGGGCCAGCGGATCGCCGGCCGCTACGACATCCTCGGCCAGCTCGGCCGGGGCGGCATGGGAAGGGTCTACAAGGCCCAGGATCTGGAGCTTGGCGAGACCGTGGCCATCAAGACGCTTCTGGAAAGCTCCGAGGAAGGCTCTGCCGACGAGGCGAGGCTCCTGCGCGAGGTGCAGATCTGCCGCCGGATCACCCATCCCAACGTGGTGAGGGTGTACGACATCGGCCGCTTCCCGGGCGGCATCTTCGTCACCATGGAGCACCTGGAGGGCCGCAGCCTCGACCGGGTGGTGGCGCAGGACTCGCCGGTGCCGTTCGAGCGCGTCCGGGCCATCCTCACCGACGTGGCCGAGGGGCTCCATGAGGCCCACCTGCTGGGCATCGTCCACCGCGACCTCAAGCCCGCGAACATCATGGTCACCGAGACCCGGGCCAAGATCCTCGACTTCGGCATCGCGCGCGTCCAGGGCCGGCGCGACCCGACCCTGACCCAGGCCGGCTTCGTGCTCGGCTCACCGTCCTACATGTCCCCCGACCAGCTCAAGGGCATGGAGCTGGACGGCCGCTCCGACCTCTACTCGCTGGGCATCCTCGCCTTCACCCTCATCGCCGGCCGCGAGCCGTTCGAGAGCCCCGACGCCACGGTTCTCGCCCTCAAGCAGCTCCAGGAGAAGCTCCCCGACATCCGCACCTTCCGGGCGGAGACCCCCGCGGAGTGGATCACCTTCCTCGAGACGCTGACCGCCAAGCAGCGGGACGAGCGGTTCCAGACCGCAAGGGAGGTCGTCGACGCCCTCCGCGCTCTCCCGGCTCCGGGTCCGGACGCCTGGACGCAGGCCTTCGAAATGTAGTTGATCCCATTCTCCCCTCCCCGGCCCTCCCCTCGCGCGGCGAGGGGAGGGAGAGGTTGATCCCTGACATGGGAGAGGGAGCCTTCCGCCTCTTCCCGGGTAGACCAGGAAGGCGTCAGGAAATCGTCAGGAAGGGCTCTGGACCCTTCGTCTTTTTTTCGACTAATATTCACGCCGCTGTATAGATCCAATTCCTTTAGCCAAGCCGCGGTGCGCTCATCGGCTTTGGCTGTTTGATTGTCTTCACCGTTCTGATCCAAGGAGGAAGGGATGCGCAAGGCCTTTCGTGTAACTGCCGTGGCCGCGCTGTGTGCGCTGGCCGCGGCGATGGCAGGGGCTCAGCCGCTGCTCAAATCGGCCATCCAGGTCGATCCAGGGAACACCAAGCAGGTCGGCCAGACATTCGGCTACCGGCTGACGTACAACTGCAGCAGCACGTCAGGCCCCTGCCTGAACGCCGAGGTGGTGGACCTTCTGCCCCCCGAGGTGCAGCAGCTCTCCACGGTGCCCTCCAGCCCGACCGGGGACGTCGCGGCCATCAACGTGACCCCCAACTACATGGGCAGCGGCCGCACGCGGGTCCAGTTCGTGATGATCACCCCCTTGCCCGCGGGCAACAGCGGCGACCTGATCATCAACGTCCGCTTCCCGAACGGCTCGACCCCGAACGGCACGACGGCCACGAACACCGCGGACGGCATCAACCTGGGCGCCTCTCCGGGAACGTTCACCACGCCGCCGGTGGTCGTCACCGCCGTGGCCACGGTCCAGGTGTCCCTCCAGAAGACCCTGCAGACCACCCCCGCGAACCTGGACCTGCCGGAGACCTACCGGCTGCGCATCTCGGTCCCCAACACCACGGGCGTCCTCAACCTCACCGCGATCGGGCCGGTCACCGACACGCTCCCCCCGGGCACCGTGTTCAACGGCTCCACTCCGGCGGCGGACTGCCAGCCCGGCTGCGTCGGCACCACGCCGGCCACGGTGACCTGGACGAGCCCCTGCACCGTCCCCCTGGGACCGGGCGGCAACTGCGACATCGCGGTCAACGTCACCTTCCCCAGCGGCACGTTCCCGTCCGGCACCAACGTCACGAACAGCTTCGTGACCGACGCGACGCCGCTCGGCCAGCCCGCGCAGACCTTCGGCCCCGGCACCGTCACCCATCCGGTGACGACGTTCGTGCCGAGCCCGGGCTCCGGCTTCAGCAAGAACATGGCGGGCGGCACGCCCAACCCGCCGACGCTCAACCAGACCTTCAGCTACGACCTCGTGCCTTCGAACAGCGGCAACGTGCCGCTCGACAACCTGGTCGTCATCGACACGCTGCCGGTCGAGATGCAGTTGATCAGCGTCACCACCGGCAGCTACGCCAACCTGAGCGACTTCGCCGCCGGCGAGGGCGTGCGGGTGAGCTACGAGAAGAACACGGCGCTCGGCGTCTTCACCCTCTGGGGGAGCTCGCCCAACACCAGCACGAGCACCACGCTGACCGCGCCGCCTCCGGGCCTGGGCGCGGGCGAGTACATCACCCGGATCCGCTGGGAGTACGGCCAGGCCGCGGTCGGCATGACCACCGCCACGCGCCCGCTTATCACCGGCCGGATCGTCAACCCCGACAATGCGGGCGGCCCGGTCGCGATCGGCGACACCATCTCGAACTGCGCCGACCTGACCGCGGTCTACACGGCCGGCCCGACCAACGTCACCCGCAACGACTGTGAGAATTTCGTCCTGAGCGGCGCCTTCGTGCAGCTCAACCCGGCGAAGGAGAACCTGTCGGGCGGCGGACCGTTCAACCCGGGCCAGGCCGTCTCCTGGCGCCTGCGCGTCCGCAGCGACGCGCGTTCGAGCGATCCGGTGGCGCTGTCGGACCTGGTGGCCACGGACCTGCTCCCCGTCAACCTGACGTTCGTCAGCTGGACCTTCGACGACCAGGGCACCGGCCTGCCGGCCCCCCAGGTCTTCGACCAGATCCCGAACTTCGCCGGCACCGGCCGCACGCTCCTGCGCTGGCGCTGGAACGCCGGCAGCGGCAACCTCGGCGTGAACCAGCAGGTCTGGATCAACATCAACACCACGATCCGCAACGGGACGCCGTTCGGCAGCCTGTCCAACGACTTCACCCTCGACAGCGACGCGCCGGGCCTCGGCCTGCGCTGCACCAGCACGACCCAGACCGACCCGCTCGACCTGGACGGCGACGCCAACACCGCGGAGACGCTCTGCCGCTCGACCGGCACGATCAACGTCGCCGGCATCGCCCAGCTCATCTCCAGCAAGACCATCCAGGGCACCTGCGACGGCGGCTCGGTCTCGACCTCGGCCGGCACGCTCACGGGCGGCGCCATCGAGTACCGGCTGCGCGTTCAGAACGTCGGCACGGTGGCGATGCAGAGCTTCGTGCTCATCGACATCCTGCCGTTCGTCGGCGACACCGGCGTGCGCGACACCAACCCCCGCGGCTCGCAGTGGACACCGCTGCTCTCGGCTCCGATCGCTCCGCCGCCGGGCACGGTCCTCTACTACTCCACCTCGGGCAATCCGTGCCGCGGTGAGGTCGGCGGTCCGGTCACCTCGTGCGATCCGCCGAACTGGACCACGGTCGCTCCCGATCCCATCACCTCGGTCCGCTCGTTCAAGATCGAGTTCGGCAACCGCGTCGTCCAGCCGTTCGACTTCGTGGAGTTCACCTTCTCGATGGTCACCCCGGGCGCCGTCAACCCCGGCGACCAGGCCTTCAACTCCTTCGCCTACCAGGCGGACCGCTCCGACGGTCTGGGCGCCCTGGCCGCCGAGCCGCAGAAGGTCGGGCTCACGCTGGGCACCTGCGAAGCCGCCAGCCTCGGCGACTTCGTCTGGGCCGACGTCAACGGCAACGGCGTGCAGGACGACGGACCGACCGGTCTGAACGGCGTCTACACGCGGCTCTTCCAACCGGGTCCGGACGGTCTGCCGGGGACGGTGGACGACGTGCCGATCTCCTCGACCGTCACCTCCAACGGACCGGGCGGCGCGCCGGGCTGGTACCGATTCCCCGGTCTGGCTCCGGGCAACTACCTGGTCTGCTTCACGCCGCCGCCGACCTTCGTGGTGACGACGCCCGACCAGGGTGCCGACACCGCGGACTCGGACGTCAACCCGGCCACGAGCTGCACGCCGGTGACCAACCTCTCGGCCAACGAGGACGACCCGACGCTCGACCTCGGCCTCATCGCGACCGAGCTCGCCGCCCTCGGCAACTACGTCTGGTTCGACCGGGATTCGAACGGCATCCAGGACGAGGCTCCCACCGACGGCGCCAACGGCGTCACGGTCCGCCTCTGGGTGGATGACGGCGACGCCAATCCCGAGCCCGGCACCGGCGACGCTCTCGCGGCCACCACGGTGACCACGGACGACGTCTACGGCCAGCCCGGCTACTACCTGTTCGACGGTCTGATCCCGGGCATCCGCTACTTCGTGCAGTTCGACCTGCCCGCCTCGGCCACGGCCTTCACCTCCCAGAATTCGGGAGGTGACGACACGGTCGATTCGGACGCCGACACCGGCAACGGCACGACCGCCACGGTGATCCTCGCCCCGAGCGAGGTGAACCCGACGCTCGACGCCGGCCTCATCTCCGCCACCGGCACGCTCGCCCTGGGCGACCAGGTGTGGAGCGAGACCGACAACGACGGCGCGTTCGAGCCGCAGAACGGCGAGATCGGCATCGACAACGTCCGTCTCAACCTCTACCTCGACGCCAACAACGACGGCGAGCCGACGCTCGACGAGTACTACGGCACGACGAGCACCGCGACCGCCAGCGGCTTCGCCGGGCGCTACGGGTTCAACAACCTCGGCGCCGAGGACTACATCGTGGTGGTCGCGCCGCAGAGCTTCAACGGCGGCGGCGCCCTCTCCGGCCTGGTCACCAGCACCGGCAACGACCCGGCGCCCGATCCGGACGACGACGCCAACGGCGACGACAACGGCACCGACGCCGGCGCCCTGATCGCCAGCCGGCCGGTGACGCTTACCGACAACGGCGAGCCCACCTCCGAGGACGGCAACAACGACACGAACCTCACCGTGGACTTCGGGTTCATCCCGGCCGCGGTCTCCCCGGTGCCGCAGTACGACTACGGCGACGCGCCCGACGTGGCCGTGGGTGCCGGCGTCAGCGACTACAACACCACCGCCCTCGACTCGGGCGCCTACCACCTCCTCGTGCCCGGCGCGCCGCGGCTCGGCTCCTGCGTGGACGCCGACGGCGGCTTCAACCAGGACATCGCCGCGATTCAGGACGACGCGGCCGGCGCCTGCGCCGACGACGAGGACGGCGTCCTCTTCATCAACCCGCTCACGCCCGGCACGACCGCCAACTTCGCCGTGACCGCCGGAGTCAGCCCCTGCTCGCTCGACGCGTGGGTGGACTGGAACCGTGACGGCGTGTTCGGCAACGCGGCGGGCGAGCAGATCGCGTCCTCCGTCAACGTCACCCCCGGCCCGCCGACGGCGCTGAACCCGTCGGTGCCCGCCGGAGCCATCCCCGGCCGCACCTACGCCCGCTTCCGCTGCTCCACCGCGGGCGGTCTCACTCCCACCGGTCCGGCTCCGGACGGCGAGGTCGAGGACTATCTCGTCACCGTCACCGGCACCGACCTGGCCGACGCCCCCGCCTCCTACGGCACGCAGGGAGCGGGCGCGGCGAGCCACACCGTCGATCCCCTGGCCGCCCTCCGTCTCGGCTCCTGCGTGGACACCGAGGCCGACGGCCAGCCGAACGCCGGTGCCACGGGTGACGACAACACCGCCGGCACCAGCCGGGTGGGCACCTGCTTCGACGACGAAGACGGGGTGATCTTCCTCAACAACCTGACCGCCTGCCAGTCCTCGCAGCTCACCGTTACCGCCTCGGGCGCCGGTCTGCTGGACGCCTGGATCGACTTCAATGCCGACGGCGACTTCACCGACGCCGGCGAGCAGGTCTTCACGAATCAACCGCTGGCGGCCGGCTCCAATCCCCTCTCCTTCGCCGTGCCCTGCGCGGCGGTGGAGAGCCCGACCTACGCCCGCTTCCGTCTCTCGACGGCCGGCGGCCTCACGCCCACCGGCTCCGCGCCCAACGGCGAGGTCGAGGACTACGCCATCAACGTGGGCGACGTCGACTTCGGCGACGCTCCCGACACCTACGGCACGACGATCGGAGCCAACGGTCCGAACCACGGCACCGTCACCGGCTTCACCCTCGGCGCCACCGAGGACAGCGAAACCAACGGCCAGCCGTCCGTGGGAGCCACGGGCGACGGCGCCGACGAGGACGGAGTCACCCTGCCGGGCGGCGGCCTCACGGCCTGCGCCGCGGTCAACATTTCCGTCAGCCTCACCAACACCGCGGCCGTCGCCACGCCCCGCCTGGACGCGTGGATCGACTTCGACGGCGACGGCGTGTTCAACGATCCGCGGGATCGCATCGCCACCTCCCTGGCGCTCGTGTCCGGAGCCAACTCCGTGCCGGTCAACGTGCCCTGCGACGCGAGATCCGTGTTCACCTACTCGCGCTTCCGCCTCTCCTCCGCGGGCGCCGCCACCCCCACGGGTCCGGCGGCCGACGGCGAGGTTGAAGACTGGGCCGTGACGGTTCGCGGCCTCGACTTCGGCGACGCCGCCGATCCGACCTATCCGACCCTTCTCGCCTCGAACGGCGCGCGCCACGAGGTGCTCCCCGTCGACAACCCGACCCTCGGCCCGGTGGTGGACACCGAGGCCGACGGTCAGCCCGACGCCACGGCCACCGGTGACGACACCGGCGGCTCGGACGACGAGGACGGCGTGGTCTTCCCGGCCACGATGATCCCCGGCACCGACGGCTCCATCCAGCTCACCACCGGCCCGGTCGGCGGCAACGTGAGCTGCTGGATCGACTTCAACCGCGACGGCGACTGGGCCGACGCGGGCGAGTCGATCGTCTCCGATGTCGCCATCGCGGCCGGCACCATCACCAACCGGACCTTCTTTGTGACGGTCGGCTCGCCGCAGGGCGACGCTCCCACCCGCTGCCGCATCAGCTCGCAGACCGGGCTGGGCGTCACCGGCTCCGCGCCGGACGGCGAGATCGAAGACCACCTGGCACCGATCGGGGTCGAGGATCCCAGCATCGGCGTCGCCAAGCGTCTGGTCGACATCACCCGTCAAGGTGGGACGATCTACGACGTGGTGTTCGAGATGAGGGTCGAGAACCTGGGCAACGTCCCGCTGACCGGCGTGCAGGTGGCCGAGGATCTGGCCGCGACCTTCGCGCAGGCGGGCTCGTTCAGCGTCCAGTCGCTCACCAGCGGCGACTTCACCGTCAACGCCAACTTCGACGGCGACACCGACACCGGGCTTCTCGCGGCCGGCAGCACCCTGGCCGTGGGCGGCAGCGGCCTCATCACCCTGACCGTGCGCGTCGACAGCGGCGGCGAGCAGGGACCCTACGTGAACCAGGTCACCGCCACCGGCACCAGCCCGGACAACGAGACGGTGACCGACAACTCGCAGGACGGCGACGACGTCGATCCGGACAACGACGACGACCCGACCGACAACGACGTTCCGACGGTCTTCGACCTGCCGCTCAACGTCATCGAGATTCCGACGCTGGGTGAGTGGGGCCTGATCGCGCTGATGTCTCTGTTGGCCCTCGCGGCCGTACGGAAGATGAAGCCGGCGCAGGTTTGATCCCGGACGTTTGACGGGGCGTGCGGGGGGCGGTTACGCTCCCCGCACGTTTTAGCTCCTGCGCGGTCCTGCGCCTTTCCGGAGAGCCCGATGCGTCCCAAGCTTGCTCTGCTGCTGGTTCTCGCCCCATTCCTGATCGCCGCAAGCCGGCGCCCGTCAGCTCCTCCGGCAGACACGCTTTACACCAACGCCACGATCTGGACCGGTGTCTCCGGGGTTCCCGGCGCTCCTCGCGCTGAAGCGCTCGCGGTCCGGGGCGGCTCGATCGTGGCCGTCGGCCCGCTCGCCCAGGTCGCGAAGCTCGCCGGGCCGTCGACCCGTACGGTCGATCTCGGCGGCGCCTTCGTGGTCCCCGGTTTCATCGACACCCACACGCACTTCCTGGCCGGCGGCTTCCAGCTCGCCAGCGTCGATCTGCGCAGCGCCGCGTCTCAGGAGGAGTTCACCCGCCGCCTGGGAGACTTCGCCGCGAAGCTCCCCAAGGGCAGGTGGATCCTCGGCGGCGACTGGGACCACGAGGCCTGGGGCGGCGAGCTCCCGCGCCGCGACTGGATCGACGCGGTCACCCCCGACAACCCGGTCTTCGTGAACCGGCTCGACGGCCACATGGCGCTCGCCAACAGCAAGGCACTGGCACTGGCGGGGATCACCCGCGAGACGAAAGACCCGGAAGGCGGCCTGATCGTCCGCGACGCGGAAGGCCCGACCGGCATCCTGAAAGACGAGGCCATGACGCTCGTGGCCCGCGTCCAGCCGGCACCGACCGACTCGGAGATGGACGAGGCGCTCGCCCGGGCCATGAGCCACGCCGTCTCGCTCGGCGTCACCCAGGTCCACAACATGGGCACCTGGGAGGACCTTGCGGCCGGCCGGCGCGCCGCCGCCCGCGGCGCCCTGCTGCTGCGGATCTACTCGTTCGTGCCTCTCGACTCCTGGCCGCGCCTCGCCGGACTCGTCAGGAAGGAAGGCCGCGGCGACGACTGGCTGCGCTGGGGTGGGCTCAAGGGCTACGTGGACGGCTCGCTCGGCTCGACCACCGCCTGGTTCCGCGAGCCCTACTCCGACGCGCCCGGCACCAGCGGCCTGCTGGTCACCGACACCGCCCGGCTGGCGACGGACATCCGCAAGGCCGACGCCGCCGGGCTTCAGATCGCGGTCCACGCCATCGGCGACCGCGCGAACGACTGGCTGCTCGACACGTTCGCGCACGCGATCACGGCGAACGGCCGGCGGGACCGGCGGTTCCGCATCGAGCACGCCCAGCATCTCTCACGCTCAGCCATCCCGCAGTTCGCGGCGCTCGGGGTCGTGCCCTCGATGCAGCCCTACCACGCCATCGACGACGGCCGCTGGGCCGGGAAGCGGATCGGCGCCGACCGCATCAAGACGACCTATGCCTTCCGGTCGCTGCTCGACGCCAATGCACCGCTCGCCTTCGGTTCGGACTGGACCGTAGCGCCGATCTCACCGATCGAAGGGATTTACGCGGCCGTGACGCGCCGCACGCTCGACGGCAGGAACCCCGGCGGCTGGGTGCCGGAGCAGAAGATCACCATCGCGGATGCGCTCCGGGCCTATACCTCCGGAGGCGCGTGGGCCGGGTTTCAGGAGGACCGTCTGGGAACGCTGGAGCCGGGCAAGCTCGCGGACTTCGTGGTGCTCTCCGCCGACCTCTTCCAGGTCGATCCAGCAGAGATCCAGAAGGTCCGCGTGCTGCGGACGGTGGTGGGAGGCCGGGAGGTCTACGCCGCTCCCGGCCAGTAGGCCGGCCTAACCGTTCAGCCGCCAGATCGAAAAGTTCAGCGCGCTGGCGAAGGTGACCCAGGCCAGGTAGGGGACGAACAGCCAGCCAGCCAGCCGGTCCACCTTGAAGAAGGCGAGCATCGTCATCAGGATGGCGACCCAGAGCAGGACGATGTCGACCACCGCCGGCCCCAGCGAACGCAGTCCGAAGAAGATCCCCGACCAGGCGGTGTTGAGAGCGAGTTGGATCAGGAAGAGCGTCAGTGCTCGCCGCTGGCCTGCCCATCCGCCCTTTCTCCAGACGAGCCATGCCGCCACGGCCATGGCCAGGTAGAGCGCCGTCCACACCGGCCCGAAGAGCCAGGACGGCGGCTGGAACGAGGGTTTGACCAGGGTGCCGTACCAGTCCGGCATGGACGTCGAGGTCCAGTAGCTGCCGAGACCGGCGGCGGCGAAGCAGAGCGCGATGAAGCCGAGCAGCGCGAGCCAGGAACGTCCCTTCACAGTTGTCCCCCTTCAGTTGTCCCCCTCTCCCCTCCCCCCCTCGTGATCGGCCCGTCAGATCCCTACATCGAGATCGAGCCCTTCCGGAATTCCGTCTTCGCGAGGTGGACGTTGATGAGCACCGGGACGCCGGATCGTGCGATGCGGACCGCCTCGTCGAGAACCGCGGGAATGTCCTCCTCCCGGTTCAGAAGCAGCCCGCGCCCGCCGTAGCCCTCGGCGACCTTGTGGTAGTCGGTCCTAGCGAGAACCGTGCCCACGTCGTCCTTGAGAACCTCGATCTGCTCGCGGGCGATCTGGGTCCAGCCCGCGTCGTTGCCCACCACAGCGATGACCGGGATGCCGTGCCGGGCGAAGGTGTCGAACTCGGCGAGACTGTAGGCCACCGAGCCGTCGCCGTAGATCACCCAGACATCCGCTTCCGGCCGGCAGAGCTTGGCGCCGAGCGCGAAGCCGCCGCCGACGCCCAGCGTTCCGAACACTCCGGGATCGAGCCAGGAGAGCGGCCGCCGCGGGCTCACGATGTAGGAGGCCGTGGCCACGAAGTCGCCGCCGTCCGCTACGAGCACACAGTCGTCCGCGAGCGTCCGCTCCAGCTCCCGGAAGAAGGACACCGGGTTGATCAGCGGCGGATCGACCGGCGACGGATTGGCGGACACTGCCGCCTGCTCGTCGATCTCCTTCTCCCGATCGCGGTCGCGGGTGCGCAGGGCCTGGAGCCAATCCGTGAACTGGCCGGAGATGGTCCCAAGCTCGCCCGCCATGCCCTTGATGAGAAGGCCGGGGTCGCCGTGGACCGCGATGTCCGGCTTGCGGTTCTGGGTGAGATCCTCCTCGCTGCGGTTGACCGACAGCAGGAAGGCCTTGCGGCCGATGTGCCGGCCGTAGTCGAGCCGGAAGTCGCAGGGGATGCCGGCGAGGAGGACCAGGTCGGCCTCGCGCAACGCTTCCTTCCGCTTGTGCCGCACCTGCAGCGGGTGCCCGGCGCCGAGCAAGCCGCGGGCGCCGCCGGCCAGGTAGACCGGAGCCCCGAGGGCGTCGACCGCCCGGCCCAGCTCGGCGAGGCCGAGAGGATCGAGCGTCGTCTGGCTGCCCAGGACGAGCACCGGCCGCTTCGCCTTCTTGAAGCGCGCCGCGGCCTTGCGGATGAGACTCGGGTCGACGGCGGGCGGCGGGATCGGCCGCGGCGGCTGAGCCTTGGCGGTCGTGCCGCTCCTCTCGCCGAAGACGCGCGACAGGTGGCGCCCGAGGTAGGCGCGCATGGCGACACCCGCGACGCCGCCGCCCTTCCCAGCCGCGAGATACCAGCTCCGCACCAGCTCCTCGCCGTAGAGCAGGTCCACGGGCAGCTCGACGAAGACCGGCCCCGGCACGCCGGTTCGCGCTTCGGTGAAGGCGCGCTCGAGGACCGGCACGATGTCCCGAACCCGCGAGACCGTCGAGGCCCACTTCACGTGCGGCTGGATCAGGGCCATCTGGTCGATGTCCTGGAGCGCACCGCGGCCTTTGAGAAGCGTGGCCGCGGCACCGCCGAGCAGGACCAGAGCCGACTGCGCGAGCTGCGCGTTCTTGACCGCGGTGATCGTATTGGTGACCCCGGGCCCGGCGGTGACGGCGGCAACGCCCGGCACGCCGGTCATCCGGAACACGGAGTCGGCCGCGAACACGGCGTCGACCTCGTGGCGGACATCCACGACCCGGATGCCGAGGCTCTTGGCCCCGACCAGGATGGGCGAGATGTGCCCGCCACAGAGGGTGAAGAGGAAGCGCACGCCCTGCGCCTGAAGCACCTCGGCAACCCTGTTGCCCCCATTTCGGGCGCCATTTCGATCTCCGCTCATGCTCCCTCCATCACGTGCCGGTCCAGTGTGACGCAGCGGAATTCGCCGGTCATGACCGCCGCGCCAGCACCACGTTCGGGTCGTTGACCGCGAGCATGGCCGCGTAGTCGGCGAGCCTGAAGACGAAGCTACCATGGACGAGACCACGGTCGTCCGCGGCCATCTCGGGGAGGCCGGTCCAGCCGACCCGGGCCGTCCTTTCACCCAGGGCGAGCGGCTCGCCCGGCGTCCCCTCCGGACTTGAACCATTTTAGAGGAGGGTATCTCATCGCTCGTAGATCTGGAGGTGCCGCCTGCCACGGCCTGTGCTAGCGTCAGCGCATGATCTACCTTCAGCGCTCAACGACGACCGCGCTCCTCGCAGGTGGACTGCTCTCGGTGCTCTCCGGTTGCCGCTCAGGAGAGCCACCGACGACGGCAACGGCGCCGGCATCCGCACCGCCGCCCGTCTCGTGCGGCGACGGCATCCCGGGTCAGGAGCTCTTGACGGCTCCGCTCGTTGTGATTGGCGAGCTTCACGGAACCGCGGAGATTCCGGCCGCGATCGGCCACCTCGCCTGTCAGGCCGCGGTGTCCCGCCGAAAGGAGCCAATCCTCGTCGGGCTCGAGATCCCTTCGAGCACGCAGGAAGCGATCGACACCTTTCTGGAGAGCAACGGCGATGCCTCCGCCGTGGAAGGCCTGCTGGCGCCGGAGCACTGGCAGCGCGAGTACCAGGACGGGCGAAGCAGCAAGGCGATGCTCGACCTGCTGGAACGGATTCGGCGAGATCGCAAGTCCGGGCTCCCCATCGAGGTGCTGGCCATCGACCCCGGCTTCTACGACGAGCCGAACCGCCGGGATTCCGGGATGGCCTCCAACCTGATCACCCGCATCGAAGCCACACACCCGGCACAGACCCTGGTGCTGGTCGGCAATGTTCACTCCCGGACCCGGAAGGGCTACCCGTGGAACGACACGGCCGACTACACACCTCTCGGAGCGCACCTGCGCGCCCGGTACAGCGACCTGATCGCCCTCGACGTTGCAACCTCGGGAGGAACGGCCTGGATCTGCATGTCCGACAAAGCTGCGGAGTGCGGCGCCAAGCCTCAGGGCAACAGCAAGGCGGCCGGACCCGTCCCCCGCATCGTCCTGGATCCGACGGCCGCGCCCAGGCCCGGGCACGACGGCGCGTTCTTCATCGGAACCATTAGGGCCTCTCCTCCCGCTGTCGCCCGGCGCCGGTGACGGCTCACTCTCGATTCCCTCGTTGGCCGCACGGGCCGAGCACCGTGGTTTGCAGCATTCCGAGCCTGACCTGGCCGCAGAGTTGGGCCGCTCTCGTCTCGCCGGGGCACCGGCACGCCAGCCAGCCTTGGGTGATCAAAGTGTCGACGGCGCGGTCTCCTTGTTCCAACAACGCCAGCCAGGGCACGGCCGACAGCAGGGCCGGACGGTGCCGGGAGGAGAGCTTGCGATCGCGAGCTTCCACCAGGACTCCCCAGCTCAGCGGACCTACAGGATGGCCAAAGGCATGGTGAAGAATCTCCAGAAGCGGCAAGGGCTCCACCCCGAAGCTCCAATCCGGATCAAACAGCTCGGCGAAGCTCTCGATGTAGGGGATGCGCCGCCGCGCGGCCAGCAGGCTTTCGAGCGGCGCGCTCTCGATGACCGGCCGGACCTGCTCCGCGGCGGCGGCTCCCAGCACTCGCCGGACCTCCCGCAGAACCTCGTTCCGCACCAGAGTTCCGGATTCTCCCATCCACTCGGGCACGATTCGGCCGATGATCCGGCCCGGCATAGGGTACACAGCCATCGGCTCAGACCGCCGTTTCCACGAGCTCGCCCTGCCGGCCGGTCTCGAACAGGACCAGCGCGCGCCGCCGCACCTCCGGCTGGCTCTCGGCCACGTCCAGCCTGACCCAGGTTGCGAACCAGCGGCCCTGCGTGAATTGAACCTTCAACTGGCACTCTTCGGGAGTATGGGGCGCTACCAGAACGTCACCCGGGGCGTCCAACACCCGCAGCGCGAAGTGGTGCCGCACCACCCACTCGTAGAGGGCTTCGCCGGTCTCCGTGTCGCCAGCCGTCAGGTCCAGGCCCCGCGGAGCGCCGCCGATCACCGCCTCGATCACACGCCCGGCCTCCCACAGTGCCAGCAGAGCCGGTTCCACCGCCGGGCCTGTGCCGCGCTGGCCGGGGAAGAGCTCCACGAGCTCCAGCAGGATCTGCTGATGAAGCTTGCGAAGCGATCGCTCCACCTTGGGGTCCACCGTGGCCGGCGCGGCCGGCGGCTTTGGGCCTTGCAGGCGCCGCCCCAGCAGGTCTTGGCAGAGCTGTCGGTCGGGACTTCTCAGGCCGAACGCCGAGATCTCCTGGTCCGTCAGCCTGGCCAGGGCCTCCACCGACTCGATGCCGGCCTTGGCCAGGGAGGCGGCGGCCGTGCCTGAGAAACCCTGGGCCTGCCAGCCGTCGATGACCGAAGGCAGGCGGCGGCCCAGCAGCCGCTCACAAAGCTGGACCGTCACGATTCCGACGCCCGGGATGGCCAGCAGCTCGTCCCGGCTGACACCGGCCAGCGATTCCAGGCTCGGGAAGCCGGCGCGGACCAGCTTCCCGGCCGGCCCCAGCCCGACGCCGGCTTCGACCCAGAACCGCGCCGCCGGAAGAGTCTCGAGGAGCTTGCGCTCGGTCAAACCAGCTCCCCCTTCGATCTCGGCCAGGCCTGCCTCGCCGCGGCCGCGCAGCTCCCGCAACGGTGCAGCAGGTGCCTGACGATCTCTTTCGCCTCCGTCGGCGTCAATTCGCCCCGGGCGAAACGCCGCAACGCGATGGGCGGCGGGTGGTGTTCCGCACGCAACAGAACGCGCGAAGGCCGCCCAGTCTGCTCACTCGGTCCGTTTCCCCGGCTGTCCTCGCTCATGAAGCCGTCTTCGTTCCTCATCGCCCTTGAAGGCTAGACGAGGTTCTGCGTAGCGTGAGCCGGTGTTTTTGGACTCCTCACACGGCTGTCAGGAGATTCCGGTCCTTTTCGGCGTGAAGAAGATCGCGGCGGTTGTCACAAAAAGCCGCCCAGCGGCAACTTAGTTGTTATGAGACACCGAAACGCGGAGACGACAGGGACCGCCCGGAAGGTTCCGACTCCTCTGGGGCTCGCCCTGGATCAGCTTATGACCAGCCACGGTTGGACGGGCAAGGAGCTGGCGGAGGAGGCCGGCCTTGCCACGAGCACCGTCTCCGGCTACATCTGGGAGGACGGCCTCACCCCGGAGCGCCTGGAGGAGCTGGCCGGGCGCATGGATCTGGGACCGCTGGACGTCGAGCGGGCCGTCATCAGCGCCCGCGTGTCCCTGCCTCCTCCGCCCGTCCCGTGGTCGCCGGTGGACCCGACGCCCGAAGAGCGGCTCATCGACGAGAAGGCCGCTGCGATGGCGGCGGGCGAGCTGATCGACTTCCTTCTGGATCTCCGCCTCCGCGAGCACCGGTACGCGAACCGGCTGCGCGACCTCGAAGAAGGGCGGCGGCTGGCCCTGGAGCTTTTGAAGGAGACCCCGGCCGACCGGCGCGCGCTCCTCGAAGGGGCGCCGGAGTATCAGTGCTGGGGCCTGGCGGTCGCCCTCTGCGCCGGGAGCGAGGCGGCGGCACCCGACAAGCCGCCCAGGGCTCTTGAGCTGGCCGAGCTGGCCCTCCTGGCCGCCCGCAACGTCGCCCTGGAGGTGCCGGGCAGCGAAGGGTTCCGGTCACGGCTGGAGGGATGGTGTACCGGGTTCGTCGCGAATGCCCAGAGGGTGATCGGCAGCGATCTTCCCAGTGCCGACAGGAACTGGCCCGGTGTCTGGAGCCTTTGGCGCGCCGGCGAAGACCCCGCGGGCCTGCTTTCCGAGGCCTACCTGCTCGACATGGAGGCTTCATTGCGCCGGGATCAAGGGCTCTTTCCGCGCGCGCTGGAGCTTCACGAAAGCGCTCTAAAACTGGCCCGGCCCGGTGAAGCAGGCATCATCCTGATGAACAGGGCGGTCACTCTTGAGGAGAATGGTGACCCCGAAGGCGCCCTCCGCAGCCTGGAACGGGCGGCCCAAGTTATCGACGGAAAGCGGCAGCCGCGGCTCCGGTTCGGGCTACTGTTCAACTACGCGACGGGCCTCCTTAAGCTGGGCAGGGTCGCCGAGGCAGTCCCGCTCGTGGAAGAGGTCTGGCGGCTGGCCAAGGAACAGTGCAACGAAAGCGACCTCCTCAAGACCTTGTGGTTGGACGCGAAATGCCTGGCGGCACTTGGCCGGCAGGCCGAGGCGCTGATCAAGCTGGAGCAGGTACGGAACGACCTCGTGGAGCAAGAGCAGCCCTTTGACTACGGGCTGGCGAGCCTTGATGTGGCCCTCCTTTACCGGGAGGACGCGCGCTTTCCGGAGATCAAGTTGCTGGCCGCCGAAATTCTGGAAATCTTCAAAGCGCAGGGGGTCCACCGGGAGGCCATCGCCGCATTGATCCTCTTTCAGGAGGCCGCCGAAACAGAGCGCGTCACCTTGGAACTGGTCTACCAGCTTCAGGGCTTCCTGGAAAAGGCGAGGAACAATCCTCAACTCCGATTCGCGCCATGAGGCTGGGCTTGAAGGGAACCCCTCCCCCGCTCTGTACAGGGGAGGGAGCCTCTCGCTTCGCTTCAGCTCCCAGGCGTGCAGCCGCCATGGGGGTCGATGTGGCAGCCTGCATCTGTCGTGGGCGGCGGTGTCGGCACCGCTTGCAGGGCCGTTCCGCACCCGCCATGCGGGTCAGCGTGGCAGCCCGCGTCCGCCGTGGGCGCAGGGCCATTCCAGCAGCCGCCGTGCGGATCGAGGTGGCAGCCTTCTTCCGCCCAGATGGCCACAAGGGAATCCCAGGCGCGCGCGAAAATGCCAAGTGGGCTCATACCGGCAGCAAGAAGGTGCGGCGCCGCCCAGGCCTGCGGTACGGCGAGGAAAGCGGCGACCAGAAGGATGACGGAAAAGCGGGCAAAATGATTGCGGGGCATGCTGGCTCCTTTTCGGAGGAGGAAGCTCTGAGGCGGCCGTCATTGACCGCGGAGGCGCCTCTCCGAGCGTACATGGTGCCCGGTCACGAGTGAATTAATCCACCTCCGGCCTCACACGTGTGTGAGCACCGGTTCGGGAGACGCCGATGAAAGACGACAAACAGGACCGGGTCGAGGAGGGCAAGTTCTTCACCTTCCTCCGAATCCTGGCGGGCATCGAAACCCAGGCCGAGCTTTCCCGGATTACCGGGATGCCGCGGACCGAGATCAACCGCATCGAGAATGGCAAGCAGACGCCCATGCCGGCGACCTTCGAGCGGATCAGAGTAGGGCTCGGCCTGGCCCGCCAGCTCGTCGGCTTCCTCCGCTGGTGCCACCGGCTCATCCGCAAAGCCCTGGCGATGGCCGACCGCCTGGAGGAGGCACCGCCGAGCGAGGTGCGGCTGCCGGAAGAGACCCAGGCGGCGGTGTTGAGCATCGTGGAGCGGGCGATGGCTCTGGCGCGTGCAGAGCAGATGCTCCTGCGCGGCCAGCGAAGCCAGGACCGGGCCACCTCTACCGCCCGGGTGGAGGCGTTGTTCGAGAGGCTGACCAGCTATCCCGAGGCCCGGCAGCGCTTCCTGATCGAGCGTTCGCAGGCGTACCGGGATCCGCTGCTCTGCCTGCGCCTGTGCAAGGCGAGCGAGGACGCGGCGCCAGACGACGCAGGCAAGGCACTTAAGTTGGCCGAGCTCGCCCTCTACATCGCGCGGCGCGTCGATCTGAATGTACCGGGCGGCGAGGACTTCCGGACACGGCTGGTTGGCTGGTGTACGGGGTTCGTCGCGAATGCTCGAAAGGTGGATGGCAGGGATCTTCCGGGCATTGAGAAGACGTGGAGCAGCGTTTGGCGGCTTTGGCGCGAAGGCGAAGACCCAACGGGACTACTTTCCGAAGCCTACCTGCTCGACATGGAGGCTTCATTCCGGCGAGATCAGGGGCTACTTTCTCGCGCGCTGAAGCTCCATGACGACGCCATGAAATTGGCCCGACCCGCCGAGGTCGGCGTCATCCTAATGAATCAGGCCGTTACTCTGGAGGAGATCGGCGACCCAGAAGGCGCCCTCCGGTGCCTGGAACGTGCATCTCTTGCCATTGACGGCGACCGGCAGCCGCGCCTCCGGTTCGGCCTGGTCTTCAACGAAGCAACGGGCCTACTGAAGCTGGGCCGCCCCAACGAAGCAACGCCACTCGTGGAAGAGGCACAGCGGCTCGCCGAGCAACTCGGCAACGAGATCGACCTCATCAGAACCACCTGGCTGACCGCAAACTGCCTTGCCGGTTTGGGTCAAAGACAAGAAGCCCTGGTCAAGCTGGAGCAGGTGAGACAGGAATTCGAGACCCGGGAGCACCCCTTCGACTACGGCCTGGCCAGCCTGGACGTGGCGTTGCTCTACCGGGAGGAAGGCCGCTTCGCGGAGATCAAGATCCTGGCCGCCGAGATCCTGAAGATCTTCACGGCCCAGCAGGTCCACCGCGAGGCCCTCGCCGCGGTGATCCTCTTCCAGGAAGCGGCCGAGAAAGAGCGCGTCACCGTGGAGATGGTCCGGAAGCTCCAGGACTTCCTGGCCAAGGCGAAAGGCGACCCGCGGCCTGGATCGCGTCCCTCCAACTGACCTGAAAAGAAGGACGGGGAGGTACGAAGGAACCCAGAATGCTCCGGAGGTTTGCGGAGCGTCCCCGTCTGCACACACCTCCGGCCCATCCGCCCCCTCCCCGGCAAGCGGACCCCTGGGCTGGGCGACGGTGGCCTTGGACACGGCAGCCGCCATCCCTCCAGATTGTCAATGAACTCTTAGGCAACGGCGGTTTTTCCGCCCGCGCCGTCCCGTTTGCCGCTGGCGCAGCCCCGTTTTCCTGGGCGGCCACCTCGTTTGCCGCTGCCGCAACCACGGTTGCCGCACGCGCAACCCCGAAATCCTCCGCGCCGACGAGGTCTCCGGTGCCGCACTCCCGTTTGCCGCTGCGGCAAACTCCTTTTCCGCTGCCGCAAACGGGATCTCCGCAGCGGCAAACGGGTTTTCCTGTGCCGCAAAGGAGAATTCGCAGCGGCAAACGAGTGTGCGCCGGAAGAAATCATGCTGAAACCGCCGCGCCTGATCGTTACGATACACAGAAATTCGAGAGAGTCAAGAGGCAGAATGTGGGTTTCTCGTACATTGCGGATGGAATCAGAGTGATTCGTACAAAATATGTACTTTTTGGCTCTTGACGGCTCCGGTGAATCGTATAGAGTGCGCGTCGCCGGGACGGAGACAGCATTCCGCCCGGAGGGTTCATTGACAAATAGCGTCTAAAAAGCCAGCGACCACTAAAAATGGATGGCTAAGTCTACTTTTTTCAGCCACTTACCGAGATACCCCGAAATGCGGCCGATGGACCGCGTAACCCCAGCGTAACCCGGGCGGAGCTGCTCCTTGCGCCTCTTTTATGCCCCTCGGGGGGGGGCGAGAGTGAGTGCCGCGGGGGACTTGCAGAAATGGAATTGTACCCCGGGCGTGCTTCGGGGGCTTGCGGCGCCAGCGGGCGCCGGGCTGCTCAGGAATGCCTTGGGGGGCGCTTGCTCCTCACTTCCTGCTTGCGGGGAGCGGTACCAGCTTCCAGCGGCCGTAGGCGACGAAGGCCAGGAGGAGCCGGTCACCAGCGGTATGGCGGCCATGCTGCCCCCCCCATCAGGGTGATCGCCACTGCGCCGATCATGATGATCACCAGCCCGGCGGCGGCGAGCGGGGTCAGGCCGGGCCGGATGCGCAGGAGGCCGGGGAGGATCAGACCGAGCCCGCCGAGGAGCTCGGCCACGCCGATGAATTGGGATGCTTGGCGCGGGCAGTGGGGCCTGCTGGCGGCTATGCCGTGGGGCCGGGGTCGGCCGTGCTTTTGCGCGTGCGGTGGTCGAGATAGTCGTTGAGGTCGCGCAGGCGGTAGACGACGCGGGCGCCGCACTTGATGAAGCGGGGGCCGACGCCCTTGTAGCGCCAGACTTCCAGGGTGCCCGGCTTGACGCCGAGAATCTTTGCGGTGGCGACGGTGTCGAAGACAGGGTCGACCTTGAAGGCGTCAGGCTTGGGCACGGGAACCTCCGAAACGATCTCAGGATCAACAAGGCTCTTTGCGGATGCATCCTGGGGTTGGCTGAGCAGGCCCATTTGCCAGAGCCTCTCGCAGATGCGGCCTCGGCTGGCGCGCAGGCGGCGCGCGAGAGTGCCGATGTTTGGAGACTGGGTCCAGAGGGCGCGCAGGGCGGCGTCGTCAATGGCGGTTGCGGGCCGGCCACTCTGGCGGCGGCCTCTTCGGGCGGCGAGGACCTGGGCTCGGGCTTCGTCGTCGACCTGGCCGGCTTCCCTCAGGGTTTGGAGGTGTTTGCGGGCGGTGGACTCGGCGACGCCTAGCTTGCGGGCGATTTCTCTGATGGAGAGCGGGTGGCGGCCTCCCCTGCCCTCCCACCAGGTCAGCAGCTCCAGGGGGTTGATGGCGGCCCCGGGACGGCCTTTGCGGAGGCCCGGACGGAGGGCTTTCATGGGTCGGATCTCCTCTGCTGCTGGTAGCGGTAGAGCACCTGGCGGACGGCCATTGGGGAGAGGGGGCCGCGCGAGCTGAAGAAGACGGGCTTGTTCTCGGCCCAGAGACGGGACTCGGTGAGCCAGGCGAGGAGCCTGCCTCCGAGGTCGATGGGCAGCACGGCTTCCCAGGTGATGTGGTGGCGGCGAATCGTGACCAGGACGCTCCCCCTCTCCATGGTGATCGCGGAGGCTTCCAGGCCAGCGATCTCCTCGGCGGTCAGGCCGGCAGCCATCAGGGCTACGAGGGCGCCGTCGCGCAGGCCTACGGGCTCTCCCGAGCGCTGCCGGGCCGGGTCGACCTGGGGCAGGATTGCCCTTGCTCGATCGGGGCAGATGGCCATCAGGCGCGCCTTGCTCCGGCCGAGGCCGACCGGTTGTGGAAGGTGGTTGTGGCTCCGTTCCAGCTCAGCTCGACGGTGCCGGTCTGGCCGTGGCGGTGCTTGGCGACGATGACCTCCGCGAGCCCTCGGAGGCTCTCGTCTCCGGGTGCGTAAACCTCCGGACGGTGGACGAAGGCGACCTGGTCGGCGTGCTGGGCGATGGCATCGGATTCGGCGAGGTCGCCGAGGTGCGGTCTGGGATCGCTTCGCCGGGTCAGCTCGCGGTTGAGCTGGGAGAGGGCGATGACCACGACGTTCAACGTGCCGGCCAGCTCCTTGAGACGGCGGGTGATGAGGGCGATCTCCAGGCGGCGGTGCTCGACGCGGACCCCGGCGGTGAGGAGCTGGATGTAGTCGACGACCAGGAGGGCGAGGTCGGGGTTGTTGGCTTTGAGCCACCATGCCCGGGCTTCGAGGTCGCGCAGGCCGAGGGAGGGGCTGTGGTCCAGGAACAGCGGGGCTGCGAGCATGCGGCGCGTTGCGGAGAAGAGATCTTTCCACTGCTGGCCCGAGAGGTGGCCGGCACGTAGGTGGCGAGCGGCAACGTCAGCCTCGGCCGAGCTGAGCTTGAGGCCGAGCTCGTCGCAGCGCATTTCGAGGGAGAAGACGCCGGCCGGTTGGTTGAGCTCGATGGCGACGTGGCGGGTCACGTCGAGCGCGAGCGAGGTCTTGCCCATGCCGGGCCGGCCGGCGATGACGTAGAGGCCGCCGCGCAGGAGGCCGGGGCCGAGCCGGTCCCACTCGAAATAGCCCGTGGACAGGCCGTGCAGGGCCTCGGGCGGACCTTCCTCGACCGTGGCGAGCAGGCGGTCGAGCACCTCGCCGGCTCCTTGCCAGTGGACCCGCGAAACGCGGCCGAGGAGCTTGTCGGTCGACTCCCTGGCTTCGGCGACCAGGTCTCCGACCGGGCGCGCGGTGGTGAGAGCCTCGGCGATCCGCTTCTGCGTCTCGGCGATGAAGTCTCGTCGGGCGCTTCTGTCGCGGACGATGTCGACGTACTCGTCCAACCGGCCCAGGTCGGGCAGGTCGAGGTCGAGGGCCGCGAGGTAGGACACGCCGCCGATGGCTTCAAGCGCGCCGATCTGCTCGAGATAGGCCTGGACGGTGAGGATGTCGGCAGTGGCGCCGGTGTCTGCCACGGCGAGAAAGGCCTGGAAGAGGCGCCGGTGGCGGTCGAGGTGCCAGTCGCGCAGCTCCAGGCGAGTCCGGATTTGGGCGATGCTCATGGGTTCGAGCAGCAGGGCGCCGAGGATGGCGCGCTCGGCTTCCGCGCTGTGCGGCAGCTCGGTGATGGTGCGGCTCGTCATCGCGCCGCCTTCTGCAGCCGGATGTCCGAGCCGCCGGTGCGGACGTGGAGGCCGGAGAGCCAGCGCGACAGCAGGGGCGGCGGAGTCGCGGCGGTGGGGTTGCGCAGCAGCTCGGGGAGGAGCTGGCTGGTGACGATCGTCGGCAGGCAGTTTTCGTCCCGGGTGCGGGTGAGGAGCACCAGGCGCTCCATGTACCAGTCGGCGGCGGCCCCGGTGAGCGGCTCGTCGAGGACGAGGAGCGGAGTCACGAGCAGCGGCGCGATGGTCTCCTCGGCGCCCGCGAGGTCGCGCTGGAGGCGCCGGGAGAGCTCCGGACCGGAGATCCACTGGCCGCCCCGGCCGGTGCGCAGGTGCTCGGCGAGGAGAACGGTGGCGATGCCTGTCTTGCCCGTGCCGGTCGGACCCCAGAGGGCGAGCCAGGGCGGACTGCCCTTCCAGCTCTGGAGGGCTTCCGGCCAGGCGCGCTGAAAGAACTCGGCCCAGCTCTCGCGGGTGACGCCGCGGAAGAGCTTGGGGATGCCGGCACCGGCTTCGGTGAAGGCGGAACGGGCGCGCCGAACCTCGCGGCAGGCATAGCAGAGGCGGACTTCGGGGATGGGGCTGCGGCCAAGGGAGAGCTGCTCCTCACCGCAGCGGGTGCAATTCCAGGGGGTCATGAAACCTCCGCGTCGGCAATGATTTCGAGGGCCTGCTGCCAGCGGATCTCGTCGGCACCGGCGGCGCGCAGCATCTCGCGGCCGGCCCGTGCGTCGAGGGGTCTTGCAGGCTCGGGTCTGGCGGCCCGCTCCTGGACGACGCGGTGGATGTAGGGGATCGGCTCCCGCTTGTTGGCGAGGCCGGAGTGGACGAGGCGGGCGAGCAGGGACAGCAGCGGCTCGATGCCGCCGAGAGTCTTCGACCAGAGACCGATCTGGGCAGGACTGGGCAGTGGGACGCCTGCTTCTTCGAGGAGCAGGTTGATTCGAAAGGTGGAGCCTTGCGGCCCCGTGAGGGGCCGGAGACCGAAGGTCTCCTGCTTTTCTGGGGGATATAGGGGGATTAGGGGGTCTGGGGGAAAAGGGGGAAAAAGGGGGG
>JANMTS010000001.1:0-44593 GCA_031390755.1 Holophagales bacterium
CGCCGACAACCAGTATGCGGGCAGCGCCATCCCCGATCTGATCCGGCCGATCCTCGAAGGCAGGGCCGACGTGGTGGTGGGCGACCGGCGCACGGACACCATCCCCCACTTCTCGCCGCTCAAGCGGCGGCTGCAGAAGCTCGGCAGCTTCTTCGTGCGGCGCCTGTCGGGCATCGAGGTGCCCGACGCGGTGAGCGGTTTCCGCGCCCTGTCGCGGTCGGCTGCGTTGCGCATCAACGTCCTCTCTTCCTTCAGCTACACGATCGAGATGCTGATCCAGGCCGGGCGGGAGCGCATGGCGGTGGCGTCGGTGCCGGTGCCGGTGAACCCGCAGACCCGCGAGTCGCGGCTGTTCAGGAGCGTCCCGCAGTTCCTCGGCCAGTCGCTCGGCACCGCGGTGCGCAGCTACACGATGTACCGGCCGCTGCGGGTGTTCACGTTCCTGGGCGGGCTCCTGATCGCCCTGGGTCTCCTGCCCGTGGCGCGTTTCCTCTACTTCTACGTGCTGGGGCAGGGAAACGGCCACGTCCAGTCGCTGGTCCTGGGCGGGGTGCTGCTGATCGTCGGCTTCGTGTCGCTGCTGATCGGGATCGTCGCCGACCTGATCTCCTTCAACCGCCGGCTGTTGGAGGTGCTGCTCGCCAAGGTGCGGGCGCTCGAATCCGAGATCCGGCCTCCCGGGCGAGAAGGCCAGGGGGATCGATGAAGCGGCATCCCGTCTTCGGGTTGAGCATCCCCGAGAAGGGCTGGGTTCCGGCGTTGCGCTACGCCCTGCGGCGCGACCGCGTCCTCAAGCTGGTCGCGGAGCTGCCGCCCGCCTCCACGGGAGAGAGACTGGCCCTGGAGGTCGGCTGCGGCGCCGGCGCCCTGCTCCCCGACCTCGCGGCGCTCGGCTTCACCTGCGACGCGCTGGAGAGCTCGGACGGCGCCTTCGACATGGCGGCCTTCGCCAATCGGGATCTGGACCAGGTTCGCATCCACCGCGCGCCGGAGCCGGGTGGGCCGGGCTGGAACGGCCGCTTCGATCTGCTGCTCGCCTTCGAGGTGCTGGAGCACATCGAGGACGACGCCGGCACCCTGGCGCAGTGGCGCGGCTGGCTCCGCCCCGGCGGCCGGATGCTGATGTCCGTGCCCGCGCGCATGGCGCGCTGGAGCCAGAGCGACGTCTGGGCCGGCCACTTCCGCCGCTACGAGCGCCAGGGGCTGCTGGACCTGATCCGGCGGACGGGCTTCGAGATCGAGCACCACGAGTGCTACGGCTTCCCGGTGAGCAACGCGACCGAGAGCGTGCGCGGCTGGGTTCACGGCCGCGACCTGAAGCGGACGGCCCGGAAGGACGCCGGCGGGAAGCCCGACCTAGCCGCGAATACCGCCCGCAGCGGCACGCAGCGCGGCATCGAAAGCCGGCTCTATCCGCTCCAGGCGAGCTGGCTCGGCACGCAGGCCTTCCGCGCCGCCTGCTGGGTGCAGGAGCGGTTCCTGGACCGTGAGATGGGCACCGGCTACCTGGTGCTCGCCCGGCGAGGGGGGTCCGCCGAGAGACCCGGGGAATGACCGCCCTCCCCCGCCGGATCGGCACCGTCCTGGCCGTTCTCGGCCTCGCCTATCTCGTCGCCTTCGGAATGCGCCACGCCGCGGAGCTGCCCGAGCTGCGCTGGGACGGCCGGGCCGCGGCCGGGCTGGCCCTGGCGGTGGGCCTCCATGGATTGACGGTGCTCTCCGGCGCCGCGGCCTGGCGGGCGCTCCTGCGCTCGCTCGGCGAGCGGCTCGGGTTTGGCGACGCGGTGGGCATCCTCGCCGTGTCCCAGGCCGCCAAGTACCTGCCCGGCAACGTCGGCCACTACGTAGGGCGCGTGGCGCTGGCCCGCGAGCGGGGGATCGCCACGGGCTCGGTGATCCTGACGCTCGTGGTGGAGACCGCCTGCGCCGTGCTCGCCGGTCTGGCCGTGGCGGCCGGAGGCGCAGGCACGGCCGCTGCCGTCGAGCCCTGGCGGCTCGCCGTCGCCGTGCTCACGGCGGTCGCGGCGGTCGCGGCTCTGGCGGTCGCTGCGATTCTCCTCCGGCGCGAGGGCGTGCGTCGCCGGCTCCGCCTGCCGGAGACGCTCCCCGAGCCCCGGCGTCTGGCCGGCGCCGGGCTCGTCTGCCTGGGTCTCTGCGGCGTCAACTTCCTGATCTTCGGCGCCTGCGCCGCGGTGCTGGCGCGCACCTTCTTCGGCGCTCCGGCTGTCCCCCTTCCCGCGCTGACCGCGCTCTTCGCCGCGGCCTGGGTCGCCGGGTTCGTCACGCCGGGGGCGCCGGCCGGCCTCGGCGTGCGGGAGGCGATCCTGGTGGCCGGCCTGCGCCCGCTCTGCGGACCCGGCGTGGCGCTCGGGCTGCCGGTCCTGTTCCGGGTGGTGACGACCCTGGGCGACGGCCTCGCGTTCGGTCTCGGCTGGATGATCTGGAACAAGCGCTGGCGGAAATCCTGGAGGAAAAGCGATGTCTAGATGCCTGGTCACCGGCGGCGCCGGCTTCATCGGCTCCCATCTCGTCGACGAGCTGCTCGCCCGCGGTCATCGCGGCGAGGACGTCGTCGCCCTGGACGACCTGAGCGGCGGCTACCGGGACAACGTGCCCGCGGGGGTCACCTTCGAGGAGGGGTCGATCACCGACGTGCCGCTCCTCGAGCGCCTGTTCGAGCGCCACAGCTTCGAGCACGTCTTCCACCTCGCGGCCTATGCGGCCGAGGGGCTCTCGCACTTCATCCGGCGGTTCAACTACGAGAACAACCTCGTCGGCTCGGTCAACCTGGTCAACCTGGCGGTGCTCCACGGCGTGAAGCGCTTCGTGTTCACCTCCAGCATCGCGGTCTACGGCCGCAACCAGCTCCCCATGACCGAGGAGACGGAGCCGCGGCCGGAAGACCCCTACGGCATCGCCAAGCACGCGGTGGAGCTCGATCTGCGGGCGGCGCACGAGATGTTCGGCCTCGACTTCACGGTCTTCCGGCCGCACAACGTCTACGGCGAGCGCCAGAACCTCGGCGACCGCTACCGCAACGTGATCGGCATCTTCCTCAACCAGATGATGCAGGGAGAGGCGCTCACGGTGTTCGGCGACGGCTCCCAGGCCCGGGCCTACACCCACGTCGCGGACGTGGCGCCGGCCATCGCCCGCTCGATCGAGCTGGACGAGGCGCGCAACGAGGTCTTCAACATCGGTGCGGACCGGCCCTACACGATCAACGAGCTGGTCGCGGTGGTGGGCAGGACGCTGGGCGTCGAGCCCAGGATCAGCTACCAGCCCGCCCGCAACGAGGTGCAGCACGCCTGGGCCTCGCACGACAAGGCGGCGCGCATCCTGGGAGAGGGGCCGGGGATCGATCTGGAGGAGGGGGTCCGGCGGATGGCGGAGTGGGCGCGGATCGCGGGAGCCCGGAAGACGCCGAAGATGGCCCGGATCGAGATCGAGCGCGGCCTGCCGCCGATCTGGACCCGGGACTGACGCCGGTCAGAACAGCCCGGGGCCGCCTTTCCGCCGCCCCATCTCCGCCAACACGGGCAGCAGCGGCGCGACGTCCACCTCCGGCCTCAAGCGTTCCCTATATAAGTTGTAACCGCCGTCCGCCAGCCGCTCCCGCAGCCCGGCATCCCCCGCCAGCCGCTCCACGGCGTCGGCCAAGGCCTCGGGCGATCCCATCTTGCACAGCAGCGCACTCTCCCCGTCCACGAACAGCTCGCGGGTCGCCAGGCTGTCCCCCAGGATCGCGGCCTTGCGCATGGCGATCAGCTCGTAGGCCTTGCCCGCGATCACCTGGGCCGCCTTGGGCACGGACGAGTAGTGGCCGCCGAGACCGATGTCCGCCGCGGCCACCTCCTCCACCACCTGGCTGCGTGGAAGCTGCCCCAGGAAGACCAGGTTGCGCACGCCGTCCGCCTCCGCCCGCTTTCGCACCCGGTCCAGGATGCCACTGGCGCCGGCCAGCCTTAGAACCACGTCGACGCCGCGATCCTGGAGCCGCTTGAACGCCTCGTAGATCACGTCCAGCCCCTGGAGCGGAATGCCGCTGCCGGACCAGAAGACCGTCACCGGGCGTCCCGTCGACGGAGCGGTGGCCGGCCTAGGGAAGAACAGATGATCCTCGCAGGAGATGTAGACCACGGTGATCTTCTCCCGGGGGACGACGAACGTGCGCACGAAGTAGTCCCGGTGCGCCTCGGTGTCGATGAGGACGCGGTCCGCGATCCGGCAGTTGAAGCGGTCCAGGAAGAACAGCAGCCGGCCGAGCGGCGACCGCTCCCCGAACCACTGCCGCTCCTCGCAGGCGCTCTGCCAGAAGGAGATGTGAGCGTCGTAGAGGATCGGCTTGCGGGTCAGCAGCCGCAGCAGCCAGAGCATCTCGAAGCTGCGGAAGTTGGCGAGCACCACGTCGCAGCTGTGCATGGCCTTCAGGAACTTCCAGAAGGCCAGGGGATAGCGCAGGGCGTCCGGCCGGTTGACCTGGCAGGTCACCACCGGCACGCCGTTCGCCTTCAGACCGGCGAGCAGCGTCTCGGTGCGGATGTAGTCGCGGTTATAAGCCTGAAAAAAGCATACGGCCGGCAAGGGACTCACTGGATATAACCCAGATTCTTCAGGCTCCGGATCATCTCCTCGTCCGACGGCGACGCCAGGATCGGCCCGGTCTCGCGTGCGCCGTAGCTCGGCACCGTCCGCACCGGGATGGACTTCGCGAAATCCGCGTCGAACGCCTCGGTCAGAGGATGACCGGGCAGCTCCTGCGACAGCGGCAGCCCGAGCAGCCAGGCCATGGTCGGCAGCAGGTCGTACGGTCCGCCCTTCTGCAGCCGGTAGCCGGCCTTCACCCCGGGGCCGGAGAGAAACAGCACGCCCTTGGCCGCCGTGCTGTGCTCGCCGGCCCGCCGGAGCGCCGCCGGGTTCATGGCGTCGGGCGACGGCTCGGCACCGTGGTCCGACGCCACGATCAGCCACGAGCCCTCGGGCCGGGCGTCCAGCACCTCGCCGAGGAAGGTGTCGAGGTAGCGGTAGACCCCCTCGACCAGCCCGCGGTCCCGGGACACGTCGTTGATCGTCTTCGCGTAGCGCTCGGGCTCGACCATGTCCCAGCCGTAGTGCTGCACGGCGTCCGGACCTCTCAGATAGAGCATCCAGAGGTCGGTCGGCCGCTCCTTCAGGAGATCCATGCCGATGCGGAAGAGCGGCTGGTCGATGCGGTAGAACGTCTTGAGCCAGGGGTAGACCGCGCGGTCGTTCCACGGCGCGGCGCGCAGCCGCTCCATCTGGGCGTCCGAGAAGCCGCCGCGGCGCTGGAGGTCGTCGTAGGGGAACTCCTCCTTCGTCATCCAGTGCCGGGCGAGCACCGGCCCGAGGTCCACGGGAAAGACGTCGCGCTTCAGGCTGGCGAGCTGATCGCGGTCGGCCGTCCAGTAGGTCTTGTCCTGGATCAGCAGGTCCGAGAAGGCGGGGTTGGCGTGGTCGCTGATGACGTAGCCGTTCACCTCCTCGGCGGGCCAGCTCGCCCACCAGCCGGTGACGCCGACGCTCACGCCGCGCCGGGTGGCCAGCTCCCAGATCGCCCGCGCCTTGCGCACGCTGCTGGTGACCGGGATGCGCTGGCCGTTCGGCAGGTCGGTGGTGAAGCTGGTGACCCCGTGGTCGTCGGGTGCCCGGCCGGTGGCGATCGAGGTCCAGACCACCGGCGAGAACGTCGAGGAGATCGTCTCGAACTCCGGCATGGACGCCCCCTCCGCCATCAGCCGGCGGAAGTTGGGCAGCTCGCCGCGCTCGATCATCGGACCCATGACCTTCCAGGTCGCGCCGTCGAGACCGAGGAGGAGAACCTTGGGCTTGGGCGGTTTGGGAGGCGTGGCCGCATGTCCCGGAGGGTGGTGAGTCTCCTGCTTGCAGCCGGCAAGAACCGCGAGCCCCAGGGCTCCGGTCAGGAAAAACCCGCTCAGGAAGGATCGTCTCCGCATCGCGGGGCGGGATTGTACCAGCCGCGCCAGACCGGGACGGCTGGGACGCGGTGGAAACCCCGGGTGAACAGGATAGTCTTTCGAGAATGCCGTCCCCGCCGTCCACCCTCTCCGTAGTCATCCCGACCCACGACACCCGAGAGCTGACGCTCGCCTGCGTGCGGTCGCTGGATGCGGGGCTGGAAGTCCGCCTTGAGATCGCCCTGGAAATAATCGTGGTCGACGACGCCAGCCGCGACGGCACGGCCGAGGCGCTCTCCGACCAGCATCCCGCGGTCGTCGTTCTCCGGAACGAGACGCCGGTGCGGTTCACCAAGGCGGCCAACCTGGGGATGGCCCGGGCACGCGGCGATCTTCTCCTCCTGCTCAACAGCGACACCGAGGTCCAGCCGGGCGCGCTCGACGCCCTCCTGGAGGCCTTCCGGCGCGACCCGAAGCTGGGCGCGGCCGGGGCGGCCCTCCACTATCCGGACGGAAGCCCGCAGTGGAGCGGCGGCGCCGAGCCGTCCCTGCTCTGGCTGTTCGGGATGGCGAGCGGCCTGCCCGCCCTGCTCGGCCGGCTCGCGCCGTGGCGCCGGATCAAGCCGGTCGGCGCCCTTCCCGGCGCGGTGGACTGGGTGACGGGCGCAGCTCTCGCGATCCGGCGGGAGGCCTGGGAGCAGGTCGGCCCGCTCGACGAGGGCTACCTCTTCTATGGCCAGGATCTGGATCTCGGCTCACGGCTGCGGAAGGCGGGCTGGAGGGTGGAGATCGTGCCGGGCTTCCGCGTCCTCCACCATCACGGCGCCACCATAGGAAAGGATATGGAACCAACGTCTCCCTCTCCCCCGGTACGGGGGAGAGGGCCGGGGAGAGGGGGAACGGGATCAATTTCGACAGGACGCCAGAACCTGGAGCTGCTCTGGCTCGATCTGCTGCGCTGGGCGCGGCTGCACCGGGGGGAGGCCTGGGCGGCGCGCGCGTCCCGGCTCCTGCGCGCCGGCGCCGCCCTGCGCCTCCTGGGCCGGAGCCTGGCAGCGCCGTTCGTGACCGCGGAGCGCCGGCCGGCCTGGAAAGCGGAGAGCCTGGCCCTCCTGAACGCAGCCCGGAGCGTCGGCCGGGATCCAAAACTTGCCATCCCTCCGCGGGCAGGATAGAAAACAGCCGCATGCAGGACATCATCCGCTACCGTGACCTGATCCGCGCCCTCGTGGCCCGCGAGCTGAAGGTGCGCTACCGCCGCTCGGCGATCGGCTTCGTCTGGACGATGCTGCAACCGCTGCTCATGATGCTCGTCCTCCAGACGGTGTTCAGCAAGATCTTCCGCGGCTTCACCATCACCAACTACCCGGTCTACGCCCTGTCGGGCGTGCTGTTCTGGAACTTCTTCAGCCAGAGCATCATCTCCTCCATGAACAGCCTGCGCGGCAACGCCCAGCTCCTGCAGAAGCTGCCCGTGCCCAAGGTGGTCTTCCCCCTGGCCAACGTGATCTCCGGCGTGGTGAACCTGTGCTTCGCCCTGATTCCCCTTTTCGCCATCCTCCTGGTCACGGGCCACCCGCTCAAGCCGGCGCTGTTCTTCCTGCCGATCTCGATCGTCCTCGCCGCGCTGTTCACACTCGGAGCGGGGCTGCTGCTGGCGCCCCTGGCGGTCTTCTTCAGCGACGTCATCGAGCTGATCGGCGTGATCCTCTCCCTGATGCTCTACCTCACACCGGTCTTCTATCCGCAGGACATCGTGCCCGAGAACCTGCGCTGGGTCGTGCGCTACAATCCGATCCGCAGCATCCTGGAAGTGTTCCGCGACCCCATCTATCAAGGCGAGATTCCGCCCATCGCCCACATCTCCGTGTGCGTCGGCATCGTCATCCTCGCCCTCGTGCTCGGCTCCTGGGTCTTCCGCCGGAGCAGCGACCGGATTCCGTTTTATGTCTGACGGCGTAGCTGATCCCATATCCGACGACCTGCGCATCCGCCTGGAGGGGGTGTCGCTCTGCTATCGCCTGGCGAAGCAGCGCATCCCGTCGATCAAGGAGTACGCCATCCACTGGATGAAGGGCGCCCTGGCCTACGAGCAGCTCTGGGCGCTGCGGGACGTGGATCTGACGGTCCGCCAGGGGGAGACGGTGGGCATCGTCGGCAGGAACGGCGCGGGCAAGAGCACGCTGCTCAAGGTGATCTCCCGGGTGCTGAAGCCGTCGAAGGGGCAGGTGGAGGTGCGGGGGGCGGTGGCCCCGATCCTGGAGCTCGGCACCGGCTTCGACCACGAGCTGACCGGCCTCGAGAACATCTATCTGAACGCGCTCCTTCTGGGCCGCACCCGCAAGGAGATCCAGGTCAAGCTGGAGGAGATCATCGACTTCAGCGGCCTGGGCGACTTCATCCGCGCGCCGATCCGCAACTATTCGTCCGGCATGCTGGCGCGCCTGGGCTTCTCGATCGCCACGGCCTGGCTGCCCGAGATCCTGATCCTCGATGAGGTGCTCGCCGTGGGCGACGCCGCGTTCACCGCCAAGTGCGAGGAGAAGATGCGCGGCTTCCACGAGGCGGGGATCACGATCCTGGTCGTCTCCCACAGTGAGAAGGCGATCCGCGACACCTGCACCCGCTGCGTCTGGCTCGACGCGGGCCGGCTGCGCGCCGACGGCGAGACGGACGAGGTTCTGGACCTCTACCAGCACGGCGGCCACGATCCGTCCGAGCGGCCGGCCGGAAAGCTTCAGCGCAAGGTCGAGCCGCCCGTTCCCCCCAATCCCAAGGCAACAACTTCCAAGTAGACCTCCAGCAACTCCGCCACCACGCGGGCGGGGTCGTGCCGCTCGCGCCGCGCCCGGCCCCCCTCCTCCACCAGCCTCGCGGCCAGGCCGGGCTCCCGATGGAGCCGGGCCACGGCGCGCGCGAAGGCGGGGGCGTCCGCCGCCACCAGCAGCTCCCGGCCGTCCTGCGCTTCGAGGCCCGCCACCGCGGCGGGCGTCCCCACGACCGGCACGCCCCGGGACCAGGCCTCCAGGATCTTCATCCGCACGCCCGAGGCGATGCGCAGCGGCACGGCCAGGATTGCACCCGGCGCGAAGGCCTCGGCGCTGTCCTTCGGCGCGGGGTGATGGACGCCGCCGGGCGGCGGGGCCGCGTCCGGATCGGCGCCGAAGACGTGCAGGACCGCGCCGGGAGACCCGGCGCGCACCGCCGGCCAGACGTCCCCGAGGAACCAGGCCACAGAGTCCTCGTTCGGCAGCCAGCCGCGGCTCACCAGCAGCACCACCGCGGGATCGCCCGGCAGGGCTGACGGCTTCGCTCCACCGTCCCCCAACGTCCCCACGGGCCCGGGCCCGAGCTCGGGGAACGGCGCCCGGACCACCCGGAGGTTTCCGCCGCCCTCCGCCAGCGTCCGCAAGCGGGAGGCGTCCTCCGCGGTCAGCGGCAGCGTCGCCGCGGCCCGCCGCACGGCATCGCCTTCCCAGCGGGCGAGCCGGCGCGCTTCGATGCCGAGCAGCGTCCCCTTGAGGCCGGGCGTCAGCGCCGCGGTCGCCGCCCAGAGGTCGCTCTCCACGTTCTGCTCGCGGAGCACGACCGGCACGCCGAGCCGGAAGGCGGCTTCCGCCTGGGGAAGCGCCTGGAGCTGCTCCACATGGACGAGGTCGAAGCGCTCGGCTTTCAGAAGGCGCTCCACCTTCCGCCCGAGCGCCGGCTGGCCGTGGCGGGTGATCGCCAGAGGCCCCCCTCCGGCCAGGGAGCGCAGCACGGCCACACCCACCGGGGTCGGCGCGGGCGCGTCCGGCGCCACGAGCGTCACCCGGCACCCCGCCGCGGCCAGCCCGTCCAGGGACAGGGACAGCAGCAGGCGCCCGCCGTCGACCGGCGGCCAGGGCGGCTTCGTGGCGACGACAAGCACGCGCAGCGAAGATTCAGTCTTCAAAGGAGTGACATTCCGAGGTCGTTTTCCGTTCTTTATACAGGGCATGCTAGCCCGTGCGTCCACTGCCACTCCATGGGGTATCGAAGCTCGGCCGGTCCAGGTCGAGGTCGATGTCCACAATGGCCTCCCGCAAGTTCAGATCGTGGGGCTCGCCGATGCCGCGGTGAAGGAAAGCCGCGAGCGTGTGCGAGCCGCGATCAAGAACTGCGGATTCGACCTGCCTCCCAAGTCCGTCGTCATCAACCTCGCCCCCGCCGACCTGCGCAAGGAGGGCAACCACCTCGATCTCGCCATCGCCCTGGCGCTGCTCTCGGCCCACGAGCACATCCCCGAGGAGAAGCTCAAGGGGCTCCTGATCTGCGGCGAGCTCGGCCTCGACGGCGAGGTGCGCCCGGTCCGGGGCGGCCTGGCCATCGCGGATCTGGGCCATCGGCGCGGAGCCCGCGAGGTGCTGCTGCCCGCGGCCAACGCCGGGGAGGCCGCGGCGCTCGGCAGCGTCCCGGTGATTCCCATCCGCGGCCTGGCCGAAGCCGTCCAGCACGTGCTCGGCGAGCAGCCGATCCGGGCCGTCGATCCCGGAATCCTGCCGATCCACCTCCCCGAGATCGTCCCCGACCTCTCCGAGGTCCGGGGCCAGGAGATGGCCCGCCGCGCCCTGGAGGTCGCCGCAGCCGGGGGCCACAACCTTCTCCTGATCGGCCCGCCCGGCTCGGGAAAGACCATGCTCGCCCGGCGCCTGCCCGGCATTCTGCCACCTCTCACCCTCGCCGAGGCGATCGCGGTCACCAAGGTCCACTCGCTGGTCGCCGAGGAGCCGCCGGCCGGCCTCGTCTGGCGCCGGCCGTTCCGCTCTCCCCACACCGGCACCAGCACGCCCGGCCTCATCGGAGGCGGCAGCAGCCCGCGTCCCGGCGAGGCGAGCCTGGCTCACAACGGCGTCCTCTTCCTGGACGAGCTGCCGGAGTTCCGGCGCGACACCCTGGAAGCCCTGCGCCAGCCCCTGGAGGAAGGCTTCGTCACCGTCGTCCGCGCCCGTGCCCGGCTGCTCTTCCCGGCCCGGTTTTCCCTCATGGCCGCCATGAATCCGTGCCCATGCGGGCACCTGGGGGATCGCCGATACGACTGTCTCTGCCCTCCGCCGCTGGTGGAACGCTACCGGAGAAAGGTGTCCGGCCCGCTGCTCGACCGGATCGATCTCCACGTCGAGGTTCCGGCGGTGAGCCTCAAGGAGCTGCGCAGCTCCGCCGGCGAGGGGACGGAAACCGTTGCCCGGAGGGTCGCCGCCGCCCGCGCCCTGCAGCTCGAACGCTTCGGCGAGGCCTCCTCCACCCCCGTCAACGCCGGCATGGGCCCCGAAGCCCTGCGCCGCCACTGTGCCGTGGAGCCCGCCGGCCGCTCTCTCCTCGACACCGCCTTCGAGAAGCTCGGGCTCTCCGCCCGCGCCCTCGACCGCATCCTCCGCGTCGCCCGAACCATCGCCGACCTGTCCGGCGGAGGACCCATCCGGGCCTCCCACCTGGCCGAGGCGATCCAGTACCGCAGCCTGGACCGGCGCGCTGCGCTGTGAGCCCAGGCGATCTACAAACCGCTTGACAGTCGTTAACAGGAGAGTTAACATGAAGCTCGTCAGATTGGCGAAGGAACGCTGGGAGATCCTGGCCGCCTGTGAGAGTCGGGGACGTTGCGAGGTACTCGAGTTTCTCTCGAATCTGGAAGGGGACTACGAGGCGGCCGCGCTGAGCATGCTGGTCTTTCTGACCCAGTTCGTCGCCAGGAAAGGTCCGCCCAAGGCGGAACCCTGGTGCAAACCCCTCGGGGGCGGCCTCTTCGAGTTCCGCAAGCAGCCCAAGGGGAAGAAGCTCAGGGTCATCTGGTACTACGGCGGGGGCAACATCGTCGTCTGTTCGGCGGCCTTCACAAAGGCCGAGCGCACGCCCAGAAGCGAGGTCGACCGCTCGCGCCTGCACCTGGAGCGCTACCGCCTGGCGCGAGCCAGAGGCGCCGTCGACATCGTGGACATCACGTCCGAGGACACAAGGAGATGGGGCTCATGAGCACGCACATGGATCGTTACAAGCAGCTCTTCGACAAGGCACTCGGCTCGGCGGATGCCTGGACGGACGTCCCGGTCACCGAGTTCAGCGAGGATGTCGCGCGGATGATGGAAGAGCAGGGAGTTTCGCGCGCCGAGCTGGCGCGGCGCCTGCGAACCTCCCGGGCCTACGTGACCCGCATGCTCGGCGGGAACGCCAACTTCACCCTCCAGACCATGACCAAGGTCGCCATGGCCCTGGGCGCGGCGGTCCATGTCCACCTCGCGCCCCAGGCAGCGACCGTCCACTGGCGCGACGAGCACCACGAGCCCGACACCGCCGGCGAGCCCGATTTGTCAGAGGGCCATAAGGCCTCGGCGGATTCCGGCGGGAAGTACATAGCCGGACGCGCATAGGTCATGTGACATCCGAGCTTTGTAAAAGCTTCCTCCGCCTGGCGGAGGAAGCGTGTCTTCCCATCAAATCCATGCTCCTCTGCCATATTTCGCGAACCTCTTGACATCGTATCCCCCGCCCGTAGAATACGCAGGCACCTACGGTTCGGTCCTGTTCCTGAGCTCTCGCGTTTCGGGTTCGTTGACGGAAGACGACTCTTGTAACTTTGCCCATGGCTAGACAACACCATACGATCATCCTCGTCCCCCACGCCCACGCCAAGCTGCGCAAGTGGCGGGTCACGAACCTCCAGATCGGGGTCGTCGCCGGTTCCCTCCTGCTCCTCACCGCCATCGCTTCCTTCTTCGTCTGGTCGCACTTCAGCACCAAGGCCAATCCGGTCGAGATCACCCGGCTGGAGGGCGAGAACGAGAAGCTCCGCGAGGTCAATCAGGAATTCGAGTCGAGCATCCGCAAGCTCCAGGATCAACTTACGTCGTACGAGGACCGGACCCGCCAGCTCGCCATCGTCGCGGGCATCGCGGCCCTCGGTGACGGAACGGAAGCCGGCATCGGCGGCGGCACGCCGGTCGACGACGTCGGCCTCGACGACCTGCCGGCCATGTCGTCGCGCCTCAAGCAGATCGACGGCACGCTCAAGGCCGTCGAGACGCGCCTGCACCAGCGGGCGAGGTGGATCTCCCAGACTCCGGCCATCACGCCGGTCAAGGGCATCTTCACCAGCGGCTTCGGCAGCCGCAACGATCCTCTGACCCACGGCCATGGCAATCACCAGGGCGTGGACATCGCAGGCGCCCCCGGCCAGCCCGTCCGCGCCACCGCCGACGGCATTATCATGCGCGCCGGCAACCTCGGCGGCCTCGGCAACGCCATCTTCGTCTCCCACGGTTACGGCATCACGACCCGCTACGGCCACCTCTCCAAGATCGAGGTGCGGCCCGGACAGCGGGTCAAGCGCGGAGACGTCATCGGCCGCGTCGGCAACACCGGACGCTCCACCGGCTACCACCTCCATTACGAGGTCCGGCAGGACGGCGATCCGGTCAATCCGCTGGTCTACATCCTGGACAACGGCGGCCCCTTCTAGGGGTCCGCCCGTCCCCTCCCCACCTCCGTCCTGACCGGGCGCCGACCCCGTCGGCCAGGAATTCTTTCTGTTAGACTCGCGGTTGTATTCGCTTGCCCAGGGCGTTCAGCCGCAAGCCGTTCCCAGACCTGTGAGATCTCGATGATCAACCGAATCCTGACCAAAGTCTTCGGCAGTCAGCACGAACGTGATGTGAAGAAGATGCTGCCGATCGTGGCCGCCATCAACGAGATGGAGCCCCAGATCAAGGCCCTTTCCGACGACGCGCTGCGCGGCAAGACCGCGGAGCTCCGCGAGCAGCTCGCGAACGGCGCCGTGCTGGACGACCTGCTGATCCCCTCGTTCGCCGTGTCCCGCGAGGCCGCGTGGCGGACGCTCCACATGCGGCCCTACGACGTCCAGCTGATGGGCGGCATCGTGCTCCACCGCGGCCGCATCGCCGAGATGAAGACCGGTGAAGGCAAGACCCTCGTGGGCACCCTTGCCGTCTATCTCAACGCGCTGGAGGGCAAGGGCGTTCACGTCGTCACCGTCAACGACTACCTCGCCCGCCGCGACTCCGACTGGATGGGGCGCGTCTACCGCTTCCTCGGTATGTCCGTCGGCGTGATCCAGCACGACATGCTCGACTCCGACCGCAAAGCCGCCTATTCGTCGGACATCACCTACGGCACCAACAACGAGTTCGGCTTCGACTATCTCCGCGACAACATGAAGTTCGATCTGGCCTCGATGGTCCAGCGGCCGCACCACTACGCCATCGTGGACGAGGTCGACTCGATCCTGATCGACGAAGCCCGCACGCCGCTCATCATCTCCGGCCCCTCCGAAGAGTCGGTCGACAAGTACTACCGCATCGACCGCATCATCCCCCGCCTGGTCAAAGGCGAGGAGATCGACGAAGGCGACGGCCAGAAGAGCACCACCGGCGACTTCCTGGTCGACGAGAAGGGGCACTCCGCCAGCCTCACCGACGACGGCGTCGAGAAGGTCGAGCAGCTCCTCAGCGTGCGCAACCTCTACGACCCGGAGAACATGGAGATTCTCCACGGCGTCAACCAGGGCCTGCGCGCTCACCACCTGTACCAGCGGGACGTCGAGTACCTCATCAAGGACGGCAAGATCGTCATCGTCGACGAGTTCACCGGACGCATGATGCCCGGCCGGCGGTGGTCGGACGGCCTCCACCAGGCGGTCGAGGCCAAGGAAGGCGTCAAGATCGAGCGCGAGAACCAGACCCTCGCCACGATCACCTTCCAGAACTACTTCCGGATGTACAAGAAGCTCGCGGGCATGACCGGCACCGCCGACACCGAGGCCGCCGAGTTCGGGCAGATCTACAACCTGGACGTCACCGTCATCCCGACCAACCGCTCCATGGTGCGCAACGACCGCGCGGACCTCGTCTTCAAGAGCGGCGAGGAGAAGTGGCGGGCCGTGGTCAACGAGATCCGCGACTGCAGCGAGCGCGGGCAGCCGGCGCTGGTCGGCACGGTGTCCATCGAGAAGAGCGAAATGCTCTCGAAGTTGCTCAACAAGCCGCCGCGCGTGCCGCACGTGGTCCTGAACGCCAAGTATCACGAACGCGAGGCCTCCATCGTCGCCCAGGCCGGCAGGCACAATGCGATCACCATCGCGACCAACATGGCCGGCCGCGGCACGGACATCATCCTCGGCGGCAATCCCGAGGGCCTCGCCCGCGCCGAAGCCGACCCGGACGTCGAGCCGGAGGCGTATCAGGCGGCCCTGGAGCGGTATACCAAGACCTGCGCCGAGGAGCGTGACAAGGTGCTCGCGGCCGGCGGCCTGCACATCCTCGGCACCGAGCGCCACGAGTCGCGGCGCATCGACAACCAGCTCCGCGGACGCGCCGGACGTCAGGGCGACGCCGGCTCCTCGCGCTTCTATCTCTCCCTCGAAGACGACCTGATGCGGATCTTCGGATCCGACCGCATCAAGGGGCTCATGGGCAAGCTGGGCATGGAAGAGGACGAGCCCATCGAGCATAAGTGGGTCACCGGCGCCATCGAGCGTGCCCAGAAGCAGGTCGAAGGCCGGAACTTCGAGACCCGCAAGCACCTCCTCGAATACGACGACGTGATGAACAAGCAGCGCGAGGCGATCTACCGCCTGCGCCGCGACATCCTCGACGGACGCGAGGGCCGCGACTACGTCATCAAGATCGCGACCGACGTCCTCGACTCGCTGCTCGAGACCCACTGCGGCGAGAAGCTCGACCCGCAGGATTGGGATCTCACCGGGCTGCGCACCCAGGTTCTCGCCTACTTCAACATCAACCCCGGCGAGCTTCGGCTGGAAGAGCTGGGCATCGAGGAGATGCGCGAGACCCTGTGGAAGGTGATCGAGCACCGCTACACCGACCGCGAGTCCCGTCACGAGCCCGAGGTCATCCGCGGCTTCGAGCGGGGGATCATGCTGCAGGCCGTGGACCTGGCCTGGAAGGATCACCTCCTCGCCCTCGACCACCTCAAGGAGGGCATCGGCCTGCGCAGCTACGGCCAGCGCGATCCGCTCAACGAGTACAAGAAGGAGAGCTTCGATCTCTTCGAGTCGATGAAGGACCGGATCGAGGACGACATCATCCAGAAGCTGTTCCGCTACGAGCCGATGAGCGAGGAGCAGATCCTGGAGCTGCGCCGGAGGCAGGAGCGCGCGGCCGCGCCGAGGATCGAGCTGTCGGCTCCGCCCAAGGTGGAAGGCCCGCAACGCCAGCAGCCGTCGGCGAACAAGGACTCCAAGGTCGGCCGCAACGACCCCTGCCCTTGCGGCTCCGGCAAGAAGTACAAGAAGTGTCACGGAGCCGAAGTCACGGTCGGGTGAGCCCGGTCCGGAAACAAATCAACTCAAGGGCGGCCGCACGGCCGCCCTTTTGATATCGTGAGCCCACTCCTATGAGCGCCATGCACGAACCGGAACCGCGACTTGCCCTGACGTTCGACGACGTCTCCATCCTCCCCGGCCTGTCCGAGGTCCACCCCAATGAGGCGGATCTGCGGACGCTGGTCTGCCGCGGGATCACGCTGAACATCCCGATCCTTTCCGCGGCCATGGACACGGTCACGGAATCCCGGCTGGCCATCGCGCTTGCCCAGGAAGGCGGGATGGGGGTCGTCCACAAGAACCTCCCCATCGAGGTTCAGGCGGACGAGGTGGACAAGGTGAAGCGCAGTGAAGCCGGGATGATCGTCGACCCGGTCACGATGCGCCCCGACCAGAGCATCCGCGAAGCGCTGGGGATCATGGCCAACTACAAGATCTCCGGTGTCCCGGTCACGTCCGAGGAAGGCCACCTCGTCGGCATCCTCACGAACCGCGACCTCCGCTTCGAGGAGAACGTCGACAAGAAGATCTCGGAGCTGATGACCAAGGAAAACCTGATCACGGTGCCCGAGGGGACCACCCTGGAGCAGGCCAAGCAGCAGCTCCACCAGCACCGGATCGAGAAGGTGCTCGTCGTCGACAGGGACGGCAACCTCAAGGGCCTCATCACGGTCAAGGACATCCAGAAGGCCATCCAGTATCCGCACGCCTGCAAGGACGAGCTCGGCCGCCTGAGGGTCGGAGCCGCCGTGGGCGCCTCGGGCGACTTCCTCGAACGGGCCGCGGCACTGGTCCGCGCCAAAGTGGATCTTCTGGTGCTCGACTCGTCGCACGCCCACAGCGTCGGCGTCCTCGAAGCTGCGGGCCGGCTGCGCGAGCGCTTCCCCGAGGTCAAGCTGGTGATCGGCAATGTGGCGACCGAGGAGGGAACCCTGGCGCTCATCGAGCGCGGCGCCGACGCGGTCAAGGTGGGGATCGGACCGGGCAGCATCTGCACGACCCGCATCGTGACTGGCGCGGGCATCCCGCAGGTCACCGCGATCATGGACTGCGCCCGCGCCGCGGCCGAGCACGGCGTGCCGATCATCGCCGACGGCGGCATCAAGTTCTCCGGCGACGTGACCAAGGCGATGGCGGCCGGAGCCCACTCGATCATGATCGGCTCCCTCTTCGCGGGAACCGAGGAGAGCCCCGGCGAGACCATCCTCTACCAGGGCCGAACCTTCAAGGCCTACCGCGGCATGGGCTCTCTCTCCGCCATGGCCAAGGGGAGCGCCGACCGCTACTTCCAGGACGGCGGCCCGGGCGCCAGCAACCTGAGCAAGCTGGTTCCCGAAGGGATCGAAGGCATGGTCCCGTTCAAGGGAAGCGTCCACCAGATGCTCCCGCAGCTCACGGGAGGCTTGAGGGCCGGCATGGGCCTCGGCGGCTGCTCCTCCATCGAAGAGCTGCGCACCAAGGCCCGCTTCATCCGCATCTCCGCGGCCGGCCTCAAGGAAGGCCATGCCCACGATGTCGTCATCACGAAGGAAGCCCCGAACTACTGGGTCGACCGGACCTGAGCGATGGAATCGGCCCTTGAGTGCTCGGCTGCCAAGAAGAATAGAAACGAGCGGGCAAGGGCAAATCCCTCACCTTTCATCACTTTTTATAAGTATTTTTTAGCAACGTAACGAAACCATCGAACGCACGCCTCCTGATACGCGGCAGCGGCCTGAAACAATGTCGTTTCCAGGTGCGGCCCCCAGAAGGAGAGTTCGATGGAAGAGCTACGACATTGCGCGGTCAAGGGCCGGTTGCGCGGCCTTCTCTGTGCCCGGCGTGACGTTTTCGATCTGATCGCCGGCGCCGAGATCTATGCCCTTTCCCCATCCCGCGGCGAAGCGCCGGCCCGACCCGGCCAGACAGCGGACCAAAGCCTGAAGACGGTGCTGCGGAGGATCGAGGCGCCCGAGCTCGAAGAGCGCCGGAAGGGCGCGCGGCTCGCAATGCACGGGACGACCTCGGCAGACGGCACCTTCTGCCTGGTCGAACCCCGCTACGAAGGCGGGGAGGTCGACGTCTACGCGGCCATTTCAAGCCTTCCGGTGCCCGGCAGCCAACGCTCCGCGCGGCTCGAGCAGGCCTGGATCCTCTACCTCGGCACCTACGACCCGCGGCAGGGACCGATCGAGCTTCTCCTGCCGTCGGCGATCTGGTGCAAGCTCAAGCGCCTCCTCGACATCTGGACGATCGTCGGGCGCGTGGCGAGCTGTGCCCATCCCTCCGTGCCCGTGATCGGGGTCACGGTCCGCGCCTTCGACGTCGACTGGCTCGCCGACGACGAGCTGGGCAGCGCGGTCACCCTGGCGGACGGCAGCTTCCGGATCGATTATCTGGGCGAGAAGTACCGCAAGGGAACCTTCATCGACGTCGAGCTGTTCGGCGGGCCGGACGTCTACTTCAAGATCGAATCCTCCACCGGCCAGGCCCTGCTCACGGAGCCGGGAAGCAAGGGGCGCGAACCGGGCCGGGCGGACAGCGGTCCCTGCCTGTGCGTCGATCTCTGCCTGGATCTGCCCGGCGGCGACACCGGAATTCCCACGGCCTGGACCAAGGTCGGCCTTGCCTTCACCCTTCCCGCCGGTCCCTCGCTCCACGACTTCGACGCCGACGGCTACGCGGGAGCGGCCAGGTACGGCCTTTCCCAGACGATCCGCGCGACCGGGAGCGCCCCGTTGAAGAACGGCGGCAATCCGGTCGAATACCGCTTTCTCGTCAGCTCGACGACGGCTCCCAACGGCGCCCCGCCGGTGCCTGCAGCTCAGTTCACCCGCGTGGTCGGCAAAGGAGCGGACGCCTCCCTGTTCTCTTCAATCCCAGTCGGGCAGATGGTGCGCTACCTGCCGTTCTTCGAGATCGTCGATATCGCGGCGGAGCACGCGGACCTGGACGCCGACGGCTGGCTTGACGTCAACCGCTCGATCCTGCGCACGTTCAGCACGCATCTCACGCTGACCCCGGCCGACATTCCGGCCTTCCAGTACGTCGACCTCGACGGCCTCATGGGCATCAACACCGCCGCCCTGACGACGGCGCCCGACGTTCCGGACGGCGCCGCCGACGCCGGCCAGCCGATCCCGGCGGCCGACCTCATCAGCGTGCAGAAGGTTGCCGTGCGTTTCGAGATCCGGGACGGCGTGAGCCACGTTCCCCTCGCAGGAGACGGCACCACGCTCAATTCGATGGTCATCAACAACAACGCCGTGTTCGCGAAGGTCGAGGTGACGGAGCACCAGAGCCTCGGCTCCTGCTCGCCGCTCCATGGCGCCATTCATCTCGCCTACACCGTCTACCATCCTCTGCTCCAGGGAATGAGCCTGTCCGTGGCGAGCAATGACGGCGGGAGCTACACCGCCCACCTGACCGATCCGCCGAGTCTGCCCCTCTCCGGGAACACAAACCCGGCGGTCACCGGACAGAGCAACCCCGCGCTGGCCGTGCCGCCTCCGCTGCACCGCTGCACGTACCTGGTCACCCTGTTGGCGAACCCGCGGCTGCACACGGGGGACACCCCGGTGGGAGGAGTGATGCCGCAAACGACGTTCTACTGGGAAGGACCGTAGAGCCGCTTCGGTGGGCTTCGGGCTCTCCGCCTTTCGAGACGGAGAGCCCGGGACCTGCGGTTCCGGGGACGGGAGGAGGGTCTCAGCCCTCGACGCGGAGGTCGACGTACGGCGGCGCGGGCTGGATCGCGGAGAAGTCGTTCTCCATGATCATGACGTTGCCGTCGCGCGCGACCTCCTTGAAGCCGGCGAACTTGTAGGTGATCAGCATCTGCCGGTTGCGGTCGTTCGACACGAACTCGCCCCGCACCTTCACCCCGGCCGCCTTCGCCGCGCGCAGGACGTGATGGATCATGATCATCCCCACTCCCTTCGACATCACCCGGCAGGACATCAGGAGCAGCTTGATGTTCCAGACGTCCGGGTCCTTCTCGATCAAGGTCAGACCGATCTTGCCGTAGGTGCCGTGCCTGTCCTCCAGACTGGAGACGAGCAGCTCGTGGCTCGGCGACTTCCGGAAGGCGTCCAGCTCCTCGTAGGAGTAGGTGTAGCCGGTGGTGTTGAGCTGGTTCGTGCGGACCGTCAGCTCCTCCGCCCGCTTGAGATCCTCTTCCCGGCAGGGCGCGATGGTGAAGATCATGCCCAGCGTCGAGAGGAACTCCTCGGTCGGGTACGAACTCGGCCTCCTCGCGGTTGCGCTTGATGTCGGCCATGTACATGGCGCGGCGCTGCCGGGAGTCGTCCGTGATGAACCGGGGGTTGACCTCCGGCCGGTCGAGCAGGTCGTCGAGGTTCGCCGAGTCGATGCACAGCACGCTGGCGTGCGTGAACGCCACTTCCTCGCGCTCGAACGGCTGGTCGTCGATGAACGCCACGGCGTCGAGGCCGATGTTGATGTCCTTGGCGATCTGGCCGATCGAGTTGGCCTTCGAGTTCCAGTTGATCTGCGGGTAGAGGAAGTACTCCTCGATGCCCAGCTCCCGCAGCTTCGCCATGGCCGTGTCGTGGTCGTTGCGGCTGGCGATCGACTGCAGAATCCCTCGCTCATCCAGGGTCTTCAGGATGTTGGGGACCTCCGGGCGGAGGCGCACCTCGGTGTCTTCGAGCAGGATGCCTTCCCAGACGGTGTTGTCCAGGTCCCACACCACGCACTTGATGGATTGCTTCTCTTTCTTCTTCGCGGCCATCACCGCGGCGGGATCGGAAGCCGGATTCGGGGCGGCTTCATCCTTGACGTCGATCATGGCGTCCTCCTCAAAGTTCCTGGAACTCGAAGCGCGAGATCGTGAACTGCTGGATCTGCGTGCTTCCTTCGATGATCTCCATCACCTTGGCGTCGCGGAAGAGCCGCGACACGGCGAAGTCCTCGTGGCAGCCGTTGCCGCCGTGGATCTGGACCGCGTCGGTGGCCACCTTGGTGGCGGTGACGGAGGCGAAGTACTTGGCGATCATGGTCTCCGCGAAGGAGCCCGGGTCGCCGATGTCGCGCAGGTAGCCGGCCCGCATGCAGAGCAGGCGCGCTGCACGCACGTTGGTGATCATGTCGGACAACATCGCCCGGACGAGCTGATGATCGAAGAGCGGGCGGTCGAACTGGACCCGCTCGCGGGCGTAGGCCTGGCTGGCCTCCAGGGCGGCCTGGGCGATCCCCACGGAGCCGCAGGCCACGCTGTAGCGGCCCTGCTCCAGCGCCGCGCCGACCACATGGGAGACGCCGAAGCCCGGGCGGCCGACCATGGAGCCCTCGGGGATGCGGACGTTCTCCAGCTTGAGCTCCGCGAGCATCGAAGCCCGCGTGCCGAGCAGGCCCCGCGTCGGGGTCATGCTGAAGCCGGGAGTGTCGCGCTCGACCAGGAACGCCGTGGGCTTGCCGTCGAACTGGGCGAAGAGGAGGAAGAGATCGGCGATCTGGCCGTAGGTCGTCCACTTCTTCGTGCCGTTGACGACGAAACCGCCGCCGTCGGCCTCCGCCACGACCGCCGTGGTCGCGATGCCCTTGGCGTCGCTGCCGGCGTTCGGCTCGGACAGCGCGAAGGCGCCGAGGATCTCGCCCTTGGCGAGCCGGCCCAGGTACTTCTCCCGCTGCGGCTTGCTCCCCCACCTTAGAATGCCCTGGCAACACATGTCGTGCACGGTCAGCAGGGACCGGGTCGACGAGCAGCCGCGGCCCAGCTCCTCGGTGAGGATGCCGTAGGAGATCATGTCGAAGCCGGCGCCGCCGTGCTCCTTGGGGACGATCGAGCCGAGCCAGCCGCGCTCGTTGAGCTTGTCGATGACGTCCCGCGGGATCGCCTCGGCCCGGTCGAACTCGCCGGCACGCGGCACCAGCTCGCGGTCGGCGAACTCGCGGACCTCGGCGCGGAGGGTGCGCTGCTCGGGGGTCAGCTCGACTTTCATGCCCCGGCCGCCGCGGACGGGCTCGTCGGCCCCGACTTGCGCGCCACGAGATCGGAAATCGCGTTCACGGAGCGGAAGTTGTCGAGGTCGAGGTCGTCGTCCTCCACGCGGATGCCGAACTCCTTCTCGACGAAGGCGACGAGCTGCATCGCCAGGAGCGAATTCACGAAGCCGAGGGCGAAGATGTCCTCCTCGGGCTGCAAGTCGTGGTTCTTGAAGAACCGCGACAGAAACTCCTTGATCTTGCTCTGCGTCTGGTCCATGTCCGGTCCCTTTCCTGGTCGATCCCCTTCTAGAGGGTGACGCCGTAGTCGTAGAAGCCCTTGCCGTTCTTCCGTCCGTGCAGGCCCGCGTCGACCATCTTGCGAAGCAGCGGGCACGGCCGATACTTGCTGTCGCTGTAGCTCTCGTAGAGAACCTCGATCGAGAACAGGATCGTGTCCAGCCCGATCAGGTCGGCGGTCTCGAGCGGCCCCATCTTGTGACCGAAGCAGGTCTTGAACAGGCGGTCGATCTGCTCCGCCGTGGCCACGCCGTCGTGGACCAGATAGACGGCCTCGTTGACGGTGAGCATCAGCACGCGGTTGGAGACGAACCCCGGGTAGTCGTTGACGACCTCGCACTCCTTGCCCATCTGGGTCAGGAGCTGGCGCGCGGTGGCGATGGTCTCGTCCGTGGTGTGAAAGCCGCGGATGGCCTCGACCATGGGCTTGAGCGGCACCGGGTTCATGAAGTGCATGCCGAGCACCTTTTCCGGACGCTTCGTGGTGCCGCCCAGCTTCGTGATCGAGATGCACGAGGTGTTCGCGGCGAAGACGGCGTGCGCCGGGCAGACGGCGTCGAGCTGCGGGTAGATGTCCTTCTTGATGTCCCACTTCTCGGGCGCGTTCTCGATGACGAAGTCGGCGCCGGAGAAATCGTCGTAGCTTTTCGTAAAGTTGATGCGGGAGATGACCTCGTCCGCATTCACCTTCTGGGCGCCCTTCTGGTACATGTTGTGGAAGCGCAGGTTCTTCCGGATCTCGTCCTTCGCGCGGGAGAGGAGATCGTCCGAGACGTCCAGAAGGACGACGTCGTGACCGGTCTGGGCGAGGTTCTGCCCGAGCCCTATCCCCATCACGCCGGCGCCGACGACGCCGACAACTTTCAGTTCCATGTCTGCTCCCTCCGTGGGATTTGCGTGTGCGAGCGCGGCGAAGCCCCATGCCGCGGCTGGGCATTGTAAACGATCCGAGGCTCCGTCACCTCTTAGTGTGCGCCGGGTGGCCGAAGGGGGGACAGTCTTCCAGACGACGGCCAGGGTCCGGGCTAGAGTCCGGCCGTCCCCGCACCGCAGACGACCGCGCAGACGTTCCCCGGCCCCAGCATGACTCGGCCCGTGAGCCAGGCCGCAACCGCCGCGGCGCCCGAGAGCTCTGCGGCGATCCCAAGCTCCTTCCAGAGCCAGCGCGCCGCCTCGGTCATCTCCTCGTCGGTGACCAGGACGATATCGTCGACGTTTTCGCGAATGATCGACAGATTGAGCTCGGCGCTCCGCCGCGGCGCCAGCGTGTTCGCCGCCGTGGTGATGGAGCCGAGCTCGATCACCCTCCCGGCCCGGACGCTTTCATGGAGGGTGGGCGCCCCCACCGGCTCCACGCCGATGACCCTCGTCCCCGGCGACAGAGCCTTGACCGCGGTGGCGACCCCCGAGATCAGCCCTCCCCCGCCGATCGACACGAGAACGGCTTCGAGGCCCTCGCCAGCGTCCTCCACGATTTCCAGCCCCACGGTGCCCTGGCCGGCGACAACCTCGGGGTCGGCGAACGCGTGGATGTAGGTAAGACCATCCCGCTCGGCGATGCTGCGCGCCTCCTGGTCCGCCTCGTCCCACACCTCTCCGAACCGCCGCACGCGGGCTCCCCAGCCTTCCAGCTGACCGACTTTCGCCGCCGGAACGTTGGCCGGCAGATAGATGGTGGTCGGGATTCGGGAGAGCCAGCCGGCATAGGCCACGCCGAGCCCGTGATTGCCGCCGGACGCCGTGACCAGGCCCCGAACGTCGACCGAGGCGCCGTCCTCAATGAGATCGAGAACCTTGTTGGTGGCGCCCCGGGCCTTGAACGAGCCGGTCACCTGAAGCGATTCGAGCTTCAGCAGCAGGGACGACTCCAGCGGCCGCCCCGGAGCCTCAGGCGCTCGAACGGGCGTCGCCGATACCAGGGGAGTCCGGCGAACGTGTCCCGAGATGCGCTCCCGGGCGGCGTGAATGTGTGCGAGGTCGACCATGGCCGGATGCTATCAGGCGTAAGTTCTGACGCTTGACTTACGCCTTCGTTACGCCTATTCTTCTCCCATGTTGCAGAACGTCGAGACCACCCCTTCCGCCCCGGGAGCGCCCCTTGCGGCGGAGCAACTCAGGAGACTAGAGCCGTGGCCACCTCCGCGCTAGACGGCCTGGGCCAGGCGCTGCGCTGGCTCAGGGAACGAATCGGCAGAAAGCAGTACCAGGTGGCGGAAGCCGCCGGAATCACGAAGGGGATGCTGTCCGCCTACGAAACAGGTCGGCAGCGTCCCTCGTTGGAAACGTTGGACAAGCTGCTCAACACGCTGGGCTGCACCTTGTTCGATCTTCACAACGCCATTGAGATTGTGAACGGGCGGCCGGCGGCGTCTCGGCAGGCGCAGGCCGTGCCGGGTGAAGGGCTGCCCTCCCGCTGGAGGAACCTGAGCTTCCCCGACCTGTATGCCGTGCTCGGATATTCGACCTCCCTGCCACCGGATCTCGAGCGTGCCTTCGCCCAGCTTCTGGAGGGCTTCCACCAGCTGGTACGGTACATGCACTCGAGTTTGCTCGACCGGTTGCCAGATGCGCAACCGAATCAGGGATCCGAGGAGACTTCGACCGACCAGCAGTAACGACGCGCAGATCACCACGTCGCCGAAGCCCCTGAAACACATACGGGCCGGTTCCGTTCGCCACCTCCGGAGGTGGAAGACGGGCCGGCCCGAAGTTTTTGATCGCCTCTAACTCCCCTCCAGCTCCCGTCCAGGCCTCTCAGACGTCCCCGCCGATCGGGTTTCCCGTCGGCATCATGGCCTTGATCACCCGGGCAAGCCGGCGGATCCCCTCTTCCAGCCGTGCCGGCGGATTGTTGCCGAAGCTCAGCCGCAGGCAGTGGTTGGCGTGCTTGCTGTTGTTGCAGGCGAATGCCGCGCCCGGGGTGAAGGCCACGTTCTCGGTCTCGACGGAGGCCCGGAGCAGGACGGTGGCGTCCATTTCCTTGGGCAGCTCGACCCAGACGAACATCCCGCTCGAGGGACGGTTCCACTTCACTTCCTTCGGGAAGTTCTCGTCCATCGCCTTGAGCATCGCATCCCGGCGGCTGCGGTACTCGTTGCGGATCCTCTCCACGTGGTCGGGGAGATACCCGGACTCCAGGTAGCTGGAAATGGTCCGATGGCTGAAGGACGGCGTGTCGAGGTCGGCCGCATGCTTGAGCATGGAGAGTCGCGGCGCCAGCTCCTCCGGCACCACCGTCCAGCCGGCGCGCAGGGCCGGCGCGAGGATCTTCGAGAACGAGCCCAGGTAAAAGACCCACTTCTCGTCGAGCGCCCGAAGCGGCTCGGCCGGGCGGCGGTCGTAGTAGAGAAAGCCGTAGGCGTCGTCCTCCAGGATCGGCACGCCGAAGGCCCGCGCGAGGTCGACCATGCGCCTGCGCTTCTCCGCGCTCATGCTCACCCCGAGCGGGTTGTGCCCGTCGGTGATGACGTAGATGAAGCACGGCCGCGCGCCGCGCACGAGGAGCGACTCGACCTCGTCGACGTTGATGCCCGTGTGGGGATCGGTCGAGACGGTGAGGATTTCGGGCTCCTGGCGCTTGATGGCCATCTGGATGCCGTCGTAGACGGTCTCTTCGGTCAGAACCTGGCCGCCCGGATCGAGCAGCATCCGGCAGAGGAGATCCATCGCCTGTTGGGAGCCGGACGTCAGGAAGACCTGCTCGGCCTTGCAGTGAACGCCGCGCATCGCCATGAGCTCGACGATCTGCGCCTTGAGCGGCTGGTGAGGGACGCCGTACTGCAGCGAGCCCGGATCGGTCGTGAGCAGGCGGGTCGTAGCCTGGGCCAGCTCCGCCATCGGAAAAAGGTCGGGTGCCGGCAGGCCGACCGCCAGGGACAGCACACCCGGGCGGACCGCAAGGGCCATGACTTCCCGCAGGCCGGACTGATTCATCTTGGACATGGAGCGCGCAAGGCGCAGATCTTCCCCCGCCGACGCACTTTTGCTAGGAAGCGAACCCGAAGAATTGTCCTTCAAAATATCCACCATGACGTCTCCCAAACGACCCCGGAAGCCGCGCACTCGGGGGCCTTCCGCAAGGTCAGTGTGCTGCTACTCAAGAGATAGTGCCGCCAGAAGCCTGAAGTGCGCCGCCAAGATTCTTCAATGCGCATTTCCTTTCGCGGGAGGCGGCCTCCCCATCTTCATGGATCGTAAACCGTCGATAGGCTCCGGTTCATCCCGCCGGGTGACGGTTCTGTTTCAATCGGACTCTACGGCCTGCGCCTGAACGGTGGATGAGCCGTCCGGAGCCCGTCTACTTTGCACCACAAAGTGCTCTTCGTCTAGAATGCGGTTCGGGTCAGGAGAGCGGGGAAGGTTCGCCCCGGGGTTTCGGTTACACTCCACGCCTGCGGGCGCGTGGAACGCGCGGAAAATATCGTCCCCGTCTCCTGGGCCAACGAAAACGCGAGGTCGACAAAGCACGACATGGGAGTGTCCACGGCGCAACGCCATGAGGTTCCAGAGGGCTTCCCCGCCCTCCTGGACGGCTTTCGGGAACGGCACGATCGCGAGCTGGATGCCTGGTTGGACCGCAAGCGCCGGCAGGCGGCCGCGGACGACTCTCCCGAAATGACAGAGCTGATCGACGGCGTCGGTCAGCTGGTGGGACAGGGCGGCAAGCGGCTGCGTCCGGCGCTCGTCTATCACGCGTTCCTGGCCTGCGGCGGATCGGCGGGTATTCCCCCGAGTAATCCCCCGGGTAATCCCCCGGTCAATCCCCAGGTAGATACCGAGGTTCTGCACCTCGCGCTGGCGACCGAGCTACTGCATACTTATCTGCTTATTCACGACGACATCATGGACCACGCCGAGACCCGGCGCGGCCTGCCGGCGGCGCACGTGCGGTTCCGCAACGCCCACCGGGCCCGCGGCTTCCACGGCGACGCCGGGGAGTTCGGTCTCTCGGTGGCGATCCTCCTGGGGGACCTCGCTCACACCTGGGCGGTGGAGCTGGCGGGTGCCGCCTCGGCGAGGCGGCCCGGGGTCGCTTCCTGTTTCTCGGCGATGAGCGAAGAGGTCATCGGCGGCCAGTACCTGGAGCTGCTCGTGGCCCAGCGCCGCGGCAAAGGGTCGGCCGACCGCGAGGCCGAGCTGATGCGCGTGCTGCGCCTCAAGTCCGGCCGCTACACGGCCGAGCGGCCGGTCCAGCTCGGCGCCCTTCTAGCGGGCGCTCCGGACTCCGTGGTCGAGGAGCTTTCGCGCTACGGCGCCGCGGTCGGCGAAGCCTTCCAGCTTCAGGACGACCTGCTCGGCATGTTCGGCGACGCCGGGACCGTGGGCAAGCCCGTCGGAGACGACCTGCGCGAGGGCAAGTTCACGTTCCTGATGCATCACGCCTTCACCGCGGCCGCGCCGGATCAGCTGGAGACGCTCGAGAACGCGCTGGGCGATCCCCGGGTGAGCCCCGAGGATGTGAGCCGCGTGCAGCGGATCCTGGAGGACACCGGCGCCCGTGCGAAGGTGGGAGGCATGATCGAGGAACGCCTCCAGGCCGCACGGCGGGCCCTGGCCGGGCTTCCGGACCTTCGGCCCGAGGGCCGCCTGTTCCTGGAAGGGTTGCTCGACTATCTCTGGGAGCGGGAGCTTTGAGCACGACCGGCGCTCCGGAGCTGGACCTCCGGGATCGCAAGGCCGAGCACATCCGCCTGGCCCTGGAGCCGGGCATGCAGCTCGGCGGCCGGAGCTGGTGGGACGACTACTCCTTCGGCCACTGCGCGCTGCCCGAGATCGACCTCGCCGAGGTCGACACCTCGGTCGATTTCCTGGGCCGGCGCCTGCAGGCTCCCCTGCTCATCTCCTGCATGACGGGGGGCACGGAGGCAGCGGGCGTCATCAACCGCAATCTGGCCGCCGGAGCCGAGCGCACGGGCGTCGCGGTGGGCGTCGGATCGCAGCGCAAAGCGTTGGAAGATCCGGTAAAAGCTGATACCTTTCGGGTACGCGAGGCCGCTCCTTCAGTTCCTTTGCTGGCCAATCTCGGTGCCGTACAGCTGAACTACGGCATGGGAATCCGCGAGTGTCACCAGGCGGTGGAGATGATCGGGGCGGACGCGCTCGTCCTGCACCTGAACCCGCTCCAGGAGGCGCTCCAGCCCGAAGGGCAGTGCGACTTCTCCGGCTTGCTGCCGAAGATCGGCGAGGTGGTCCGCTCTCTCAGCCCCCTCGGGATTCCGGTGGTGGCGAAGGAAGTCGGCAGCGGTCTCTCCGAGTCCGTGGCCCGCGCCCTGGCGGCTCAGGGTGTCCGCATCCTCGACACCGCCGGCACCGGCGGAACCAGCTGGGCCCGGATCGAAGCGAAGCGCTCCGGGGAGCTCGATCTCGGCGAGCTTTTCGCCGGCTGGGGCCTCCCCACTCCGCTCTCGATCCAGGAGGTCCGCCGGGTCGAAGGCGTGACGGTGATCGCCAGCGGCGGCCTGCGCAATGGCATGGATGTCGCCAAGGCGCTGGCCCTCGGAGCCGATCTGGCGGGGATGGCTTACCCCTTCCTCCAACCGGCTACGGAGTCGCCGGAGAGGGTCGCGGGCCAGGTTTCGCGAATCGTTCGTGAGCTCAAGATCTGTATGTTCTGCCTTGGTGTGAAAACGGTCGCGGAGCTCCGCACGGTCGAGCTCCGAAAAGGGTCATGAGATGAGCAACTCGATCCATCCCCTCGCATCCGCCGCAGTGCCGGCAACGACGCCGATATCGCGCCATGAAGAGCTCGTCGATGCCCTGGTGCGCGGGGAGCTTCGGCTCCACGAGCTGCCCAAGGATCTCCCGGCCGACGAGGCCGCGGAGATCCGGCGGCGGGCCCTCGAACGGGTCACTCAGACACCGCTCGACAACATCGCCCACCACTCGCTCGACGTTCAGCGCGCCTCCCGCAGGCACTGCGAGAACTTCATCGGGGTGGCCCAGATCCCGATGGGCGTGGTGGGTCCGCTGCGCGTGCGCGGCCGGGTCGCCGACGGCGATTTCTACATCCCGCTCGCCACCACGGAAGCCGCGCTCGTCGCGAGCACGAACCGCGGTTGCGCCGCCCTCACCCAGGCCGGCGGCGCCGTGGTCCGGGTGGAGGACGTGGGGATGACCCGGGCGCCCGTCTTCCGCACCTCGGGCATCGTCCAGACCCAGCAGTTCCTGCAGTGGATTCAGGACCATAACGAGGATCTGAAGCGCGTCACGGAGGCGACCAGCCACCATCTCCGGCTGCTGGAGATCCGCCCCTTCGCCTTCGGAACCACGGTCTTCCTGCGCTTCCGCTTCGACTCGGGCGACGCGATGGGCATGAACATGGCCACCATCGCCTGCGACCGCGCGGTCAACGATCTCATCGAGCCGGCCACCGGCGTCGCCTGCGTCGCTCTCTCCGGCAACTACTGCGTGGACAAGAAGCCGGCCAGCATCAACTTCCAGGAGGGGCGCGGCAAGCGGATCTACGCCGAGATCCTCCTCGAAGCGCCGATCCTCCATCACCAGCTCAAGACGAACGCGCGCGACCTGGTCGAGGTTCAGTACCGCAAGAACCTCCTCGGCTCGATCGCCGCCGGCTCGATGGGCTTCAACGCCCACTACGCCAACGTGCTCGCGGCCTTCTTCATCGCCACGGGCCAGGATCCGGCGCACGTGGTCGAGGGCTCGATGGGCGTCACCTGCATCGAGTCGCGCGGGCCGGACTCGGTCTTCGCCTCGATCTTCATGCCGGACGTGCCGCTCGGCGCGATCGGCGGCGGCACCGCGCTCGACACCCAGCGCGAGGCGCTGGCGATGCTCGGCGTCTCGCCGGACCCGGAGCGCCGCGGCGAGGCCGCGACCCGTCTGGCCGAGATCCTCGGCGCCGTCGTCCTGGCCGGCGAGCTGTCGCTCATGGCGGCCTTCACCTCTCAGGATCTCGCCCGCGCCCATGAGAAGCTCGGCCGCGGGGTCGAGGGCCGGCCGTAGACTCTTGATCCCGTCCCCCCTCTAGTGTCGGGGATGAGCTCCCTCACCGTCTCCGTCCCCGGCAAGCTCATCCTCATGGGTGAGCATGCCGTCGTCTACGGCCGCCCCGCCCTGGTGGCGGCCATCGACCTGCGTCTTTCCGCACGCTTCGCCGACTCTCCCGAGCCCGGTGTCCGGCTCGATCTTCCCGATCTCGCAGGCAAATCTCCAGCCAAATTTGCAGACAACCCCTCCGGGTCGCGTATTTCCTGGAACGAGATCCGGCAGTACGCGCGCGGGACGCGCGACCGCTGGGGCGAGTACTCGCTTCACCCGGACCCGCAGAGCTTCCGGGAGATGCGCGGCGAGGATCCCGCGCACGTGGTCAAGGCCGCACTCGGCGAGGCGCTGGATTCGATCGACCCCGATGGAGAACACCCGGACCGCGGTCTCGACTTGAGGGTCGAGTCCGGCCTTCCCATCGGCTCGGGCTTCGGCAGCTCGGCGGCGACCGCCGTCGCGGTCCTGTCCGGTTTCTTCGCCTGGAGCGGCTTCTTCGCCTGGAACTCGCCGATCGACGCCCCCCGGAGGATCGAGAGGCTGGCCCTGGAGGTCGAGCGCCGGCAGCACGGCCATCCGTCCGGCGTGGACGGCGCCACCATCCTGCGCGGCGGCGTGCTATGGGCCCGCAAGCGTTTATCTGGCGGGCTGGCCGGTGGGTTGGCCGGCGAGCTGGACATCGAGACGGTCCGCTCGGTCTCCCCTCTTCTGTCGCGCATACGGGTCTATGACAGCGGAACCCCGCCCGAGGCGACCGGCGCGGTGGTGGCGGCGGTCCGGCGGCTGCGGGAGGGCGACCCGATGCGGTTCGAGGCGACGCTGGATCGGATCGAAGCCGCGACGGCCGCGTTCCGGACCGAGCTGGAGCGCGGGGATCGCCGGGATGAGGATCGGGACCGCGTCTTGCATCTGCTCCGCGACGCCGAGGCCTGTCTGGAAGAGTTGGGCGTCGTGCCGGAGGCGGTGCGAGCCGCCGTGCGCCAGATCGAGAACGCGGGCGGAGCCGCCAAGGTCTCCGGCGCGGGCTCGATCGCCGGCCCCGGAGCCGGATCGCTTCTGGTTTATCATCCCGAGCCCGAGAGGCTGCAAGCCTGCGCCGCCCTCCGGCCGTTCCCGTATCACGCTGTTCACCTCGGGGCCCCCGGGTTCCGTCAGGAGACTGGATGAGCAAGAGCACCGTCGCCGCGCCGGCCAACATCGCGTTCATCAAGTACTGGGGAGCGCGAGACCTCGACCTGGCCCTGCCCGTGAACCCGTCGATCTCCATGACGCTCGACCACTGCGTGAGCCGTTGCACGGCCGAGGTGCTGGACGGCGGCCATGACGAGATCTGGCTCTCCGAGCCGGACGGCGGCTTCGGCACTCCCGACCCCGAGTTCACCCGCCGCGTCATCGAGCAGCTCAACCACGTCCGCGAGTGGGCCGGGCGCGACGAGCCGTTCCGCATAGCGACGCGCAACACGTTCCCGAGCGCCGCCGGGCTCGCCTCGTCGGCCTCGGGCTTCGCGGCGCTGACTCTCGCCGCGGTCGGCGCCCTCGGACGCCAGGACGCTCCTTCCGCCGAGCTTTCCGCGCTCGCCCGCCGCAGCGGCTCGGGCTCCGCAGCCCGTTCGGTGCTCGGCGGCTACGTGCAGTGGCCCGGCGACGGCTCGCCTCAGGACGCCAGCTATGCTTCCCAGCTCGCCGATGGCGGGCACTGGGACCTCCGCGACGTGATCGCCGTGGTCGAGATCGGCCCCAAGGTGGTCTCCTCGCGGGACGGTCACCGCCGCGCCACCACCAGCCCCTACTACGCGAAGCGCCAGGAGCTGATCCCCGGCCGCCTGGAGACCGTGAGGCGCGCCATCGAGACCTGCGACCTCGATCTTCTCGGCCCGATCCTGGAGGAAGAAGCGGTCGATCTCCACCTCATCGCCATGTCCTCGCATCCGCCGATCTTCTACTGGAGCCCGGGCACGGTCGCGGTCCTGCGCGCCGTCCGCGAGCTGCGGCAGGAGGGGCTCTCCGCCTGGGCCACGATGGATGCGGGCGCCAACGTCCACGTCATCTGCGACGCCGAGTCCGAGGACGACGTGGCGGATCGGCTGGACAACCTTCCCGCCGTCGGCTTCGTGATCCGCGACGGCGTCGGCGACGGACCCGAGTTCAGCAACACCCATCTCTTCTAGAGGCCGACTTCTAGAGGTCAATCATGCCCGAGGCCGTCCTTCTCAAGCTCGGCGGGAGCCTGATCACCGAGAAGGCGGATGCTCGGGGGATGGTCCGCACGGACGTGGTCGCCCGCCTTGCCGGCGAGATCGCCCGCGTCCTGCCGCGCCTCTCCGAGCGGCTCGTCCTTGGACACGGCAGCGGCTCCTTCGGGCACGTGGCCGCGAAGCAGCACGGTATTGCACAGGGTCTCCGGTCACCCGCTCAGCTTCCCGGCATCTCCCTGACCCAGGAGCGCGCCGCCGCGCTGCATCGCGAGATCCTCGCGGCGCTCGCAGCAGCCGGTCTCGCGCCCTTCTCCATCGCCCCGTCGAGCTGCATGGTCTTCGCCGACGGCCGGCCCGCCGAGCTGGCGGACGAGCCCATCCGCCTCGCTCTCGACGCCGGTCTCCTTCCCGTGGTCTATGGCGACGTGGTGATGGACCGCAGCCAGGGCGTCGCCATCTGCTCGACCGAGCGGATCCTCGAGACGCTCGCCCGCACGCTGCCCGAGCGCGGCGTTCCGGTCCGGCGGGTGCTCTGGCTCGGCGAGACCGACGGTGTCTATGGTGCCGACGGCCGGACCGTGCCGCGAATCTCCAGCCTCGAAGGTCTCCACTTTTCCTCTCCCGTCGGGACCGACGTCACCGGCGGCATGCGGCATCGGGTCGAGACCGCGCTGGCCCTGGCGGCCCGGGGAGTCCGTTCGACGATCCTGAACGGCCTGACACCCGGCCTGCTCGAGAGAGCGCTCCTGGGAGAGGACGTTCCCGGCACAGAAGTAGATTGATCCCATCCTCCCCTCCCCGGCCCTCCCCTCGCGCGGCGAGGGGAGGGAGCCACCGCCCGCTGATCCCATTCCCAGCCTTAAACCTTGAGGCGTTCCCGGGTACAATCGGCGCGTCATGGAACGGGCACCCGAGCGCACCCTGGAGGATCTGGAACGGCTTCTCGTCGCGTCGAGCCGCACGTTCGCCCTGGCCATCCCCCTTCTGCCCGAGCCTTCGCGGAAGGAGGTGACGATCGCCTACCTCCTCTTCCGCATCGCGGACACGTTCGAGGACGCGTCGTCCTGGCCCCAGGCCCGCCGGATCGAGGCGCTGGAGCACTTCGCCCGCATGCTGGAGCGCCCCGACCCGGACGAGATCCGCACGGTGGCCCGCCGGTGGGCTGAAGAAGTTCCGTGCGAGCAGTCCGGCTACCAGGAGCTGCTCGCCGAGCTGCCCTTCGTCTTCGACTCTTTCTTGAGCCTCTCCCCCGCCGCCGTCGAGCTGGTGCGCCACCATACGCTGCGCACCGCCATCGGCATGGCGGGTTTCGTGGAGCGCATCGGCCCGGACGGCGAGATCCGCCTCCAGAGCCTCGACGACCTGCGGCAGTACTGCTACGTGGTGGCCGGGATCGTCGGCGAGCTGCTCACCGAGCTGTTTCTGCTGGACCGGCCCGTCCTGGAGCCGGTCGCGGAGTCGCTGCGCGAGCGCTCCCGCCCCTTCGGCGAAGCTCTCCAGCTCGTCAACATCCTCAAGGATTCGGCCTCGGACGCCACCCAGGGGCGCCTCTACCTGCCCGGCTCCGTCGACCGCGCCGAGGTTCTCGCCCTCGCGCGCCGCGACCTGAAGACCGCCACCGACTACGTTCTGACCCTCCAGCGCGCCGGAGCCGAGCGCGGCCTCGTGGCCTTCAGCGCCCTCCCGGTGCAGCTCGCTCATGCCACGCTGGACCGCGTGGAGACCGCCGGCCCCGGCTCCAAGCTGAGCCGCCCGGAGGTCTACGCGATCCTGAACCGCTTGCAGCGCGCCCTGGACCGCAACGAGCCCGCGGTCACCGACCCGTCCGAGCCCATCCCCGCCGTCTGGAGATAAGAAGCTCCCCGCGGACTGACTTCGAGGTGACAATCGTCATGAAGTTTTCTCCTGTGCTGCTCGCCCTCGTCGCCCTGCCGCTCGCCATGGGCTGCTCGGAACAACCCCGACCCGTGAAGGCGCGCGAAGCCGCGCCGCCGTCCGCGTCCGCTCCGGCAGCGCCGGTGGTGAAAGCCGCGCCCGTCCGCGACCCGCACTCGTTCTCGCATCCGGACGAGGTCGCCGTCGATCACCTCAAGCTCGACCTCACCGTCGACTTCGAGAAGCGCCAGCTCACCGGCCGGGCCAGTCTGCGGCTCGACAACCGGACGGGCGCCGACCGCGTCATCCTGGATGCGCGGGACCTCACCATCCGCCGCGTCACGCTCGACGACGGCGCCGAGGCCAGATTCGCGCTCGGCGAGGAGGTCGGAACCCTGGGCCAGCCGCTGGAGATCCGCATCCAGCCCGCCACGAAGTGGGTGCATGTGGACTACTCCACCAGCCCGACCGCCGGCGCGCTCCAATGGCTCGACCCCGCGCAGACCAGCGCCGGGCGCCGGCCGTTCCTACTCACCCAGTCCCAGGCGATCCTGGCGCGCACCTGGGCGCCGGTCCAGGACACCCCGGGCGTGCGCATGACCTACGAGGCCACCGTCCGCGTTCCCAAGGATCTGCTCGCCTTGATGAGCGCCGAGAACCCGACGCAGAAGAACGCCGACGGCGTCTACCAGTTCCGGATGCCGCAGCGCATCCCTTCGTACCTGCTGGCCCTGGCGGTGGGAGACCTCGAATTCCGCCCCCTCGGCCAGCGCTCCGGCGTCTACGCCGAGCCCAACGTCATCGAGCTGGCGGCCTGGGAGCTGGTCGACACGCCCAGGATGATCGACGCCGCCGAGGCCCTCTACGGTCCCTACCGGTGGGGGCGCTACGACATCCTGATCCTCCCCTCCAGCTTCCCCTACGGCGGCATGGAGAACCCGCGCCTGACGTTCGCGACGCCGACCATCCTGGCGCGCGACCGCTCCCTGGTCTCCCTGATCGCCCATGAGCTGGCCCACTCGTGGTCGGGCAACCAGGTCACCAACGCGGATTGGAGCGACGTCTGGCTCAACGAGGGTTTCACCACCTACGTCGAAGGGCGGATCATGGAGGCCGTCTACGGCAAGGAGTATGCGGACATGCTCGCCGTCCTCGGCCGGCAGGAGCTGGACCTGGCCGTCCAGGATGCCGGCGGTCCCACAGATCCGATGACCAAGCTCCATCTCGACCTGGAAGGGCTCGACCCCGAGGACAGCTCGGGCGACATCGCCTACCAGAAGGGCGCCCTGTTCCTCCAGACCCTGGAGCATCAGGTCGGGCGCCAGGCCTTCGACAAGTTTCTCCGCGGCTACTTCGACGCCTTCGCCTTCCAGTCGATGACCAGCGACCGCTTCGTGGCCTATCTGAAGAAAAACCTGCTCGCCGGAAGCGAGGCCCGGGCGCAGGAGCTGAAGATCCAGGAGTGGGTCTACCAGCCGGGCATTCCGTCGAACGCCTTTGTATCGACCTCCACGGCCCTCGCGAAGGTCGACGCGGCCGTCGCGGCGTTCCAGCAGGGCACCTCCGCGGCCCAGATCTCCACCGAGGGCTGGACCACGCATCACTGGCTCCACTTCCTGCGCGCCCTGCCCCAGCCTCTCGACCTGGCGAAGATGGCCGACCTCGATGCCGCCTTCAAGCTCACGAGCTCGGGCAACTCCGAGATCCTGAGCACCTGGCTGCTGCTCGCCGTCCAGAGCCGCTACGAAGCGGCGTACCCCTCGATGGAGCGGTTCCTCACCAGCATGGGCCGGCGCAAGTTCCTCAAGCCGCTCTATGCCGAGCTGGCCAAGACGCCGGCCGGGGCCGAGATGGCGCTACGCATCTACACGAAGGCGCGGCCGGGCTATCACCCCGTGTCGCAGGAGACCATCGACGAGATCCTCGGCTGGAGGGGATGACCCCGTGAGCGACCGTCATGCCGAGACCTGGCAGCGCCTGCAGCGAGCCGTCCTGGAGAGCCCCGGACAGCTTCCTCCGGATGTCCGGAAGTCGATCGCCGAGGAGCGCGCAGTCGGCGCGGCGGCGCCCGCCCTGCTTCCCTTCCTCGAAAAGGTGGCGTACCGCGCCCACACCGTGACGGATGAGGATGTCGAGGCGCTCAAGAAGGCCGGGCTCTCCGAGGACGAGATCTTCGAGGCGACGGTCGCGGCTGCGGCGGGTGCGGGTTTCAAGCGGCTGCAAGCAGGGTTGTCCGCTCTCGGGAAGGAGTGACTTATGCCCTTGCGTCTCAAGAAGCTTCGCAGCGGCCAGGGCTTCTTCTACAAGCTCAAGTTCAAGATCATGCCGCTCGCGGTCGGCTTTCCGCCGAGCGATGTGATCCGGACGCTCACCTACCGCCCCCGGTTCTTCGGCGATGCCTTCTCGGATGTGGTCCAGAGCGTGCTGCGCGGACCGTCGTTCTGGACCGTGGCCGAGCGCGAGCTGTTCGCCGGCTACGTCTCCGCCCAAAACCAATGCATGTTCTGAACGGCCTCTCACACCGCGGTCGCGGTGGAGGCCGATGAGACGATGAAGCAGGTGTTGACGGAAGGCATCCACGGCGCCTGGAAGACCGACCTCCTCCGGCCGGAGGTCCAGGCCATCCTCCCCTTCCTGGAGAAGCTGACGCTGCTGCCCGAGGAGGTCGGTCCGGACGACGTGAAACCCCTTCGCGAAGCCGGCCTGACCGACGAGGCGATCCGCGACGCGATCGGCGTCTGCGCGGCCTTCAACGTCATCGACCGCCTGGCGGACTCGTTCGGCTTCGACGTTCCGCCACCGGCCCAGATGCGCGGTGCGGCCCGGTTCCTGCTGCGGAAGGGTTACGCTTGAGCGAACTTCACCCCTCGCCGATCCGGACGGAGCGCCTGGCCTTGGTCGCCGCCACGCTCGATCATGTCCGGACGGAGATCGAAGCTCCCGATCGGTTGGGCGCCCTGCTCGGCGCCGTCGTCTCTCCGGACTGGCCGCCCGGCGAGTACGACGCCTCGGCCATGGAGTTCTTCCGCGAGCGGCTCGTCGAAGGCGGTCCGGCCGTCGTGGGCTGGTACGGCTGGTATGCGATCCGGAACGCGGACAAAGATCAGCCTGCCGCCCTGGTCGGAGCCGCCGGCTACCTCGGCCCGCCGGACGGTCAGGGAGACGTCGAGATCGGCTACTCCATCCTCCCCGGCTTCCGGGCGATGGGCTACGCCACCGAGATCACGCACGCGCTCGTGAGCCACGCCTCCGCCGATCCCCGCGTCCGCAGAATCCTAGCGCACACCCGATCGGACAACCCCGGGTCGATCCGGGTGTTGGAGCGCTGCGGCTTCCGGATGACCGGCGACGGCTCCGAGCCCCGGAGCCTGCGTTTCGAGCTGGCGGTATAGCCTCCGAAGAGCCCGAACTATAGCCCGTGAGGCTTCGGGCACTTGGGCTCGGCCTGAAGAAAGAGATCGGCGACGAAGTAGGCCTCGCCCGAGAAGTCCGTGAAGGGTTGGATCAGCAGGTTCGAGTTGATGGACACCACCAGGCCCTCCTCCGGGAAGAGCACGAAGAACGACATCGCTCCGTTGGCGGTGCCTCCGTGGTGGACGACCCTCAGCTCGCGCCCGCTGATCGGCAACGTCGCCTTCCCGCTCCGCCAGCCCATCGCGTAGCCGGCGCCGGCGTCCTCCCCGCTCTTCAGGGTCTGGGGTTTCGTGAGAAGCGCGAAGGTCTCCGGCTTCACGACCTCACCTTTCAGGACGGCGTTGCCGAGCCGGACCATCTCCGAGGGCGTCGACACGAAGCCTCCGGCTCCCCATTTGTTGCTGACGCTCCCTGGCTGGGCCGGCGTGGGGACGCCCATGAAACCGCCCACGTAGCAGGTGACCAGCCCGGGCATCTCCGCGGGCCGCAGGTCAGGACCGGTCCGCGTCAGGCCCAGAGGCGCGGTGATCCGCGACTTCATGAAGCTCAGGTAGTCCTGCCCGGAGGCCCCTTCGATCGCCGCGCTGAGCAGCACGAAACCATAGGCCGAGTAGGCGTACTTCGTCCCAGGCTCGTGGATGAGCGGGTCGTCCTTGAAGATGCCCACGGAGTCCCGGACCGAGGGAAAGACCTTCGTGTTGTAGTACTCCGTGGCCATGTCGTAGTCGCGGAGGCCGGCCAGGTGCCCGGCCAGCAGACGGGGCGTGATCCGCTGGGGCTGGTCGGGCTGGCCCTTGACGGGAAAGTACGGGACGTAGGTCTGGATCGGAGCGTCCAGATCGATCTTGCCCTCCTCCACCAGCTTGCCGAGGGCGAGAGAGGTCAGGCTCTTGGTCGTGCTGCCGATCGGGAAGGTCGAGTCCGCGGTCACCGGCGTTCCGGCGGTCAGGTCGGCGACGCCGAAGGCTTCCGCCCAGGCCACCTTGCCCGCCTGTCCGACGGCGACGGAGAGGCCGGGGACGCGGCGCTCCTTCATGAACGCCTGTAGATGGTCGCGGGCGCACTGGAGGCGCGGATCGACCGGCGGAGCCTCGGCCACCTCGGGGGTGGCTGCCGCCGCAGGCATGGAGATCGTCAAAAGGGCGAGAAGGATCAGGGCGTAGCGCATAGGTTCCACTCTACGAGAGGGCGGCTCCGGAGGTTGCGGGTATGATCCCCCGCGACAACAACGGAGGCACAAATCCCCATGGGAAACGACAACGAATCCATCCTGACCGTGGCCGCCATCGCCGGCAGCCTGCGCAAGGCGTCCTACAACCGGTCTCTCCTCCGGGCGGCGCAGGAGCTGGCGCCCGAGCGGCTGCGCATCGAGATCCATGACCTGCTCGACATCCCGCTCTACAACGAAGACGTCGAGAAAGAGGGAGTCCCGCCGGCCGTCGACGCGCTCCGCCAGGCCATCCGGGCCGCGGACGGTCTGCTGATCGCCACGCCGGAGTACAACCACGGCGTCCCCGGCGTGCTCAAGAACACGTTCGACTGGCTCTCCCGGCCGCCCCGCGGATCGGCGCTCGGAGGCAAGCCCACCGCCCTCTTCGGCGCCTCGCCGGGCATGACCGGCACGGCACGGTCCCAGAGCCAGCTCCGGCTGTCCATGGTCTTCACGAACAGCCCGGCGATGCTTCAGCCCGAGGTGCTGGTCGCCAAGGCGCACGAGAAGTTCGACGCCGAAGGCCGCCTCACGGACGAGAAGACCCGGGAGTTCCTCGGCAAGTTCCTTCAGAGCTTCGTAGAGTGGATCGACCTGGTCGGCAGGAAGGGCTGAAGCCTCCCTGCGAAACGTCAGCCCTCGATCCGCACGTCGCCGGCCGCCACCGGCGTGACTCGCGGACCGAAGCTCTCGATGTTGGCCAGCGTCTCGGTGTGGTGCGCGGAGATCTGCGCGGCGGTCAGGACTTTGTTGTCCATCGTGGAGTGCCCGTCCGACACGAGGACGATGGGGTAACCGAGCCCCAGCGCCCGGCGGGCGGTGGTGTCCACACAGAAATCGCTCTGGAACCCGCAGAGGATCAGTCGGTCGATCCCCCGGGACTGCAGCACGTCCTGCAACTCCGTCTTGTGGAACGAGTCCGTGGCGGTCTTCCTCAGGAAGACATCGCTCTCGGCGGTCTTCAGGTTCGGAGCCAGCTTCCAGGCGTCCGTCCCATAGTCCATCTCGCCCGTGCCCTGGCTCTCGTGCTGGATGACGACCACGAGCGCCCCCGCGGCGCGGGCCTTCTCGGAGACCAGGTTGATGCGGTCGATGACGCGATCGGCTTCGAACACGGCCCACGGGCCGGAGGAGAGGCACTGCTGGACGTCGATGATGAGCAAGGCGGTCGGCATGATTGATTCTAACCCGGCTCCAACCCGGCAGGCCGAGCGCCCGGGCAATGAGTAAGGTGGACGGCCGGAGCCCCGTGGGGTGAAGTAGAATCGTGTGGACGGTTTGTCTCTCTGGAGGTTCCTCATGTCCGCCAAAGTGAACCTGGTGCTCGATGACGAGGTCAAAGAGGCACTGGACGACCTCATCCCGGCAGGTGAGCGCAGCCGGTTCGCCAACGAAGCGCTACGAGCTCGATTGACGCTGGTGCGGCGACGGCAGGCGATCGAAAAGCTCGAGGCGCTTCGCAGAACCGGGCCCCACGTTGCGACCGCAGAGATTCTTGTCGCGCTACGCGAATCCAGAGATACCGAATGAGCGAGCGCTCTGGAGCCATCGTGCTCGATGCCTCTGTCATCCTGAAGTGGGTTTTGGACGCCGAAGCGGAGCCGGGCCATGTTGCGGCCCACCGCCTCTTGGAGCGTTGGCAACAGGGGGAGCTGAACCTCTTGGTTCCTTCTCTTTGGCTTTACGAGGTCGGCAATGTGCTCTGCCTCAAGAGGCCGACGGATGCCTCCGAAGCTCTCGCAGCCCTATGCGATCTCGACCTCCACGAAGTTGCCCTCAATCGGCGCTTGGTTCAGCGCACCATCACACTGGCCCAGAGCCATGGCCTCACCTTCTACGACGCCTCGTATCTCGCGGTGGCCGAAGACGAGAATGCAGTCCTGGTGACGGCTGACGCAAGGTTCTATCGCCGGCTACCTGCCGGCCTCCCCGTGGAGTTGCTGGGATGAACGACCGCCCCTTCGAGTTGACAGGACGAGACGCGACCTCATTGAGGAGACTCCAATCCGCCGGCCCGGCTTAGATGATGGATGCCCTATCGCTTCCGTAGCATCACGATCCGGAACATGCCGCCGAGCATAGCGGACTCATCGTGCTCCACCTCCAGCCGCGCCCCCGACGCGGCCAGGATGTCCCCCAGGCGCCGGTTGAGATCCGTGAAGAAGATGCTGATGACCGAGTTGGCGAAGCGCCTGGGAAGGGACGGGCTCGCGCCGTCGGGCAGGAACTTGTCGAAGACAGCGATGCGGCCGCCGGGCTTCAACACCCGCGCGGCCTCACGGAGGCAGGCGGCGGGGTCCGGAATCACGGCCAGGATGAGGTGCAAGAGGACAGCGTCGAAGCTCGCATCCGGCAGGTCCAAAGCCTGGCCGTCCATCACCCTCAGCTCCATGCCCGGACGCACCCTCGGCCGCGCCCGCTCCAGCATGGCAGGAGTCAGGTCCGTGGCGAGAACCTCGACGCCCGGCGGAATGAAGGGAAGATCCGCTCCCGTGCCCGCTCCCACCACGAGCAGCCGCTCCCCCGCCTGAAGACCCAGAAGATCGATCGAGCGTCGACGCTGACGCCCGAACCGGGCCACCTGATCGTAGAAGGGCGCCCAGAGGGTGTAGCGGAGGCGGTTCCAGGAGGTGGCGTTCATGAGTGTGGTGGGGGGCATCTTATCCGGCATTATGCCTCTCTGCTTGGCCTGCCTGCTCGTCGTCCGCCTTGGCGCTCCTCCTGAAGACCCCGCTCAGAGTTACTCGTCTGACATCGTTCTCATGCATGTACTCCGCCGAGTCGAGAGCTCCCAATCTCTCATACTCAGCGAAAGCAAGCTTCAGAAACTTCCCCAGCACTACCCTCGGAATGCTGTCGATGTCCTTGGACTCATACCACTGATAAGGATCACGGACGCCCTTGGCCAGGTTGCAGGCCCGACAGGCACGGACAAGATTGTCGAAGGTATCCGGTCCACCCCGCGACACGGGAATGACGTGTTCCCACTGCAACCCTTCCGAGGCTCCGCAGTAGGCGCAGATCTCACCTTCCAGGAAGAGTTTCTGATTCTCGGTGAGGATGGCTGATGCCGAGATATTTCCGGCCAGGAGCTTTTGATAGGAGCGTTCCACGAACCCATAGTCGGTTCGGCGTCCTACTGCGCTTCCCGCAATGAGCTTTGCATACTCCCAATAAATCAACTCACGGATGGTTCTTGGATATCGCGCCATGGCCTTTGGCCTCGTGAGCCGGCTATTGCCGGCCTACAGGTCTCGCTTCACCTGGTCGTAGGTGGGAACCCAGGGCGTGTAGCGGAGGCCGCTCCAGGGCCGTGCATTCATGGGGTGTGAAGCCAAGAGTCCGGTATCTGTCCTATTTGCAATGAACAATCAAGTTGAAACCCCCATGGCCATCGTCTGCAAGGTGGTCCTTAGGCCATTTGTCACTTGGACTCTGCCAGTTCCTACCATTCACTACGAATTTGAACTGGGATCCACAGGTCACATCACCTCTATAGGCGGTTAAAATCCAACGTCCACTCGTTGATTCTTTTGCTGCCCGCCATTTTGGTGATTCAGCTGACCAGCTATTAAAAGAGCCCGCTACTGCGACCGAGGATACTGTGCCGGTGAATCCGTATGCAGATGGGTCATAAGTGAAGATAACGTTCCGACCAGCGATAGAATACCCTGGGTCAAATTCTCGCACAGCAGGAGCAACTGCAATAGGCGCGACAGGAGCTTGGCTGCACGGTACAATTGACCAAGCCCCCATAGCCGTTCCGTTCGTGGCGTCGATGCAGCGAACCGCCGCAGCCGATTCTATTGGAGATACCGCAAATATAAACTCCTTTCCAAGCCGATAGAGACCTGGGATAAGCGGAGTTGAGGGCACTGCGAGTACCATTTCATCTTGTCCCTTGACTGGTTTAAAGCGCAGGTCAATCTTGGTGGCACCTACGTTTGTGTAACCGAACTCAGTGGTGGAGACCCACGAATTGAGTTGATACGCGCGCCGCCAGTTCCGGTCATTCGCATTGATTGTCATAGTTCGAATGAAGGGGAGTTGAAGAAGCGATAACTGTCCTGCCGCCTCAAGGGCTTTACCCTTGACATATACCAAGAAATTCAACGATGCGGGAAGCAATGGCACCGGTAGGCTCACTCCACCACCAACCTCGAAATCCCTTTCCGTTCTGCTCACTGGGAGAACTTGCGCCTGACTGGCAAGCGCGGGGTCCACAGGATCGAGACTATATAAGCGCCCTTCGGCAACCACGTAGAAACCATAGAATTCTGGCAACGGAGGCTCCGCAGCAGAAGCGGCTGACGCCAAGGCAATCGTCAGACCGGCGGCAAGGACGTAGGTACGCAGGTTTGGCAATGTTTCCTCCTCTTTAGGGATTCGGGCGAAGGTGACAGCGCAGACATTGGCGGCGAGGCTACCTTCTAGATCACCGGAATCGACTCTGACAAAGTATCCTGATAGTGCTTCACCCTCAGTTCAAGGTGTTCGCGATGCTTGGAAAAGCGGGGATCATGAACTGGGTAGAGATCGCCGTAGCAATCGAGATGTATGAAACTCAGGAACTCAAGAACAAGATCTCGCGGCAATGGCCTAGGAAGGAGGCCTTGAAGCGTCACGCACATCAGCGTGGCCGGGTACTCACGAGACTCATCACTCACAGAAATTCTTGGAGAGACGTACGGAAAGTCGAGCAAATGTGCCTCAAGGCCGAAGCGCCTAGCGCTCTGCTTGAAAAGAATCGGCCTTGCTCTCCGCCTGCGGACTTCGGCTTGTGAAGTCGAAATGTCTGCTCCTTGAAGATCGAAGAAGAGATAGTCACATGGGTGATCGCCAGTAACCAGTATCTTCTTCAGCCGTGCCAACAGGCGACTCGCAGCTAAACGCCTTGCCTCTGGTGCTGCACTGCTTACACCATAATAACTTATGATTGCCTTACGACGTTCTGGGTAGAAGTGACAAAAAAGGAAGCCTACTAGAATCTGTCGATAGACCGCTACCAATACTATGTTGTCAGAACGAACATGTCGACCTTCGTTAGCAGAGTCATCAAGGATCTCCAAGACTTCTGCGGGGGAGTAGTTCGTACCGTCATCCTCGAAAAACTCCTGATAGAGTTCTATCAGCGACTCGATATATTCATCATCGCGACTCGCAATACGGCGTATGCTGACTCGGTCACGCAATTTTGTCTCCCAAATGTACGCAGCCAAGACAGCGCCGACAATTGCGATCAGAGACTCTATGACCATAATACGATCTTCTTCCTGACTAAACCCGTCAGTTGCATTAGGAAAACCGTATGAACGAGCTTGAAGCCCCGAAGCAACGGCGTTTGAGGCTTCCCAGACCTCTGCCGCTGGATTGCACCCCGAGGGAAGTCCGCCAGCAGTGGAGCATTCATGGCTGGCGGGCC
>JANMTS010000003.1:0-21923 GCA_031390755.1 Holophagales bacterium
TCCCCGTCCCTCCCCTCGCGCGGCGAGGGGAGGGCGCCGCCACCCGCATGCTGCTATCCCCTTCTCTGGATCCGAGAGGTTCTTCTTTCTCCTTCTCCCCCGGCACGGGGGAGAGGGCCGGGGAGAGGGGGGATGGGATCAATCAGGAATGGGGTCAACCTGGGATGGGATCAATCTAAGATAAGATCCGGCACCATGACGCAGGTTCGCACTCAGGCGCTCGAAGAGCTCAAGAACCGACTCGCCGCCGCAGAGCTCGGCGGCGGTGAAGAGCGCATCCGCAAGCAGCACGCCGCTGGCAAGCTCACCGCCCGCGAGCGCGTCGACCTCCTGCTGGACCCGGCCTCGTTCGTCGAGATCGACGCCCTCGTCGCCCACCGCTGCACCGACTTCGGCATGGAGAAGCAGCGCATCCCCGGCGACGGTGTCGTCTGCGGCTATGGCACGGTCGACGGCCGGCTGGTCTACGTCTTCGCCCAGGACTTCACCGTCTTCGGCGGCTCGCTCTCCGAGACCAACGCCCAAAAGATCTGCAAGATCATGGACCTGGCCGTCGAGAACGGCGCTCCGGTCATCGGCCTCAACGACTCGGGCGGCGCGCGCATTCAGGAAGGCGTCGCCTCGCTCGGCGGCTACGCCGACATCTTCCTGCGCAATACGCTGGCTTCGGGCGTCGTCCCCCAGATCAGCGCCATCCTCGGACCCTGCGCCGGCGGCGCGGTCTACTCGCCCGCGATCACCGACTTCATCTACATGGTCGAGGAGACGAGCTACATGTTCGTCACCGGCCCCGAGGTCATCAAGACCGTCACCCACGAAGAGGTGACCAAGGAAGAGCTGGGCGGCGCCTCCACCCATGGCGCGAAGAGCGGCGTCTGCCACTTCACCGTGCCCAACGACGCCAGCTGCCTGGCCGGCATCCGCGAGCTGCTCTCCTATCTGCCGTCCAACAACCTGGACGAGCCGCCGCCGGGCCGCAGCGAGGACGATCCGAGCCGCGAGTCCGAGATCCTGGACACGCTGATTCCCGAGGATCCGAACAAGCCGTACGACATCAAGCAGGTCATCGCGGCGATCGTCGACGACGGCAAGTTCCTGGAGGTCCACGCGCTGTACGCCAAGAACATCGTGGTGGGCTTCGCGCGGCTGGGCAACCGCTCGGTCGGCATCGTCGCCAACCAGCCGGCCTGGCTGGCGGGCGTGCTGGACATCGACGCCTCCCTCAAGGGGGCGCGGTTCGTGCGCTTCTGCGACGCCTTCAACATCCCCCTGGTCACGTTCGAGGACGTGCCGGGCTTCCTGCCGGGAACCCAGCAGGAGCTCGGGGGGATCATCAAGCACGGCGCCAAGCTGCTCTACGCCTTCGCCGAGGCAACCGTGCCGAAGATCACCGTCATCACGCGCAAGGCCTACGGCGGCGCCTACTGCGTCATGGCGAGCAAGCACCTGCGCACCGACGTCAACTTCGCCTATCCCGCCGCGGAGATCGCGGTCATGGGGCCGGAAGGGGCGGTCAACGTCCTCTACCGGCGGGAGCTGGACGAGGCCGGCGACGACGCTCCGCGGGTGCGGGCCGAGAAGGTGGCGGAGTACCGCGCCCGCTTCTCGAACCCCTATGTGGCGGCCGAGCGCGGGTTCGTGGACGCCGTCCTGGAGCCGCGGCGCACGCGGCCGGAGATCATCCGCGCCCTGCGGCAACTCGGCAGCAAGCGGGCGAGCATGCCGCCCAAGAAGCACGGCAATATTCCCCTTTGACGGCCCCTTTAACGGCCCCTTGCCGGCCTCTCTGATAGCCTCTTGAATGGCCTCTCTAGCACGGGGCGGGCGGCGAAGTCCTCTGTTTTCTTGACATCGCCGGCCGCCTGGGGCAAATTGACGACGCCCGGCAGCACCTCGAGGAGACGATATGAGCGAAAGAGCACGAGAGCTGAAGCGCCGGCGGCAACGCCGAGCGAAGCGTCAAAAGACACAGCGCAGGGAAGAGGTCGTGGCCAAGGCGGAGCGCCTGGCGGCCTCGAAGCGAGCGGCGAAGAAGCAGCCCGAGGCCGCCTCCGAGGCTTCGGCCGAGAAGAAACCCGCGGCCAAGAAGGCACCGGCCAAGAAGGCGGCGGCTCCCGCTGCAGCGCGAGCTGCGGCACCCGTGCCAGCTGCGGAGCCCGCGGCGGCTGCGGAGCCCGCGCCCGCTGCGGAGCCCGCGGCACCTGAGGAGACTGCGGCGCCCGTGGAGGCTTCGGCACCCGTGGAGACTGCGGCGCCCAAGGATGCCGACGCTGGCAACCCCGGCGATACCGGCAACACCGGCGATACCGGCGGGACCGAGGGAGGCGAGGGGGCCTGATGACCGACTACCGCTCGCTGAAAGCTGTCGACCCGGAGATCTACGAGACCATCGCCGGTGAGCGCTCGCGCCAGAGCTTCGGGCTCGAGCTCATTGCCTCCGAGAACTTCGTGAGCCGGGCCGTGCTGGAAGCGGCGGGCAGCGTCCTCACGAACAAGTACGCCGAAGGCTACCCCGGCCGCCGCTACTACGGCGGCTGCGAGATCGTCGACGTGGCCGAGCGCCTCGCCATCGATCGCGCGAAGCAGCTCTTCGGCGCCGAGCACGTCAACGTCCAGCCTCATAGCGGCACCTCGGCCAACATGGCCGTGTACTTCGGCTTCCTGAAGCCGGGGGACAAGCTGATGGGGATGGATCTTTCCTGCGGTGGCCATCTCACCCATGGCCATCGCCTGTCGTACTCCGGGCGCGACTTCCAGGTCGTGGCCTATGGAGTCGACCGCGAGACCGAGCGCATCGACTACGACGAGGTCGAGCGCATCGCTCTCGAGGAGCGGCCGAAGCTGATCGTCTGCGGAGCGAGCGCCTACAGCCGGGTGATCGACTTCGAGCGCTTCCGGGCGATCGCCGACAAGGCCGGCTCCCTGCTCATGGCCGACATCGCCCACATCGCCGGGCTGGTCGCCGCCGGTCTCCACCCGTCGCCGGTCCCGCACTGCGACTTCGTCACCACCACCACCCACAAGACCCTCCGCGGTCCGCGGGCGGGCATGGTGATGTGCAAGGCGGCTCATGCAAAGGACATCGACCGCGCGGTCTTCCCCGGAATCCAGGGCGGCCCGCTGATGCACATCATCGCGGCCAAGGCGGTGGCCTTCAAGGAGGCGCTCTCCGACGACTTCCGCGTCTACCAGGCGCAGATTATCGCCAACGCGCGCCGCCTGTCCGAACGATTGAGCGGCCTCGGCTTCCGCATCGTCTCGGGCGGCACCGACAACCACCTCTTCCTGGTGGACGTGGCCGCCGCCGGCACCACCGGCAAGGTGGCCGAGAAGGCGCTCGACGCCGCCACCATCACGGTCAACAAGAACACCATCCCCTACGACACCAACCCGCCGCTCGTCGCGTCGGGAGTCCGCATCGGCACCGCCGCGCTCACCACCCGCGGCATGCAGGAAGCCGAGATGGACATCGTGGGCGGCTTCATCGCCGAAGTCCTGAAAGCCCCGGAAGATCCCGCCGTCCAGGAGAGCGTCAAGGGCCGGGTGCGGGAGCTTTGCGAGCGGTTTCCGCTCTACGACCCGTTGATGTAGGGGCGGAGGGGCGGCGCCTCTCATGAGATCGTCGCACGCTTGGCGCGCGCGGACCCCCTCACGTTCGAGCCGCGCCTTTCCTCATCGGCGCGGCAATGTCTTCCCAAGACCGCCTGTCGCCGTTACCCATTCCGCTCCTTCGTTGCCTGTTCTCCAGGAGCGGCTCTGGGAGTGCGGCTCGATTCCCGCAGAGACACGCGTTCGGACTTTCGCCGGATACCGGAGTACCCGAAGTACGGCAGTCCGGCTTGGTGGGGTGGGGACTACCAATGCTGCAAACTTAAACCGAATTGAAGGAAGGTAGCAGATACGGATCGAGGCAGCCCTTGCAATCTGTTAGTCTGAAGCAGGTCACCGCGGAAACGTTCTGGGGAAAGCATAGAAGTAGGAGGAAGAGGTTCTCCCGTCAATGAGAAATGTGATGCAGCTTCACGAAGCATGTCGCGAGAGGCTTGTAGAGTGCATGACCAAAGGCCTACAAGAGGCTACCTTCAAGAATCGAAATTTCTTGGATTACTCCTCTCTCTGTTTATTGGATTCGTGCTCCTCTATTCTGCCACGGAACGTTCAAGATCTCATAGGCACCTGGATATCTCTAGATCATCCACTCAGGGATTTCTCATATGGGTTTATTTATGAAAATTGGAGTTCGTATGTTGAGAAGCTCAAGAATCATGCTAATGAAGATTTCCCTGTACGCTTGTCTCGGATTGCCGACGTAGAGCAGCTAGCTGTTGAGATCATCGAGTCATTCGTTACCCTTCCGTGGAAATACAAGGTCGTTCTGCCATTTATCCACACTGGTGACTCAGACCTGCTAATTCCCAATCGCTTACCTCTCTCCGATGATCTAACCATAAAGAAGAGTTCTGAGCTGCAGGTGCCCTTCCCAAGAGCGCTATCTCCGCTTGCCACGATAATGGAGGTCAATACTGATTGGCGTGCGGACAGGCTCTATCTAGAGGCGACTTTAACGGGCTATATTGGAGTTGGCGTCGATACAGAGACAGTGAGGAGTTTTTATCATCAGGTTCGAGCGATCGCGGGAATCGGCCTCGCAGTTAATGCGTTTAGATTAAATTTTTCGCGTTACCTAGCGCTTCCGGCGCTGGGCTCAAATACATCGGTTGATAAGCTGTATATATTTCGAGAAAGAGCCGACGAAGAGAGCGGAAGTGCACGCTATATTCCTGACATAATCGGTCCACTCGAACAGCTAGAGCTTGATCCAAAAAACGCTAGTAAAATGATTCTTCTGCCTATTGCGTTCGACGAAGGTCAAGAGTGCGGCAGGTTGCGAGAAGCTGGCCAATGGCACTTCGCGAGTACGACTGAAAGGCGTGAAATTTTTGCGTTCGTGGAGGCTGTCGTTGTACTTGAAATATTGTTCAACGACCGTGCAACTGCGAGCGCCGTGGGTGTTGATAAGCTAATTGCCAATCGGTGCGCATATCTGATTGCTAGCTCAACTGCAGAGCGCCAAAGAATTATAGAAGCCCTTGAGAAGATTTATGAAGCTCGGTCACAAATAGTCCACAGAGGAAAGGCACGATTGAATAAGGCGGAACGTGATCTATTAATCCAAGCAAGGGCCTTGGGTAGTTGTTCGATCATGAAGGAGCTTGGCATGATTTTTGGGAGTAAACAGAACAATACTCCCGAGCGGGGCACAATAGCCTGACCTTTTTCTCAACACTCCGATGGGTTGGGAGCACGACTAGCGATCTGTAATGCCTAGGTCGGCCTACAGCTCTGGACTTCAGTGGCTCGTAGGAACAGCCCAAAACCGTGAAGTTTCTTGCGCAGGCTGCGGTCCTTCAACCTCATCAGCCACCACTCGGCCGCCGCCTTCTTGGGAGCCTGATCTGCTGAACGGGAGGCTCTCCCGCCGCGAGCCGATCGTCGAACGTCGTCCCGAGAATCTTCAGGAGCTTGACCAGGAACCAGACCGCCGGCTTGCTGGTCCCCCTTTCCCAGAAGCCCAACTGGGCAACTGGGCGTAGGTGACGTTCAGCCGTTCCGCAAGAGCCAAGATCCTTGCGGGCCAGTCCCTGGCGCGTCCGCAGGGTGCGGATTCCGCGGCCGAGGCGGACGGCGAGGGGGTCTTTGGGCGGGGGCTTCCGCGGCTTTCGCTTCGGTGCGCGGGGCTTCTTGGTGGATTCCGGTTCGATGGTCGATCTCCTGTCGGCGGCCTGGTTTTTCGATCCAGCGCCGATTCGTCGTCTTGCCGTACGCTTTCCCCGTGAGGCCGAACGCGTTCGTGTTCAGGACGAGAGCTTTCGTGTTCGAGCCGCACGCGTCCGGCCTCGTGCCGGCTGCGTCCGTGTTCAGGACGGATGCGTTCGTCGGCCGACTTCCCGATCCGTCTTCAGGACGAACGCTTTGCTGCTGAGCGCGGATGCGTCCGTGTTCGTGCCGAACGGCTTCGTCGGCCGACTTCCCGGTTCGGCTCCGTGCCGAAAGCTTACCTCCTGAGGCCGACTGCGTTGGTGTTGAGGCCGACTGCGTTCGTGTTCAACCCGTACGCGTTCGTGCTCAACCCGCAAGCTTCCGTCGGCCGACTTCCCGATCCATGTTCGTGCCGAAGGCGTCCGTGTTGACGATGAACGCGTGCGCGTTGAGGACGAAAGCTTGCGTGTTGACGCCGAAAACTCCTGCAACGGTGAGGCGGGGACAAAAAAAGGGGCGTGCCTGGCACGCCCCGGAGAGAAGTCTTCTGAAGGGAGGAGGAAGAGAGAGCCTACTCGGCGGGAGCCGGCGTCTCCGGGTAGACGGGGGGAACGACCACCGCGGGCTTCTTCTTGCCCCGGAAGGGCTGGATGTGGAACTCGGTCAGCCTCTCGCTCCGGCTGCCGTAGTGCTCCCGGACGCTGGCGCGGAGGACCGTCGCCAGTTTGCGTCCCTGCTCGATCAGGGCCGCCAGCTCGCTGGAGGCCACCTGCTTGGCCGCGGTGTGGACTGCCTGCGTGTTCACCCGCGCGAGCGCCTGGCTCAGAAAACTCTCGAGCTTCTCGCGCTGGAGCGTCAACTGCGGCAGGTTGCCCTCGTTGTCCTCGAGGGCGGTCAAGAGCAGCTGCCAGTCGTTCAGATGGTCGGAGTAGGATGTCGGTCTCGGCATGGTCGGTCTCCTTTGGGTCGAGCCTTTTCCCGAGGCTCTTGCAATCGCACCGTCATTGGCGCGACATCGGAGAGTGTAAGGGACATGCCGCGACAATTTACGCTTTCCGCCAGGACCAAAAAGTCCGTTTTCTATACATTTGGCGCTAAGTCCTTGTTCCTCAGGCAGAAAGAGGGAACCCAAGAAAATGGGGGAGCCACCGGGTCGGCGGCCCGCCCTGGCTATGGGCCACGCTCGCAGCCGACCAGAGAGCGTCCGCGCGGGAACTTTGCCCGGACCACGTCCACGTGCTGCTGTCGACGGGGTCGCCTCTCAGGCAGGTTGAGCGGTGAGCCGCACGCCAAGGGCGCGCGCTACCTTCACCACGGTGTCGAATCGCGGTTTAGCCCCGGGAGCGAGGGCCTTGTAGAGGCTCTCACGCCCGAGGCCCGCCTCCTTGGCGATTTGCGCCATGCCCCGGGCGCGCGCCACGTCCCCGAGCGCCAGCAGAAGAAGATCAGGGTCGTCCGTCTCCAGGACGGCCGTGATGTATTCGGCGACGGCCGCGTCGTCCGTCAGATACCTTGCCGCGTCGAAGGGAAGCAGCTTCACCGGTGCGGGTTTGCTCATGATTCCGGCTCCAGTTCCTTCAGAATGCGTTGCGCGCGCTTGATGTCCCGGGCTTGAGTCGATTTATCGCCGCCCGCGAGGATCACGATTAGGATGCCCTCGCGGCGGGTGAAGTAGAGGCGATAGCCCGGGCCGAAATCGACGCGCATCTCCGAGACATCTCCGCCCACCGGTTTCCAGTCCCCGAGGTTGCCCGCTTCGACGTGCCGCAGCCTGGCGACGATTCGAACCTGGGCCCGAAGATCCTTGAGCTCGTCGAGCCAGTCCTGGAACTCCTGGGTCAGGCGGACGATAAACACGAGAGGATTGTATCCGAGTGGATACCGAGCGTCAACGAACGGCCGGCCCGCCAGAGGCCGTTAGAGCGGATCAGTCGCCGCCGACGGCACGCCGAACCGTTCCCGCAGCAGCTTCCGGACTTCCCCGACCAGGAAGATCGACCCACAGGCGACGAGCGTCTCTCCGGCTTTCGGGATGACGCTGTCCAGTGCCCTTTCCAGGTCCAGCTCGATCTCGACAGGTCGGTCCGGCAGCAATGCGGCGACTTCATCGGGGTGCCGAGCCCGCTCGCTCGGGGGGGCGGTGAGGACGATGCGGTCCGCCAGCGGGGCGAGGCGGTGGATCATCTCGGAGGCGTCCTTGTCTGCCAGGACTCCGAAGAGCAGGTCGACCTTTCCCGACAGCTTCGCGAGGAAATCGGCGAGGACCGCGGCGCCTTCGGCGTTGTGGGCGGCGTCGAGGAGAATGCGGCCGGCTCCGGGGAGGTCGATCCGCTCCAGCCGGCCCGGCCAGCGGGCGGACCGGGCACCTTCGGCGATGGCCTGGCGATCGAGGCCCAGCTCCTCGGCGGCGAGGACGGCGAGCCCGAGGTTCCTCAGCTGATGGGCTCCGGGCAGATCGATGTGGAGATCGTGGTCGCCCTTGGGAGTGACGAGCGATACGCGCTGCCCGCTCCAGCCTTCCGAGACGACCTCGCGGATCGACACCAGATCCTGGCTGAAGCGCAGCCCGGCTCCCACCTCGGCGGCGACCGCCTTCAGCGACTCCATCGCCTCCGGCTCTTCCACCCAGGCCAGGGCGGGACGGCCGGACCGGAAGATGCCGGCCTTCTCCCTGGCGATGAGGGCGAGGGTGTCGCCGAGCTGTTCCTGGTGCTCCAGGCTGATCGAGGTGACGAGCGAGAGAACCGGCTCGCAGAGATTGGTGGCATCCAGCCGGCCGCCGAGCCCAACTTCGACGACCGCGAGGTCGACCTTCTCCTCGGCGAACCAGAGGAATGCGGCGATGGTGACCGCTTCAAAGTAGGTCGGCGGCGGATTGCCGGCGGCTTCGGCGGTGCGGACCGCCAGCTCCAGAAGCCGGCTGAGATCGGCTGGAGGGATGCAGCAGCCGTCGATCCGCAGGCGCTCGCGGACGGATTCGAGATGGGGCGACGTGTAGAGGCCGACCTTCCATCCGGCGGCTTCAGCCATGGCGGTGAGGAGCGACGACGTCGACCCCTTGCCGTTGCTGCCGGCGACCAGGACGGAGCTGAATTGAAGCTGCGGATCGCCCAGGGCCGCGGCGAGGCGGCGGAAGCTCTCCAGCCCGAGCCGGATGCCCAGCGCTTCGAGCCGGGTGAGGGTTTCGGCGTAGGGAGGCGCGGCGGAAGAGGGCGCGGTGTTCAGGGGGGTCAGGGGGTCAGGGCTGGTACAGATGGCGGAGGCAGCGGGCGAGAGTCTCTTTCATCTCGGCGCGCTTCACCACCAGGTCGAGGAATCCGTGCTCCAGGAGGAACTCGCTCCGCTGGAACCCCTCGGGGAGGCTCTGGCGGATCGTCTGCTCGATGACGCGCGGACCGGCGAAACCGATCAGCGCGCCGGGCTCGGCGATGTTCACGTCGCCCAGCATGGCGAAGGAGGCGGTGACGCCCCCGGTCGTCGGATCGGTCAGCAGGGAGATGTAGGGCAGGCGGGCCTCGCGCAGGCGCGCCAGGGCCGCGGAGATCTTGGCCATCTGCATGAGGGAGAGCACGCCCTCCTGCATGCGGGCGCCGCCGGACGCGGAGACCACGATCAGCGGCCACTGCCGTTCGAGCGCGCGCTCGGCCGCCCGGGTGATCTTCTCGCCCACGACCGAGCCCATGGAGCCGCCCATGAAGCGGTACTCCATCGACGCGATCACCACCGGGATCTGATCCAGGTGGCCCTGCACCACGATCACCGCGTCCAGCTCGTCGATCGCCTGCTGATAGGTCTTGATGCGGTCCCGGTAGCGCTTCGTGTCCTTGAAGCCGAGCGGGTCCGTGGGGCTGATCCCCGGGAACAGCTCGCGCGGCTCGGGCTCGTCGAGCAGCAGGGTGATCCGGGTGCGGGCGTCGATGCGGAAGTGGTGGTCGCACTTCGGGCAGACCCGGAGATTGCGCTCCAGGTCCCGCGAGTAGACGACCTCCCGGCAGCCTTCGCACTTGACCCAGAGGCCTTCGGGCACGGTGCTGCGAGGCCTGTCCTGACGGATGGGCTTGGGTAGTTTGGTCTTCTTGAACCAGGCCATGGAATCGCTGTAGCGCGAAAGGCGGGAGCCGTTGGAAGGCGTCCCGCGGGGATCACATTTCGTTGAAGTGCTGCGCTTCCTCGGCTTCGAGGTCGTTGGCAATCCCCAGCCGCAGGCAGGCCGCGTCGTACATCTGGCGCGAGGCCTTCTTGGCGTTCTGCAGCTCGGCGAGCCGATCCTTGACCTTGGCGAGCTCTTCCTCGATCTGGCGGTCGAGCTCTTCCATCTCCTGGCGGGTGACCGCGAGGGTATTCTCGTAGAAATTTCTCTGTTGTTCGTTCAGCGTCATGTTTTCCTCCCAGCACTAGCGGAGCGGAGAATACTCTGGATCGCCGGGGCTGACAAGTTGTGTCGCCCGAACCCGGCTATCTCTGGGGCGGCGGCTCTTCGTTGCCGGCCGCGTCCGTGGCGGCCTTCCGCTTGCGGGCGTCGGCCTGGAGCCGCTCGATCTCCTTCCGGTACCGTTCCAGCTCGGCCTCCTTCGTCTTGCGGATCGAGGCCTCGCGGCGCGACATCTCTTCCTTGACCATCTTCTCGATCGTCTCCGGCGGCAGGGCCGCAGCCGGAGTCGGCGCAGGCCCGGGGTCCACGGCGGGAGCGGCCGGCTGCACGGCCGGGGCTGGCGCTTCGGCCGGAGCCTCGGGGCCGGCCGTGCGCCTGGACACGAAGAGATAGCCCACGACCGCGGCCAGGATCAGCGCGGCGATGACGGCATAGAGCAGGACACGGCTGCGCCGGGGAGCCTCCTCGAAGTGGACCTCGCCGGCCGGGGCCACGGCGTCCAGGGTCTGGGACTCGTCGTGCGCCGGGGGAGGCGCGGGGGCCGGGACGGGGAGGGTCGCCGAAGGAACGGGCGACGGCGCCGGCAACGGGATTGCGATCGGCATCGTCGAGGCCATGGAGGGCGGCGCGACCGAGGCAGGCACCGCCGAGGGCGAGGGCTCGCCGCTCACCGGCCAGGCGGTCGGCCAGACCGGCGCCGGATACGGATCGATGTGCGCCGACTCGACCGCGAGCGTCCAGTCGCCGCTCGACGGCTCGTCCGCCAGAACCCGCTGCACGTACGAGGACAGGTCCGTAGGCCCGAGCGACAGGCCGAGGCTGTGGAGCACGGCCTCGATGCGCTGCTGCATCTCCCCGGCGCTCGCGAACCGGTGCTGCGGGTCGTAGGCGAGGGCGCGGGCCACGATCTCGTCCACCTCCGGCGGGATCGACGGCTCCACCTGGCGCGCCTGGCGGATCTGGCCGTGGCGCACGGCCTCCAGCACCGACATCTCGGTCTCGCCCGTGAACAGGCGGTCGCCGGTCAGCATCTCGAACAGCACCGCTCCGAGGGAGAAGATGTCCGAGCGCGCGTTGACGGGCTTCCCCCAGGCCTGCTCGGGGGACATGTACTGGAGCTTCCCCTTGAGCGCGCCCATCTGCGTCTGGCCGGCCTTCGACGCCGCCTTGGCGATGCCGAAGTCGCAGAGCTTCACGTCCCCTTCCAGGCTGAGCAGGACGTTCTGGGGCGAGACGTCGCGGTGGACCAGGCTCATGTCCTGGTCCTCGAAGTCGCGCTTGCGGTGCGCGTAGTCGAGGGCGCTCGCCAGGCGGGCCGCGATGAACATGGAGAGGCCGATGGGCAGGGTGGAGCCCTTGCGGCGGCCGGCGTTCATCAGCGACCGCAGATCCTTGCCCTCGACGTACTCCATGGCGATGTAGTAGTCGCGGCCGATCTTGCCCAGGTCGTAGATGTGGACGATGTTCGGATGGCTGAGCTGCGCCGCGAGCTTCGCCTCGTCGATGAACATGCCGATGAACTCGGCGTTGTCGGTCAGGTGCGGCAGGATCTTCTTGATCGCGACCGTCTTCTGGAACCCCTCGACGCCCCGCATGCGGGCCTTCCAGACCTCGGCCATGCCGCCGGCCGCGATCTTCTCCAGCAGCGTGTACTGGCCGAAGCGCTCGCCGGGCTCGCCGGTTTCGTCCGGGCTGTAGGGGGCGGACAGCGGAGGGATCTGGATGCGCTGCGTGGCCGCGATGTCCTCGATCACGTTGCGGATCGACCTCGCGGGCACGGGCGACGAGGGCAGGTCGGGCAGGAGCGGCGAGGGCAGCTCCGGCAGCTCGGGGACGGCCTCGATGACCGGGCCGTCCGGGCCGTCCGGGTCGTCGTCGATCTCCGGGATCTCGAAGACCTCTTCTTCTTCCTCGATCTCGATCGCCTCTCCGGCCTCCTCAATCTCGCCGGGATCGCCGATCGTGCCGAGCTCGGCGAAATCGGAGAATTCGGGAAGCAGCGGGGCCAGCATCTCGCGCTCCGGCTCGTCGGGCTCCGGCGCGGGAGACCAGGAGAGCGCCTGCGGAGGCTCGGCAGGCGGGCCGGCAGGAGGGCGGAGCTCGGGAGGCGTGTAGGGCCGGGCCAGCTCCTCGACGGAGAACCGGGTGGTCGCCGCGGGGTTCAAGGGCGCCGGCGGAGCCGGGGGGGGCACCTGAGCCTGGGGAGCGGGCGGAGCCTGGGCGGGTGCCGTCCGAACCGGAGCCGGGGGAGGCGCCGCAGGCGCGGGCGCGGCGGGCTCCGGCCGGCGGGTGGGCCGGGCCAACTCGTCGAGGGCCGCGAAATCGATGTCGCCGGGCGGGCGCGGGGCCCTGCGGATGCCGGTGCCCTCCTGGACCGGTCCGGTCGAGATGGGCGTCGGAAGCGTGGGCGACCCCGACGATACTGGCGGCGGCGATACCGGCGGCGGGGGAGCCGCCGGCCGTGGGCGATGCCCGAGCTCCAGGGTCGAGAGGGTGCGGCTGAGGAGCGCATCCACCTCGGCGTCCTGAGCGTTCTGAGCGTTCTGAGCGTTCTGAGCGTTCAGCGCGGTTTGAGCGCTCTGCCCGGCCGGCGGGGGCTGGGTCCCCTCGAACCGGCGGACCGGCGGCGGCGCGGCCTGGCCCGGCGGCGGCGCGGGCGCGGCGGGGCGCCGGGGCTCGGGGCCGAAGCTCATCACGCCGGAGAGCGTCCTCTCCAGCTTGCGGTTGATCTCGTCGCTCTCGGCGGCCGACTGCGCGGGCCGGGGCGCCGGCGTTGTCGGCATCGGGGGCATCGGGGGCCGGGAGGCCGGCGGCGGCGCGGGGGAGTCCGGCCCGGGCAGGTCGGCCTCGACCTCGGCCAGGACGTCGCCGAAGATGTCGTGCGAGGTGAGCATCACGGGGCGGGCCGCCGCCGGAGGAGCGATCGGGGCCGGCGCCGGCCCCGGCGTCACTGACGCCAGATACCGTTGTGCCAGCGCGCGCAGGTCGTCGTCCGTGTAGACGGCCGGCAGCACCGCTCCCCGCCCGCCCGAGCTGCGCGCGAGCACCTCCGCAACGCCCTCGGCGCCGGGGACGGCCGCGCTCACGAGAATCAGGCCGGGCCGGTCGGCCGCGGCAGCCTGCTGGGCCTGGCCGGGCTCGCTCACCGTCCGGACCGCCCAGCCGGAGGCACCCAGGGCGGCGCGAATCCGCTCGCTGGATCGAAGCTCAGGCTCGACGACGAGGATCGAGGACATGACGGTTCTCCTGCACCAAGACAGCATGTCTTTCTAGCACTCCGCGGCCTTTCCGTCAATCGGAAGACCGGGGGAGAGGCTTGATTTTTGTTGGATTTACCGCCTTCCGGAGCTCGCTGGTCCCGGCGGGATCTTGCAAGATGATACTCTTCCCCCTCGCGCCGATCCCCTGATCTCCCGATCCCTCCGATCCCACTCCGATCCCACTCCGATCCCAGAGGACCCTGTCGATGTCCGGCCATAGCAAGTGGAGCACGATCAAGCACAAGAAGGCGACGACCGACCTTCGCCGCGGCAAGCTCTTCAGCAAGATCCTCAAGGAGATCACCGTGGCCGCCCGCCTCGGCGGCGGCGACCCCAAGGGCAACCCGCGGCTGCGCACCGCCCTGCTCGAGGCGCGCTCGAACAGCGTGCCGGGCGACAACATCGACCGGGCCGTCAAGAAGGGCACCGGCGAGCTCGAAGGCGAGTCCTATGAAGAGATCACCTACGAAGGCTTCGGCCCGGCCGGCGTGGCCGTGCTCGTCGAGGTGGCCACCGACAACCGCAACCGCACCACCCCCGAGATCCGCCACCTGTTCACCAAGCACGGCGGCGGCATGGCGGAGGCCGGCTCCGTGGCCTGGATGTTCAAGCGCCGCGGCTGGTTCGGAATCGACAAGGCCGGTATGAGCGCCGGTACGAACAAGCCGGCCCTGGATGAGGAGCGGCTGATGGAGATCGCCCTGGAGCTGGGCGTCGACGATTTTTCCGTCACCGGCGACCGCTACGAGCTGGTCACCGCGCCTGAGGACTTCAACGCGATCCACGAGGCGCTGGAGGAGCGCGGCGTGCCGCTCGCCGCCAAGGAGCTGGCGATGATCCCCCAGACCCCGGTCGAGCTGGCGCCGGACAAGGTCAACCAGGTGCTACGCCTCCTGGAAGCGCTGGAGGACCACGACGACGTGCAGAAGGTCTGGGCCAACGTCGCCATTGCCGCCGATACCGACTTCGAGGACGTGGCTGAATGATGCGCCGCGGTAGGCGCGGTAGAGGCCTCCCCTGCTGATCCTCGGGCTGGACCCCGGCAGCCTGCACACCGGCTTCGGCCTGGTCGAGCGCCACGGCTCCAAGGTGGTCATGAAGGAAGCGGGGCGCATCTCCCTGCCCAAGGATCTCGCCGTGGCGGTCCGCCTCTCCCGGCTCTGGGACCAGCTCGGCGAGCTGGTGGAGCGCTGCAAGCCGGACCTCGCGGCCCTGGAGACGCCGTTCCACGGCATGAACAGCCGTTCGCTGATCGTCCTGGCCGAGGCGCGCGGAGTGCTTCTGGCGGGGCTCGCCGGGCGCGGCATCGAGATCCGCGAATACGCGCCGGCCGAGGTCAAGTCGGCCGTCACCGGCAACGGCCGCGCGGACAAGGAGCAGGTCGCCCGCATGGTCCGCCTGCTGCTCTCGGTCCAGGGGAGCTGGCCCAGCGACGCCACCGATGCCCTGGCGCTCGCTCTCTGCTGCGCCCAGCGCCTCCGCTTCGACCGGCTGCTCGACCCGCAGATCGGCTCTTCAAAGTGACTTCGACGACTGGACGCGCCGGAGTGCTACTATAATCCTCCGATCCCGGGGGAAACCCGAGATCTGAACTTTATTATGGCATTCCAGGGATCTCTCAAGGAGCTTCCGCTTCCTGACATCATCCAGCTCGTCTCTGTCTCGGGCAAGACGGGAGTCTTCTCCCTGCGCCGCGACGGAGATGCCTCCGGCGAGATCTACCTGCGCGCAGGGCAGATCGTCCACGCCCACGCCGCCGATCTTCAGGGGGAAGAGGCGGTCTACGAGCTCGCCATCTGGCCGGAGGGGGAGTTCGTCTTCACTCCCGGCACCGAGACCCAGCTCACCACGATCCACAAGTCGAACACCAACCTCCTCATGGAGGCGGCCCGGCGCATCGACGAGTGGCAGGTGCTGTCGAAGCGCATCCCGTCGACGCGCCTCGTGCCGGTGTTCACGAACCAGGCGGCGACCACCTCGGTCTCGCTGACGCCGCAGGAGTGGGGCCTGATCTGCAAGATCGACGAGCGCCGCTCCATCGAGGAGATCGCGGTCGGCCTCGACATGAGCCCGTTCGAGGTGTGCAAGCTCCTCTACGGTCTGATCACCTCCGGCCTGGTCTCCCTCAACGAGGATCTGAGCCGGCTGGCCACCGACCGTCTTCACAAGCTGGGCTCCCCCGAGCTGAACCGCCTCGCCGAAGGCATCCACGAGCAGGCTCGCGGCCTCCTCTCCGGTCATCCCCGGCAGATGGAGCTCGACGTGCCCTTCCGGATGAGCAAGGCCGAGATGGAGGGGGGCCGCGGCGTCGAGGCGGTGCTCGACCTGGTCCGCGCCGACGAGAAGGTCGTGTCCGCCGCTCTCGGTCCCCATCAGAGCAAGGTCTTTCTTGAGCGCGTCGCGCAGCTATTGAACGTCTGAGCCGCTACAGCGACCTTTCCCGGAGCAGCCGGGCGATCCGGGCTAGAATCCCCCGCATGAGACGACGGGCTCCTGCCGCGATTCTTGCCATGGCTGTGCTGATGCTGCTCGGCGTCCTGCCGGCCCAGGCCCAGGCCCCCGATCCCGCGCCGCTGGCTGAGGTCGAGACGCCGCCCGCAGCCGAGCCGCAGGCACCGGAGCCCGATCCGGCAGCGCCGCCCGCCCCGCCCGTCCCGGACACCACCGACGACGAGCCCGCGCCCAAGCCGCCCGAGGAGCGCTTCCTCCCCCGGCTGGACGTCTACTTCCCGGAAGGCGATCTGGACCTGCGGGTGAGCCGCCTCATCAACGCGGTCTTCTTCGAGGGCCAGGTAAAGTATAATTTCATCAAAGGCGACATCTCGGCCTTCTTGCGGTACCGGTACTACGGCTACAAGAGGATCACCCAGTTCACGGTGTTCGACTCGATCGAGTTCGACGACGTGGAGGACTTTTCGAGCGACTTCGACCGGACCCGGGGCGCGCTGCTTCTCCTGCAGTGGCCGCACAGCTTCCACCAGCGGACCTTCCTCCTCACCGAGCTGGACCGCATCAGCAGCAACAAGGAAGAGGTCGCCCGCATCCTGCGGCTGGGCCGCACGAACACGTTCGTCCGCGTCGGCTACCAGCTCGGCACGCCGGACGACGAGCGGTCCAACGCGATCGTCGGCGAGACGCGGGCCCGCAGCGAGCGCCTGTTCACGGCGTTCCGCGAGATCGGCCCGGGCGGCTTCGGGCTCACCGGCGCTCTGACCTCGGGGTTCGACGTGGGGATCGGGGACTTCGACTATCTGAAGCTGGAGACCGGGGTGTTGAAGCGCTTCGACGTGTCCGAGCGCACCTTCATGGTGGGACGCCTGCACGGCGGCTCGTTCCTCCGGAAGGCCCATCGCGACCGGAAAGATCTGCCCGAGCCGATCGGCGACCTCGACGTTTTTGCCATCCCCGGGAGCGAATATTTCCGGGTGGACGGGCGGGAGCGGCTCAAGGGCGTGAGCGAACGGACCCGGGGCACCGACGTGCTCTACACCACCTGGGAGTTTTTCTTTCCCTGGTTCCTGAAGGAAAACCGCCACTTCATGAAGGTGGAATGGCAAAACTGGTACTGGATTCTGTACACAGGAGCCGGTACGGTGGGGCTCGATCGTAAGACTTACACGGACTTCGACTCCTACATCCCCGACGTGGGGGTCGGTTTCGAGTCTTCCCTCCGGCTGAAGAAGTACAGATTCTTCTTTTCAGGAATCGTGGCACAGGCTTTGAAAGGAGATGGGGGGGTAGAGGCGCGTGTCTCAGTCAAGTCGTATCGCTGAGAACCCTCCCGAGATCAGGAGCAGGCAAATTCAGCAGCGGTCATCTCCAGGGAGAGGCTTCGCTGCGGTTCAGGCTGATAGGCCGGAGGAGAATGAATGAGAAAACTTAAGTTGTTGCTGCTGGTGGCGCTCGTGGCGCTGACGCCAGCCCTGGCCTCGGCCGGAGAGGAGGCGAATGGTCCGACCGCTTCGGGCGAGACAGGTCTTTTCACGCTTCAGACGGGCGAGACCCTGCCTCAGGGCGGCTGGTCGTTCGGCCTCTACTACAACAACTGGGATCGGCTGATCGATTCCGGGGACGGCGATGATGACATCAGCTTCGACTGGAACCGCCTGAGCGCCAGCCTGGGCTATGGCATCACCGACCGCTGGGAAGTCAGCGCCAGCCTGCCCTACGACGACATCGACATCGACACCCCGTTCGGGGACGGCTCCGCCAAGGGCCTGGGCAATGCCCGGCTCGGCACGAAGTTCCGCCTGATGGGAGTCCCGGGCGAGTTCGGGACCTCGAAGCTCGCCCTCAACCTGTTCGCGCTGCTGCCGACGGGTGACGAAGAGGTCGCGTCCGACGACACCGGCTTCGGCGCCGGCATCGGCTGGAGCCGCGGCAACTGGGCGTTCGACGCCGGCTACACCGATCCGGGCGACAGCGACGGTCTCGACACGGGCGAAGAGCTCCATGCGGGCATCGGTCACTCGGCGGCTCTGTCCGACCGGCTCGACTGGATCACCGAGGTGGTAGGCACGTTCTACACCGACGGCGACGACGACTTCACCGGCCTGAACGATTCGGTCGACCTGACCACCGGCGGACGCCTGTGGCTCGGCGAGACCGGCAACTGGGCGCTGAACTTCGCCCTGCGCACCGATCTCACGCAGCTCAGCGAGATCGACGACCACTGCCCGATCGGCGGCCTGGTCGGTCTCACGATGTTCCCCCGTCTCGCCCGCATGCAGGAAGAGATCCCGCCGCCGCCGCCGATGCCGGAGCCCGCTCCGGCGCCTGCGCCGCCCGCGGCCCCCGCGCCGACCCCCCCGCCGGCCCCGCCGGCAGCCCCCGCGCCGAAGCCGGAGGAGCGGGTCACCGTCAACTTCACCCCCGGCAGCGCCAGGCTCTCGAACATCGCCAAGGCGAAGCTCGACGAGGTGGCTCTGCGCATGAAGCAGGATCCCTCCAGCCGGGCCCTGGTTCTCGGTTACACCGATCCCAGCGGCTCGCCGGATGGCAACCAGCGGATGAGCGAGCAGCGCGCCGAGGCAGTGAAGAGCTACCTCGTCACGCGGCACGGCATCGATCCCTCCCGGATCACCACCGAGGGCCGCGGTTCCGCGGAATCCACCGGTGATCCCGAGCAGGATCGGCGCGCCGTTGTGATCCTGACGTTCGAGTAAGAAAGCACCCAACGCATCGCCGGCATGAAACTCAACACGAAAAGTGTGGAGTTTCGTGCCGGTGACGGGGTTGGGGTGGTAGGATCGGAAACGAGAGTGGACTTCGGTATCGGACCCTCCGTACGCGGCCTCGGATCCTGCCCCCGCCCGCTCCGTTTGGACAAACAAGCAACTCAGGCTTTACAGGGTCGTCACGACGGCACTCGGACGACGGTTATCGGAGGAGTCCCCAATGGGCAAGAAGCTTTATGTCGGAAACTTGTCGTACAGCATCCGGAACAGTGACTTGGAGGAGATGTTCGCAGCTCATGGCGCCGTGCAGTCCGCACAGGTGATCATGGATCGCGACAGCGGCCGTTCCAAGGGTTTCGGTTTCGTGGAAATGGAGAGCGACCAGGAAGCGCGGGCTGCGATCGCCGCGCTCAACGGCAAGGAGTACGACGGCCGGGCCCTCACCGTCAACGAGGCTCGCCCCCGTGAAGAGGGTGGCGGCGGCGGTCGCGGCGGTGGCTACGGCGGCGGCGGCGGTGGCCGTGGCGGCGGTGGTGGCTACGGTGGTGGCGGTGGCGGCAGCCGTGGCGGTGGCTACGGCGGCGGTGGCGGCGGCCGCTACTAAAATCCAAACGACCCGGAGGGGTTCAGCCTGGCGAGTCGAGACGTTCGCGCCGCAGCGACGCAACGGCTCCGATCAGGCCGGCCCCTCCTCCGAGGAGCACGAGGAAGGCGGTCTGGCCCGGGCTGAGGAAGTCCGACGTGAGGACCGACGCCAACAGCGAGGCCGCCTTCCGCGCTTCGGCCAGACGGAACAGCCCATACAGGGTGCCCATGGCCACTCCCCCCCCGATCAGCCCCTGCAGCAATCCTTCCGCATAGAACGGTCCCCGGATGTAGAACTCCGTCGCGCCCACCAGACGCAGGATCGAGATCTCTTCCTGATGCAGATAGGCGGTCAGGCGGATCACGCTCGCAATCGTGAACACGGCCGCGCCCAGCAGCCCTCCCGCCAGCGCCAGACCGATCCCGCGGGCCACGGCGACCAGCGTCTCCAGCTGGCCCAGCCATTCCCGGTCGTCATCCACCATCTCGACCTCGGGGCGCGCGCGCCAGCTCTCGATCCAGGCCCGCAGCTCCGGGCTCTGAGCCGACGGATCGCGCAGCGCCACCTCGATCGAGGCGGGCAGCGGCTCCTCGTCCCAGCCCTCGACCAGTCCGGAAAGGCCGGGAAAGACCTTCGTGAAGCGCTGCCGCGCGTCCGCCGGGGAGACGGGAGTCGCCGACGCCACCCAGGGCGCGGCGCCGGCCTCGGCCGTGAGCCGCGCGAGGTCCGCCGCGGGACGGAGGTAGATCACCACCCGCATCTCGCCGCGCCAGCGCTGGATCGAGCCCATCACGTTGTGGCTGGCGAGCAGGAACACGCCGCCGAGCAGGACGCTCACCGCGATCGTCAGGACGGCCACGAAGCTGGTCTTCCAGCTCCGCAGCAGGTTGACCGCGGCTTCGCGCAGGAAGTAGAGGACGGCCTGGATCAGGGTCATGGCGCCGGCTCCTCCCCCGGTTCTCCGGCCGGCTTCGGAGAATTCTCGGAGGGGATCTCCAGGCGGGGAGGCTCGGTTCCCAGGAGCTGGTGGTCCGAGATCAGGCGCCCCTTGTCGAGGGTGAGCACCCGCTTGCCGATGCGGTGGATCATGTCGCGGTCGTGCGTGGCCAGGAGGACGGTCGTGCCGCGCAGGTTGACCTCCAGGAAGAGCCGCAGGATCTCCCGGGACAGATCCGGGTCGAGGTTCCCCGTGGGCTCGTCCGCGATCAGGATGTCGGGCTCGTTGATGAGCGCCCGGGCGATCGCCACGCGCTGCTGCTCGCCGCCGGACAGCTCGGGCGGGAACGCGTTCAGCCGGTGGGCGAGGCCGACCCGGCGCAGCGCCTGGTAGGCCACCTGCTTCTGGGTCTTGAGATCCTGCCCGAGGATGCGCGGCAGGTAGGTGACGTTCTCGAAAACCGTCTTGCGGGGAATCAGGCGGAAGTCCTGGAACACCACGCCGATCGTGCGCCGCAGGTAGGGGATCTTGCTCTCCGGGATCGAGGCCACGTTGCGGCCGTTGACCACGATCTGGCCCTCGTTCGGAACCTCCTCGCGGAAGATCATGCGCAGCAGGGTCGTCTTGCCCGCGCCGCTGGCGCCGGTGAGGAAGACGAACTGGCCCCGCGGGATGTCGAAGCTGACCTCGTCCAGCGCCGACTGCCCGCTCGGGTATCGCTTGGTGACCTGGAAGAACTGGATCAAGGCGAAGCCTGCAGGGCGAGATCGGGATGGATCGGGACAGTCGGCCGGGATCAGCTCCGGAGAGCGCGCCAGGGAAAGAGGACGAGGCTGCCGGCGAGGAGCAGGTGGACGATGCTGGCGATACCCCCGCTGCCGACCAGACCGGAGAACAGCAGGGCGAGCCAGCCCGTGAAGAGCAGCAGCGCGATGGAGACGCGGAGGATCGGCGTCATGCGGCAAACCTATCACAGGGCCCGCGGACCGGCAGTCCGCGGACCCCTGGGGGAGAGTTTCAGTGGACGGAGGCGGAAGACTCGGCGAGCTGGCGCCGGAGGACGCTCAGCCCGTCCTCGGTCGCGGCCGGGGCGTCGAAGCGGGAGGGTCGCGGACAGCCCCGGGTGCCGCCTGGGTACGACTGGCCCGGACAGGTCAACAGCCAGGGCGCGGACGCCGTCGGGCAGTTCGTGTCCGCCGACGCCGTGGGGCAGGCGATTCGGGCGGGCTCCAGTGCGACCATGAGATCCTTGACCTGAAAGACCATGAGCGTTTCTCCTTGGGGATGTCCCCCGAAAATAGCTACTCGATGAGCGTTGCTTCTGGATACGGACTTCGACGGACGAGGTTGCATCCCCTCGCGGCGCGTCCGCTGGCGCCGGGCCAGCCAAGCCAGGCCGTAGCCAGGAAGGAAGCGGAGCGATCCGTGGTTGTCATTTCCCAGGGGCACCCATGATACGCGCCGTCACGTTCGACGTCACCCATACCCTCATCCACTGCCCCCGTCTGGGCGAGATCGACCTGTCCCGCCTGCCGACGCTCCTGGAGCGGGACCAACTCATGGTAAGCTGATCTCACCAAAACCTCTGAGAACGCTTCAGTTTCCCGGCAGCATGAAGATCTCCACCAAGGGCGAATACGGAATTCGCGCGATGCTTTACATCGCCATGCAGAGCGGGCGCGGCTGCCCGGTGAACAGCCACGAGATCGCGCAGCGTCAGGGCATCCCCGAGCCCTACCTGCGCCAGATCCTGGCCCTGCTGTCGAAAGACCGGCTGATCGCCTCGAACCGCGGTCCCCAGGGCGGGCACATGCTCGGCCGGCCGGCCTCG
>JANMTS010000010.1:0-13786 GCA_031390755.1 Holophagales bacterium
GCCTCTCTTCGAGGGGTCGGGAGAGGTGTACTCCTTCTCGAATCCGCGGTACCATCAAGGCAAACGAAACTGCTGCGGGAGGGTCCAATGGCGACGGTGAACCGCTGGGGAAGCATCCATGAAGCGGGGAAACCTCGTCCCAAGGCGTTTGAGCAAGAGCGGGCGGTCTGCCCGCGACCTTCTCCTGCGGATTGAATCTGCATAGGGAAGCGGCCCGGACTCCACCGCGGTTTCGTTCAACCTGGGCTTATCCGACAACCTCCCGGTGGCGCCGGAGGTAGCGGGGAGGGTGACGCGGGAGGATGTCGGATAAACCCTTAAACGTTGGCCGACCCTGGGGAACAATCGGGTATGCCAGACCGGGTATGCCAGCCGACAAGAGTGCCAGACGAGCGGTAATTACCACGAGGTAATTTTTGCGGCACCCGCACAACTTGGCGGAGATCCGAAAGGAGAGAGCGGCATGCCAGGATTGTTTACCCATCTCGTCTTCGTTGATCGCTTGGCAAGCGATCCGGACTTGTCACCATCGATGAGTAGCGGTGACCGGGCCCTCCTCGGAACACAAGAAGGCGCGCTTGGCGCGTTGGGTCCGGATCCATTTTGTTTACTTTTGCGTGAATACCCCTTCGGTGAGGCGCTTCGACTCTACCTACAAGTCGAAGAGAGATTGGAGGACATTAGAGCTGTCTTCACCAAGATCAAAGAGCTACGCGATGTTCCGAATCCAGTTGACATTTATACCGAGGATGTCCAGGCTGAGATTGCAGGGTTACTGGGCGCGGCTCAAGGAGCGATAGCCGTCGGCATTTTCGACCAAGTACTCAAGCAGGTCGACATATTTGAGCTAATGAAACCAATCGCCCATAGTGGGCGTGCCCCGGGAGAATGGTGGTGGAGTGAGATACTCCATAATAAACGAACCGGAAGATTCGTTTCTGCTTTGAAAGCTCGCGCATCCAATGATGAACGACAAGCATTTCTCTACGGATATCTTTCGCACTTTGCACTCGATGCGATCGGGCACCCATGGGTTAATCTGCTCTCGGGTGGACCCTACAGAAACCACTGGCGCCGCCATGTACTGTCAGAGAAGTGGCTGGATGTAGTTTCGGTTGACCAGGTCTACGGCCAAGAACTCGCGGGGTCGCAGCTTCATCACCGTGTCGACGTTGCGGATTCTTCGCCAAGCGACATTTGTGTCTACCTGGCCGAGGCGCTCGCCGACACCTATAGTGGCCTTCGCTGGCTGCCCGGCCCTTCCGAGGTCGACGAGTGCTTCCGCCTGACCTTCAAGTTTCTCCGTAGCCAAGCCGGCGGAGGAATGCTCGCGCTCCCCCCGCTCGAACCATTTGACTGGTTCAAGCTCGACGACAAATTGCGGCGGCTCATCGAATGGGCCCCTCCGCCCCTGGGTTCACCGCCGTCGGGGTCGAACTCTCCACCGCAGGACTGGCTGAAATTCCTCGACGACCTTCTGAAGTTCGCCAAGTACTGCCTTGAGAAGGCGCTGCGCTTGGTCCTGCTTCCGCTTGACGTGATCGGTGAGCTCCCACTTGACGCGGTGCGTTTCTTCATTTGGAACCTAACACGATTGGTGATGGAGGCATACGAGAAACTACGATTGGGGCTGGCCTTGAGCGCGCATGTCCATCCGTGGCGCTCCCAACTCGGCTTTCAGTCGGAGCTGGTGGCCGAATCGGCAGCCAGCCGGTTCCGGGCACTGAAGGGCCCGTACGAGCGGTTCTTCGCGAGCGGTCAGACGTATCACCTTGTTCATCCGGCGCTAGCCGGTTCGCCCATTGAGCCCCCCCTTGCGGAGAGCATCGGCCCGCCACTCTGGAAGAACTTCATGATGGTCATGTTCGGTAACGGATATGCCAACTGGGAGCGTGCTGGTGTCCTCCTTCGAGACCCAATAAGGAGCCCGGTCGACGACCGGTTCGTGTCGGCCGTGTCCGCTGCCGATGCGTTCGATGCTGCATTCAGATTCATTGACACTGGGCAGAGCCTTGCCAACGTCAACTTGGACGGCGACCGAGCGTTTGCGTGGCCTGAGTGGGAGCCGAAACATCCAGAGCCGTGGGACGTTGCTTCGTTTGATTTCTTGCCATAGAAAGGTGTCTTATGTCCGACTATCCAGACGAATGGGGTAACACGGGAACACCCGGCGTCAATCTCTACTTGGATCGGCGATGTGCCGATCTAGAGCCTCCATCAATCCTCTGGGGTGAGATCTCAAATCGTACTGGCGGGGATCTTCGATGGACTTCTCGCCCATTATCAATTGCGCTGGCTCTCGACGGCAATAGGGATGTGGCACAGGTCAGTGTCGTAAACTTTGGCCTCTCAGCCTCTGCGTGTACGATTGTCGTTGGGTGGTTATTCGGAGATGATCACTGGACGCCGAAGTCAGTCGCGTGGGGCTCCTCATCCGTTATGGTTGATCCTGCCATGCGGAGCGTCGAAACGGGGGAAGTTGTTCCCGGACAGATTTCTTCGAGCGTGTGGTGTTCCAGGGAGCGGATTAATGGCGAGTCTCCTCTCAGAGCCTTTGCTTTGGTCGCAGATCCCTTGTTCCAGCCGTTCACAGCGCTTCAACGTAGCGTCGTCGAGGCACTTCTGGCAGGCGACGTCAGCAGCATCGTCGGGTTAGAGCCTCTGTCCACATCGGATCATCGGATTGCCGAGCGCATAGGGGCGGCACAGGGGCTTATGGTAGTCACGGGATCTGTTCCCGAACTGTGGAGCCCCTGCGCCCTCCTTGTCAGAGGAAGTAGGTCCCCGGGAACCGGATCGATCGGCAGCCTCGTGTTGGTACTTCGAAAGGAAGACGGCTCGGATTTGATCCTGCATACTTGGGATCCTGCTCCCGACATCGGAGGTGCTTCGTGGGCGGCAACGCCGGGGGTGAGCGCTGGCAAACTCCGCTGCGAGCTCCGAGCCTCGTTCGAGGGGAACTCGTCAATTGTTACGAATTACTCCAACCCAGACCGTGTAATCGTTCAGCCGCTGCCTGCGGCGGTGGCATCAGTATTGCCGGGTTTCGACGGGCTTTCGCTCATCATCGATGATGCTCTGGGGACGGATAACGATGAGGACTACCGAATCGACGTGCTGGCCGGGTGAGATCTGGACTGTATGCACGTGAGTATTGATGAGTCCTCAGCTACAATCCGAATTCGTTCGGCACCAGCACCTCGTAAGTACCAGCCGAATAGAGAAGATGGCCCTCCGTCGAACGATAGACGCGTTAGCTGCTTAGCACCTCCGCTACGCTCCGGTGCCAAACAGCTTGGAGCCTCATCTTCGTCCAGAGCGTACGTGGTACAACTCGAGCAGTGGGGGAGAAGTGCCAGCGTCTTCCAGAAGAAGTCGGCTTGCCGGTCGGCCTCTCAGAACTCGTCCTGTCTCCATGGGTGTCGCTTGATCGATTCGCAGGCTCTTTCCTGAGCGGCGCTGCGTGAAGACGGCCTTGAATCGTCTCCGCGATGGTGAGTTATCAGCGTCTTCCTGCGGCTCATCCCGGCGCTCGGCCACACCTCTCCCCTTGGCTCCTCCGAGCGTGGCGATTACCATGCATATGTGGTTCAGGTCCAACCAGCCTCGATCACGGAGGGCCGACGGCTTCCGGGTCACGAACGGCGGTCCGGGCGGGAACGAGCCCGCCGGAAATCTTGCCTTTCGATCTCCCTCTCTCCCCGGCCAGTCTCGGACGTGGGCCTGGGCTTGCGCCCATGTGCCGGTGATCTTAGCAAGCCGTTGCACGGCGCGAGAATCCGTTCGTGTCAGGAGGCCCGCGCGACCCGGCTCGTGATCACCTTCGCGAGATCCTGATGAGTGGCGCCTAACGCGAGAAGCGAGCGGATGAGGAGATCTAGAGACACAGACTCATCGGCGCCTTCAACCTTGGCCACGCGGCTCTGGCTGGAGGCGAGCAACTCGGCGAGCTGAACCTGGGTCAGGTGCCTCTTCTTCCGAAACGCTCGAACTGCATCGCCGAGTTTCAACCGAAGCTCGACGTACGCCGTCTCCTCAGAATTCAGGCCGAGAAACTCCTCGGCCGAACCGACCCTCCAGCCTTGAGCCTCAAGCCGAGCTCTCTTCTTCTTCTCCATGACGGCTGCTCCCTATTTGGGGTGGAAGCGAGTAAAATGACCAGAATGACTATTCTTACTTCAAGGAGCGGGGAATGAGTGAGCCCGCGCGCGCTTGGACCCTTGCGGATGCGAAGGCTCATCTGAGCGAGGTCGTCGACAGTGCCTTGAAAAAAGGCCCTCAGATGATCACGCGGCACGGTCGGAAGGCGGTAGTCGTCGTTGCCGCCGAGGAGTGGGAGCGCAAGTCGCAGCGCCGGGGAACCCTCGCCGATTTCTTCGAAGCGTCGCCCCTTCGGGAGTCCGGTCTGGAAATCGAGCGCCCGCAAGGTGGCTCCCGAGATCTTGATCTTTGAGATTCCTCCTCGGCACGAACGTCATCTCCGAGTGGGGGCATGTCTTCCTTTCCCCAACACCCACGTGCTCATCGACCGCAGGTTCTGAACCACGGTCGTCTTCAGCGGGTCGATCCAGCGGCCTCCCAGCCGTTCGCTGACCTCGACGAGCAGGGCCTCGTCCACGAGAAAGCGCTCGGAGCCGTCCGGCAGATGGTACCTCCGCGATGGCCGGCCCGCCGGTGTCTCCAGGGGGCGGATCAGCGTCTCGATCCCGATGCTCGACGCCAGGCGGGCGAAGAAGAGGCCGCCGGGCGCGAGCACCCTCCACATCTCGTCGACCATCCCGCGGAAGCGCGCTTCGTCCTCGGCGAAGTGGAGGACGGCGCTCGCGATCACGACCTCGAACGCCGCGTCCGGGAAGGGGATCGCGGTCAGATCCGCGGTCTGGAAGCTCTCGGCTGGCCAGTCCGGGGCGAGCTGGGCCGCGAGACGCCGCACCTGGGCGACGGCCCGCGGGTCCTGGTCCACGCCGGAGACCGCGTACCCCTCGCGAAGGAAGTAGACGAGGTTCCGGCCGCCGCCGCAGCCGGCGTCGAAGAGCCTCATGCCGGGAGCGATCCGCCCCCGCAGCACCTGGTCGATCAGATAGATGTCGATGTCGCCGAGCTGGTCGCGCAAATTCATGGCGGGCAAATTCATGCCGGTGAGGATATCCCGGCCGTGAGCCCGGGTCTCGCCGGCCCGACTCGTCATAGACTCCCGGCCACATGACCCGGCCCCTCCTCCTCATGGCCTCCTCGATGGTCTTCTTCGCGCTCATGGCGTTCGCGGCCAAGATGGCCTCGGCCGGGCTGTCGGGGAGCCAGATCGCGTTCGTCCGCTTCATCATCATGTTGATGCCGGTGCTCCTCGTGCCGCGGCTGGCGCGCAAGGCCGTCGAGTACAAGCGGCTGGACCTGCTGATCTACCGCGGCGTGTTCGGCGGCGTGGCCGTGCTGCTGTACTTCGTGGCCATCGCCCACATCCCGGTCGGGATCGCGACTCTCTTCAACTACTCCTCGCCGGTGTTCAGCGTCCCGTTCGCGGCGCTGTTCCTGGGCGAGAAGGTCGACCGGCGGCTCCTGCTGCCGCTGGTCTCCGCGCTGCTGGGCCTGTTCTTCGTCGCCACCGGCCACGGGACGGGGGGGTTGCTGCATCCCGGCGTCTGGGAGCTGGTGGGCATGGGCTCGTCGGTCCTCTCCGGCGCGGCGCTCACGGCCATCCGCGCCGCCCGCCGGTCCGAGGGCTCGTGGTCGATCTACGGCAGCTTCTCCCTCTGCGGCCTGCTCGCCACGGCGCCGTTCGCGCTGATGGACTTCCAGCGGCCCACGCCGCGCGAGTGGCTGCTGCTCGGGTTCGTCGGCGCCAGCTCGGTCGTCGCGCAGCTCCTGATGACCTGGGCCTACCGCTGGGTCACCAACCTCCAGGCGGGCGTGATCTCCCAGCTCACGGTGGTGGTCTCGATGCTTCTCGGCGTCGTCTTCCTGGGCGACCGGCTGACGCCGCTTCAGCTCCTGGGGAGCGCCCTGGCCGTGGCGGGCGTCATGGGCGTGGCCTGGTCGCAGTCGACTCCGCGGGCTGTGGAGTAGCGCTTTCACTCAAACGGTCCACCTTGAGCTAGAATCCAATCTCGATTTCCAGAAGCCAATGCGCGCCCGCTGGCGGGCAGCGTCCTGACCGGAAACGGAGGCGACGATGAAACACAGGCTGTGTGTGATCGCGGTAGCCCTCACTCTGTCGATGCTGCTCCCCCTGGCCGCCGCCGGCCAGACGTGCGCGCCGGTGAGGGAGGCGGAGGAGCTCAGGAATCCCGACGAGATCACTCCCACGGGGGGAGCCTTGTCCACCGTCCTGGACGTGCAGCTGGGGCGGTTCTGCATCCCGTCGAAGGACAACAAGGACGGCACCTGGGCGACGACTCCGATGACGTTGCGGACGTACATCTACCCGGGCCGGCGGACTCCGCTGGTCTTTGGCCCGGGACCCACCCTGCGGCTCCCGAAGGCGATGGGCAACACGCCGGGACCGGCCCTCAGAATCCTGCTCAAGAACAGCCTGTCGTTTCCCGTGAGCGGCGCGTGCGACTCCGCCTGCGCCGAGGGCACGACCTGCGACTGCTCCCCGGCGGCCGTCGAAGCGTTGATCAACCAGTGCGCGAAGACGTCGACCGCGGCCTGCTGCTGCATCATCAACTGCACGCAGAAGCCGCCGAACTGCCTCCACGACTCCAACGTCACCAACCTGCACTTCCACGGCAGCCACGTCTCTCCGCAGAGCCCGCAGGACTACGTGCTGCTCGATCTGTATCCGCCGAGGCCGCCGCAGGCCGCCGCGGTCGATCACAGCGCGCACGGCGTCCTCGGCGAGGTGGCGTTCGGCCAGTTCCAGTACGCGATCGAGAAGGGCTTTCCCTGGAATCAGCCCGAAGGCAGCCACTGGTACCACCCGCACAAGCACGGCTCGGCGAGCGTTCAGATCGCCAACGGTCTGGCGGGCGCCCTGCTGATCGAAGGCGAGTTCGACAAGGAGCTGAGCCGGTATTACAACCCGGCGACGGGCGACAAGGTCATGGTGATCCAGTCGGTCGCCGAGGACGCCCCCCTGTTCACCCCGGGCGCGGGAGCCGGCCAGATCCTGGTCAACGGCCAGGTGAAGCCCAAGATCACCATCAGGCCCGGCGAGATTCAGCGCTGGCGGTTCATCAACGCCACCATGAGCTCGCGCACCCTGATCAACGTCACCATCCCCACCGGCCTGACCTTCCGCCAGGTGGCGATGGACGGCATCCGCTTCTCGCCCATCAACTACGAGTGCCAGCCGCTGCTCAACTTCAACCCCAACAACCCGGCCTTCCCCTGCAACCCCAGCCCGACCGGCAATCCCACCATCCGCCTGGCACCCGGCAATCGGGCGGACTTCCTGGTGCAGGGACCGCTCGTCGAGACGAAGAAGGGGACCGAGGGCCTGCGCGTCGAGCGCAAGCTGATCAGCATCGCCAACGAAGAGAGAGGCGAGCGGAAGATGCTCCTCCAGCGCGACGAGGAGATGGCGCCGGGCCCCGATTCGGAACCGGCGCTCTTCACGGTCGTCGTCGACGACGGCATCGACGGCAACGACGACCAGCCCAAGATGCTGAAGGCGGACGCTCCGCAGGCGCTGCCGCCGACCCTCTCGCCCATGCCGGCCTTCCTGCGCAACATCACGTCGCAGGAGGTCCAGGGCAACTCGATCGCCATGAGCTTCCAGCAGTTCATCACGGGCACCAACAAGCCCTGGCCCTACTCGACCAGCTCGTTCACCCAGTTCAAGCTGAGCGGCGTGCAGTTCTGCCCGACCTGCTCGAACGTCACGACCGTGCTCGACAAGGCCTACGAGTGGACGGTCAGCAACGAGACGACCATCCCGCATCCGTACCACATCCACACCAACCCCTTCCAGCTCATGAGCGTCAAGGGAGTGCCCGTGCAGCCGGCGGGGCAGACGAAGCCGGAGCCGATCTGGATGGACACGCTGACGCTGCCGGTGGCGGCGGTGAATCCGAGCGCGGCGCCGACCGACATAACGACGCCGGTGACGATCACGCCGGCCCCGTTCATCATGCGTCAGCGCTACGAGAACTTCACCGGCGCGTACGTCCTGCACTGCCACTTCCTGGGGCATGAGGACCGCGGCATGATGTTCTCCGTGCAGACCGTGTGCGACGGCTCGAAGAACCCGGATGCGAAGGGCAAGTACGGCAGACCGACGACGGATCCGAACGGCGAATGCGTCTTCCCGCCGTTCAGGACCCCGCTGCAGGCCTGCGTCCCGGGCCAGCCCTGCCCCAGGTGAGCCGGCCGACCGCGTTCGACGCCCAGGCGGCGGAGTTCGACCGCCGCGCCGGGCTGCCCGAAAACGACTGCCGCGGCATCGCCGCGGCAGTCCTGTCTCTGGCCGGTTCCGATAGAGCCGGCAGGACAGGTCGAATCGTCGAGATCGGCGCCGGCACCGGCATCATCGGCCGGTGGTTTCAGGCCGCGCAGCGTCTTGACCAGGAAGATTCTCAAGATCGTTCCGTGCGGTATGCTGGTCTCGATCTTTCCCGCGGCATGCTGGAGGTCTTCCGGCATCGGTCCCCCGGCGCGGCGCTCGTCCAGGCGGACGGCGCGCGCCGCTGGCCCTTCTCGGACGGCTCGGTGGGTACGGTGTTCAGCTCGCGGGCGATCCACCTGCTGCCGCTCGATCACGTGGTGGGGGAGCTGTACCGGATCGGCGCTCCGGGCGCGGTCTGCGTGCTCGGCTGGGTGGAGCGCGAGCCCGAGAGCGTCAAGGCCCGGATGGCCCGCGAGATGCAGCGGCGGCTGCGCGAACGGGGCTTCGCGGCGCGCTCCGCGGGCAGCCGGCGGGTGCTCAAGGCCTGCCGCGAGCGGGGAGCGGTGGAGCTGCCGAAGACCGTGGTGACGCGCTGGCCCGTGTGGCACAGGGCCAGCCAATCGCTGGCCGACTGGCGCAGCAAGGACGGGCTGGGCGGGATCGTCCTGCCGCCCGGCGTGCAGGACGAGATCCTGAACGAGCTTGAAGCCTGGGCCGTGGAGACCTTCGGCGGCCTCGACGACACCTGGGAGACGCATGACGCGTACGTCCTCGAAGGCGTACGCCTGGACCCTTTCGAAAGGATTCTGAAGGGATGAATCATGGATGAATTATGGATGACTTATGGATGAAATACTGACCGAGCTCGGGCAGGCCCTGGTGGAGGGCTCGCTCTCCGACAACGACCTCCTGGCCCGCACCGGCGGCGGCGCCGCGGCGATCGAGATCCTCCCGGACGCCAACGTCATCAAGATCGGCGGCCAGAGCTTCATCGACCGCGGCCGCGCCGCCGTCTTCCCGCTGATCGAGGAGATCGTCGCGAACCTCGGCCGCCACAAGATGATCCTCGGCACCGGCGCCGGCACGCGCGCCCGTCACGCCTACAGCGTCGGGCTCGACCTCGGCATGCCGACCGGCGTGCTCTCCGTCCTGGGCACGTTCGTGAGCATGCAGAACGCCCGGATGCTCAACTACCTGCTCGCGAAGCACGGCATCCCGTTCATCGAGCCGGCGCAGTTCGCGCAGCTGCCGCTCTATCTGGCCGAGCGCGGCGCCGTGATCTTCTTCGGCATGCCGCCCTACATCTACTGGCACCGCAACCCGGAGGTCGGCCGCATCCCGCCGCACCGCACCGACACCGGCGCCTACCTGGTCAGCGAGGTGTTGGGCGCGCGTTCCATGATCTATGTGAAGGACGTGGACGGCCTCTACACCGCCGACCCCAAGAAGGATCCCGGCGCCCGTTTCATCCCGCGCATCACCGTCCCCGAGCTGAAGGAGATGGATCTTCAGGACGTGGTGATCGAGCGCGCCGTCCTCGACATGATGCTGAACGCCGAGCACCGGCGCTCGATCCAGGTCATCAACGGCCTGGTCCCCGGCAACCTCACCCGCGCCCTGAACGGCGAGACCGTCGGCACGATCATCACCTCCGAGTAGCGGACCTACGATATGACCGATCCCACGATGGAACCCAAGACCGACACTGATCTCAAGCCCCGTCATCACGTCCGTTCGAAGCTCATGCGCGAGAGCCTCCTCGACCGCGACGTCGAGCGCTCGACCGAGGGCGCCATCCACCGCATGCTCCCCGAGGCCCACGTCCTCAAGATCGGCGGCCGGTCCATCATGGACGCCGGCCGCGCCGTGGTCTATCCGGTCGTCGAGGCCCTGGTCGAGTGCCTGAAGGACAAGAAGCTGATCCTAGGCACCGGCGGCGGCGTGCGCACCCGCCACGTCTTCTCGATCGGCCTCGATCTCGGCCTGCCCACGGGCGTCCTCGCCCAACTCGCCGCCGCCGACGCGCTCGGCAACGCCCACATGCTCGGCACGCTGCTCGCCCCGTGGGGCGTGGTGGCGATCCCCCCTGAAATTTTCGGCCATCTGCTCCCACTCTTGGTACACGGAGCCCCGGGCGTGGTGTTCAGCAGCGTGCCGCCGTACTCGCTCTGGGAGCACCCGCCGAGCATCGGCCGCATCCCGCCGCACCGTACGGACGCGGGCGCGTTCCTCCTCGCCGAGACGTTCGGCTGCCGCAGCCTGACGCTCGTCAAGGACGTCGACGGTCTCTACGACGCCGACCCGAAGCTCCACCCGGACGCCACGTTCATCCCGGAGATCAATGTCTCCGAGCTGCGGCAGCGCAAGCTGACCACCATCCCGTTCGAGCCGGTCCTCCTGGAGCTGCTCCAGAGCGCCCGGCTGCTGGACCGTTTTCAGATCGTCAACGGCCACGAGCCGCACCGCATCCAGGCGGCGCTGGCCGGCGAGCACGTCGGCACGATCGTCCACCGCGGTTAACGCTGTAGATTCTCGAGGAGGAGAAGAGATGAGAAGTCTATGTCGGTCCACGGGAGGATGGCTGGCTCTCGCGCTGATCCTTGGCGGAACCAGCACGCAGGCCCAGACCTGTCCGAGCACGGTGCCGAGCGGCGAGGAGCTGCGGGCGGTGCCCGAGCTGAGAGCCACGGGCGGTCTGCTCAACACCACCTTCACGGTCGAGCTCAAGCAGCAGTGCGTCCCCATGCAGGACGCCGCGACCGGAACGTGGTCCTACCAGTCGGTGCCGCTGCGCACCTACGTCTACACCGACCCCGCGACCGGCCAGCCGGCCTGGGGCTACCCGGGGCCGACGCTGCGCATCCGCAAGCAGGAGGATCTCCAGTCCAAGGCGCTCAAGTCGAACGCCGGGGCGATCACCGGCGGCGACCGGCTGAAGATCCTCCTCGTCAACAACCTGGAGCCGGACACCGTGCCGCACGGCAAGTGCGACGACGCCTGCGCCGGCACGGGCACGGACTGCTCGCAGTATCCGACCCAGCCGACGGGCCTGGAGTGCGCGGCCGCCGCGGCCAAGGGATCGATCCTCGCCGGCTGCTGCTGCCGGGTGAACGACACCAACAGCTACCCCGAGTGCTTCCACGGCGACAACTCGACCAATCTCCACTTCCACGGCACCCACGTCTCGCCGCAGCCGCCGCAGGATTTCGTGCTGCTCGAGCTGCGCCCGGGCCTGCCGGCCGGCACCCAGCCGCCCGCGGACGATCACCCCATGGCGGCGAACGGCATCGTGGCCTACGGGCAGTACCAGTACAACGTCGACCCGCCGCCGCCGACCCAGGCCGAGGGCACGCACTGGTACCACCCGCACAAGCACGGCTCGGTGTCGCTCCAGGTCGCCAACGGCATGCCCGGCGCGCTGATCATCGAGGGTCAGTTCGACGACTGGCTGCGCGGCTGGTACGGCGGCAAGCTGGCCGAGAAGATCCTCGTCCTTCAGCAGGTCCAGACCGACACGAACCTTTACAACAACCCCTTCGCCCCCGCGACTACGGTCAACGGGCAGGTGAGCCCGACGGTCACGATGGCGCCGGGCGAGGTCCAGCGCTGGCGGTTCGTCAACGCCACGATGCAGGTGGCGGCGCAGGTCTCGCTCAACTTCCCGCCCAATGTGACGGTGAAGCAGATCGCCATGGACGGCGTCCGCTTCGCGCCGGAGAACTACGGCTCGCAGCCGCTGTTCAATCCCTTCGATCCGAGCCAGTTCAACATCTCGCCGGGCAATCGTGCGGATTTCCTGATCCAGGCGCCGACCAAGCCGGGCGTCTACCGCGTGACCCACCATCTGCAGCGCAACAGTCCGGTCGCGGGCGGCAAGAAGGAGAAGATCCGCCTCCGTGACGAGGCGCTGCTCAAGCTGGAGGAGGTCCGACTTGGCGACGCCCTGGAGAAGGCGGTCGGCGAGGCGTCCGAGCCGGCGCTCGTCACGCTGGTGGTCAAGGCGCCCGAGGCTGGCCAGCCCCAAAGCCAGGCGAAACCCCAGCCGAAGCGCCTCTTTGCGACGGGTTTCCCGCCGACGTCGCAGTGGCCGCCCATGCCGCCGTATCTCAAGAACCTGCCGGCGAGCAGCACCATCGACCAGAGCCTGGACTTCCAGATGACCGGCGGCCCCGGCGATCCGACCACCCAGTTCAAGATCAACGGCAAGCAGTACGACGCCGACTGCGCGGACGTCACCACCGAGCTGGGCACGACGGACACCTGGTTCGTCCAGAACAGCAGCCCGCTGGCGCACCCGTTCCACATCCACATCAACCCGTTCCAGCTGGTGGAGCAGGGCACGGTCATCAACGGCCAGCGCGTGCCGTTCGCCCAGTATCCCAGCCCCATCTGGCAGGACACGATCGCCCTGCCGGTCCAGAACAGCGCCTGGGACGTGAAGGCCGGTCCGATCTGGAACAACCAGGACGCCCAGACGAAGTGCCCGACCGTCTGCAAGAACAAGAACGGCGGGGTGTGGAACAACCAGTGGAACACCACCATCCCGGGCACGATGTCGGTCTGCGGCTGCACCTACACGGGCAACGGCTACGTGCTCTTCCGCCACCGCTATCTGGAGTTCACCGGCGAGTACGTGCTCCACTGCCACTTCCTGGGCCACGAGGACCGGGGCATGATGTTCAACGTCCAGACCGTCTGCAAGGACAACCCGACGATGATCGGCAAGTCGAAGCCCTATCCGCAGGCCGAGTGCGTGCCGGGCAACCTGATCCCCGCGGCGCCGGCCTGCGGCACGTCGTCCACGTCGGCGGCGGCTCCGGCCAATCATGCCGGCCATGCCGCGCCTGCAGGAGACTCGGGGAATTCGGGGAACTAGGCTGTTCCGTGTCCGTCTGGTGTGGACGCTGGCGTTGCTTGCCGCCCGCGTCCACGCCCAGACCCCCTGTCCGGAGGTGAGGCCGGGCGAGGAGCTGCGCGATTTTCCCGAGATCCGGGCCGACCGCGCTGCGAAAACGCTCGACACCACTCTGCGCGTCCAGCTCCGGGATCTCTGCCTGCCGGCGTTTCAGAACGGCGCGTGGCTCAACCGGCCCGTGAAGCTCCGCACCTATGGATTCCCCGATCCCGCGACACCCGCGACACCCGGCGAGTGGATCTGGGGCTTCCCGGGTCCGGTCCTTCGCCTGCGCAAGGCGGATTCCGACGGTGGGGAAGGGGATCGCCTTTCGATTCTTCTCAGGAACGAGCTGCCCGCCGGAGCTGGGAACGGCACCAACCTCCACTTTCACGGCAGCCACGTCTCGCCGCAGTTTCCCCAGGACGATGTGACGCTGGAGGTGGCGCCGGAAGGCCCTCACCCCCCGGCCCCCTCTCCCGGTCCGCCCGAGTCCGCCCGCCCCGGGAGAGGGGGAGAGCTGCCGTGTGCTTTCCTGGCTTTTGGGGTGTGCGGGGGCGCCCCTC
>JANMTS010000042.1:0-4969 GCA_031390755.1 Holophagales bacterium
CCTCCTGGGTCGGGACGGCGGTGGCCTTGGACTCGGCAGCCGCCATCCCTCCAGATTGTCAATGAACCCCTCGGCGGCCACCTGCCGCCCTCCCCCGGCCCCATCGACCTCGTTTGAGCGTCTGGCGCAGCCTCGTTTGCCGCTGCGGCAACCGTGAATTCCGGGCCGCAGCCCGGTTTGCCGCTGCCGCCATCCTGTTTGCCGCTGCCGCAACCAGGGAATCCGCTGCGGCAACCTCGTGAGCGGCAGCGGCAAACGAGGTTGCCCGCCCGCAACCGCGGTCTCACCCGCGGCAAACCTGCTTGCCGCTGCCGCAACCGCGATCTCCGCTGCGGCAAACAGGATGGCAGCAGCGGCAAACGAGGCTGCGGCGGAAGAATTCGCGGATTGGACTGCGAAATCAGCCGTCGACTGCCGCTACGATACGTAGAAATCCGTGAAAGTCAAGAGTCAGAACGTTGGTTTTCCACGCATTCCGATGATACTGGCGAAGGGCGTACAGAATATCGACTTTTTGGTCCTTGACGGGCCGTGAGAATCGTGTAGAGTGCGCCTCTCCAAGCGGAGAAAGCATTCCGGGGAGAGGGTTCATTGACAAACAGCGTCGAAAAAGCCAGCGACCATTGAAAATTGAGGGCTAAGCTGCCTGTCTTCAGTCACTTACCGAGATGCCCCGAAAAGCGGCCGATGGGCCGCGTAACCCCAGCGTAACCCGGGCGGGGCTGCTCCTTGCGCCTCTTTTATGCCCCTCGGGGGGCGAGAGTGAGTGTCGCGGGGGACTTGCAGAAATGGAATTGTACCCCGGGCGAGCTTCGGGGGCTTGCGGCGCCAGCGGGCGCCGGGCTGCTCGAGGATGTCTTGGGGGGAGGCGCTTGCTCCTCACTTCCTGCTTGCGGGGAGCGGCACCAGCTTCCAGCGCCCGTAGGCGACGAAGGCCAGGAGGAGTCCGGTCACTAGCGGTATCGCCGCCATGCCTACGTCACCTCCCATCAGCGTGATCGCCACTGCGCCGACCATGATGATCACCAGCCCGGCGGCGGCGAGCGGGGTCAGGCCCGGCCGGATGCGCAGGAGGCCGGGGAGGATCAGACCGAGCCCGCCGAGGAGCTCGGCCACACCGATGAACCGCATGAAAGCCTCCGGCAGTGGCACCGGCCCCTTCATCTGCTCCATGGTCATGACCAGCTTCATCCCTCCGCCCCAGGCGAAGAGGAGGGCCAGCAGCACCTGGAGAATCCACAGGGTGATGTTCAGGCCCGACCTCCGGGGCGCCGCGCTACTGGCGGCGGGGCTGGGGTGGCTGGGGAATGTCGATTCGGCCATGGCTGCTCTCTCCTTTGATTTCCTGCGTCTTTGTATGCGAGGTCGCCGGTGGCCGGCAAGCTGCCCGGCCCCGGGCTCTTAGGCTGTTGTCGAACGGTGGCGGGTGGAATCGACAGGCGCAAGCTTTCCGCTCCCGGAGGAGGGATGTTTGGCACGCGGACAGTGATGCCTGCGGGCGTCTATGTCGCCGGGCCGGGATCGGCGGTGCTTTTGCGCGTGCGGTTGTTGAGGTAGTCGTTGAGGTCGCGCAGCCGGTAGGCGACGCGCGAGCCGCACTTGATGAAGCGGGGGCCGACGCCCTTGTAGCGCCAGACCTCCAGGGTGCCTGGTCTGACGCCCAGAAGAGCTGCGGCGGCGGAGGTGTCGCAGATGGGGTCGACTTTCGGGGCATCGGGCTTGTTCACGGGAACCTCCAAAGCGGTCTCAGGGTCGACGAGGCTGTTTGCGAGTGGAACCTCGGGGCGGCTGATCAGGCCCATTTGCCAGAGCCGCTCGCGGATGCGGTCTCGGCTTACGCGCAGGCGGCGCGCGAGGATGCCGATGCTCGGGGACTCGTTCCAGAGGGCGAGCAGGGTGGCGTCGTCCAGGGGCTTTGCGGGCTGGCGTTTCCGGCGGATGCCTCCCCGTGCGGCGAGCGCCCGGGCTCGGGCTTCGTCGTCGACCTGGCCGATCTCCCTCAGGGCTTGAAGGCGTTTGCGGACGGTCGACTCGACGACGCCGAGCTTGCGGGCGATCTCTCTCACGGACAGCGGGCGGCGGCGGCCCCTGCCCTCCCATAGGGTCAGTAGCTCCAGCGGGTTGATGGCGGCCTCGGGACGGCCTTTGCGGAGGCCAGGGCGGAGGGCTTTCATGGGTCGAATCTCCTCTGCTGGTAGCGGTAGAGCACCTGGCGGACGGCCATTGGGGAGAGGGGGCCGCGGGAGCTGAAGAAGACGGCTTTGTTCTCGGCCCAGAGGCGGGATTCGGTGAGCCAGGCGAGGAGCCTGCCTCCGAGGTCGATGGGCAGCACGGCTTCCCAGGTGATGTGGTGGCGGCGAATCGTCACCAGCACGCTCCCCCTCTCCATGGTGATCGCGGAGGCTTCCAGGCCAGCGATCTCTTCGGCGGTCAGGCCGGCAGCCATCAGGGCTACGAGGGCTCCGTCGCGCAGGCCTACGGGCTCTCCTGATCGCTGTCGGGCAGGGTCGACCTGGGGCAGGATTGCCCTTGCTCGAGCGGGGCAGATGGCCATCAGGCGCGCCTTGCTCCGGACGAGGCCGACCGGTTGTGGAAGGTGGTGGTGGCTCCGTTCCACGTCAGCTCGACGGTGCCGGTCTGGCCGTGGCGGTGCTTGGCGACGATGACCTCCGCGAGCCCTCGGAGGCTCTCGTCGCCGGGTGCGTAGACCTCCGGACGGTGGACGAAGGCGACCTGGTCGGCGTGCTGGGCGATGGCGTCGGATTCGGCGAGGTCGCCGAGGTGCGGGCGCGGGTCGCTCCGGCGGGTCAGCTCGCGGTTGAGCTGGGAGAGGGCGACGACTACAACGTTCAGCGCGCCGGCCAGCTCCTTGAGACGGCGGGTAATGAGCGCGATCTCCAGGCGGCGGTGCTCGACGCGAACTCCGGCGGTGAGGAGCTGGATGTAGTCGACGACCAGGAGGGCGAGGTCGGGGTGGTTGGCCTTGAGCCACCAGGCCCGGGCTTCGAGGTCGCGCAGCCCGAGGGAGGGGCTGTGGTCCAGAAAGAGCGGGGCTGCGAGCATGCGGCGGGTTGCGGAGAAGAGGTCTTTCCACTGCCGGCCCGAGAGGTGGCCGGCACGCAGGTGGCGGGCGGCCACGTCGGCCTCGGCCGAGCTGAGCTTGAGGCCGAGCTCGTCGCAGCGCATTTCGAGGGAGAAGACGCCGACCGGCTGGTTCAACTCGATGGCGACGTGGCGTGTCAGGTCGAGCGCGAGCGAGGTCTTGCCCATGCCGGGCCGGCCGGCGATGACGTAGAGGCCGCCGCGCAGGAGGCCGGGGCCGAGTTGATCCCACTCGAAATAGCCCGTGGAGAGGCCGTGGAGGGCCTCTGGCGGACCTTCCTCGACGGTGGCGAGCAGGCGAGCAGGCGGTCGAGCACCTCGCCTGCGCCCTGCCAATGAACCCGCGAAGCGCGGCCGAGGAGCTTGTCGGTCGACTCCCTGACTTCGGCGACCAGGTCTCCGACCGGGCGCGCGGTGGTGAGGGCCTCGGCGATCCGCTTCTGGGTCTCGGCGATGAAGTCTCGTCGGAGGCTTCTGTCGCGGACGATGTCGACGTACTCGTCAAGTCGGCCAAGATCGGGCAGGTCGAGGTCGAGGGTCGCGAGGTAGGACACGCCGCCGATGGCTTCCAGCGCGCCGATCTGCTCGAGATAGGCCCGGACGGTGAGGAGGTCGGGAGTGGCGCCGGTGTCGGCCACGTCGAGGAAGGCCTGGAAGAGCTTGCGGTGCCGGTCGAGGTGCCAGTCGCGCAGCTCCAGGCGGGTACGGACCTGGGCGATGCTCATGGGCTCGAGCAGCAGGGCGCCGAGAATGGCGCGCTCGGCTTCCGCGCTGTGCGGCAGCTCGGTCATGGTGTGCCTCGTCATCGCGCCGCCTTCTGCAGCCGGATGTCGGAGCCGCCGGTGCGGACGTGGAGGCCGGAGAGCCAGCGCGACAGCAGGGGCGGCGGTGTGGCCGCGGTGGGGTTGCGCAGCAGCTCGGGCAGGAGCTGGCTGGTGACGATCGTCGGCAGGCAGTTTTCGTCCCGGGTGCGGGTGAGCAGCACCAGGCGCTCCATGTACCAGTCGGCAGCGGCCCCGGTAAGGGGCTCGTCGAGGACGAGGAGCGGAGTCACGAGCAGCGGTGCGATGGTCTCCTCGGCGCCAGCGAGGTCGCGCTGGAGGCGCCGGGACAGCTCCGGACCGGAAATCCACTGGCCGCCCCGGCCGGTGCGCAGGTGCTCGGCGAGGAGAACGGTGGCGAGGCCGGTCTTGCCCGTCCCGGTCGGACCCCACAAAGCGAGCCAGGGCGGGGTGCCCTTCCAGCTCTGGAGGGCTTCCGGCCAGGCGCGCTGAAAGAACGCGGCCCAGCTCTCGCGGGTGACGCCGCGGAAGAGCCTGGGGATGCCGGCGCCGGCTTCGGAGAAGGCGGAACGGGCACGCCGAGCCTCACGGCAGGCGTAGCAAAGACGTACTTCGGGGATGGGGCTGCGGCCAAGGGAGAGTTGCTCCTCACCGCAATCGCTGCAATTCCAGGGGGTCATGACACCTCCGTATCGGCAATGATTTCGAGAGCCTGTTGCCAGCGGATCTCGTCGGCGCCAGCGGCGCGGAGCATCTCGCGGCCGGCCCGGGCGTCGAGAGGTCTTGCAGGCTCGGGTCTGGCGGCCCGCTCCTGGACGACCCGGTGGATGTAGGGGATCGGCTCCCGCTTGTTGGCGAGGCCGGAGTGGACGAGGCGGCCGAGCAGGGCGAGCAGCGGCTCGATGCCGCCGAGGGTCTTCGACCACAGGCCTATCTGGGCAGGGCTGGGCAGAGGGACTCCTGCTTCTTCGAGGAGCAGGTTGACTCGAAAGGTGGCGCCTTGCGGCCCCGTGAGGGGCCGGAGACCGAAGGTCTCCTGCTTTTCTGGGGGATATAGGGGGATTAGGGGGTCTGGGGGAAAAGGG
>JANMTS010000073.1:0-7269 GCA_031390755.1 Holophagales bacterium
GACCGCGCTCAAGGCGATGCCCTCGCCGACGAAGAGCTATCCCAAGAGCGTCGTGAACTTCCTGATCGACAAATGGGTGAACTGAAGTGAGACCCCCTGGGACCGCCGGCGTCTCGCCGGCGGGGGTAACCAGGCTGGTTAGCTCGCCGGCGAGACGCCGGCGGTCCCAGGGGGTCTCACTTCAGTTCACCCATTTGTCGATCAGGAAGTTCACGACGCTCTTGGGATAGCTCTTCGTCGGCGAGGGCATCGCCTTGAGCGCGGTCTCCACCTGGCCCAGGGCGTCGTCGGCCGAGGTCAGCGGATTGGCGAGCAGCCGGATGGTCTGCCGCCGGTCGACGAGCGCCAGGGCCGGCGCGTAGGGCTGGCCCTCTTCGGCGGGGGCGATGCCGTAGGCCGCGGCGAAGTTGCGGTCGTCGTGGAGCAGGGGGAAGAGGAGCTTGCGGTCGCGCTGGAGCTTCTTGAGCGCGTCGAGCGGCACGGGCGAGACCGCGAGCACGCGGGTCTGGAGCTTTTCGAGGCCGGCGAGCCGCTTGTTCAGGCTGTCGAGGTCGCGAAGCGTCCGCTCCGCCGCAGGGTCGGCGAAGAAGTAGACCACCATGGCCGTCCGGATCACCTCGTCCCTCAACATCAGCAGAGCCTCTTCGGTCGAGCTCAGGTCAAAGTTCGGCGCTTCGTCGCCGATCGAGATCGGGCCGGGCATGGTCGCTCCCTCCGTTCAGGTGAAAAACTCTTTCAGGAGGTCGAAATATATCACCACGGCCATCAGAAGGAGGACCATGACGAAGCCGACCTGGGCGATGACCTCCTTCATCCTGAGAGGAAGATCGCGGCGGATCACCTCTTCGATGAGCAGGATGGAGATCTGGCCGCCGTCGAGGATCGGGATGGGCAGCATGTTCATGAAGGCGATGCTGATGCTGAGCATGCCCATGAGGTACAGAAGCTGCTTGAAGCCCATCTGGGCCGCCTCGCCGGTCGCCCGGGCGATGCCGATCGGCCCGGACAGCGCGCCCTTGGCCGAGACCTCGCGGGTGAAGATCTTGCCGATCACGTAGAGCGTGCCCTGGACGATCTGGATGTTGTGCTTGACGCTCTGGACGATGGCGTGGCCCGGGCTGTAGCGCTGGAACACGCCGATGCCGACGCCGATCCGCCCTTCCTTCCCGTCGAGCCGCGGGGTGACGTTGAGGGTCAGGAGCTTGCCGTTGCGCATGACCTCGATGCGGGTGAGGACGCCCGCGCGCTTCGAGATCTCGGCGATGAAGTCGCGGTCCAGGGCGACGGGCTTGCCGTCGACGGTGCGGATCTCGTCCCCGGTGCGGAAGCCCGCGGCCTGCGCCGGGCTGTCGTCCATGACCTGGGTGATCTGCGGCCGGTAGAGCGGGTTCAGGCCGGCGAGGTCGCCGGTCTCCATCCGTTTGTCGTGGGTCGGGGTGACCGCCATCTTGAGGGTCTGGTCGCCGCGCTTGACCTCCATCGGCACGACCTGGCCGGGGGAGGTGTAGAGCTCCATGATGACCGCCATCCAGTCGTCCACCGGCTTGCCCTTGAGGCTGACGATGAGGTCGCCGCGCTGGACGCCGGCCGTCGCCGCGGAGGAGCCGGCGTCGACGTTGCCGATGACCGGCGGCATGGACTGGAGGTTGCTGACCTGGATGCCGACCATGAACAGGCCGGCGAAGAGGGCGACGGCCAGGATGACGTTCATGACCGGGCCGGCGAGGTAGACCAGGATGCGCTGCCAGCGGGGCTTGCTCATGAACTCCCGGGGGTCGTTGCCGGTGGCGTCCTCGGCGCTCTCGCCGCCGAGCCGGACGTAGCCGCCGAGCGGCACCATCGCGACCCGGTACTCGGTCTCCCCTCTCTGGATGCTCCAGATCTTCCGGCCGAAGCCGACGGAGAACGTGAGCACCTTCACGTCGAAGGCCTTGGCGACCAGGAGATGCCCGGCCTCGTGCACGACGATGATGATGCCGAGGGCGAAGATGAAGGAAAGCAGGTAGATCATGAACAAACCCTTTGTAATGCCGCAACAGCTACGACATGGATGAAACGGATGCAAGTATACCGAACCGCCCTCGGGAGGCCGGCATTCCCCGGGGGCTGCCCCTACGGCAAGGGAACCGGGATCCGGTCGACGCCCATCAGCCAGAGCCCCAACAGCAGCACCGGGGTCGCGAAGAGGATGGCGTCCAAGCGGTCGAGCACGCCGCCGTGACCGGGCAGGATGGTTCCCGAGTCCTTGACGCCCGCGCCGCGCTTGATCATCGACTCCACGAGGTCGCCGATCTGGGCCGCGGCCGTGACCACGGCGGCGACGATCAACAGCTTGCCGTCGACGCGGCCGAGCCGCCACTGGCTCCAGACCGCCGCCGCCGCCAGCGAGGTGGCGAAGCCGGCCACGGAGCCCTCCCAGCTCTTCTTGGGGCTCACCACCGGCGCCATCTTGTGCCGGCCCCACGCCGAGCCCGCATAGTAGGCCGCCGTGTCGCCGAGGAAGACGATCGCCATGAGCAGGAAGACCAGCCAGGGGTCGGCCTGCTGCAGGTAGTGCATGCTGGCGGCCGGCAGCGCAAAGTAGAGGACGCCGAACCCCAGGATGCCCAGAGAGTCGAGTGTCTCGGCGAGCGGAACCCGGGACAGGAGCACGACGCTCGCGAGCACGGCCGAGAGCAGCAGCGCGCCCGTGAACAGGTGCAGCCGCGGGTCCAGAAGCTTTCCGCCCTCGAAGAGCGAGGCGCTGAACGTGAGGGCCGCGACCGGGACCGCGACGAGCAGAAGGTACAGCGGCGCGTGCGGAGCGCGGTTGCGGACGATCTTGATGTACTCCCAGACCGCCAGCTCGACGAGGAGCAGGACGACGCCGTACCACCAGGCACCGGGCATCTTGAACAGGGCCAGAAGCGCGAGGGGAGTCAGAACCGCGGCGGTGAGAAGTCTCTGCATGCCGGGTCGAATCGCCGGATCAGACCGGGCGCCGTCCGGAGGCGAACATGCCGGTCTCGCCGGTCTCCGCCCCGGGCTTGTTGACGCCGCCGTAGCGCCGCTCGCGCCCCTGGAAGCCGAGAACCGCCTCGATCAGGTCGCGCCGCCGGAAGTCCGGCCAATAGGTCTGCGTCACCCAGATCTCGGTGTAGGCGATCTGCCAGAGCAGGAAGTTGCTCACCCGCAGCTCGCCGGAGGTTCGGATCAGCAGGTCGGGGTCGGGCTGGCCGGAGGTGTAGAGGTACTTGTTGAGGGTCTCTTCGTCGATGTCCGCGTGCTTGCCCGCGGCCCAGTCGGCCACGATGCGGCGGCAGGCGTCGACGATCTCGCAGCGGCCCGAGTAGTTGAGGGCGATGTTGAAGCTCATCCCCTGGCAGTGCTTCGTGGCTTCGAGGGTCTCTTCGAGCTCGCGCACCACGCTCGGGTCGAGCTCGCGCCAGCGGCCGAGCACGTTGAAGCGGATGTCGTTCTCGATGAGGTTTTCCCGCTCTCTGCGGACGTATTCCTTGAGCAGGTTCATGAGGGTCCAGACCTCGAAGCGCGGACGCTTCCAGTTCTCGACCGAGAACGCGTAGAGGGTGAGGACTTCGAGCCCGAGCTGCGCGGCGGCTTCGACGGTGTCGCGCACGGCGGAGACGCCGGCCCGGTGGCCTTCGACGCGGGGGAGGCCCTGCTCCTTCGCCCAGCGGCCGTTGCCGTCCATGATGATGGCGACATGCCGGGGCAACCGCTCCAGATCCATCCGGCGGACGAGCAGCTCTTCGGGCGAGCCGGGGGTCGCGAGCTTGGAAATATCGGCCATGTCGAAGGTCACCTACGGTACCACATTCACGTCATCCGCCCCATAGAACACCTCGTCCAGCACCAGCCCGTGCGCCGGAGCGGTGGGTCCAGCTTCGGAGCGGGGCCGTCCCTGGAGAAGGCCCGCCATCGCCTCCGGCTCCCGCCGCCCCAGACCGACCTCGATCAGCGTACCGACCAAAGCACGAACCATGCCGCGCAGGAAGCCTTCCCCGGTGATGGAGAACACGATTTCGTCGCCCCTGTCGCCAGCCCCGGTCCACTCGACCGACTGGATGGTCCGGAACGGCTGTCCGTGGCTCCCGCCGGCCAGCGCGAACGCCGTGAAGTCGTGCCTTCCTGGCAGCACCGCCGCCGCCCGTGTCATGGCCACGAGGTCGATTCCGGCCGGAACCTGGACCGTGAACAGCGAATCCAGCGGAGACACGACCGCGGCCCGGCTCATCCGATATCGATACGTCTTGCCGATCGCATTCTTGCGGGCATGGAACCCGGGATCGACCTCCGCCGCGGCCATCACCCGCACATCCTCGGGGAGATGGGGATTGACCCCATGGACCAGCGCCCGGGGCGGAAGCGGCCGTTCGAGGTCGAGATGCGCCACCTGTCCCCGCGCATGGACCCCGGCGTCGGTCCGGCTGGAGCCGTGGACGACGACCGGCTGGCCGGCGAGACGGGAGACGGCCTCTTCCACGACCTGCTGAACGGAGACCGCGTTGTCCTGGCGCTGCCAGCCGGCATAGCGGGTGCCGCGGTAGGAGAGGGTGAGGCGGGCCCTCACCCCCCGGCCCCCTCTCCCGGTCCGCCCGAGTCCGCCCGCCCCGGGAGAGGGGGGGGCGCGTCCGTTCGGCGGTCTCTCCATCCATCGCCGCGATCCGCTGGGAGCGCCGGCTTCCAGCCGGCCCAGGAGCGGAGAGGGATGGAGGCAGCGTTGCCCGTCATGCGCTCCCCTCTCCCGGGGGTCCGGGTGTGCGGCTGGGAGAGGGGCTGGGGGTGAGGGCCTCCACCTCCCGCCTCCGCCGCTCATAGCCCGTCTCGTCCACCAGCGTCCGAGCCCGCGCCACATGCTCTTGCTCGCCGGCCCGGTCTCCCCGCTGGCGGCACAGCCGGGCCCATTCCAGGTGCGCGTCGCACTCGTGCAGCCGCATCCTGCCCCGCTCGGCGATCTCCAACGCTTCGGAAAGGTCCGCCTCGGCACTAGCCAAGTCGACTCGCTGCCGGTGCAACATGGCCCGGGCCAGAAGGCCACGGGTAAGGTAGTCCTCCTGACCTGCCCGCCGCAGGCCCTCCACGGCGTGGTCCAGGTGCTCCGCAGCCTTCGCGAAGTCCGCAAGGCCCAGATGCGCTCGGCCCAGGCTCAGGTGGTCCAACGCAATGTCGAGAAGACCAAGATACTTGATCGCCCACTCCAGCGTCTGCTCCGCCCGCTGGCGCACCTGCTGGCACGCCTCGCGCCATCGCCGTGCCGCCTCCGGGTCCGCGCCGGGACCTTCCAGAACAGCACCGGGCTCCGGTTCTCCAAGGCTCAGCAGCAGGTCGCAGTATTGATAGCCCTGCAACGAGTAGAGCCGAGGATACTCGGGCTGCCGCTCCTCCTGAAGAGCCTCAGCCTCGCGAAAGGACTCCGCGCTCTCCTCCCAACGGCCCGACTGGTGCAGGGCATCGGCCAGCGTCGTCCGGCCGACCATCCGCAAAAAGGCGTCGCCGCTGCGGTCGGCATGATCGACGCTCTGCTTCCCGAAGGACACGGCTCGCGAGAGCTCTCCCAGGGTTTGCGTCAGCTCGCTCAGGTTGCTGGCTGATCTGGCGGCGTTTTTCCAGTCTTCGGAAGAAGTATCAGCCACCAAACCCGCCTCCAGCGGCTGAACCGCCTCCGCCAGCCGGCCCAAGGCGCGAAGGTTGAACCCTGCGATACCAAGAACGAGTGACTGCTCCGCGGAGGAGAGACTGGCCGAAGGCTGGTCCCAGGGACGGTCAAAGAAACCGGAAAGCGCTGACAGATCCGAGCCGAAGGCTCCGAGCTTCTTGGTGCTGTAGAACTCGTCGCCCCGCTGGATGCGCCGCCGGTAGACCTCTCGATACGCCTCCTGCTGCCGGCCCGCCCGGCAGCCGTGAATCACCGCGGTGAAGAGCGGCTCCATGGCCTCCAGGGTGTCGGGCTGATCCGGCGCCTCTTTCTTCAGATGCTCGTACAAGCGCTCGTTGCCGGCCTTCCAGGCTTCGGGGTGGTGCGTTTCGAGGTCTTCCTGGAAGAAGACTCGCACCAGGGGGTGGGCGTCCAGGGTACCCGGTTGATGGGAATCGGCGGGCAGGAGGAGACCGTGGTCCCGGAGGCTCGAGAGGGCCAGGTTCCAGGCTTCGTCTCCCAGGTCCGCCAACGGCTCGGTCAGCCCCGGAATGGCCGGCTTCGCCCGCAACGCCGCGATGGCCTTGGGCTGGGCCGGCCGGTCGAAGAGTCCCAGCAGCCTTAAAGCCGCCAGCTCCGGACCTTCTCCCAGCCAGGCCGCGTAGGTGCCGATCACGCGCAGGGCGTGGCCGCCTTTGCGCTCGGCGGCTCCGGCGAGGTCTACCTCCCTGGCGCGCCGGATGTCCCCTCCGCAGGCCTTGCTCAGATAGCCCCCCAGCAGCGAGAGCGTCAAGGCGTGATTGCCGAATCTCTTCGACTCAGCCAGAAGCTCGGAATCCTTCCCCTTGACCCCGAGCGTCTTCAACAGCTCGGCCCCGGCCTCGGGCGAGAGGGATTCGAGATCCACCTGCGGCGCCGTGGTGGTGAAGCCGTCGAGGTCGGCGATGCGCTCGCGGGTGGTGACCACGCAAAGCCCCGGGTTGGCGGCGGCCAGCGCCTTGAGCAAAGCCGCCAGCCCCGGGTCCTTGAGCCGGCCCGCCTGCGGATGATTCGGCGGATGCTGAAGCGGCTCGACGCCGTCCAGGATCAGCAACGTCGGTTCCTTGCGGATCAGCTCGGCCAGCCGCAGGCCGCGGTCCCTCGGGGCTCCGGCCTTGGGATCGGAATCGTCGAACCAGCCGAGCGCGTAATCGAGGAAGCGGTCCGCCGACGTGACCCGCTCTTCCGAGCCCTGGCTGTAGAAGGACCAGTCCAGGACGCGCCGGGCACCGCGCCAGCCGTTCAAGGACATCCGTTCCAGCCACCGGCTGACCAGGGCGGACTTGCCCGTGCCTCCGAAGGCGATCAGGGTGAAGACGCGGATGTTAGGGTCTTCCCAGGCGGCGTCGAGGCTGGCGAGCTCGGTGTCTCTACCTATTAGATAGGGGCCGGGGATGGGGAGGCGGCCGAGGTCGAGGCGAGGTTGTGCGCGTGGAGTCCTCACCCCCTGGCCCCCTCTCCCATCTCCCGCCCGCCCCCCGCCGGGAGAGGGGGAACCCCCGCCCTCCTGCGTTTCAGGGTCTTGGACCTTTGCTTTCAGGATTTTGGGAGGTGGCGCCCCCTCTCCCGGGGCGGGAAGGGCGGGAGATGGGAGA
>JANMTS010000092.1:0-43191 GCA_031390755.1 Holophagales bacterium
CGCGTTGTAATTGAGTGGGCCGCCGTATCTTCAGCACTTCTTTTTGATTTTGGCGTTTGGGTGGCGGCGCCCCCTCTCCCCCGGGGTGTGGGGGTGGGGGGTTGAGTACTCGAAGCGCCAGGCTCAGTGACCGGGCCGGCCCGGCAGCTCCAGCACCATCCGGTAGGCGGTCACGCCGTGGGACGGGTCGTTCATCACTCCGGCGGTGCCGGCGAAGAGGAGCTTGAACAGGCGCCAGGTCTCCTCGCTCGACTCGCGCACCACGGCCTCCCGGTTCTCCTCCCAGCGGGTGTGGCCGTTGCGCGCCCAGAGGTGGTAGTTGCGGCGGTCGTCGTAGACGCCGGCCACGTGGATGCGGGCGGCGTCGGCCGCGGCCATCAGCTCCGGCATGTAGACCATGCGGAAGCTGCCGGGCCAGACGTACTTGGTGATGAACGTCGAGGTCGCGACCGGCACCTTGCCCGCGGCGAAGTCGAGGTAGACCCGGCCGCCGGGCTTGATCAGCTCGCCCAGCCGGCGCAGCACCCACGGATAGTCCGACAGATCCTCGATCACGCCCATCATGGAGATGCCGTCGAACCGGTGTCCGGGCTGGAACGTGAAGAAATCCTGATACAACGCCTCGGCGTTCAGGTTCCGGTCGCGGATCAGCTGCGTGGTGTAGGCGTGCTGATCGCGCGAGAGCGTGATGCCGGTGACCCTCATGCCGCGGTCCGAGCTGTAGTGCGTGAAGCCGCCCCAGCCGCAGCCGACCTCCAGGATGCGGGCGCCTTCGTCGACCTGCAGGGATTCGAGCGCGAAGCGGTACTTCTCCGCCGTGCTCTCCTCCAGCGTCTCGTCGCCGGTGTGGTAGAGGCCCGGGGTGTAGGCGCGGTAGTCGCGGTCCAGGGCGTGGAGCTGGATGTTCTTCGAGTCGTAGTGCTTGGCGATCCAGGCGGGGTTGAGCTTGAGCCGGCCCATCAGCAGCGGCTGCAGGCGCCGCCAGGAGCGGATCCACAGGTTGTCGTCGGACAGCAGGCCGCGCATCCACATGGCGCGGACCATGTCGCCCTCGATCTCCAGGTCGCCGCGCACGTAGGCCTCGGCGATCGCCAGCTCGTTGAGACTCTTGAGGGCGCGGGCGCCGTTGTCGTTGCGCACGTGCAGCTCGAACGCGGGCTCCCCGTTCCCGATCCGCGTCGCGCCGGAGCCCGAGCGCAGGGTGAAGGGACAGGGGAGGCTCCCATTGCGAGGAAACAGCTGGTCGAGACCGTTCATTGAGCTTCCGCCTCCTGAAAGGGTTCGCCGGTCCAGGCACAGCCTTCGGGCGGACGAGGCCCGCGGGACCTGGCGACAGCGAACGAGAGAATTCGATTGACGCAGTAGGCTAACACAGCCTTCGGATAGCCAAAAATCCGGCAATTCCTCATCGATGGCTAAAAGCCTTGGCGGACGGCGGGTGCGGCCTTAAGATAGCGGCTCCAGTATTGGCAGGCGAACGGGCAGGCGAACGGGCAGGCGAACGAGGCAGGCGAGAGAGGACCCTCCGCGAGTGCAACTCAACAGGATAGGACCCTACCGTCTCGAAGAGCAGATCGGTGCCGGCGGGATGGGGGTCGTGTACAGGGCGTACGACGAGCGGCTCGACCGCTGGGTCGCGGTGAAGTTCATCCAGCCGGGCAAGCACGAGGATGCCGTCGGCCGGGAACGCCTGCGCAGGGAGGCGCGCGCCAGCGCCCGGCTGAGCCATCCGTCGATCGTCCAGATCTACGACATGGTGCAGACGCCGGAAGGGGACGGCATCGTCATGGAGCTCGTCGAGGGGCGCAGCCTCTCCCAGATCCTGCGCGAGGGTCCGCTCGATCTGATCCGGGGGCTCGCGCTGGCCCGCGAGGTGACCTCCGCCCTGGTGGAGGCCCACCGGCAGGGGGTGATCCACCGCGACCTGAAGACGGAGAATGTGATCGTCACCCCGGCGGGGGCGTCGAAGATCCTCGACTTCGGCCTGGCCAAGCGGATCGAGCACCCCGAGGCGAACGTGGAAGAAGCGGCGCTGACCGTCGACGGCATGGTCCTCGGCACCTGCCGGTCCATGGCCCCGGAGCAGATCGAGGGCCGGCCGATCGATCCGCGCACCGACCTGTTCTCGCTCGGCACCCTGCTCTACGAAACGTTCACCGGCGTCTCGCCGTTCTTCGACAAGAGCGTCATCGAGACGCTCAAGCGCGTCTGCCTCCACCGCCAGCCGCCGGCCCGCGAGACCAATCCGCGAGTGCCGGACGGGCTGTCGAGCCTGATCGACCACCTGCTTCAGAAGGAGCCGGCGCTGCGGCCGCAGAACGCCCAGGCCGTGCTCAATTCCCTGGAACGGATCGGCTCCGGCGCGCCGGACCTGTCCGGCCTCCCTTCGAGCATGTTCAGACCGGGCCTGCCCACGGGCCTGCTGCCGAGCGGGATTGCCGGGGGTGCCACCAGCCAGTCCGGGTCCGGAATGGCCTCGGCCTACTCGGCGTCGGTGGACGGCCCGCCCACCACGGTGGCGACCCGGCGGTCGAGCGGCGAGCGCCGCCAGGTCACGGTGGTGCGGTGCAGCCTGGTGGGCCGCAGCGGCCACGCGCTCGATCCGGAGGAGATGCTGGACTGGCTGCCCGCGCTCCAGGGGCTGGTCTCGGAGACCGTGCAGCGGTTCGAGGGGCATCTGGAGCCGGCGCTCGGCGGCGAGATCCACGCCTGCTTCGGCTATCCGCAGGCGCACGAGGACGACGCCCGCCGCGCCGTCCACTCGGCCCTGGAGATCGCGGACCGGACGTTTCCCGGCGGCCCGCGCGTGCAGGTGGGCCTCCACACCGGCACCGTGGTGGTGGCGCGCGCGGCCGGCGCCTACCGCGAGGAGCTGGCCCTGGGCGATCTGCCCAACGTGGCCGGCAGCGTGCAGAGCCAGGGCGCGCCCGGGCACGTGGTGGTGAGCGGCTCCACGCACCGGCTGATCGAGCGCTTCTTCGAGTGCGAGACGCTCGAATCGGTCCGCCATCCGGGAGCGCCGCAGCCCATCCGGGTCTTCCGCGTGCTCGGCCAGCGGCAGGAGACCGCCGACGTGGCGAGCGACGCCGCCCTGCTGCCGCTGGTGGCGCGCAACCAGGAGCTCGACCTCATGCTCGACCGCTGGGCCCTGGCGCGCGAAGGCAAGGGGCAGGTGGTGCTGCTGGGCGGCGAGGCCGGCATCGGCAAGTCGCGCCTCGTCCGGGAGCTGCGGCGCAAGATCATCGGCGATCACCCGCAGTGGCTGGAGCTGCACGGCTCGCCCTATCACCGCAACAGCGTGCTCTATCCGCTGATCGACCTCCTCCGGCGATGGATGGAGCTGGGCCGGGATTCGACCGGCGGCGCGGGGGAAGCCGTCCCGGATCCGCTCGGCCGCGTGGAGCGCCGGCTGCAGCGCTACGACCTTCCCCTGGCCGAGATGGTCCCCATCTTCGCCGCGCTGCTCGCCATCCCCCTCGACGGCCGCTACGAGCCGCTCAACCTGAGCCCCGAGGGCCAGCGCAAGCGGACCCTGGAGGCGGTGCTCGCCGTGGTGCTGGAGATGGCGGACCGCCAGCCGCTGGTGCTCGCGGTCGACGACCTGCAATGGATCGACCCGACGACCCTGGAGCTTCTGGGCCACATCCTCCAGCAGGGCGCGGGGGCGCGGATCTTCACCCTGATGACCTTCCGCCAGGACTACCAGCCGCCCTGGGGTCAGCGTTCCTACATCACGCAGCTCAACCTCGGGCCGCTCTCCTCGCGGCAGATCGAGCAGATGATCTCGGAGCTGGCCGGCACCGCGACGCTGCCGCGCGCCGTGGTCGAGCAGATCCTCGGCAAGGCGGACGGCGTGCCGCTGGTGATCGAGGAGATGGTGAAGATGGTGCTGGAGTCCGGCCGCACGGAAGCCACCGGGTCCGGCCCGGTGCGCCCGCTGGAGATCCCGGCCACGCTGCGGGACTCGCTGATGGCGCGGCTCGACCGCCTGGGCACGGCCAAGGAGGTGGCGCAGCTCGCGGCCACGCTCGGCCGGGAGTTCTCGCACGACCTGCTGGTGGCGGTCTCGCCCTGGGACGAGGAGCATCTCCAGCGCGAGCTGAACCGGCTGGTCGACGCCGAGCTGCTCTACCGCCGCGGCCTGCCGCCTCGCGCGCGGTACTCCTTCAAGCACGGCCTGATCCAGGACGCGGCCTACGAGTCGCTGCTGCGCAGTCACCGGCAGGAGTTCCACGGCCGCATCGCCGAGGCGCTGGAGCGGCGCTTCCCGGAGATCGCGGACAGCCAGCCCGAGCTGGTCGCCCACCACGCCACCGAGGCCGGGCGCCTGCCGGACGCGATCGGCTGGTGGCACCGGGCGGGCCAGAAGGCACTCAAGAACTCGGGCCACCCCGAGGCGGTCGGGCATCTCACCCGCGCCCTCGACCTGCTGGCCACGCTGCCGGAGAGCCCGGAGCGCGACCAGACCGAGATCGGCCTGCGCGTGGCGCTCGGGGTCGCGTCGGGCTCCGCCACGAGTTTCTCGGAGCCGGACGTGCAGCGCTCGTTCGAGCGCGCCCGGGACCTGTGCGGCCGGGTGGGCCAGACGCCGCAGCTCTTCCCCGCCCTGCGGGGCATCTACATCTTCCATGTCCTGACCGGCAAGCCGCGCATCGCCCGGGAGACGGAGCAGCAGCTCCTCCGGCTGGCCGAGGCGGGCGCCGACCCGGTGCTGCGCCTCAGCGCCCACCAGGCCATGGGCTTCACGTCGATGGTGATGGGCGACCTGCCGCAGGCGCGGGCCTTCCTGGAGACCGGGATGGGTTTCTACGACCGCGGGCGCGCCAGCTCGGCGCCGATCCTCGCCGGTCCCCAGCCCGGCGTCGAGTGCCTGGGCAACCTCGCCTGGGTGCTCTGGTTCCTGGGCCGGCCCGATCAGGCGCTGGAGCGCAGCCGCCAGATGCTGGAGGAGGCGCGCGAGATCGGCCAGCCGTTCTCCCTCGCCTGCGCGCTCTTCTTCGCCGGCGAGCTGCGGGCCTTCCGCCGCGAGCCCGACGCCGTGCGCGAGCACAACGACGAGCTGATGAAGCTCTCGACGGACCAGGGTTTCCCCTACTGGCTGACCATGGGCACGGCGCAGCGCGGCTGGCTCCGGGCGCAGGCCGGCCAGGCCGAGGAGGCGATCGCGGACATCCGGGCCGGCTCGAAGTTCGGCGGCCTGAAGCGCGATCCGCACGTCTTCGCGTTCCTCGCCGAGGCCTACCGCGCCCGCGGCCAGGCCGCCGAGGCGCTCGCCGCGCTCACCGAGCCCGCGGACATGGTCGCCGCCGGCCAGACCCTCTACGAAGCCGAGCTGCACCGCCTGCACGGCGAGCTTCTGGCCGAGCTCAAAGTGGGAGCGGCGGAAGAGACGCTCGCGCGCGCCGTCGCCATCTCGCGAGGCCAGGGCTCGCTCGCCCTGGAGCTGCGCGCCGCCACGAGCCTGGCCCGCCTCCGCGCGGCCCAGGGCCGGAAGGCCGAAGCCCGCGAGACGCTGGCGCCGGTCTATGAGGGGTTCACGGAAGGGTTGGATCTCCCGGACCTGGTGGAGGCCCGGGAGCTGCTGGAGAGTCTGTAGGGGCAACCCTTGTGGTTGCCCCGGGTGGGGGCGGACCGGGATTCGTCGTGGCGCAGGCAAGGGCGGCCACAAGGGCCGCCCCTACATCTAGTCGTCCAGGTCGCCGCCGCTGCCGTCTCCGCCATCGCCGCCCTCGCCGCCATTACCGCGAGACGGCACCAGCTCCACGGCGCTCCGCGCCAGCAGCGCCGGCAGATCCTCGTCCTTCGCGAACAGCGGGGCCGACGGCGGCGCCGGACGCGGCTCCGGGCTTCCGGGCGGGCGGCCGAAGTCCACGATCTGGGTCCAGGTGCGGTCGAGCTTGTCGCCGAAGATCACCAGGAGATCGCCCGGCCTCGCCTCCTCCATCGCCCGCTGGACGGCTTCCTGCTCGTTGAACACGCCCTCGGCGATGCGCTCCGGCGCAAGCCCGCCCTGGATCAGCCCCTTGCGCACCATCTCCCCCACCTCGCCGGGCCGGCGGCCGCGGCGGTTGTCGTCCTCCCGCAGCAGCACCAGGTCGAACGCCGGAGCCGCGACCTGGGCCAGCTCCAGGATGTCCTCGTCGCGGCGGTCGCCCGGCGCCGCCAGCACGGCGATGCGGCGGCCGTGGACGGTCAGCCCCATCACGGTGCGCGCCATGGCTTCCATGCCGTGGGCGTTGTGGGCGTAGTCGAGCAGCACGCGGAACGGATGCTCGTTGTAGAAGTTCATCCGGCCCGGCGTCTGGAAGAAGTCCGTGGTGAACGTGCGCAGCCCCTGGCGGATGTTCTCCAGGCTGATCCCCATGGCGTGGGCGATCGCCGCCGCGAACATGGCGTTCTGGATGTTGTGGATCGCGTGGCCTTCCACGGTCGCCGGGATCTGCCGCGCCAGCAGGAGCGGGATCTGCTCCTCGCCCTCATAGAGGACGATCATGCGGCCGTTCAGACCCTCCTCCAGGGCCACCGCCCGGCCGCGCCCGCGGATGTGGCGGCGCACCAGCTCGTTGTCCGTCTGGAGCGTCACGTAGACCGCCTTGGCCCGGCTGTGCGCGGCCATCGGCGCCACCCGCGGATCGTCGGCGTTGAGCACGATGTAGTCCTGGGAGACCTCGGGGATCACCTGCTTGACGCGCGCCAGCTCGTCGAGATCGGTGATGCCGCCCATGCCGAGGTGGTCGGACGCCACGTTGAGCACCGCGCCGACCGAGCACTTGCGCCAGCCGAGACCGGCGCGCACGATGCCGCCGCGCGCCGTCTCCAGCACCGCCGCGTCCACCGAGGGGTCGCGCAGCACCAGGTGGCTCGCCCAGGGGCCGGTCATGTCGCCCTTCACGGTCAGGTTGCCGTCGATGTAGACGCCGTCGCTGGTCGTCATCCCCACGGTATGGCCGGACAGCTTGAGGATGTGGCCGACCATGCGGGTCGTGGTCGTCTTGCCGTTCGTGCCGGTGATCGCGGCGATGGGGATGCGGAACGGCATCGCCTTGGGAAACAGCATGTCGATCACCGGCCCGGCCACGTCGCGCGGCGTGCCCTCGGTGGGCGACACGTGCATGCGGAAGCCGGGCGCGGCATTGACCTCGACGATCGCGCCGCCGATCTCCTTGTAGCTGCGGCTCACGTCCGGCGAGATGAAGTCGACGCCGCCCACGTCCAGCCCCACGGCCTTGACCGCGCGCTCGGCCATGATGCGGTTGTCGTAGTGGATGACGTTCGTCTTGTCGATCGCCGTGCCGCCGGTCGACAGGTTGCCGGTCGAGCGCAGGTAGAAGGTCTCGCCCTCGGGCAGGACCGTGTCGACCGTCAGGCCGGCCTGCTCCAGCAGGCGCTCGGCCTGGAGGTCCACCTCCAGGCGGGTGAGCACCTTCTCGTGCCCGACGCCGCGCCGGGGGTCGGTGTTCACGATCTCGGCGAGCTGGCCGATCGTGTGGACGCCGTCTCCCACCACGTGGCCGGGCACGCGCTGCGCCACGGCCAGAACCTTGCCGTCGATCACCAGGATGCGGTGGTCGTGGCCCTCCTGGAAGGTCTCCACGATCACCACGGACGAGCGCTCGGACGCCTCGTCGAACGCGGCCCGGACCTGCTCGTCGGTCGTCAGGTTGATCGACACGCCGCGGCCGTGGTTGCCGTCGAGCGGCTTGACCACCACGGGATATCCGAGCTCGAGCGCCGACTCCACCGCGCCCTCGACCGTCCGGATGCGCCGCTGCTGCGGCACGGGCAGGCCGAGATCGAGCAGGATCTGGTTGGTCAGGCGCTTGTCGGACGCAATTTCCACGGCGATGTGGCGGGTCTCGCTGGTGACCGTGGCCTGGATGCGGCGCTGGTACTTGCCGTGGCCGAGCTGCACCAGCGACTGCTCGTTCAGGCGGATCCACGGGATGCCGCGGTCTTCCGCGGCGCGGACCAGCGAGCCGGTGGACGGTCCGAACGCCTTGCGCTGGGCGAGGCGGACCAGGGACTCCAGCTCGGCCTGGAAGTCGAACGGGGTCGGATCGTAGGCCTCGCGCTCGGGCGGCAGCAGGTGGAGGAGGGTCTTGAGCGCAAGCTCGCCCGCCTCCAGGCCGACGGTCTCCTCGTCGAAGCTGTAGATGACCCAGTACTGCCCGGTGGGAAGATCGTGGCTGCGCGTCTTGCCGTAGGTGATCGGCGTGCCCGCGAGGCACTGCAGCTCGATCGCCACGTGCTCCAGGACGTGCCCGAGCCAGGTGCCTTCGTCCTCGGTCATTCGCCGCACCAGTCCGCCCGGCTCGTCGTACGAGCAGGTGTGCTCGGCGAGCGTCGGGATCGTGGCGAGAAGCCGCTCGGTGAAGCCGGGGAGCTTCAGGGTGGGATACTGCTCCAGCTCGCCCAGGTCGACCCGCAGGCGGATGATCTTGCGCAGAGCGTAGAGATTGGGACCGCGATAGACGCGCGTGTCCAGAATCTTCATCGTGCGCGTCTCCCGCTCGCGATCTCCAGCTTCTCCGCCTCTTCCTCTTCGAACGCGGGCACGTCGCCGATCATGGGCGGCATGGCGACCCGCCGCTCCAGGTCGTAGCGGCAGCCGGTGGTCAGGAAGTCGAGCTTGAGGCCGAGCAGGGTGATCGGCTGTCCGCGCCGCACCTCGGGGCTGTCGGTGTAGCTCAGGCCCGAGCCGTCGACCACCGTGACCGCGCCGCTGCCGATCACCTTGAGGATGCCGCCGTGGATCACGGCCGCGGTGTCCTCGTCCACGCCGATGGCGAGAGGTCCGGGGTTGTAGGAGAGCGCCGTGGCGAGCCGGCCGAGGCGGTCGCGCTGGCGGAAGTGCTGGTCGACGATCAGGTCGTGCGCGAGGCCGAGCCCCTTGGCCATCTGCACCAGGCGGCGGCGCGGCGTGGTGCCGCTGTCGCCCATCGCGATCATGTGCTCGGAAAGGATGGCCGCTCCGGCGCTGGTGCCGGCCACGACCATGCCGTCGGCGTGGCGGCGGCGGATGGCGGCGGCGGTCTTCGTGCCGCCGAGCGCCGCGGAGAGCCGGAGCTGGCTGCCGCCGGTGATGAAGAGCCCGGTCGCGAACTCCAGCACGTCGAGCACGCCAGCGCCCGCCTCGACGGCGTCCATGCGGTTGCGGATCCGCATCACCTGGACGGTGTCGGCGCTCATCGACTCGAAGAGGGCCGCGTAGCGGTCTCCCGTGTCGGCCATTTCCGAGGCCGTGGCGAGCACCACGATGTTCGCGTCGGCCCCGCCGGCCGTCTCCACGAAGGAGCGGAGGATCACGCGCTCCCGGACCTTGTCTTCCGCTCCACCGATCGCCATGAGAGTCCCGGACATGGACAATCTCCTCCCACCAAGGGCCGCATCGCCTCGCGGTGCTGCGGTCCGCTGAAAGTCTCTCGTGATGCCTTTACGCGGGCCGCATGGTAACACGGGCGTCTCTTCCGCCGGAGCGGTCTCCTGATAGGCTTTGCCGAGATGAAGCTTCTCGACTCGCGCCGGCTGACCGGCCCCAACCTGCTCTGGGACCTGGAGGGAGCGGTGCTGGACGTGGCGCTCGGCGACGCGGAGTCCGGGCCGCTGACCGAGGCCTGGGTGCGCCAGGGGGGCCGCATCCTGGAAGCCGTGGGCTGGGGAGCCGAGGAGCTGTGCGTGCGCCGCTTCCCCGGCGGCGCGAGCCTGGCCCTGTCGGCGCAGGTGGACCGCCTCTACACGGCGACCGAGGTCAACGAGTGGGCGTTCGACGCCGCGGTGGCCGAGCTGGCGGGCGCCCCGCTCTCCGACGCCGACCTGGCCGCGGCCGCCGCCCGGCTGCGCGAGGAGGCCGAGGGCGAGCGCAATCCGGCCCTGATCGCCCTGCGCGACGCCGCCAACCGCCGCCGCGTCGCCTTCCTGTGGGACGCCGATCAGGTCACCCTGGGGCTCGGCTCCGGCTCGCTGACCTGGGCCCTCGCCGACCTCCCCCGGCCGCGCGAGGTGCCCTGGGACCGGATCTCGGACATCCCGGTCGTCCTGGTCACCGGCACCAACGGCAAGACCACCACCGTCCGCCTGCTGGCCGCGATGGTGCGGGCCGCGGGCGCCGTGACCGGGACCACGTCGACCGACCGGGTCGAGGTCGACGGCGAGATTCTCGACGACGGCGACTGCTCCGGCCCCGGCGGCGCCCGCACCCTGCTGCGCGACCGCCGCGTCGAGGTGGCGATCCTCGAAACCGCGCGCGGCGGCATCCTCCGCCGCGGTCTCGCGGTGCGCCGCGCCGACGCGGCCGCCGTCACCAACGTGGCGCCCGACCACCTCGGCGAGCTCGGCGTCGTCGACCTCGCGGCGCTCGCCGAGACCAAGCTGGTGCCGGCCCGCGTGGTCCGGCCGCAGGGCCGCGTCGTGCTCAACGCCGACGATCCCGAGCTGCGCGCCCGCACCGGCCACTTCGGCGCGCCCGTGGTCTGGTTCTCCCTGGACCCCGATCAGCCCGGGTTCGACGACCTGCTGGTCTCCGGCGCCGCCGGCTGCACCCTGGAGGACGGCAACCTGGTGCGCTACGGCGAGGAGCGCCGCCAGGTCATCGCCCGCGCCTCCGACGTGCCCGTCACCTTCGGCGGCGCCGCCCGGCACAACGTGGCCAACGCGCTGTGCGCCATCGGCCTGGCCGGCGCCCTCGGGCTCTCCGTGGACGCGATGCGGGAGGGGCTGCTGTCCTTCCGCGGCACCGCCGAGGACAACCCCGGGCGCGGCAATCTCTTCGACGTGGGCGGCGTGCGCGTGCTCCTCGACTACGCCCACAATCCCCACGGCCTGACGGCGCTCGCCGGCTTCGCCTCCCGGCTCCCTGCGGAGCGGCGCCTGCTCGTCCTCGGCCAGGCCGGCGACCGCGACGAGGAGGCGATCCGCGAGCTGACCCGCACGGCCTGGGAGCTCCGTCCCGACCTGACGGTGATCAAGGAGATGCCGGAGATGCTGCGCGGCCGGGAGCTGGGAGAGGTTCCGGCCCTGATCGAGGACGAGCTGAGGCGGCTGGGTGCGCCCGCCGAGGCGCTCGTCCACGCGACCGACGACGCGGACGCGGCCCGCAAGGCGCTGGCCCTGGCGAGGCCGGGCGACCTCATCCTCCTGCTGGTCCACAACCGCAGGGCCGAGGTGCTGGAGATCCTCGATCGCGGTATTAGATAGAAGCGAGATAGAAGCGAGATAGAAGCGAGATCGAAGCGTTCGATGCGTCCCTGGCGTTCCCGGACCGGATTTTTCGTATTGTAGTGGTTGTACGCTCTCTTCGGAGGTCTTCCATGGATACCCGTGTCCGCCGTCCCGGTCTTCTCTTCCTCATCCTCGCCCTGGCGCTCGCCGCGGCCCCCTCCCGGGCCGACGTCGGGTTCCGGCTGCCGAACGGCGCCCGCTCCCGGGCCAACACGGCGAAGGGCTACATGATCCGCCTCGACATCCGGCCGTGGGGTCCGGACGGCAACACGCCGCAGCCCGACTTCGCCCGGCTCGCGGGCCTGCGCTACGGCGGCACCCTGGCGGCCGACACCAGCGCTCCCGACGTCTCCGGCCTGCACGCCACCGACTACGAGGCCGCGCTGATCATGATCGCCGCCAAGGATCCGGAGTGGTGCCGCCAGGCCGGCGGCCTCCCCTGCCATCCCGGGCAGCCGACCCAGGAGGAGTCCCACGACGCCCAGTACTGGAGCTTCGGCAACCGGGTCATCGAGCACGCCCGCGAGCTGGGGCTCGCCGAGGCGCCCGACCCGGCGCACCGCGAGCCGATCGTCCTGACCGGTCCGGATTCGGGCGACAAGGGCAAGGCGCTCGCCTTCGTGGCGTCGGGCTGCGAGCCGCGGCGCTGGCAGTGGACCGCGCCCGGCGGCTTCATCCGCAACGCCCGCACCAGCGCGGTGACCATCACCTTCGCCGAGGACGGCGTCTACACCGTCACGGCTGGCGGCAGCGGAGGCAACTGCAAGGAGGCGGTGACGACGGTGACGATCGGCCAGCCTCCCCCCCAGCCGCCGCCGGTCGAGCCGGAGGAGCCCGCCGGCCCGGATCAGGGCGAAGAGGGCGGCGGCGGCACGGACAATCCTCCGGCCGCCACCTGCGAGGAGGCGATCAAGGCGCTGCGGGAGCTGAAGCCGGTGCTGGAAAGGCTGCTCCGGGCGATCCCCCTGGAGCCCGAGCCTGAGCCGGAGCCCGATGTGGCTGTCCCCGAACCGGCGCCTACGGAGCCGCCAGCTCCTCCCGCCGGACGGTGAGGTCGTCCACGCGGTTCAGGTCCACCTCGACGCCCATGCCGGGGCGGTCGACCGGGACGCGCATCCAGCCGTCCCGGTCCATCGTCCACTCCGGCACGACCACGTCCTTCTCCCAGTAGCGGTCGCTCGGCGAGAGGTCGCCCGGCAGCGTGAAGTTGGGCAGCGAGGCCAGGGCGACGTTGTGGGCGCGGCCCACGCCGCTCTCCAGCATGCCGCCGCACCAGACCGGGATGCCCTGCGCCGCGCAGAGGTCGTGGATCGCCTTCGACACGCGGAAGCCGCCGACCCGGCCGGGCTTGATGTTGACGATCCGGCCGCTCTTCAGCTCGATCATGTCCTGGGCGCGGTCCAGGCTGGTGATCGATTCGTCGAGGCAGATCGGGGTCTTGAGGCGCGCCTGCAGCTCGCGGTGCCGCAGCAGGTCGTCCCAGGCGAGCGGCTGCTCGATCATCATCAGCCCGAGCGCGTCCATCTCCACCAGCGCCGCCAGGTTGCCGGCGTCGTCCAGGACATAGGCGTTGTTGGCGTCGGCCATCAGCGGAGCGTCCGGCCCGAGCGCCTCGCGGACGGCGCGCAGGTATTCCAGATCCTGGCCCGGCTTGATCTTGATCTTCACCTTGGCGTAGCCGCGCTCCAGCGCCGCGCGCGCCTTGCCGACCAGGGCCTCCGGGCTCTCCTGAATACCGAGCGAGATCCCGACCTGGATGCGGTCCCGATCCCCCCCGAGCTTCCGGGCCAGGGAGACGCCCTCGGCCCGCGCCGCCAGCTCCCAGGAGCCCATCTCCACCGCGGCCTTGGCCATGTTGCTGCCGCGGAAGTTGTGCTCCAGCGCCGGCTGGATCTCCTCGGGTCCCGCGAAGCCGCGGCCGAGGACGCGCGGCGCCACGTACTCGCGGATCGCCAGCCAGGCGAGGTCGATCGTCTCCGGCCCGTAGTTCGGCTGCTCGCCCGCCACGCACTCGCCCCAGCCCTCCACGCCGTCGGCGGAGCGCAGCTGGAGAAGCAGGATGCGGCGGTGGGTGACGGTGCCGGAGGAGATCTGGAACGGCTCCTTGAGCTGGAGCTGGATCTCGCGCAGGGTGATGCTTTCGAGTCTCAACATGAATCGTCTCTCTCCTCGGCACAGTAGTAACAGACGTCTCCGATCGGATCCTTGTAATAACTCCCGATCCGCCAGCCCAGTTCCAGGTAGTGCTCGAAGGCGCGCCGGGTCGAACCGCGGTAGGCCCGGGCGCGGTCGAGGTCGGCGGTCTTCAGATCCTGGACGCTGGCCGGGATCTCGATCCGCACCCGCGGCCCCGCGGGCAGCGGCTCGTTCTCGTTCACATCCGGGCCGAAATTGTCAGGGCCGATACGCGGCGCGTCCCCGAAGCGGCGGATCGTCTCCTCCCGGCTCGGAGGGCCGCCGGCCAGGCGCCGCTCGACCCGGTCGCCCGCGATCGCCCAGGCGAGGATGAAGCGGTCCGTGCCGATCCCCCGTGCCAGGTCGCTGCCGAATTCCCCCTCGTACATGTCGCGGACGTACTGATCCGGCAGGGCGCCGAGGTGGTTGAGGTTCAGGTGGGCGTTGCGGGCTTCGAGCGGATCGTAGGTCCACTCCACCCGGTCGACGCCGAGCGGCAGGAGCAGCTCGCGCTGGTAGCGCTTGAGACGGGTGCCGAGCCCGAGGTCGCGGGCCGCGGGGTCGACGGCCAGCATGTGGGACCAGTGGAAGACCTTCGGCGGAGCCGATCCGGGTTTGACCCCGGTCAGGCCGTAGACGAAGCCGAGGAGCCGGCCGTCGGCCGCGAACGCGCCCGCGGCGATGCCGCCCGCCTTCTGGGTGATCTTCAGGATGCTCATGGGCACGGCGTCGGAGAAGTCCCGTCCCCAGGTGGCGCGTTGCAGCTCGATGCAGGCCGCGAAGTCGTCCTCGCTGGACAGCGGCCGGAACGTGAGCGCGTCGGGCGTCATGCCCATGGATCTTGCCACGACTCGGGCGATCCGTCATCGTTGACGCGATGGATGCTCCCCTCGCGCCCCCCGCTGTCCGCATCGACTTCCGGCGCTACCGCAAGGTGAGGCGCTTCGTGGCCCGGACGTTCCTCCACGTCCTGTGGTGGGACATGCTCCTGAACGTCCCCGGGCTGCGCCGCTTCCGCCCTCCGGCTGCGGGGCGCTGGGCCGGGATCGCCCGCCGCTACCGGGATCTGGCGGGCGAGATGGGCGGCGTGCTCATCAAGCTCGGCCAGTTCCTCTCGGTGCGGGTGGATCTGCTGCCGCCGGAGGTCACCCGCGAGCTGACCGGCCTCCAGGACGAGGCGCCGCCCGAGACGTTCGCGGACATCCTCCGCCAGATCGAGATCGACTTCGGCAAGCCCTATACGGAGGTCTTCTCCTGGATCTCGCCGGAGCCGGTGGGCTCGGCCTCGCTCGCCCAGGTCCACCCGGCCCGCCTGCTCTCGGGCGAGCCGGTGGTGGTGAAAGTCCTGCGGCCGGGGATCGACGTGCTGGTCGAGACCGACCTGGCCGCGGTCGGCCTCGCCTTCCGGCTGCTCAAGGTGTCGCGCACCCTGCGCCGCCGGGTCGACCTGGACCGCGTGGCCGAGGAGATCGCCACCATCACGCGGCAGGAGCTGGATCTCGCGAGCGAGGGCCGCAATGCGGAGCGCTTCGCGGAAAACTTCGCCGGGGACGACCGGGTGGCCATCCCGAAAGTGCACTGGCCGGCCAGCGCCAGCCGCACCCTGACCCTGGAGAACGTCGGCTATCTGAAGATCGGCGATCTCGCGGCCATCGAGCGGGCCGGCATCTCGCGGCAGGACGTGGCGCGGGTGCTCTACCGGGTCTACATGCAGCAGATCTTCGTCCACCACTTCGTCCACGCCGATCCGCACCCGGGGAACCTGTTCATCAAGCCGCTCCCCCTGCCCGGCGAGGCGCCCATCCTGCCCGGCGATACCGTCGCCGGTCCGGCGGAGGGCGGCCGGCCGTTCCAGATCGTGTTCGTCGACTTCGGCATGGTGGCGGACATCCCGGAGCGCCTCCGCGCCGCGCTGCGGGAGTACGCGATCGGCCTGGGGACACGGGACGCCTCGCGGGTGATCCAGTCCTACGTCAGCGCCGGAGTGCTGCTGCCCGGCGCCGACCTGCGGCGGCTGGAGGAGATTCACGAGGAGCTGTTCGCGCGGTTCTGGGGGGTGAGCGTGGGCAGCCTGCGCGACGTGGCGTTCTCCGAGGCGGGCTACTTCCTGCGCGAGTACCGGGATCTTCTCTATGAGATCCCGTTCCAGGTGCAGGTGGATCTGCTCTTCGTCTCGCGCTCGGTCGGCCTGCTGGCCGGCATGACGACGCAGCTCGATCCGGAGTTCGACCCCTGGGCCGAGGCGGTCCCCTTCGCCGAGCGGCTCGCCAAGGACGAGCTGCGGCTCGGATGGCGCGATCTCCTTCGGGAAGCCGGGGTCACGGCGCGCACGCTGCTCACCCTCCCCCGCCGCCTCGACGCCCTGGTGACGCAGGCGGAGCGCGGAACCCTCACCGTCCAGCAGGCGCTCACCCCGGAGACGCGCAAGCTCGCCCAGCGGCTGGAGCGCACGATCCGCCGCGCGTCCTGGATGATGGTGGCGACCGGCCTGCTGATCGCCGGGGTGATGATCCGCCTGAGCAACTCCGCGGACCCGGTCGGCCACGGGCTGCTCGCCGCGGCGGCGCTGGCTTTCCTCTGGGCCGTGGCGCCGCGGAGGTGACCCCGGAGAATCACCGGGCCTGTCCTGAATCCGCCCTCCGGCGACACCTACCCAACAGGGGTTCCAACAGGGGTCTGCGATTCGTTGACGCCCGATTCGAGTGAGCGTACCCTCATGTCAAAGCTGTTACAGCACCGGAGCCGCCTGAAAGGTCACGATCTCATTTTCGGCGGGATCCGGCACCTGAATACTTTAGAGCCTGACGTATTTGTGGCGCCGGGGTCATGAGGATCCCGGGTATCCAATGTGGAGAGAAGGAGGATCGATCCATGCTGCGCAAGACCATTCGTCGCGGTGGCATCACCCTGGCATTGCTGTGCGCGTTGGGGATGGGCCTGAGTGCCTCGCCTGCCGCCGCACAGGGGTTCGGAAGCGGCACGATCTGGGAAACCGGAGTCTGGGGCTGGCTGTCGTCGTTCTTCGGGCTCGGGCTCGGGGAAACTCCGAGTGGGACTCCCGCTAGCGGAAACAACAATGGCGGCCTCTCCCACGTATTCTCTCAGGAAGGGGCGGGATTCGATCCCTTCGGCCACCCGATCCCGCTGGGAGCGCCTCCGGGGCCGGGCTCGACGACCAACGAAGGCGCGGGATTCGATCCCTTCGGCTTGGGCTGAAGCGCAGGTGTGGGCGCAGGCGAAGAGTGAAGAGATGACTGGCTTGACAAGGGCAGTCTGTGAGACAATGGTGTCACGATCACGCTGTCGATGATTTCGGGAGGAGGGAACGATGATGGATCGCCACCCGACCCACGCGACGCTGGAAGGCTTCCTCGCAGGGAGCCTCTCCGTCCGTGAGGCCAAGGCCGTCGTAACGCATCTGCTCGGAGGTTGTCCTCCCTGTCAGGAATCCCTGAACCGTCTCTCGGGGGCCCTGTTCGTCGCCCCGCTGGACGAGGATGCCCTGACACCCGAGCTCGACGCGGCCTACGACATCGCCATCTCCTCCGCCTACGAGAGCGCCCTTGCGAAAGCTGCGGATCTGCGCCGTCTCGAGGTGACGCAGACCCGCTCCCTGGTTCCGGGCGCCGAGGGGCTTCCGCTCCCCGGCGATTCCGGCTTCTCCTCCGTCGAAACCGCCGAGGCCCTCCTCGACCGCAGCTATGGACTGCTCCAGAGCGATCCCGAGACGGCCCTCCGTCTCGCCGATCTGGCGGCCATGGCGGCCGACGGCCTCGATCCCGAAGCCCACGAGGCCGGCGAGGTCGCCGACCTCCAGGCGCGGGCCTGGGCCGAGCTGGCGAACGCCCACCGCATCACCGGCGACCTGGCCAAGGCCGACCGGATCATGGCCCGGGCGCTCGACTGCCGTCCGCACGGCACCGGCGACCCGCGGCTCCTGGCGCGGCTGTCCTCGCTCTCCGCCGCGCTCTGCTGCGCCCAGCGCCGCTTCGACGAGGCGTTCCGCCTGCTGGATGTCGCCTACTCGCTGCACATGAGCCTCGACGATACGCACGCCGCCGGACGCGTGCTCATCGCCCGCGGCCTCTACTCCGGCTACGTCGGCGATCCCCTCGAAGGCATCCACTACCTGCTTCAGGGGCTCAACACGATCGACCGCGCCAAGGAGCCCAAGCTGGCGTTCCAGGCGCTGCACAACATCGTCCTGCTGCGGGTCGAGCTGGGCGACTACGAGGAGGCGAGCCACTGCCTCCAGCGCATGCAGCCTCTCTACGACCGCTACCTGAGCGATCTCGAGCTGCTCAAGCTGCGCTGGGTCGAGGGCAAGATCGCCGCCGGGCTCGGCCGTCTGGACGAGGCCGCGCAGGCCTTCCTGGAAGCGAGCCAGAGCTTCGACGAGGCCGGTCTCGGCTACCGCGCCGCCCTCGTCTCGCTCGACCTCGTCGCGGTCTGGCTGCGCCAGGGCCGGACGGGCGAGATCCGCAACCGCGTCACCGAGCTGCTCGGAACGTTCCGCGCTATCGGCGTGGAGCGCGAGGCGCTCGCCGGAATCCTGCTGCTCCGGGATGCCGTGGAGTGCGAGCAGGCCACCCTGGAGCTGCTCCACCTCATCGCAGCCTCCCTTGGAAAGCTGGACGGACGTATCGAGCTGCTGCCCATCGAGCCAGCCTTACGCTGACGGGCTCGGGTCCGCCCTTCTACGACGACGCCCGGCTTCGGCCGGGCGTTTCTGTTTTCGGCTTGCTCGCCTTCGCGGGACTACTGCTTCTGGGGATCGTCGTCGTCGAGCCGGCCTTCCAGCCGGGCCAGCTCTTCTTCCAACAGGCGGGTCACCGCGCTCGCGATCTCCTCGCGGGTGAGCTTCGGAACGACCGTCATCATCTGGAACGGCACGCCCGCCTGGCGCGCACCCATCTCGATCTGCTCCAGAACCCAGGCGGGATCCTGGGGCAGGGTCGGCCATTTCTCGTCGTCCATTCGTTGCAAGTCTACGCCAGCCGACCGAGGCAGGCTACTGGAGCGATTTACTCCACTCGCAAGCCGAGCTTTCCGGCGAGACTCCGGAAGAGCCCGGTCCATTCCATCGCGAGATCCTCTCCTGCGTCAGCTTCTTCCTTCATGACCGGATAGGCGATCTCGAGCATCGCGTAGCAACGGTTCTGGGCGCTCCACAGATCGGGCTTGAACGGCGGCCGGCGGGCGAGCCCGGCGACCCTGTCGGCCCGGCGCAGGAGGGTCATGTCTTCGGGCGTCCTGGTCAGGCTTTCGACCAGGGCGCCGAGGGAGCGTTCCAAGGCGTAGCTCAGACCGCCGCCGTCGAGCGTCGCACCGAGCCCGGCCGCCTCGTCGAGCAGCTTCTGGACCTCGCCGGGATCGACCCGGGGATCGGCGAGCGCGCGCTTGAGGTCGACGTCGAGCACGTGCTCCACCGCGGCCCGCAGCGCTCCGGGCGGCGGAGTGCCGAGGCTGTGGAGATACCTCAGGAGCGGCGCGTGCTGGACGTACATCTCGCGCAGCTCGCCTTCGGCGTCCTTCAGGGTGGAGTCCAGGACGAGGCCGATGACCCGCCGCTGCTCGTCGCGAAACAGCGAACGCAGCGAGTAGGAGAGACCGTCGAAGCTCCGATCCAGAAGCCGGACCACCTGCGCCAGATCGCCGTGCTCGAACGGCTGGACAATCTCGGCGATGAGGGCGATCAGCCGGGCGTCCTCCTCGGTGCCCTGACTCCCCGGCCCCCTCCGGACCCCCGCGCTCAGGTTGTGATCGCCGAAGTGGAGCACGCCGTAGCTCATCAGCTCGGCATCCCCTGTGAGGCTCGACTCGACCCGCATTCTGCCGATGGACAGCCGCGCGCGCCCGGCCTGGGAGGTCTGTCCCTGCCGCTTCTCCACGGTGTAGCAGAACACACGGTGGATCGCGGGCTGGTTCTCGAAGAGCGCGGTGACCGCGGAGTGGACCGCGACCTGGGGAAGATCGACCCGGGACGGCCTCACATGCCGATCGTAGAGGTCGCGGCCAGTCCCGGCGGCGGGCTCGTTGCTGCGCGCCTTCTCCAGGCGGAGGAGGAACGACTCCTCCACCTCTCCGCCGAAGAGGCGCCCGGCGAGCTGCACCACCCGGCCGGCGTACTGGAGGATCTGGATCGTCTCCAGCCCGGCCAGGTCGTTGAAGAACCAGCCGCAGGAGGTGTACATGAGCATGGCGTGGCGCTGCATCTCCAGCAGCTCCAGCGCCCGCACCCGGTCCGCGCCCTTCACACCCGCGGCTCCATGGCGCTCCAGGAACGCGTCCACCGTGGCGGGCGAACGGTCCAGCACCACGGCGGCGTAGTCGTCGCGCGCAGTCCAGGGATCGGCGAAGAGCCGGCCGGCTTCCGCTTCATAGAGGGGGATCAGGTCGTCGCGCAGCCCGTCCAGCGCGTCGCGCAGAGGCGCGCGCCAGGCCTGGGTCCACCCGGGACCTCCCCCGGTGTGGCAGCCGCAGTCGCTGCGCCAGCGCTCGACGCCGTGGACGCAGCTCCACGAGGAGTCCTCCCAGATCTCCACCTCGCGCGTCGGCGGATGACTCGCCAGGTAGGCGCCGTAGTTGGTCAGCGTCGCCCAGCCGTTCGACTCGATCTCGTGAAGCGCGTAGGAGAGGGCCATCTCGCCATGGCGGTGATGGTGGCCGTAGGTCTCCCCGTCCGTAGCGATGTGGACCAGCCGGTCGGTGTCGGCGTCCCCGGCAGCCTCCTCCGGGAAGCGGGAGACCAGCCGGCGGGCGAACCGCTCGCCGGAGGACAGCAGCCCTTCGAAGGCCACGGCGCGCGAGGTCGAGCCGTCGTAGAAGAACAGGGCCATGGAGCGGCCCGAGGGCAGCTCGATCCGGTAGGGAACCGTGGTGTCGATCCGCCCGCCGCTCACGTCCTCCCAGGCGTCCGTCCCCTTGAGCCTCACCCGGTGAGCCTGGCCGGGCTCCAGAATCGTGAAGAGGACTCCCTCGGCGGCCAGCAGATCGAGGCTCTCCAGGTCGACCGCGGCTTCGGGCAGCCAGGCGCCCTCGGCCCGGCGGCCGAAGCGGTGCTCGAAGTCGGCGAGCCCCCAGACGATCTGGGTCCGCTTGTCGCGGGCGTTGGCGAGGGGGAGAATAAGGTGGTTGTACGGCTGGGCCAGGGCCGAGCCGTGCCCGCCGAAGCGCAGGCGGCTGCGCTCGTCCGCCTCCAGGATCGCCTGGTAGACCTCGGGCTTCGCTTCCGCCATCCAGGCCAGGAGGGTGGGGCCGAAGTTGAAGCTGATCGAGGCATAGTTGTTGACGATGCGGTCGATCCGCTCCTCGCCGTCGAGGATGCGCGAGACCGCGTTCGGGCCGTAGCACTCGGCCGTGATGCGCTCGTTCCAGTCGTGGTACGGGTACGCCGAGTCCTGCAGCTCGATCGATTCGAGCCAGGGGTTCTCGCGCGGCGGCTGGTAGAAGTGGCCGTGGATGCAGAGGTATCGGCTCATGACCGCGGCTGGAGCGCCGGCGCCTTCAGGAAGAGCACCCCCAGCGGCGGCAGGCGGAGGGTGATCGAGTGGGATCGACCGTTGAGCGGCGTCGCCACGGCCTCGACACCGTCCGGGTTCCCGACGCCGCTTCCGCCGTAGAGAGAGTCGTCGCTGTTGAGCAGCTCGGTCCAGTGGCCGGCGTGCGGAACGCCCACGCGGTAGCTGCCGCGGATCACCGGGGTGAAGTTGATCACCACCAGGATGACGTCCTTCGGATCCTGGCCCTTGCGCAGGAAGGTGAACACGCTGTTGAGCGCGTCGTCCGCGTCGATCCACTCGAAGCCTTCGGGCGCGGCGTCGAGCTGGTGGAGGGCCGGCTCGTCGCGGTGGAGACGATTGAGATCCTCCAGCCAGCGGCAGATGCCCGCGTGGGCGGGATCGTCGAGCAGGTGCCAGTCGAGGCTCGACTCGTGATCCCACTCCCGCCACGGCGCCAGCTCGGCGCCCATGAACAGGAGCTTCTTGCCGGGCTGGGCATACATCGAGCCGTAGAGCAGGCGCAGGTTCGCGAGCTTCTGCCAGGTGTCGCCCGGCATCTTGTTGAGGAGCGATCCCTTGCCGTGGACCACCTCGTCGTGCGAGAGCGGCAGCACGAAATTCTCGTTCCACGCGTAGATCATGCGGAAGCTGATCGAGCGGTGATGGTGCTTTCGGGCGAGGGGGTCGAGCGCGAGGTACTTCAGGTTGTCGTGCATCCACCCCATGTCCCACTTGTAGCCGAAGCCCAGCCCGCCGATCGCGGTGGGCCGGGAGACCATGGGCCAGGACGTCGACTCCTCCGCGAGCGTCAGCGTGCCGGGGAAGCTCGCGGTGAGCTCGTCGTTGCAGGCGCGGAGGAAGGCGCTGGCGCCCAGGTTCTCGCGTCCGCCGTGACGGTTCGGAATCCACTCCCCGTCCTTGCGGGAGTAGTCGAGATAGAGCATGGAGGCCACCGCGTCCACGCGCAGGCCGTCGATGTGGTAGCGGTCGAGCCAGAACGCGGCGCTGCTGATCAGGAACGCCCGGACCTCGTTGCGGTCGTAGTTGAAGATGTAGCTGCCCCAGTCCGGGTGGAAGCCCTGGCGCGGATCAGCGTGCTCGTAGAGGTGGGTGCCGTCGAAGTAGCCGAGGCCGAATTCGTCCGTCGGGAAGTGCGACGGGACCCAGTCCAGGATGACCCCGATCCCCTCCTGATGGAGATGATCCACCAGGTGCATGAAGTCCTGCGGCGAGCCATAGCGGCTGGTCGGCGCGAAGTAGCCGGTGGTCTGATAGCCCCACGAGCCGTAGTAGGGATGCTCGGTGACCGGCAGCAGCTCGACGTGGGTGAAGCCGAGCTTCTTGACGTGCTCGGCCAGCGGCCCGGCGATCTCGCGGTAGGTGAGGGGTCGGTCATCCACACCGACTTCCGTGCCACCCTCTAAAGCCACCCTGCGCCAGGAACCGAGATGGACCTCGTAGATGGACAGCGGCGCGGAAATCGACTGCCGGTCGGCGCGGCCGGCCATCCAGTCCTTGTCGCCCCACTCGTAGCCCAGGTCCCAGACCACGGACGCCTGGGCCGGCGGCACCTCGGTGTGGAGCGCGAAGGGATCGGCCTTGTCCGCGCGGTAGGCGCCCGGATGGGGGTACTTCGAGACCACGTGGTATTTGTAGCGCGCGCCCAGGCCGACTCCGGGAAGGAAGCCTTCCCAGACTCCCGACTCGCCGCGCAGGGCCAGCGGCTGGGAGGTCTTGTTCCAGTCGTTCCAGTCCCCCATCACCGCCACCTGCGCGGCGTTCGGAGCCCAGACCGCGAACCAGGTACCGGCCTCCCCGTCCCGGCTGCCGTCCCGGGTTCCGGGATGGGAGCCCAGCGCATGGTACAGCCGGTGATGCGTCCCTTCGTTGAACAGATAGATGTCCTTCTCGGACATCGGGCTCATCCGCGGCTCGCTTTCCGCAGGCGGTCCACGCGCCGGAGCGTCTCGACCACCTCGGGCCGCGTCGAGAAGTCCTCGAACGACAGGCGGGCCTTGCGGCGCCAGTTCGGCCGCTCCAGGTGGGTGCCGGGCACGTTCTGCGGCTCGGTCTCCCCCCACAGATCTTCCAGGTTGACCAGGACCATCCGCGCCGGGCTCGACGCCAGGTGATCCAGGCACCGCCTCAGGACTCCGGCGTAGACCTTGTTCTCGTCTCCCCGTTCCTCGGGGGGAAGGGCCTCTGCCATGCGCTGGCGGACCTGGGCGCGGCGGTCCCGCTCCTCCTGGGCCTGCTGATCGTTGAAGAAGCCCAGGCCGCGCAGGATCTCCACGTCCTTCCCCTCCCAGTAGGCCCGGAACGTCGGCATGTCGTGCGTGTTGAGGCTGGCCGCCGAGCGGGCCGGCGGCTGGCGCAGGTCCGAATAGCCGGGCTGCATCTCGTACTGGAGAACGTACATGCCGAGCAGCTCGTGCCGGTCCATGGCCACGCCGATCTCGGGCGGCACCGTGCCGAGGTTCTCCCCCACCACGATCGCCTTCTGCCGGTGCGACTCGATGGACAGCACCGCGCACATCTCCTCCACGTTGTAGTGGAGGTAGACCCCGGCCGCGGCGCCCATGCCCCGGGGAACCCAGAACAGCCGGTAGAGCTGCATGACGTGGTCGATGCGCAGCAGGCCCGCGTGCCGCAGGTGGTGGCGCAGGCTCTCGATCAGGTAGTCGTAGCCGTGCTCCCGCAGCCGCTCGGGGTGGAGGGGCGGAAAGCCCCAGTCCTGGCCCAGGGTGAAGAGCGAGTCCGGCGGCGCGCCGGCCGACATGCCCTGCACGAACAGGTCGGGATAGCGCCAGACATCGTAGGAGCTGCCGTGAACGCCGAGCGGCAGGTCGAGATAGAGACCGGGGCCGCGGCGGCGCGCCTCGCGGGCCATGGAGGCCACCTGCTCGTCGGTGATCCACTGCACCCAGAGGTGGTAGCGGCGGTCGTCCTCGTCCCAGTCGGCCGGGGCGAGCGGACCTTCGCGCAGCCGCTCCGGCCAGCTCTGCCAGGACTCGCCGCGGCGCTCCGCCACCGCCCGGAACGCGGCGTAGGTCTCCAGCTCCGGCCGCGCCGCGACGAAGGCGCGGTAGGCGTCCCGCCGGTCCGGCGCCGGCTCCTCGAAGAACGAGCGCGCCAGCTCTTCCAGCACGCGGCGCTTGAGCGTCATCAGCCGGCCGTAGTCGACGGTGGACCCGGCGCGCAGAGCCTCGATCTCCCGCTTGAGCTCCGGCGAGGCCAGCAGCCGCTGCGCTTCGGGGCAGGTCTCCAGCTCCGGCACGCGGCGCGGATCGAGATAGAGCTCGTTCCAGAACAGCCGGCTGGCCGGCGCGTAGGGGCTGGGCTCGAACGGCTCGTCGAGGAACGACGCCAGCATCGGCAGCGTCGCCACCACTCCGCCGCCCAGGCTGGCCGTCCATGCCGCCAGCGCCTCCAGGTCCGAGAAGTCGCCGGCTCCCCAGCTGTTCTTGCTCTGTAGCGCGTAGAGCGGCAGGAAGACGCCCCAGAGCGGCGCATCCGCACCGGCGTCGCCCGCGTGGCCAGCGTCGCCCGCGTGGCCGGTGTCGCCCGCGTGACCGGTGTTGCCGGCGTAGGCGCGGGTCGGCGCCGAGATCACCAGGATCGTGGCGGACTTTCCGGCCACCTCGATGCGAAGGCGGTGATAGCCCATCGGCAGGTTCTCCGGAATGTCGAGCCGGCGGCCGGGGACGGACGACCCGGGCGCCGGAGCGATCGCGGGCATCGAGGCCAGGTCGCGGTCCCAGGCCCACCTCTCCCCCCCCTCCAGGTTGAAGCGGCAGGAGAGCGAGCCCGATTCGACCCCGAAGCGCAGCTCCAGCGCCGGGGCGCGGCCGTCCCAGGCCACCACGGCCGGCTCGGCGATCCGGCCGGCCAGCTCCTCCCGGCGCTCCCTCAGGGCCTCGGGCACGTCGTCCAGGCTGTCGAGGTTGGCGCCGAGCGCCCGCAGCACGGCCAGCAAGGAGTCCTGGCCGGCCTCGACGTGGCGGCCGAGGCCGTCCTGATAGGCCAGCTGAATCCCGTACAGCCGGGCCAGCTCCTGGAGCTCGTGCCCCACATCCGCCATCACTCGTCCCCTTTCTTCATCGGTGTCCCCCCCGGCCCTGGCGTTCCTGGCATTCCCAGGATCTGCCGGATGGCCTGGAGCGGGATTCTCACCCAGCCGGGCCGGTTGTTCAGCTCGTAGGCCAGCTCGTACACGGCCTTCTCCAGGAGAAAGACGTCGAGCAGCATGCGCAGCTCGTCGCGCGACGACGGCACGAACGACGCGCCCCAGGCCCGGTCCAGATAGGCGCGGAGGAACGTCGCCGAGGTCCAGCGCTCCCAGTCGAGCGCCCAGCTCTCCAGCGCCGGCATCGCCACCTCGTGCGCCACGCCGGCCTCCGACTCCTCGAAGAGCTTGGCATAGGCCGCGTAGTGGAACGAGCGCAGCATACCCGCGACGTCGCGGAAGGGCGAGCGTTTCATCCGGCGCTCCGACAGCGGCCTGGCCGGCTCCCCTTCGAAGCCGAGGATGACGAAGTCCTTGCCCGTGTGCAACAGCCTCCCCAGATGGTAGTCGCCGTGCGTGCGGATGCGCGTCGCCGAGATCTTCGCTCCGAGCAGGGCGCCGAAGCGCTCCCCCAGCCGGTCCTGCGACTTGAGAAGCTCCTCGGCCAGCGGCCGCGCCTCGGCCGGCAGCGCTGGTTTCAGCGTTGGTGTCAGATTACCGAGCTGCCCCTGGAGAAGGTCGAACGTGCGTCCCGTCAGCGTGCGCATGGACTGGTAGAGGGACCGCTGGTAGAGCAGCGAGAACGGCTCGGGCGCGAAGTCAGGATCCTCGGGACGGGAAGCGAGCGCGAGGTGCATCTCCGCGGTCCGCTGACCCAGGATGCGCGCGGATTGCAGGTAGATGCCGATCCGCTCCTGCACCTCGGCCGGCGCCTCGTTCTCCACGAGGTCCAGAAGGCGGCCGCGCGGCGCCAGCACCGCCTCTCCTTCGTCAGGCCCCTTCTCCGGGGTCGACAACACCCGCTCGAAGTAGCGGCCCAGGATGTCCAGCGTGTACGTCCAACCCGTCCCCTCGTTGGGAACGAACTCATGCACGACCCCCAGGGTCATCGATTCGAGTCCGCCGCTTCGCAGCTCCAGCCAGCCGGCGACCGGCGGAGCATGGCGGAACGAGGTGCGCTCGGCGAGGAAGCGCCCCACCTCCAGCCCCGGATTGACGCCCTCTTCCAGCCGCCGGAACAGCTTGAGCACCAGGCGCTCGCCGAACGCGATCGAGGTGCTGTTCTGGTCCCCTTCGAGGATCCACGGCTCGGGCGGAGCCTCGGCCAGGATCTCCTTGAACGGCGTCGCCGGCGTGCCCACCACCTCCCTCCCCTGGATCTCGCCCCGGAAGCGCCGCCGCTTCGCCACGACGCCCAGCAGGTGCCGGGAGAACCCCGTGTCCCACAGCGCGTCGTACAGCACCCCGCTCCCCTGCGCTTCGTCGGACCGCAGCCGGGCGAGCACCGCCGGGCGCCATTCGGACATCACGCGGTCCACCTTGGCGCCGCGCGCGAAGGCCAGCGGCAGGCCGTACGTCTCGGCCTCCCCTTCGGTGTACTCGACCACCAGCAGCGTCAGCCGCGCGGCCACCTCGCCTTCCACCTCCGCCTGCTCCAGCTCCAAGGGGATCGACTCGGTGATCTGCACGTTGCGGATCGTCCGCGCCTTGCCGCCGAACCAGCGGCGGGTCGGCAGCAGCGCCTGGAGCGCGATCTCCAGGCTGGACTTGCAGGTCCCTTCGAGGCAGCTCACCCAGGGGCCCTGAATGGACAGCTCCGGGATCTCCGCCTCCGATTCGGAGGCTCCCCGGCGCAGCAGGATCGGCTCCGGCTCCACCTCCAGGCTGAACCAGTAGAAGGTGTGCGGCCCCATCGTCAGCACGTAGGGCGAGCCGCCGATCCGCGGGAACGGCATGCGTCCGAACAGCTCCACCGGGGTCGTGCCCGCGAACGCCGCGAGGTCCAGCTCCACCGCCTGGGAGTAGCGCGACAGGTTCGCAATCACCAGCAGAGTCTCGGCCTCGTGCCGGCGGATGAACGCCAGCACCCGGTGATTGCGGGGAGACAGCATCTCCAGGGAGCCGCGGCTGAACGCCCGGTGCCGCTTGCGCAGCGTGATGAGCCGCCGCATCCACCACAGCAGCGAGTGGGGATTGGCCTGCTGAAGCTCGACGTTGACCGCCTCGTAGTGGTACTCGGGGTCGGTGACGATCGGCAGGAACAGCTTCTGCGGATTCGTCCGCGAGAAGCCGGCGTTCCGGTCCGAGCTCCACTGCATGGGCGTGCGCACGCCGTTGCGGTCGCCGAGGTAGATGTTGTCCCCCATCCCGATCTCGTCCCCGTAGTACAGCACGGGCGCGCCGGGCAGCGAGAACAGCAGGCCGTTCATCAGCTCGATCCGCCTCCGGTCGTTGCCGAGCAGCGGCGCCAGCCGGCGGCGGATGCCGAGGTTGATCCGCGCCCGCGGGTCCGAGGCATAGACCCGGTACATGTAGTCCCGGTCCTCGTCCGTGACCATCTCCAGGGTCAGCTCGTCGTGGTTGCGCAGGAACGTCGCCCACTGGCAGCCGGGCGGGATCGGCGGCGTCTGCTCCAGGATGTCGCCGATCGGGAAGCGGTCCTCCATGCGCAGCGCCATGTAGAGCCGCGGCATGACCGGGAAGTGGAACGCCATGTGGCATTCGTCGCCGTTGCCGAAGTAGGCAATGGCATCCTCGGGCCACTGGTTGGCCTCGGCGAGCAGCATCCGGCCCGGATACTTCTCGTCCACATGCGCCCGCAGCTTCCTGAGGAACTGGTGCGTCTTCGGCAGGTTCTCGCAGTTCGTGCCCTCGGCTTCGTAGAGGTACGGGACCGCGTCGAGCCGCATGCCGTCGACGCCCATCTCCATCCAGAAGTCGAGCGCCTGGAGCAGCGCGCGCTGCACCCGCTCGTTCTCGAAGTTGAGATCCGGCTGGTGGGAGAAGAACCGGTGCCAGTAGTAGGCCTTGGCCACCGGATCCCAGCTCCAGTTGGAGCTCTCGAAGTCCTTGAAGATGATCCGCGCGTCCGCGTACTTCTCGGGCGAGTCGCTCCACACGTAGAAGTCGCGCCAGCGGCTGCCGGGCTCCGCGCGGCGGGCGCGCTGGAACCACGGATGCTGGTCCGACGTGTGGTTGACGACCAGCTCCGTCACCACCTTCAGGCCGCGGCGGTGGGCCTCCTTGAGGAGCGCTTTGAAGTCCTTGAGCGTGCCATAGGCGGGATGGACCTCGGTGTAGTCCGAGATGTCGTAGCCGTCGTCCCGCCAGGGCGAGGGATAGAACGGCAGCAGCCAGAGAGTGGTGACCCCCAGCTCCTGGAGATAGTCGAGCTTCGCGGTGATCCCCCGGAAATCGCCCATGCCGTCGCCGTCCGAATCGGCGAAGGCGCGCACGTGGATCTCATAGAGGATGGCGTCTTTGTACCAGAGCGGGTCACGCTCCGGGTCGTCGTCGTCGCGCCGGTCGGCCCCAGTCATGGTTTCCCCTTCATGGCGCGATCCGGCGTTGCAGAACACCTGCCAGCCCGCCGTGTCGCCCGTCCCGCACAGCCCTCCAGGTTTACCAGATCGGGCCGGCCGTCACAAGCGGAACAAGCGGAAGCCCGGGTGAGGGGAAACCGGAGCTTCCAGCGTCTACGCAACTGTTCCGCAACTTCTAAGGAGAAATGTCATGGAAAATGAAATGGATGCTGCTTCTCTCAACGCCCCTGATGAGCAGTCCGCGAAGGAAGCGCTTCTGGCGCCGGCGAAGCCGGTGGTCACCCGGCCCGACCACTGCTGCGTCCACCACTACTGGGCGGTGATCGAGCGCGATGGCAGCCTGGTACGCGGCCGCAACGTGGTGCGCTCGAAGCGGCTCGCGACGGGCCAGTACGAGGTGGTCTTCACCGGCGACGTCAGCATGGGTGTCTATGTCGCGACCATCGGCCGGCCGGGTATCGCGACGGAGCCCGCCGGAGAGATCGGCGTGGCCCTGCGCTGCTGCCTGCCTGCGGGCGAAGCGAACAAGGGGGTGTGGGTCGACACCCACGACTCGAACGGCGCCTACAGCGACCGCGCGTTCCACCTGGTGGTTCACGTCGATTGAGGACGGCCTGGCGGGGGCCCGAGTCTTTGGGCCCCCGCCGCTTCAAGCCGACCGGCACCCGGTCATCTTTGAACCCGCGCTATGATTCTCTCGGTGAGACCAGCTTATTTGTGGGACCACGACTTTGATGAGGCTACCTTCCGGGAGATCCTCGCCGGCAGAACCCGCGTCGGGAGGATCGACCGCGACTGGGCGGTCGTCCGGCTCCTCGAGTACGCTTCCTACCCGGAGATCCGCCAGATCCTCGGGTTTCGGGATCTGATCGAAGGCTGGCCGCGCTGGCGGCAGCGGATCCGATCGGAGACCCGGAAGCGGGGCTTCGATTTCCTCGCCGAGTGGATTCCTCTCCATCACCCCGAATTGCTGGCCGCCCCCAACGCCCCGAGGCTCGATGGATAAAGCGTTCTACTTCGAGCATCTCTACTCCTCGGCGATCAATTGATCCTGGGCTAAGGAGAGGACCGAGGATCGATGCTCTTCACCGCCGCCGATTTCGTCCGCCGGGCTATCGCGCTGCTGCTGGCGCTCAGCTTGCCGCCTGCGATCGTCTACTGGTTCATCATCCACCCGTTCATCGGCTTCTGGCGGCGGGCGGGCCTGACCGCGACGTTCGTCTTCCTGGGCGTGTTCTACCTCGGCTCCATGGTCGGTCTGTACTTCATCCGCGACCTTCTTCTCGGGCGTGACCTCGGCTTTAACCTTCCCATCTGGCTCCTCGTCGGCCTTCCCCTGCTGGTCGTGTCGGGCGTGATCAGCCGCAAGCGCCGCAAGTACCTGACCTTCCGCCGCCTGGCCGGCGTGCCGGAGATCGCTCCGGACCAGCATGGGATCGGCCTGCTCCGGGAAGGGATCTACAGCCGCATCCGCCACCCGCGCTACGTGGAGTTCGCGCTCGGCCTCGTCGGCTACGCCTTCTTCTGCAACTTCGTGGGGCTCTACTGGATGGTCGCGATCACGCTCGTGCTGCTCTATCTCATCGTGCTGATGGAAGAGCGCGAGCTGCGGGAGCGCTTCGGGCAGGAGTACGCCGACTACTCAGCCCAGGTGCCGCGGTTCGTGCCGCGGCGGGGGCGCTGAGCCGCGATGCCGGGCGGGCGACCGAACCCCTGATTCCACGACGGACGAAGCCGATCAAGAGCCACGCCGCGCCGCCTTCTGGTAGGTCCGAAACACCGAAAACCCCAGGTAGACCTTGGGCAGCCGCACCCGCGGGCTCCCCCGCCGGATGGAGACGAAGATTCCGACGTAGGGGCCGACGCCCGACCCCATACCGCAGAAGACCTCCGCGACGCCCTCCTGACCGCCGTGCTCCTCCCGGAACGCCGCCTCGATCTGGTCGAACAGCGGGTCGCGGCCGTACGGGTCGAGACGTTCGCTCTCCCTCTCCTGCTCCTCGGCGGAGAGCGTTCGCCACTCGCTCAACTGCATCGGGGCATCCTCCTGGTGTAGTACGTCACAAAATCGCCCCGGCTTTTCTCCACCCCGCCTGCGCGCAGAGAGTTTCACCTTGCCACCGGGGAAGATCCCCTCGCGACGAAGCAAGGTTACCCCGGAAGCAGGCAAGTTTACCCAGCGTTCCGGTAATGTTCCGCGCCGCGAGGGGAGATCACTCGGACGCCGGGTGCCGCCACCTCGCCACCGGGTCGGCTTCCCTGCGGCTGGGCAACGTTACCGCGTTGCGAGGTAAAGCTCCCCCGTGGTCCCGCCAAGTCACCCGGCCACGAGGCAAGCTCGCTTCAGGTCAGGGAAGTTTCCCTCGTCGCAGCGCCAGGCCACCCAGGGGCTGGGGAAGATCCCCTCGCCTTGGACAAAGTCACCCGGCGTTGCGGGAAGATACCCGGCGAGCAGGTCAGCTTCCCTCGCCGCGAGGCGGGTTTCCCGCGCCTCGAGGTGGGTTTCCCCGGCCGCGAGGTGGGTTTCCCCAGCGGCGAGGTGAGTTGCCCCGGAGACCGTTGGGCCGCCGCGCCATGAGGTAAGGTTACCTGGAGGCCAGGTAACATCACCCGGAGAGCAAGTTGCAGCGATGTGGGGGCCGCTGAGTCGAGAGAGACAGCAAACCGAGGCTTCCGACGCGTAGGGGGACCAACCCATGGCCGGCTCACAAGGACCGCGCTTTGTGACGCACAACCCTAGGAACGCGCCTCCTCGCTCCTGCCCTTCATCAGCCAGACGTATCCGTCCTCCAGGCTGGGCCGGACCGGCTCGGCCGTGGGATGGCCCTCCGCGGACGGCCCGACGAGCCGGCACTGGATCCCGTCGGCCAGAAGGCCGTGTTCTCGAATCCCGGATAGGTCGCAGGGGTGGGGAACGGATCGAACCACGGCAAGGCGGGATTCGCGACCGCCTTGAGGCGTCACCAAGATCGCCCCGGCATTTCTCCACCCTGCCTGCGCCGTGTAGAAGGCGGCCAGCAGGCCGTAGGCGATCCACAGGCCCTTCCGGCGAAGGGACATGCTGATCTCATGGCGGAGAAGCCCGGGAAAGGCACGCATCCAGCAGTCCCTCGAAATGAAAACGATCGGCCGCCAATCAAGGAGGCATCTGGAGCGATTAACGGTGGGGAGCGGGGATTCTTACGAAACCGGGAACCTGTGGGATAGCTCCTGGGGCATCGGGGATGGGGCTCATCCCTTCTGGGATAGCCCCTCGGGCATCGGGGATGGCGTCCATCCCTTCTGGGATAGCTCCTCGGGCATCGGGGATGGGGCTCATCCCTTCTGGGATGGCGCCGCGGGTATCGGGGATGGCGACCAACGGCGGGGGCCGGGGATTCTTACGGGTCGCACCGGTGGTTGATTCTTGTGCGTCCCTCTCCACCCTGGAGAGGATGCCGGCCTCCACCCTAGAGATGATGCGCACGGCGTTCCGGGCCGCTATCCTGTAATAAACGGAGCAGGGTGCGAGAACGGACGACGGCGGTACCGGCTCGCTCCATCTTATGGAAGGAAGAGAGATGAAGAATCTGAAGACGCTTCTCCTGACCGCTGTGCTGACCGTGACGGCCCTCGGGCTGGCGGTGGCCCCGGCCTCCGCGGTTCCAGTCATCAACACCACCGTCGATCAGTCTCTCGGAGATTGCAGCGTCACCTGCTCGCTCCGCGATGCGGTGGCCCTTTCGGTCTCCGGCGACACCCTCCACGTCCCGGCCGGAACCTACGTCCTCACTCTGGGTCAAATCATCACCGGGAACAGCCTGACGATCATCGGCGACGGCGCCCGTTCGACGGTGATCGACGGCAACGATACCGACCGCATCTTCGAGCTCGGCACCGATGTTTTCATGCCGATAGCGGTCGAGATCACCGACCTGTCCCTGATCAATGGCCGCGCGACCACCCTGGATGGTTTCGGGACTCTTCTGGGTGGCGCCATCAACGGCGGCGGCAACGTTTTCGGCGTCACCTACAGCCTTACGCTCCGCCGCTGCCGGATCGCCGGCAACCAGGCCGAAGCGGGCGGAGGGATCACCTGGCAGGGCGACCTGACCATCGACCAGTGCACGATCTCCGACAACCTCGCGACCTCGGGGTACGACTTTATCTTTACACTTGGCGGGGGGGGCATCTTCGCAGCTATCGGTGACACCACGATCACCAACAGCACGTTGTCCGGCAACACGTCCCTGGCGGGATTGGGCGGCGCCGGGGTCTTTTTCACGCCGGTCTATCTGACCAACGTCACGATCACCGGGAACCAGGCTCCTTCGGGAGGAGGCCTGTTTCTGCTCGCGGCCGGGTATGCAGCCAACACCATCCTCGCTGACAATCCGGGAGGGGATTGCTTCTTCGGTCCCTTTGACAGCAGCGACCACAACCTGGACAGCGACAACTCCTGCCTGCTGGCCGGTCCAGGCGACCTGCCCGGGGTCGCGCCCCTTCTCGGTCCCTTGGCGAACAACGGCGGCCCGACGGACACGCATGCCTTGCTCGAAGGTAGCCCGGCCATCGACGCGGGCGGCACCTGCCTGGCGACGGACCAGCGCGGCGTGACGCGCCCTCAAGGCTCCGTCTGCGACATCGGCGCTTTCGAAGCCGCAGCCGCCACTCCCCAAGACCAGATCGCGGCGCTCATCGCCGAGATCAACGCACTGGTTGCGGGAGGCGCGCTGGCGCCGAACAAAGCCAATCCGCTGGTCACCAAGCTCGAACAGGTCGTCGACAAGCTGGACAGGGAGCAGACCGCCGCGGCCTGCGGCCAGCTCGGCGCCTTCATCAACCAGGTCACCGCTTACATCGGCAACGGCACCCTCAACGCCGCCCAAGGACAGGCGCTGATCGACGCCACGAACGCCCTCAGGACTGACCTCGGCTGTTAGGCGACTGACGCAAGCCCCCCAGGGATCACCGGACCCTCGCCGCCTCCCCCGCTCGCCCGGTCTCACGCAGGAGGTGCGACCAGTTGGCGAGCGTCTTGTCCCACTGATCGTAGGTCGCCCCCTCTTCCCGCAGCTTCATCAGCCGCCGGAAGAGGGGCTCGGCCTCGGCGTAGCGCCGGTGCCGACAGTGGAGATCGGCCAGCGAGGCGAGCGTGCGGACGAGCTGGGGATGGCCGGGCTCCAGGGCCGCCTCGTCGATGGCGAGGGCGCGATCGAAAAGGGGCCGGGCGTCGTCGTCCTCGCCGAGGTCGACGCGGGCGAGGCCGAGGTTGAGGAGCGTCCTGGCGAGTTGCGGGTGCCCGGGACCGTAGACCCTCTCGCTGGTCGCCGCCAGACGCTCCAGGAGTGCCGCGGCCTCCGCTGGCCGTTCCTGCTTCAGGCGCAGGAGCGCCACCCCCTCCCGGCTGCCGGCGAGATCGAGGTCGTCCTCGAGGAGAGTCGCCTCGCGAATCTCCAAAGCGCCTTCGAGCAGGCGCTCGGCCTCGTCCATGCGGCCGCGGGAGTAGGCGATGCCTCCGAGGTTGTGCAGGGCCTTGGCCACGCGCGGATCGCGCTCTCCCCACAATTTTTTCTGGATCGCGAGCGAGCGTCGCAGCGCCGCCTCGGCCTCGTCGAAACGGGCCCGGGCGGCGAGCGCCGCGCCCAGCTTGTTGAGGACGTCGGCCACGTCGGGATGCTCCGGCCCGAGAAGCCCTTCGCGGATGGCGAGGGCCTGGGTGAAAAGCGGCACGGCTTCGCCCTTTCCGGAGAGGTGCGCGACCATGCCCAGATGGACGAGGGTCTCCGCGACTTCCGTATCCCCGGGTCCGTCGAGCCGCTCGCGCACGGCGAGAGCCTCCGCGAGCAGCGGCCGGGCTTCATCATAGAGGCCGAGCTGGATGTGAATGCCGCCCAGCGTGTCGAGGAGCCTTGCCCGCAGAAGCGGCTGGCCGTGGAGCTCCTTTCCGAGGCGCTCGGAGCCGCGGCGCAGGAGCTCCCGGGCATCGGGCATCTCGCCCCGCGCCTGCCGCGGGTCCACGGCCTGGAACAGCTCCTTGAGGAATTGCGTCACCGCGTCGGCCCGCGTCGCCTCCTGGCGGGCCCGCCGCGCCTGGGACGCGGTGGCGACGAGGCCCCCGGCCAGCGCCAACAAGACCAGGGCCGCCGATCCCGCCAGGCGCCGGTGTCGGTGCACCATCCGGCGCAACTGGGTGAGCGCGCCTTCCGGCTCGGGTATCGGCACGGCGACCTCGATCTTCGTGCCTGCACCGGGAGCCGAGGCGATGCGGAACACCCCGCCGAGCAGACCCGCGCGCTCTTCGAGGCTCGCGAGCCCCAGCCCGCCGGCCTGATGGGCCTCCTCGGCATCGAAGCCGGCGCCGTCGTCCGCCACGGACAGGCTCGCCCGGCGGGAGGAGATCCGAAGGGTGACACGGGCTTCGCACGCCGCGGCGTGGCGGATGATGTTGGAAAGGGCCTCCTGGGCGATCCGATAGAGGCCGAGCGCGATGTCGTGAGGGAGCTCGGGGAGACGGCCTTCGTCGCCGGGCAGGGTGAGCCGCACCGGCAGGCCGTGCCGCCGCTCGACCTCCCCGCAGGCGTCGCGGAGGGCTTCGGCCAGGCCGCGTCGCTCCAGGATGGCGGGGTGGAGGTCGTGGCTCAGGCGGTGGAGGTCTTCGCCCAGCCCGGCCAGACCGGCGCCCAGAGCGTCCAGCCCGGGGCGCCGCGGGTCGTCTTCCGCGAGCTGCCTGCGCACGACTTCGAGCTCGAAACCGAGGGCGGCGAGGCGCTGGCAGTGGTCGTCATGGAGCTCGCGGGCGATCCGGCGCCGCGCCTCTTCTTCGCCGGCGATCAGCCGGCCCACGGTCTGAGGGAAGTCGCTCGTCATGTCACATCGCGGCACCGCCAGGCTGGGCCGCAAGGAGCGCCAGCTCCACCCGGCTCGCCGAACCCAGCTTGTCATAAGCCTTGTTCAGGTGGGTACGAACCGTGGTCACCGACACGTCGAGGTGCCGGGCGATCTCCTTGTTGCTCAGGCCCCGGCCCACCAGGCGGACGGTCTCCAGCTCGCGCGGCGTGAGGAGCTCGTTGACTGCCGGGGGAGCGGCGGTCCGCGGCAGCGATGTCGTGGGGCGCCGTGCGGCGGGCTTCATCGTGGCGCCGATCATGTCCCGGGCTACGACCGGGCTGACGTAGAAAAGGCCCTTGAGCACCTCCCGGACGGCGGTCCCGATCTCCGCGGGTGCGGAAATCTTGGTCAGGTAGCCACAGGCGCCGGCCTCGAACGCCTCCCGCACCCAGCACGGATCGGCGTGGATGCTCAGGATCAGCACCCGCGCGCCGGGGATGGACTTCTGAAGCCGGCGCGTGGCCGTGAGGCCGTCGATGAGCGGCATCGAGATGTCGGTAATGACGAGGTCGGGACGCAGCCTCTGCGCAGCCTCGAGAAGCTCGCGGCCATTCGTCACCGCCGCGACCACCTCGAAGTCGGGCTCGAGGAGCTTCCTCAGGCCGTCGAGCACCATCGGATGGTCGTCGGCGATCAACACACTGGGACGTAGTTCGGGCATCTTCCTTCTCCCCTCCAGACTGGCAAGCCTCACCCACACGGCAGAGTGAAAGCGAGAATACTCTATATGGCTTATATTACAGACCATCTTACAAGACGGCACGCCCTCGATTGAGGGATCAGAGCTTCGACTTGAGGAGCGTCTGCCGGCCCCTTCTCGTCAGCATCGTCCAACCGGTCACGGGAGGCCAGGCACGTCAGGCGAACGGCGTCCGTGATTCCCGCGACCTCCTTGGCGAAATAGACCATGTCCATCGTCGACCCTGACGGGACGGCCCAGGCCGTGTCAGGGCCATAAGCCGAGGCCCTGATCGAAGGCGACCAGGAGGGCGTTGCGCAGCGACGGCGTCTTGTAAGAGGGCAGCTCCAGCACCATCGGCCGCGACGGTCCCTTGAGGATCGTGCGCCGGGTGACGAATGCGGTGAGCAGCGTCGCCTCGGCGAGCAGCATCCGGCCGGGATACTTCTCGTCCACATGCGCCCGCAGCTTCCTGAGGAACTGATGACTTCCAGAGATTCTCCAAGAGACCCCCTCCTGACTGCGGCGAAGATAGCCTAAGAGATACCACGTCATGCAGGGAGAAAGGCACCGCGTCCACGAACGGACGCTTCTCGGTCTGCAACGAGGAGCATGGACTGCTCTTTCCTTTTCCCCTGCGTAACAATTCTTTCGCCTTTTCGCCCTTGCTAAGTACGACAACCTCGGCAGCGAAAGGAGACGCAATGCACAGCCGCCCGATCCTGCAAGGCCTGGCCGTCTCATTCCTGGGTGCAGGGCTGATGCTGGCCCTGAGTTGCAACACCGGCAACCCTGCCAATCCCGGTCACCCCGTCGACCGGACGACTCCGAAGACGCAGAACGAGCTTCTTGCCCAGCGCATCTCGACCTACGGCCACGGTCTTCTCTTCGATCAGAACCTGAAGGAGATCCGCCTGAGCACCGTGTCGATCAAGGCGATGCAGGAAGCCATCCTGACGGAGGTTCTGAAGTCCCAGCCGAAGCCGCCGGGCGCCGAAGCGAAGACGGACATCGAGCGTGCGATGAAATGGCTTTCCCAGGACGACCTTCAGCCCGCGGAGGCGATGCTGTTGAGAAGCGGACTTACCAGCCGGTGGTTGGTGACGGCTTCCGACAGGACCGTCGCTCTGTACGCCCGGCGCAACGAGGCGCTCCTGACCTACTACTGGAACACCCATCCTCAGCTCGTGCAGTCTGTGAGGCCGGAGATCCTGGAGGCGCTCCTCCGCCTGCGCCCCTGGGTGAGCACGTCCACCCGCTACATGGACGACTGCCGGGCGCATCGCGTGCCCATCCCTCCGGACTGGGCGGAGACCGGCACGGCCTGGCAGGCCCAGGGAACCTTGACGCAGAACCTCCTGCGGCCCGGAGAGTTCGCACAGGTCTGGACCTACAGTGATCCTGCCGAGGAGGGCGCCTGTATCGCACTCCCGCGCGGCTCCGGCGCGCCGGGCAGCCTGGCCGGCATCATCTGCCAGAGCGCGACCACGGGGCATGCCTGCTTCTGGGACAACATTCGGCGCAACGGCGGCCCGGAGGTCGCCCTCGGCTGGAGGGGCCAACGGTTGGTCATCAATCAGTTGAAGGACGGATCGAACCTCAACAGTCCCTGCACCGATTGCCATCGCGGCAACAACGTGTATCTGATCTCCCCGGACGATCCGACCTGGGGCAAGGTGCTGAGAGGCCCGCTGTCGGGACCGTCGACCGGAACGTTCTCGACCCGGGTCCGGGCCTCCACCGACAATGAAGGCGGCCATCCCCGTTATATTCCGATCACCACCGTGCCTCCACGATCCGGTTGGGTGAACACGTTCGCCACCGGAGGGTGCGCAGGCTCCTGTCACGAGAGGCCCGTGGTCAGCGCTCCCCCCATGCCGCCGGACTGCGCTCGGCCTGCGAGCGGCTCAGGGCCGCTCGATCCGGAAAACTGCTACGGAACGCCCTGAGCCCGGTCTCCGACGGCAGGCTCGCCTGCCGTCGGACCTGTTGGACTCGCACAAGAAAAAGCATGAGCCGTGTCGCGGCTCAGTGGGGACCCTGGATGCCCTCGAAGGCGATCTCGAACACGTACATCGGGGTCACGCTCCGCACCGGGCCGAACTTCAGGGCCCGCCCGGGGCCGCAAGTGATGCGGGGACAGAACCTTTCCACCGCCACAGCAACACAATCATGACGAGACTGACCAGCGGGCTGAAAATGCTGGCCTCGGGGCCGAAGGCGCCGCCGGTGAGCCACTCGGCCTGGCCCTGAAAGAGAGGCTTGAGCCACCCAGCATGGTCGTAGCCGCTCACGCCAAAGCCCAGGACGTGGCCCTGGGTCCAGTTCCAGCCCAGATGTAAGCCAACGGGCAGGGCCAGACTGCGGGTACGCAAGTAGGCGAGGCCGAGTAACACCGCACCCAAGAACAGATCCAGGGTCGCGACTGCTTCAGTGCTGCCCTGCATGCCCGGATTGCCCCAATGACCCAGCGCGAACAGAGACGCCAGTGCGATTTGCGCCGGCCAGTACCCCACGCCGGCCAGCAGCCGTTGGAAGATGAAGCCCCGGAAGAGAGTTTCCTCCATCAGCGCGACGAACAGGAAGAGATAAAGTCCTGCCAGCAGCGTGCTCAGGCTGCGCGCCGGATCCAACTCGAAGCGCACGCCGCCGATGGCCCAGATCATGCCGACCACCGCCAGCACCGTGCCAATGCCAATCAGCGTGCCCCCGGCCATCTCCCGGAACCAGCGCCGATCCAAACGGTAGCCGACGCTCGACAACGGCTCCTTGCGCAGCCGGGTGCAGGCCCAGGTCGCCAGCAATACGAACAGAAACGGCGCCGGTTCGAGCCACAGCTCGCCCAGCCCCAGGTCTTTCAGGCCGTGGGTCAGCGGCTTGTATGCAAAGCGCGTGAGAGCGATAAAGCCGATGAAGATTAGTATCCACCAGCCGTTGCGCAGTCGTCGGTCGGAATTGAAGAACAGGTTGTTCAGGTTGGGTTTCATTCTGTGAAGAAAGACGGCGGAGGGAGCCCAAGTATTTCGGGCGGCCGAGGACGCGGACGCTGAATCCGGCGGGATGGTCGACGGAGTCGCCCTCGCCGCGCTCCGTCATCCCGGTCCTCCCGCCGGGTGCTCCTCCAGTTTGGCGCGAATGTCCAGGTACGAGGCTCGAATGAGAGCCTCCAACGCCGGAGTGTCCAGGACGACCCCCGGCTTCACCTTCACATGGCGCATGAACTTGCCCGCCCCCTCCAGCAAGCCTGCTGGATCGCTCAGCGCCGCACCCTGAAAGAACCCGACGTTCACGTGAGCCTTGAAGGCGTTGACGTAGGCAAACGGTGCGTCCGCCACGCAGACGACAGGGCAACCATCATGCAGGAGCTCGAGAACGTCAGGTCCACATCCCCGCATCAGAGCAAACCATCGCCGAGCGATGGAGCCCAGCTCACCGGGCCGTTCGTCGAACCAGCGGCCGATCCGAGGATCTCGTTCGAGCGCCCCATTGAACCGTAACAGCGCAGGCATAGGCGCCACCTTCGTCAGGATTCGTTGGGCCCTAATGGGAATTTCCATGGGGACTTTCCTTGAAGTAGGTCGATTCGGAAAGTCACTACGTTCCCACAGTAATTGCACCATAGCAGGAGCCATTTCGAGTCTTCCACGTGTCGAATTCCGAACTTCTCAACCTCATGGTAACCAAATTTCTCATCACCGAGCATAGAGTTACCAACATCTTTGTAATGACCGATTCCACAGAAGTTACAAATCTGCGGCTCGGCCATATCTAAAGCGTGGGCGCTTCTCTGAATTCTCCAGATTGATCTATCAAGGTTAGCCCGAAAGTTGTTCGCATCACTAAAACGTTTGCTTGGTTCCAGGACCACCGACTTATCCAGTAATTCATTCACGAACGCGAGATCTGCTATCTTATAGTCGGGAGCATCGACCAAATCGCCAGTTAAGTTCCACTTAGAGGTTCGATGTTTCTCGCGGTCAAAAACCTTCCCAGCCATGAGCCAGTAAAGAATTTTCCCCATGGAATAGACATCTACTTGAGGACCGATGCGATCGGTTCGCCCATCCTCCAACTCTGGTGCCATGTATTTTGTTGCGCCCACGGCTTCACCAGTAAGAGTAACTCTTTCACCGCGCTCAAGGAAGTAACAGAGTCCAAAGTCACCAACGACAGGGGACTTGCCATCGGCGGCAATAAATATGTTATCGGGTTTAAGGTCTCGATGAACTATTCCATGGCTGTGGGCTGCTCCAACACCTTCGCAGATTCCTCGAAAGAGTTGAAGACGATCGAGTACGCTCCAACCGCTTAGATTAATGCCCGAAAGCGCGCCGCCCTGACAGTATTCCATTACTATAAAAGGCTTTTCCCCAGTCAAGTCAAACTCAACCTGCTTTACTACATTTTGGTGATCAAGTTCCAGGGCCGCTCTTGTTTCGGTTTCAAATCGAGCAAGACGATCTCTATTTCGCAGCCGCTTAAGCACATAGCGTTTGTCTGCCCCCTGGTTAGGGTCGAACACCAAGAAAGTATGGGCTTGGCCTCCCTCCGAGAGCGACCTCTCGACTATCCACCTTCCATATTGTTTGGCCATGTCTCCGTCCTATTCTGCTTGAGTCCAACCTCGTATTGATCGTGGCGACGCCCCAGTAACGCGGACAAACTTCCAGCCTTGCTTCACGTTGCGTCAGACGACAACTCGTTTCAGCGACATGCCTTCTTCTTCATTCTAGATATACAGTAACATGCCGCGGCTCCATACTGGAACGCCTTAGGACGGCTTCAAAATCGAGTAACGATACTTCCGAGGGAGAGAGGCTATCTGCCGCCGGGCGCGGACTGGCGGGTACTGATTTCGGAGGGGTCCGCACATTCGAGGAAGAACTCTACCGCCTCCCAAAGATTGGCGATTGCCTCCTCCACCGTCGCCCCTTGGCTGGCCACATCCAAGTCAGGGCAAAGCGCCACGTACAAATGGCCCTCTCTCTTGAGAATGGCCGTAAAACTGCTCTTGTCCCGCCCCATCAGTTGAGCAACAGCGCCTCGAAACCAGCCTGGACGAAGTGGCGGTCCGAGGTCAGGGCTCGTTCCAGACCCCGCTCCGCCATTACGACGAACGAGATGCAATCGACAAGGCTCCAGGTCTTGTCGCGATGGCGCCGGTACTCTTCGAAGGCTCGACGGAAGAGGTCTGGAGTCGAGTAGACAACCTCCATGTCATCGGAGCGCAGAAAGCTCTCGATCACTTCGACGGCTTCCGATCTGTGAACCCTGGAGAGAGCGTTCCCGATCTCAAGCAAGACTGCGTCAGTGACGAGGAGCGGACGCCTTCGGTGCTCTTGAGCCAGCCGAAGGGCCAGGGAATGGTCTTTGTCGCGGGGGTTGACTAGGGCGATGACGAACTGAGTGTCAACGAGGGTCTTTGCCGACGCCAAGCGGCTTCTCCCCGTTGAGATAGGCATCAATGTTCTCGGACCAATCCTCCGGGCCGTCGATCTTGATCCTCAAGAGCTTGTCCATCAGGTTTCCTGCCGTTTCGGAAGGCGGGACTGCGAAGCCCTTCACGAGGCGGTAGAGCTCCGGAAGACTCTCTTCCTCCGCCTTCTCGACGGCAGCGTGGATCAGATCTCGAGTGCGCGCGGCGTCTCTCATACCCGAAGAAGAGAATACCAGATCGCGTCAGACAGGCATAGATCGGCCCTTGAGGGAATCAGAGAAAATTGGGGAGGTATGGGCTGTAGCGGAAGCACCCCCGGTCATCAGAGGCGCGCCCTTCACTGCGCACACCTCCGGCCTGTTCCGCTCCCTCCCCGGCAAGCGGACTTCCTGGGTCGGAATGGCGGTGGCCTTGGACACGGCAGCCGCCATTCCTGCAGATTGTCAATGAACGTCTCGTCGGCCACGGCCTTGGTTGGCGCGTGGCGGACTGCCCTCCTCCGGCCGGTGTGCGTTCCAGGCACACCCGAGCGCAGCAGGGGAACCGGTTGCGGACGATATACCAGCGGCGGCTAGAGTCAAGACCCCAAAAAGTACATATTTTGGACGGTCGGGTGGTTTGGGCTTCGCGAGGACGAGGAGAGTGAGGCAGGGATTGCAGGGCGCCGCCAACCGTCCCGGATCTCAGGTGGTCTTGTAGGACTTCCGGTGACCGCTCACACCTCCGGAATGAGACCCATTCCTTCTGGAATGAGACCCATTCCTTCTGGAATGAGTCCCATCCCATCTGGAATGACCTCCATCCCAACGGGAATGAGTCCCATCCCATCTGGAATGGCCTCCATCCCAACGGGAATGGCCTCCATCCCAACGGGAATGAGGCCCATACCTTCTGGAACGACTCCCATCCCATCCGGAATGACCTCCATCCCAACGGGAATGAGTCCCATGCCTTCTGGAACGAGTCCCATCCCATCTGGAATGGCCTCCATCCCAACGGGAATGAGTCTCGTACCTTTGGGAATGAGGGTCGGCGCGCGGGAGAATGGGATCAAACCCCCTCCCCTCGCCGTGCGTGGGGTGGGTTGGGGCGGGGAGAATGGGATCAATTTCAGGCCGGCAGCGGCTGCGGCGTCGAGGGCGAGCCCGTGATGGACTGGCTGGCCGGCACCGCGTAGCGCTCGCTGCCGAGCATCATCTGGGCGATCTCCCTCCAGCCGAGGGCCAGGAGGTTGAGCACGTTCAGCGAGATCAGCAGGGCCATGATGCCGACGGCCGAGAGGACGAGCGCGGCCGGGAGCGAGTCGACCACCCAGTAGCCGATGTACACGTCCGTCCACGGGTAGAGCGCCGGGGTGAGGATGAGGCCCACCGGGGCGGAGAGCAGGGCGACCGTCATCACGAAGCTGACGATCCCCAGGGGGAACTTCAGGAAGAGGAAGGCCATGCCCTTCCACGTCACAGGGTTCGAGAGGAATTCCTGGATGCCCTTCCAGAGGCTCTGCTGGTTGCCCGTGCGGGGCGCGGCCATGGGGGGCACCTTGGCGTCCAGCAGGTGGATGGCGAGACGCCTCTCCACCGGTGACCAGAAACACGAAGCAGGAACCTGGCACCCTTTCCTTGGGAGTATCTGTTTACCACCCTCCCTCCCGGGTGGATGAGCCCGCGACATCTGGAGAGAGGACTTAGTCTCTCTTGACAGGGCGGTGGAGTCCCGCTAGATTCTTTACAGCCATGCCGACTTACGAGGAAATTCTTCAGGAA
>JANMTS010000142.1:0-42268 GCA_031390755.1 Holophagales bacterium
GCTCCTCCGTGGCGCCTACAGGCGCCACGGCCAGCATCTCGATTTCAGGCTTGCTGTCCATGCCCACTCCTCTCTCGGTTACGAGGAGGGGGGGATTTTTAGGTGATCCCACGGGGGGAATTTAGGACGATCGGTGACACCTCGTCCTGGAGCGCACTCGGAGCGCTTCGTAAGGTAGGAATCTTCTCCATCAGCATCGATCCCGACCGCGAGCGGCGGCTCTGGAGAAGCGACGGCACACGCCCCGGAACCTTTCCCTTGGCCCCAAGCCTCAAGTTGTGCGGACCGTACCCACGTGTTGTGGGTTCGGTGCTCCTCTTCGGTGCGCGGATCTCGGATGAGCGTTGCTCTCTCTGGAGGACCGACGGCAATCTCGACGGCACCGTCAAAGTGCGAGACCTCGAGCCGCTCAGTCTGACGGCTGCCGACGGACAGGCGTTCTTTATCATTCCCGTAGAAAGGGAGGGCTGGACGCTCTGGCGCACCGATGGCACCGCGGAGGGCACGAAGCAACTGCGGCTCTGGACGAGTCCTCCGGAGAACTTTCTCGTCGTGGGTTCCCAGCTTTACTTCACGGCCCGTGAAGACGGCTACGAGCTCTGGACGAGCGACGGAACCATCACAGGCACAAAGCAGATCAGTCGGTTTGCGGCGGCGCAGCCATTCGTGTCCCCCTCTGGAGGGTCGACGGCAATCGTCATCAAGGAGGCAGAAGGCTCGGCCTGTTTCCTCGCCAACGAGGGCACCGGCGGACGCGAGCTCTGGTGCAGTGACGGCACTGAAGGAGGGACCCGGCAGGTAACTCAGCTCGCACCCGACAACCCTTTCGTGGCGCTCTCGACCTGGGGCGTCCAGCGAATCGGCGGACGATTGCTGTTTCCCGCCAACGACGGCCTCACGGGACATCGCTTGTGGACCAGCGACGGTCGTCCGGGATCGACAGCTCCCCTGAGCGGCTGTCCGGGAGGATGCCCAGTTCTCGATCCGAACATGCCGCTGGTCCGCGCGGACGCCAAGGTCTTCTTCGTTGCCCTGGGCCAGGGACACACCGATCCCGACGAGCCTCCTACCACCGATCTCTGGGTGACGGATGGAACTGGAATCGGAACCCGGCGGGTGGGGGATCTATGCGGGTCGTGCCGCGTGGACCGGATGTACCCTTTCCTGGGGAAGCTCTACTTTACAGGCGGACACTATCGGTACGACCTTTGGGCCAGCGACGGAACGCCCGAAGGGACCCGGAGATTGCTCGCGACGGACGATCGAAGCGAAGATGTGCTGCCCCACCCCCCGATTCCCCTGGGTTCCCGGGCCCTGCTCACGGTGTGGAGCTCAGACCCGGGTCCAGGGGTCTGGCTGAGTGACGGAACGCCAGCCGGGACGGAGGAGCTCCTTCTTCTGGGCCGGAACGGCCGGGGATCGAATCCTTCCCTGTTGACCCCAACTCGCACCGGAGTCCGCTTTCTGGCGAGCAGTGACACCAGCCTCAGTCATATCTGGGAAAGCCATGGTACCGAGACAACGACCGAGGCTCTCGAGATTGAGCTCTACCCCGACACCCTCATTGCGTTCGGTGACCTGACTCTCATGCTCCCCTCAGGTGCCGAGTCCCTGTGGAGGACGGACGGGAGCGCGGAAGGGACGTACCTGCTCATGGACGAGGGGACCGAGCTCGGCAGGCCTGTGGTTCTGGGAGACCGGGTACTTTTCACGTCGCAGAGGTATGCAGAATCCGAGGCCTCTCTATGGGTGACGGACGGATTTACGGCCGGAACGCGGAAGATTGCCACCTTGCCCCGCTCCTGGCTGATCCTGCCAGGGAAGGATTCGGCCTTGATTGTGACGGCTGACGGCCTGTGGAGCACGAACGGCACTGCCGAGGGTACCCGAAAGCTTCCGCTCCCCGACGGCTTCGAATATAGCGAGGGCGGCGTTGCCCAACTGGGCTCTGTGCTCTTCTTCCGGGGAACCTCCCCCGGCGACTGGGAAAGGTTGTGGCGCAGCGATGGAACACCGGGCGGGACAGGTTCCCTCGCCGGTGATGTCCTGCGCCAGCAAGCGAGCTTTGCCACCCATGCAGGAGCGCTCTACATCGTCGCCTCAACAACCAGCAAGCAGGTCGGACTCTTTCGCTCTGACGGAACGGATGCCGGAACAACCCTGCTGGTCACAGCGCCCATGACGTGGTTATGGGAGCTCAGGCCCATGCAATTCACGTCCGCCGGATCCCTTCTTTTCTTCGTCCTGGACGATGGCCGCGGGCGTGAGCTATGGCGCACCGACGGTACATCCGCCGGGACCTTCCTCGTGCGCGACATTGTGTCCGGCACGGGATCTTCGGAACCGCACAACCTCGTCGCGGTCGGTGACCGCCTCTACTTCGTCGCGGTGGATCTTGCCTCCGGAAATGAGCTCTGGGAGAGCGATGGCACTCTTCATGGAACTCGACTCGTCCAGGACATCCGGCCTGGAGCCATCTCTTCCGATCCCGAGGATCTCGTGCTTGGCGGAGAACGGCTGTTCTTCTCGGCGGACGACGGCGTCCATGGCCGGGAGCTCTGGTCCTACTCTCCGGGCGCCGCCAGTTGTGCGTCGACGACGACCACGCTCTGCCTCGGCGGACGCTTCCGAGTCGAGGCCGACTGGCACGTCTCCGAGGCCGCGTCTGGCCGCGGCCAGGCAGTTTCGCTGACCCCGGATACGGGGCATTTCTGGTTCTTCGACCAAGCCAATGTCGAGGTCATCCTCAAGGTTCTCGACGGTCAAGGGGTCAACGGGCACCTTTGGGTCTTCTATGGTGCGCTCTCGAATGTCCAGTACACATTGACGGTCACCGACACGCAGACCGGCGCAAGCCGGCGCTATTTCAATCCGTCGGGACGGTTGGGCAGCGTAGCCGACACGACCGCATTCGGCCCGCTGGGCGCCACGGTCGCCGGGCTCGACACCGCGAGCCCGGCGCCGAGCCCCGTCAATATCCTGATGACCACTCGGAAAACCCGAGCGACGGCCAATTGTGCTCCAAGCTCCACGCGCCTGTGCGTCAACGACGGCCGGTTCGCGATCGAAGCGCGTTGGAAAGACTTCCAAGGGCATTCGGGGGCCGGGCAGTCCGTCCAGTTGACCGGGGGCGAGACCGGCTACTTCTGGTTCTTCGACGAGGCCAACGTCGAGGTGGTCATCAAGGTGCTCGATGGAAGAGCCCTGAACGGCAGGTTCTGGGTCTTCTATGGCGCACTCTCGAACGTGGAATACTCCCTGACCGTGACCGATACAGTCACCGGTGTGGTGAAGGAATACACCAACCCAAGCGGGAACCTGGCGAGCCTGGCCGACACGGACGCCTTCTAGTCGAAGCGGGCTATTGCGCCGGCGGCTTCGCCGGTGCGATGGGCGTTCTGGAGTACATGCCCACGGGATGGCCGGCCGGGTCCAGGACCAGAGAGATGGATCCCCGTCCGTCCGGCAGGTCGATCGGGAACCCGGGGATCACGTTGGCTCCCAGGTCCTTCGCCTTCTTCGTGCTCGCCTGGATGTCCTCCACCTGGACATAGACCACGCCGTTGAACCCGCCGATCGCGCCCTCGGCGACCCGCAACGTCCCGATCGGCGTGCCGCCCGAGACGATCTCCACCACGTATCCCTCCGTGCCCGGGACCGGCAGGTAGGTCCAGCCGAAGAGATTGCTGTAGAAGTCCTTGGATTTCGCGATGTCGCCCGTGGTGATGTCGAACCAGGCGATGCGGCCGGTCCCGACATCCGCGGGCTTCTCCTTGCCGGCCTCCGCGTGAAGCTGTCCGCTCGCCCCGAGAGTCAACGCCAGGGTCAAAGCCAGAAACACATTTCGCATCAGTCGTCTCCTCGAAGGGTCATGAGTGGGTCCCATGGAACGTCGGATTCTCCCCGATGGGAGCAACGCACCGCAACCCGCCGCGAGGTCCATTCCCGATGGCCGGGGCGTCATTCCTTTTTCCCGAGCGGCGATTCCCGATGGAATGGGTGCCATCCCTTCTGGAATGACGCCGCGGGTATCGACCCGAAGGACCATTCCATCGGGTACGGCCGTCATTCCCGATGGAATGACCTCCATACCTTTTGGGATGGCCGTCATTCCCGATGGAATCGCCTCCATTCCCGATGGAATGGTCGTCAGTCCAAAGAGGATGGTCGTCATTCCAAAAGGAATGACCGTCATTCCATCGGGAATGGCGCCCCGGCCGCTTTCCTGCGCGGTGCTAAGCTCAGATCATGAAGCCATTCCCGTTGCGCCGCCTGTTCGTCTCTTTCCTCCTCATCGCGGGCTGTCTCTCAGGAGGCCTCCTGACTTCCGGCTGCCGGACCCTGGGGCCGGAAGGCTTCGCCACGGCGGAGCCCCGCTTCCAGCCCGAGGCGTACTTCGAAGGCCCGACCCGGTCCTGGGGGGTGATGGAGAGCCGCTCCGGCCAGCCGAGGAGCCGCTTCCGGACGGAGATGATGGGGCACCGGGAGGGCGACAACCTGGTGATCACCCAGGACTTCACCTTCGAGGACGGCCGCAAGCAGCAGCGCGTCTGGCGCCTCCGCCGCGTCGACGACCGCCGCTACGAGGCGACGGCCAACGATGTGGTCGGCGTCTCCCGGGGGCTGGTCTCCGGCAACGCATTCCATTGGCGGTACAAGCTCGCGCTGCGGCCCGGCAATCCGCTGGCCAACGTCGACTTCGAGCTCTGGATGTATCTGCAGGCGGATGGGGAGACGCTGATCAACCGGGTCACGATCCGCAAGCTCGGCGTGATCCTGGCGCAGACCACGGAGCACTTCCACCGCGGCTCCGGACCGGTTCCCTCGATCGCTCGGGTACCCTGAAGGTCGGTTGGGAGGAGGACGGGCAACCCGCCCTCCTCTGATCTTCAAAGGCTGATCAGGTGATGGATGTTGCCTTCCGGATCCTTGAACCAGGCGAGCTTCACGCCGCCCATCTCGCTCGTCTTGTGGACGACGCCCTCACGCTTCGTGCCCGGCAGGTCGTCGTAGCGCTCGAACTCGACCCCCTTCGACTCCAGGGACTTCACGATCTCGTCGAAATCGTCGCCCACGCCCCAGGTCACCGAGGTCGCCTTGTTGGTGCCCGCATAGTCCGACTTGTAGACCAGAAGCGACGACTTGCCGGTCTTGAAGGTGACCGTCATGTCGCTCTCCTCGCCGGTCGATTGCAGCCCGATCTCCTCGTAGAACTTCTTCGCCGCCTTGAGATCCTTCACCGCGACCGTCGCGACCGCGTCCTTGTTTGCCAACATGATGTGCCTCCCGTCCTTGGTCGTGGGCAACCCCGATGTCTACCCAAGGGAGGTGTCCTGCAAGGTGAGTTCCAGGCGCCGGGTGGACCTCGAGGTGCCGGAGCCTTCCTCAGGGCAACTGATCCTCAAAGAATTCCGCCGCCAATTGTTCCTCAATGAAGCGCTGCATCTCCTCTTTCTTCGGTAGCTCCAGCAGATACTTCGACACAAACAGCCCGTTGTCGATGCCGGCCAGCGCATACTCCACCAAGGCGTGGTCCTTCTGAGTGCATAGGAGGATGCCCACAGGCGGGTTGTCGCCCTCCGTCATCATATTCTTGCGGTACCAGCTCACATAAGTGTTCAGCTGGCCGATGTTCTCGTGGCTGAACGCAGCGACTTTCAGCTCCACCAGGACATGGCACTTGAGAATGCGATGGTAAAAAACCAAGTCGATGACGTTGTAGCTATCGCCGATCAAAATGCGCTTTTGCCGCGCCTCGAAGCAGAAGCCGTGGCCTAACTCCAGTAGAAAAGTGTGCAACTTATCCAGAAGTTGATCCTCGAGTTGGGATTCGCCCATGATATCCTGAGGTTTCAAGCCCAAGAACTCGAAGACGTAGGGATCGCGGATGGCCAGAGTCAGCTCTGCCCGCTCCGCACCTTGGCGCGTCAAGGTCGCCAGCGCGCCTTTGTCTTTCGAGAGGCCGGATCGCTCATAGTAGAGGCTGGCGATCTGTCGCTTCAGCTCGCGTACGGACCAACTGCCACGAATGCACTCCAGCTCGTAGAAGGCGCGCTTAGCCTCGTCGTCGCATTGCAGCAGCTCGGCGATGTGAGTGAATGAGAGCTTGCTCAGGATATCGCCAGCAGCGATGCCCAATTTGGGAGTCATTGACTCCCGCTTGTCGTCGGCATTCGTTTGCCGCACGAGGCTCTTGGCCAATTCGGGAGTCAGCGACTCCCGAATCTGGGGATAGGTCAGATAGAACTGGCGGTAGCGCCGCAGCTCCCTTGCTTCTGCCCGGCTGACACCTGCCGAGATGAGGCGATCCGACAGTCGCTCGATAAGAGCGTCGCCGTACTGGGCGCGATCCGTACCCTGCTGCTCGTAATCCGCGATGTGGCAGCCGATCAGCCAGTTGCGCAGGGTGAGCCGGACGTTGACCGCCCGCGCAGCCTGCGCCGATAGCTCGGCATGGGCCTGCCCAATGGTTACGACCAAGTGCTCGAAAGACAGCGCCGAAACATTCGGTGTCGTCATCGTGTCACCGGGGCAGCTCGATCGACTGCCCGTGATGGAAGACGTTGTGCGGATCCCATGCGGCCTTCGTCCGCTGGAGCCGTGGATAGTTCTCCTTGTAGTAGAGGTACTGCCAGTCCGCGAGGTCCGCGTCGCAGTAGTTCACGTAGCAGCCGTCGACGACGTCGTCTGGCCACGGGCCGCGGTCGCCGTACATCTCCCGATAGAAGCCGTTGATCCAATTCAGATTGACCTGGTCCTGCTCGGGCTCAGGCCAGTAGGTCTGGTATTGCAGCTTCAGGATCGAGGAGCGCTGCGGCACGGCGGTCGCGTCCGGAGCGACCTCGTTGATCCTGCAGCCGTAGGAGTCCACCTGGAGGAGGGCCTGGCTGTTGGCCGGATACTCCGGGCTTTCAACCGTGAGCCACTTCCAGATCGTTTCGAGCTGGTCGTCGGGAAAACCCTGCTTCATGTAGGCGGACTTGTACTTGCCGCGCTGATTGGAACCCGAGCCGTTCAGGCTCTGCGTGACCTCCAGCCAGGGCATGCGGCGGGCGCTGGTCGTCGCAGGGATGTAGTGGTGCCAGCCGGCCACGATGCGCGGCGCCACGGACCTCAATCTCGCCTTGTCGACGCCGGATTCCATGGCGTTCAGGAAGTCATCGACCGGCCCGCGGTCAGGGCCGGCGTTCTGCACGGTCACGACCACCTGGCCGGCGGCCTGCCGCGTCAGGTGGAACAGCGCGAAGAGGCTCGAGTACGGGCTGCCGGGGGCGCTGTTCTCCTCGAAGAACCGGCCGTAGTTCCGGAGGAGTTGGAAGAAGAGATCCTTGTGCTGGATCAGGTCGGACCACTCCCAGGCGAGACTCGCCAGCCACGCTTCGCTCGGGCCGGGCGGAAGATCCTTGAAGAAGTACTTCGTGATGACGCCGAAGTTGCCGCCTCCCCCGCCGGTGTGGGCCCAGAAGAGATCCTGCTCCTCCTGGGTCGTGGAATCGCGGGTGGCGCGGACGAGGCGTGCCGAGCGGTCCCTGTCCACGCAGACCACCTCGACGCCGTGGAGCCAGTCGACGGTCAGCCCCTGGAGGCGCGACAGGAGGCCGTAACCGCCGCCGCAGATGTGGCCGCCCGCGCCCACCGAGTAGCAGGAGCCGGCCGGCAGCGTGACGCCAAACTGCCGGTAGAGCTGGTTGTAGACGTCCCAGTTGGTGCAGCCGCTCTCCAGGAAGTACCAGCCGGTCTCCGGGTCCTTCCCCGCCGTGTTCAGGGAGGAGACGTCGAGGATGACCCCGTCGTTGAGCGAGACCCAGCCCTCGTAGCAATGGCCGCCGCTGCGGACGGTCGGGCGCAGACCGTCGTCCACGCAGCGCTGGATGACGTCCACGATCTGGCCGGCGTCTCCGACCACCTCCACGCACTTGGGATGCCCCACCCAACGCTGGTTGAAGCCGCGGATGAGGGTCGGATAGCGAGGGTCGTCGGGCGTCACCCGGGACCCGGGAAAGGCGCGTTCTCGTTGCATGAGCGGCTCCTCTCGTGGCAAGGGATGGCGCCGACAGACTATCGTGAATGCTCCTGGGGCCAACACTGCCAGTACCGCCAGTACCGCCAGTACCGCCAATACCGCCCTAATGGTCAGCGAGAAATCCCACCCCTCTGGGTGGCAATACCTTTCCGTTCCCTCTGTTACAGTGCCTTAGAGATCGTCACGTCCACGATGAGCCAGTCAAGGCAGAGCGATTTCGCTCAACGCTCAGACGGTCCAGGAGAAGCAAAATGAACAGATGGATCATGAAGGCCATGCTTTCGGGTGTAGCCGTAGCCTTCTTGGCTGGCGTAGCGCCTGCGCTCGCCGACCCCGGGGTTCTCAAGCTCGACCAGAGCAGCTACAGCACGACCGAAGGGTCGACGCTGCAGGTGCTGGTCGAGCGCTCCAGCGGCGAGGATGGCGCCGCATCGGTCCGCCTCGTCTCCTCGGGAGGCTCGGCGCTTTCCGGCAGCGACTACGCAGCCGTCGACGTCACGCTCAACTGGGCGAACGGCGACAGCTCCGACCGGATCGTGTCGGTCCAGATTCTCGACGACGCCACCTCCGAAGGGGGCGAGACGTTCAACCTGACTCTGATGAGCGCCACGGGCGCGCCCATTGATGCGACCCGCAGCCAGACGACGATCACGATCGCCGCGAGCGATGGCGGCAGCGGCGGTGCCGGCGGTTCGGGCGGGAGCGGCGGAAGTGGTGGATCCGGAGGCTCGGGTGGATCCGGAGGCAGCGGCGGCTCCGGAGGATCGGGCGGTTCGGGTGGCTCGGGCGGTTCCGGTGGAAGTGGTGGCAGCGGCGGCTCGGGCAACGGGACGTTCAAGTTCGACGAGCGCGGCTACTCGGTCGATGAAGGGATCGCGACGGCGATCATCACCGTCGAGCGCTCCAACGGCGAGAACGGCGCGGTCAGCGTGAGCTACACGACCAGCGACGGCACCGCCACCGCGGGCGTCGACTATACCGCGGTTTCCGGCACGCTCAACTGGGCGGCAGGCGACGAGAGCATCCGCTCCTTCACCGTGCCGATCCTCAAGAACCCCGCCGAAGAGCCGAATGAGACGGTCGAGCTGATGCTCACCAACCCCACGGGCGGCGGCGTGCTCGACTCGGTGCGCAGCACGGCCGTGCTCACCATCCTCGACGACGGCGGTCCGGCCGACGACGGCGGCTCCGGAGGGACCAACCACGGTGCCCAGGGGCTGATCAAGTTCGACGAGGCGTCTTTCCAGGTCATTGAAGGACAGGTCAACGCGGTCGTCCGCGTCGAGCGCTCGCAGGGCGAGAGCGGCGCGGTCTCGGTGACGTTCGCGACCACCGCGGGCAGCGCGACCGAGGGGGTCGACTATCAGGACACCTCGCGGACGATCTCCTGGGCCAACGGCGACGGCGCGACGAAGACCGTCAACGTTCCGATCCTCGGGGATTCGATCGACGAGGGGAACGAGAGCATCAACCTGAGGCTGTCGAACCCGACCGGCGGCGCGGTGCTCGACACCGACCGCGACACCTCGACCCTGACCATTCTCGACGACGACGGCTCGACCAGTCCGTGCTCGTCGAGCAGCTCGACCGGCTGTGCCCAGGGGAACCGTTTCGCCTTCGAGGCGACCTACCGCACCGCGACCGGCGAGGCCGGACGGGGCACGGTCGTGCCCCAGTTCGGCGGCAACTCGGCGACCATCTGGTTCTTCAGCGCGGACAACGCCGAGATCCTGGTCAAGGTGCTCGACGCCTGCAGCTTCACCGCAGGTCCGGCCTACTGGGTCTTCTACGCGGCCACGACCAACGTCGACTTCACGTTGCACGTGACCGACACCCACACCGGTCTGACCAAGGAGTACAAGAATCTGCTCGGTCAGGCGGCCCTGCCCGTGCAGGACACTTCGACGTTCAAGACCTGCGGCCAGTAGGCTTCATGGTCCGGCTCCTTCTCCCTGGGCTCTCACGAGCCTCGGGAGAGGGGGCTTTTCCTTTCCACGAGAAAACCGCGAGAATCCCCCCTAACACCAGGACGGTCGCGAGCGAGATCAGCGTGTACTGCTCGTCGCGCCACGTCGGCATCCCCAGGAAGGGACCGAGCGACACCAGCTGGGAGAAGGCCGCCAGGGCGAGCAGCGCGATGCCGGCCGACCGCTTCTCCACCCACAGCAGCGCCGGGATCAACAGGAACGCGTAGTAGTAGGAGGTCAGCTCGACCGCGAAGGCGATCCAGAGCGCTCCGAGCGCCGCGGCGATCCAGGGCTCCGGCCGCAGGCGGGCCGCGCGGCCCAGGGCGACGAGCGCCGCGGCGGCCAGGAGCGCCGCGAGCGGCCACATCCGGCGCCAGGCCGCCAGCCGCGCCTCTTTCCATCGCAGCCAGGGGTCCGCGGCGGTCTCGTCCACGAGACGCCGCCCGACCTCCGAGGGCCGCCAATCCACCACCGTGCGCAGTCCCATGTGGTTGGTCAGCGGCGTCTGCTCGTGCTTGCGGGTGTTGGCGAGGAATGCCCGATAGGCGTCCGGCCCTCCTGAAACTCCACCCGTGACGAGAAAGCTCGCGGGGACGAGGATCGCCGCCGCCAGGGCGGCGCCGGCCAGGAACCGCAGATGGATCTGGACTTCGGGCCGGCGCAGACCCGCACGCCAGTTTCGCAGGCCGTCGCAGGTCGCCAGGGCGATCACGGCCACCGCCGGCCCGGCCGCGAGCAGGCCGGGAAAGACGCGGAGCATCGCGGCATAGCCGAGCGCCATTCCGCCGAGCCAGGGCCGGCCCTTCTTGAGGCACGCCACGGAGGCGGCCATGTAGAAGAGCCAGTCCCAGCGCAGGAACGCGCCGCCGGTCCAGAAGAAACGGCTAGGGAAGAACGTGGCGAACACGAGGAGGGCCACGGCGAGGGCGCGCACGCCGAAGGCCCAGCCGATCACCGCCACGAGCGCGAGAAAATAGAGCGGATCGAGCGCCGTCAGGGCACGGATCTGGCCGTCGCTCGCCGGCCCGAGATTGGAGAGCAGAGAGCCCGCGATCAGCCAGACCGGCGTGCCGTTGAAGCCGTGATCGGTGGAGATCTCTTCCCAGCGCTGCGGCGACTCCCGGGCGCGGAACCAAGCCGCGTCGGCGCGGAACTGCCGCCAGCGGGCCTCGGTGAAGCGACCGGTGCAGCGCTCCGGATGCTCGAGGATCTCCTCCGTCGACTCCAGCACGTTGGTGCGGAGGTTGGTGATCTCCCGTCGCTCCACGCGCGGCACGAGCTGCGGCTCCGCGGCGTCGGCCACCGCGAGGCATTCATAAAGCCGGTCGTAGGACAGCTCCCGGAAGTACTTGGCGCCCAGGTAATAGTGCAGCGTGTCCCAGGTGTGGACGAACGTGCCGAAGTGGAAGGCGCCGAAGTTGAAGTAGGTCAACGCGGCAACCACCGCAGCCGCTCCGAAGAGCCGCCGCCTCCAACTCCGGGCCACGGGCTCCCCTTCCCGCCGCGTCCGCCGCGCATCGACGACGAGCAGGACGATCCCCAGAAGAGCCAGCAAAAGCTCCCACCAGCGGCTGGTGAGATCGTTCCAATAGGTGAACAGATCCGGCTCGGGAGGAGCGGCCGGCTGGATGGCGAAGACCGGCGGCCACGGATTCGGCAGCGCGCACCAGGCGCCGACCTCGGCCACCGAGGCGAAGCCGTCGCCCTCGGGCGGATCGAGCCGCAGGAATCGCACGACCGGCGCGGCGGGAAAGATCTCGGTGCGCGTCCGCAGGCCGGCGACGTCGGAGAGCGCGGCGATCGCGCCGAGCGGGGCGAACGCGACCCCGTCGATGGAGCCCGAGACGGGATAGCGATCGTTGGCGTCCCCCTGCACCAGGAGGCCGCGCACCGCCCGAGGGGCTCCCAGGTCCCACGTGATCGATCCCCCTCCGGCGTCGAGCACGACGGCGGGTGAAGAATTCCAGGAAGATCCTTCCGGCGCGACGCGGCCATCCGTCGCCCGCTCTGCTCCAACCGTTCCGCTGGCCGCAACCGGCCTCCGCGATGCGAGGAGATTGCCGGAGGGACATTCCTTCATCGCCGTGGCGGACGACGCCACCGCCGCCTGCTGTCCCCCGGGGGCCTGTCCGGAAACCGGACCGGCGAGGAGCGCCGCGAGAAGCAGGGCGACGGCGACGGACTTGCCCCTGGCTGTCAGCGAGGCTCCCTCTCGGGGCGGGCGGGCTCGGCTGGACTGGAATGCTGGTGCTGCCGCGCCTGCTCCTCGAGAACGCGCACTTTCTCCATGCCGTACCTCACGACCAGGACGAGAAGAATGAGCGCGCCCACTCCGGCGAGGATGAGACGGAGCCGGCGGCCCGGCTTCTCTCCCCCTTCGATGTAGGGGCGCGGCAGCCGGCCGCTGCCGGTGCGCAACGTGCGGGCGGTCCAGATCCAGGCGCGATGCTCCCGGCGCAGGTAGGCCGGCAGGATGGCGGCGTCGGTCCTGACTTCCTGGAGGAGCCGCTGGGCCTCCTCCTTCTCTCCCCTGGCCAGGAGGAGCCGTGCCAGGCGGACCTGGGCCTCGATGATCGGCCGGCGCTCCAGAACCTTCCTCAGGACCGGCTCGGCCTTCTCCTTCTGTCCGCTTTCGTCGAGGCTGCGGCCCAGCTGCATCATGGCGCGGCCGAGGTTCGCGTCCGGCGCGGCCTTGACCAGCTCGTCGAGCAGCGGGACGGCTTCCGCGAAACGGCCCTGCATCTGATAGGCCTGGGCGAGGCCGAAATTGACGTCCTCGATGCCCGCGCCGTTCTCCCGCGCCTCCAGGAGGCGCTTCTCGGCTTCCTTGTACTTGGCGAGGACGAGCAGCTCCTCCCCGGACTCGGCCAGGACGGCCGGTCCCCGCCAGTGGTTGAGCTGGACGCTCAGCTCCCGGAGACGGCGGCGCGCCTGAAGGCGCCGGGCCGTGGCCGGTGACACGGCGAAGCCGCGGCGCCCCCCTACCCACCCGCTCCGGACGACCACGAAGTAGGCGGCGGCACCGAGACCCGGAAACATGAAGATGATCCAGATCCAGTACCAGTCCGCGCCGACGCGAACGGCGTCCACGATGGCCACCAGGGCAAAGATCCAGGGCAGATAGCTGAAGATGCCCAGGCTGAAGAGAGCACTGAGGAGCTGCGCCATGTTTCAGGCTCCGAAGGAAGACCGGCGATGAGTGAACAGTGATTCTATATCCGGGAGTGGCAGGCCGGGCGGGTCCATTTCAGGGCTCCGGCAGGCGGCGGCGGACGATGCGTTCGAGCGCGCGCCGATCCACCCGAATCTTCGCGACGGGAAGACCGTCCCGCAGAAGGACGGGCACGACGTCCGTGAAGCGGGCGCGAAGGTCCGAGTCGGCGTCGCTGGCGTCGATATCGAGCAGGGAGTAGGACAGGCCCAGGGATGGGAGCACGTCGTCGAGGACCACCGCCATCTCGTCGCAGAGATGACAGCCCTCCCGGGTCAGAAGCTCATAGCGGGCCGGGGGAGGTTGGCGGCGGAAAAGCACGAGGAAGGATAAAACAGAAACCCCACCCCCTGGCTGGAGGTGGGGCTCGGGAACCCGACTTGGACTAATACCTTACCAGCGGCCTTACCAGCGGCGCAGGGCCGTCCGCTCGGAGCTCAGGCCGTGAAGATCCTGGAAGCGGTCCGAACGCACGAGGTTCGCAACCAGCTCTTCCATGCGGCCCTGGCTGATCAGGCTCAGGTTCGAATCCCACTGAGAGCGGTCGATCTGGTTGCCGCTGAGGCTCAGAAGGTTGAGATAGAGGGCGTCCAGGCGCTGCTGGTTCGTGACACCGGTGCGCTCGTAGACGCGGACCCGGCTCTCTTCGCTGCGGGCCATTTCCCGGGCCACCTCGATCAGGGCGGGATAGCCGCCGTCCTCGATGCGGGCGATGTAAGACGCGGCGCCGGTCTCGTCGAGAGACCGCAGCAGGATGCCGCGATAGAGCAGGTTGGTCAGCTCGCGGGCCGTCCGGGCCGAAGCGGAGCCGATCGGAACGGAGGCCGAGACCGGCGCGACACGGATGGTCACGGAACCTTCACGCTCCCTCTTCGCCAGGGAGATGTTCTCGACGATCCGGTAGCGCAGCGTCTCGGTCCAATTCCGGTTCGAATCGTTGAGGTTCACGATCTCGACCGTGGCGTTCGCATTCTCCACGCTGGTCCGGGTCACGCGGACCCGGCCGCGGCCGGGCTGGAGCACCTCGGTGAACTCGGTTTCCGGATAGTAGGGACGGCCCTGGCCGGAATGGAGGGCGGTCATGATCAGCCGCACCTTCTGGCCTTCCTGGAGCGTAACGGTGCCGCCCGGCCTCACCGTCGCGATGATCTCGTCGGTGGCCAGATCCTTCACCTGGATCTCAACGGCGCTGAACGTCCCCTGGGCGGCCTTCTTAGCGAAAGCACCGAGGGGGGCAAGCAGCAAAACCAGGGCTACAAGGCCCAAGGCGCGATAGGTCTTCGTGTTCATGGAAACCTCCTTCTATCTGGACCGCCGCCGCTGGAGCGGCGGTCTCGGCAGTTACGCTTGAGAGAAGGAGCAAGAAGGGTGCCAGCTTGGGACAGGTGGCGAGAGAAGGAGGCTAGAGATCCTGAATTTCCCGGAATCGCTCGGACCGGACCATGTCGTTGACGACATCGGAGATCCGGCCCTGGTTGAGGCGGCGCAGGTCGTTGTCCCAGTCCTCCTCGTCGATGTCGTCGGAGTCCAGGTCGAGCAGGTTCTCATAGAGCGCCACGAGGCGCTGCTGGTTGTTCGCCCGCTCGTACACGCGAACGCGGCTCTCCTCGCTGCGGGCGATCTCCTGGGCGATCTGCACTACGGTCGAGTACCCGCCGCGCCGGATGCGGTCCATGTAGCCGCGGCCGCCCGGCTCATCCATCTCGCGCATCAGGATTCCCCGGTACAGCGAGCCCGTGAGATCCCGCACCCAGTCGTTGCTGTAGCCGCCGTCCTGGGACCCGCCGCTGCTGTAGCCCTCGTCGTCGTTCTCCACCCGGATCGTGACCGAGCCTTCGAGACGGCCGCGGACATCCTCCAGGATGCGGTAGCCGATCGTCTCGGAACGGCCCGAAGCCACGGCCTCGACCGTCGCGTTGGCGTTCTCCACGCTCGCCCGGGTGATCCGGACGCTGCCGCCGTTGGGCGTCCCTTCCCAATACTCGGTCTGCGGATAGTAGGTCCGGCCCTTGGCCGGCACCGACATGATCAGGCGTACCCGGTCGCCCTTGGACAGCGTGATGGTGCCGCCGGGCCCCACCGACTCGATGATCTCGTCCGTGTCGAGATCCTTCACTTCGATCGTCTGGGCAGCCACCGTCAGCGGGGCAAGCAACGCGAGAGCCGCCGCAACGCTCAACGCACGATAATCGATCTTCCTGGACCTCATGGCCGTTATCTCCTTGGGGTTCGATGCTTCAGCCGTGCTGAATGGGTATTCGCAAGGGTACAAAGCAAAGCCGATGCCACCCCCGCGCCCAGGGATATATATCCCTCGGACGTCCTCCGCAGAGGACGCTACTCCCATTCAATCGTCGCAGGGGGCTTGCTCGTCACATCATACACGACGCGATTGACCCCCTTGACCTCGTTGACGATGCGGTTGGCGACGCGGCCGAGCAGCTCGTACGGCAGCGGGCTCCAGTCGGCGGTCATGAAGTCGTGGGTCTCGACGGAACGCAGGGCGATGACGCTCTCGTAGGTCCGGTAATCCCCCATCACGCCCACGCTCTTGACCGGCAGCAGGACCGCGAAGGCCTGGCTGACCTTGTCGTACCAGCCGCTCTCCCGCAGCTCGTGGATGAAGATGGCGTCGGCCTCCTGGAGGAGGCGCACGCGTGCCTCGGTGACCTCGCCCAGGATGCGGACGGCGAGGCCCGGGCCCGGGAATGGATGACGGCCGATGAGCTGCTCCGGCAGGCCAAGCTCGCGGCCGAGCTGGCGGACCTCGTCCTTGAACAGGAAGCGCAGGGGCTCGATCAGCTCGAAGCCCAGCTCCTTGGGCAGGCCTCCGACGTTGTGATGGGTCTTGATGACCGCAGACGGGCCCTTCACCGAAACCGACTCGATGACGTCCGGATAGAGCGTACCCTGGGCCAGGAAGCCGACCCCCTTCAACCGCTTCGCCTCGTCCTTGAACACATCGATGAAGACGCGGCCGATGGTCTTGCGCTTCTGCTCCGGATCCTCGACCCCGGACAGCTCGTCCAGGAACCGCGCCCGAGCGTCGATCGACACGATCGGAATGCCGAGGCCGTCGCGCAGGCTGCGCTCCACCTGGACGGCCTCGTCCTTGCGCAAAACTCCGTTGTCGACGAAGACCGCGGTCGAACGGTCGCCCACCGCGCGGGTCAGAAGCGCGGCGACCACCGAGGAGTCGACGCCGCCGGAGAGCGCACAGATCACCCGGCCCTCCCCCACCGTCTCGCGGATGGTGTTCACGGCCTCCTCCAGGTAGGAGGCCATCTTCCAGTCGCCGCGGGCGCCGCAGATCCCGAAGAGGAAGTTCCGCAGCAGCTCGTTGCCGTGGACCGTGTGGGAGACCTCCGGATGGAACTGGATGCCGTACATCTTCCTGGATGCATCCTCGAAGGCAACGATCGGCGCGTTGGTGCTGGACGCGGAGACCCGGAAGCCCGGCGGCACCGCCGACACCCGGTCTCCGTGGCTCATCCAGACGGTCTCGGTGGACGAGAGACCTTCAAACAGTCGCCCCGGCTCCGTGACGGTGATGTCGGCGCGGCCATACTCGCGATGCTTGGAGCCTTCGACGCTGCCGCCCATCTGCTGCGTCATGACGTACATGCCGTAGCAGATGCCGAGCACCGGGATGCCCAGCTGGAACAGCTCGGCCGGAGCGTTGGGCGCGCCCTCGTCATAGGTGCTCTGCGGACCGCCGGACAGGATGAGCCCGACGGGCTGACGGCGGCGGATCTCGTCCAGCGAGACGTTGAAGGGGTGAACCTCGCAGTACACACGGTTCTCGCGCACCCGGCGGGCGATGAGCTGGGTGAACTGACTGCCGAAGTCGAGGATGAGGACGGTCTGGTGTTCGGTCATTGGACTCTTTCTTCTCAGAGCTCAGATTCAGCTTTCAGCTCGCGGGTCATCAACTCTTCGACGGCGCGGCGCGGATCTTTTCCTTCGTACATCACGGCGGCCATCTGCTGGGTGATCGGCATCTCGACCCCGCGCACTGCGGCGAGGCGGGAGACTGCGAGCGAGTTGCGGATGCCTTCGGAAACGAGGTGGGTGCCGGAGGTGATCTGTTCCAGGGTCTTGCCCGCCGCGAGGTCGATTCCGGTCTGACGGTTGCGGGAGAGGCCGCCCGTGCAGGTCAGCACCAGGTCGCCGAGCCCGGCGAGCCCGGCGAAGGTGCGCGGCTGGCCGCCGTAGGCGATGCCCAGGCGGGTGATCTCGTGCAGGCCGCGGGTGATGAGCGCGGCGAGGGTGTTGTGCCCGAATCCGAGACCGCTCAAGGTGCCGGCGGCGACCGCGATGACGTTCTTGACCGCGCCGCCCAGCTCGACGCCGACCACGTCCGAGGACGAGTACAGGCGAAGGTAGCGGGTGGCCAGGCACTCCCGGACCTCGGTGGCGTACTGAGCGTCGTCGGAGGCGATGACCGCGGCCGAAGGGATGTTGCGGGCCAGCTCCGCGGCGAACGTGGGGCCGGACAGAACGCCGAAGCGCACTTCGCGATCCGCGGCCACGCCCTCCTCGAACGCGACCTGGCTCATGCGTGCCAGCGTCTCGATCTCGATCCCCTTGGTGCCGGAGACGAGCTGAAGCGGCCGGTCCTTCGGCCACACGCGCAGGAGCTGCCGTAGCGCCACGCGGAAGCCGTGCGAAGGGACGACCAGGACGACGAACTCGCAGGCGGTGAGCGGTTCCAGATCCGAGCCCGGCTCCAGCAGCGGCGGCAGCTCGACACCGGGAAGGTAGTCGGGGTTCGCGCGGTCGCCGGCCATGCGGCGGGCCAGCTCCGCATCCCGGGCCCAGAGCATCACGCGATGGCCGCCCGCGCCCGCGAAGTGCACGGCCATCGCCGTGCCCCACGAGCCTGCGCCGAGAACCGCCACGTTCTTGGGGGCGGTATTCTGGGGGGTCTTGGGGGCGCCGTTCATCCCGTCCTCCTCTCGCCGAGCCGGGGCTCGATCCCCTGCCGCAGCCGTTCCAGGTTGGTGCGATGCTTCCAGATGACGAAGAGGCCGATCAACAGTGCGGACAGAATCAAGGAGGGATCGCGGCGCTCCCATCCCCAGCGCTGCGTGGTCCACACGAACAGCGGAAAGCAGGCCGAGGAGAGGATCGAGCCCAGCGACACGTAGCGCCGCCAGAGCACGACCCCGAAAAAGACGAGCAGCGTGAGCATCATGGCCGGCGGCGCCAGCGCCCCCATGGCCCCCGCGGAGGTCGCCACGCCCTTTCCTCCCTGGAAGCGGAGCCAGACCGGATAACAGTGCCCGAGCATGACAAAGAAGGCCGCGGCCCCCTGGAGCGAGGCCGGCGCCCCGAGGCGGCGCGCGATCAGCACGGCGGCCACTCCCTTGACGATGTCGAGGAAGAGAGCCGCGACGCCGGCAGCCTTGCCCGCGGCGCGCAGAACGTTGGTGGCGCCCACGTTGCCGCTCCCCACCTGGCGGACGTCCTTGCGCGCGATCAGCCGGACGACCAGGTAGCTGAAAGGGATCGATCCCAGCAGGTAGGCCACGACGACGATGCCTGCGACGAGACCCGGCTTCATTCCCCGGCCTCCAGCGGAAACGCTTCCACCACCTTGTAGCGGGGACCGCGCGGGCTCAGCTTGCTCTCCATGAGAACGCCGCGGTCGACGCGGAACGGCGGCCCGATCTCGCCGGGGAAGGCGGAGGCGAACCTGCCGGCGGCATCGAGCGGCCAGGGCGAATCGCAACGAGCCAGGGTGACGTGGGGGCTGAAGGGGCGGTCCTCGGGAGTGAAGCCGACAGCCTGCACCGCGGCAGCCGCGGCGTCGGCCTGAATTGCGGCGAGATCGTCGGCCGCTTCCATCCCGACCCAACCGATCCGGGCCGGACGGCGCGGTGGAAACGTGCCGCCTCCGGAAAGCCGGAGATCCAGCGGCTCATGCTTCACGAAAGCCGCGCGCAGCGCCGCGGCGAGCGGCGGAACCTGGTCCGCCGCGGTGTCACCCAGAAAGAGGAGCGTGATGTGGATCAGCTCCGGATCCACCCAGCGCGCCCGCGGCAGCCGGTCGCGCAGCCTGGCCATGCGGCGGGCCAGCTCGCGCCGCACGGCCTCGGGAATCTCCAGGGCGACGAAGAGCCTCATGACGCGAGGAGCATCCTCCGGAGCAGGTCGAGGGCGAGTTGGGCCGCCTGCGAACGCACGCGCTCGCGGTCTCCCGGAAAGCGGACCTTGCGGTGCTCGACCCGGCCCTCCGGCCCGGCCACGGCAATGTGGACCGTGCCCACGGGCTTGGCCTCGCTGCCGCCGTCCGGTCCAGCCACACCGGTGATGCCGACGCCGTAGTCGCCACGGAAAGCGCGGCGCGCCCCTTCGGCCATGGCCAGCGCCACCGGCTCGGAGACGGCGCCGTGCTCGGCGAGCATCTCCGGCGGCACGCCCAGGAGCTCGGTCTTGAGGTCGTTGGTATAGGTGACGGCGCCGCCCAGGAACCAGGCGCTGCTGCCGGGAATCCGGGTGATGCGCTCCGCTAGCAGCCCGCCGGTGCAGGACTCCGCGACCGTGACGGTCGCGCCCGCTGTCTTCAACAGGTTGCCGACGACGCTCTCCAGGGTGTCCTTCTCGCTGGCGGCATACACCGCGTCGCCGGCCAGCTCGCGGAGGCGGGCCATCATCGCGTCGAGGCGGACGCCGCGCTCGGCGTCGTTCCCCTCGGCGGTGGCGCGGAGCCGGATGTCGCCAGGGCTGGCCAGGATGGTGATCCATTCGCGGCCAAACTCCTCGTAGGCGGGAGCGATGCGCTCCTCCACCACGGATTCGGGAAGGCAGGCGACCTTCAGCGTCCGGGTCTCGCGGCTCACGCCTCCGGAGCGCTCGGCCAGCCATGGAACCAGGTCGGACTCGATCATGCCTTCAAGCTCGAAGGGCACGCCGGGGAACAGGAAGAGCGTCGAGTCTCCGGCGTCGATCCTCATGCCCGGCGCGGTTCCGCGGGGGTTGGAGATCAGGACGGCGCCTTCGACGACCTCGGCCTGCTTGCGGTTGACCGCCGGCATGACGCGGCCGTGCTCGCGGAAGCGGCGCTCGATCGCGTCGAGCACGCTGTCGTCAAAGTGGAGCTTGCGGTCGAGAGCGAGGGCCACGGCCTCGCGGGTCACGTCGTCCGCGGTCGGTCCGAGGCCGCCGGTCACCAGGACGATGCCGTGGTGAGCCAGGAGAGAGCGCAGCTCTCCGGCCATGTCCTCGATCGAGTCGCCGACCACGCCCTTGCGGCGCAGCTCGACGCCATGGCGTTCGAGGACGGCGGCGAGACGGAGAGAGTTGGTGTCGAGACGGTCGGTGCCGAGAAGCTCGGAGCCGACGGCGAGGATGGCGGCCTTCATGGGCCGGGATGATATCCCACGGGCGGGCGCAGAGAGCCGGGCCTCCGGCTTCGGAGCCTACCCCACCCGTTCGAGGATCAGGGGCGGGGCCTCGCCCGTATCGTCCACCCCGAAGCAGGCTTCGAAATCGCGAACGAGCCGGTCGTCGTCGCGCCGGAGGTAGAGGCGGCCGATCTCATCCCCCTCGCGCACCTCGTCTCCGAGGCGGGCCTCGACGAGGAGGGACACGCCGTGGTCGATCTCCGAGTCCGGCCGGCTCCGGCCCGTGCCGGCCTCGATCAGGAGCAGTCCGACCTGGCGGGTGTCGATCCTCGACATCCGGCCAGACCGCCGGGCGACCAGCGGGCGCTCGACCGGGGCGAGATCCAGGCGCGGGGCCTTCACCCAGGCGGGATCGGCGCCCTGCTGAAGAGCCCACTGGTCGAAGCGCTCGCGGGCGCGGCCGGACGACATCGCGTCCTCCAGGGTTTTGCGGTCCAGAGGCTGGCCGACGAGCCCCGAGACCTCCTCCGCGAGGCGATAGGTCACCTCCAGGAGGTCGGCCGGACCGCCTCCCTCCAGGCACTCCAGCCCCTCTTTCAGCTCCGCGGCGTTGCCGCACCAGCGGCCCATGGGTTGATTCATGTCGGTGATCAGGGCGGAGACCTTCGTGCCGAGCGCGCGGGCGGTCTCGACGAGCATCCTGGCGAGCCCACGGGCCTCTTCCACCTCGGGAAGAAAAGCCCCGTTGCCGACCTTGACGTCGAACACCACGGCCGCCGCTCCCATGGCCAGCTTCTTCGACAGGATGCTGCCGGTGATCAGAGGAAGGGACTCGACCGTGGCCGTGACGTCCCGCAACGCATAGAGCCGCTGGTCGGCGGGAGCGATGCTGCCGCTGGCGCCGCCGAAGGCGATGCCGCAGCCGCGCAGCAGAGCCACGCAACGCTCGCGGTCGAGCCGCAGGTCCATGCCGGGGATGCTCTCCAGCTTGTCCATGGTGCCGCCGGAGTGTCCCAGGCCCCGGCCGGCGAGCATGGACACGGGCAGGCCGCAGGCCGCGAGCAGGAACGGCAGGACCAGCGACGTCTTGTCGCCGATGCCGCCCGTCGAGTGCTTGTCGCAGAGGTTGGGGATGTCCCGGGCCAGATGCCAGCGATCGCCCGAGTCCAGCATGCCGAGCGTCAGCGCCCGGGTCTCCTCCACATCGAGACCGCGGATGGCCGCCGCCATGAGGAAGGCGGCGAGCTGGCCTTCGCTCCAGGAGCCGTCGGTGGCGCCACGGACGACTTCCAGGATCTCGGCCTCGGAGAGGCGCATCCCGGCTCGTTTCCGTTCCAGGATGCGGTAGGGGAGGATCAAGGGAAGGCTCCCGGATCGGGAATCAGAGACCGTTCATGCCGGGCATTCCGCTCAGGCCCGGAACGCCGGCGGCGCGGGACGGATCGAGCTCGGCGATCTTCTGCCGCGCGTCCTGCGCATAGGGGGACTGCGGGAACTCGTCGACGATCCGCTGATAGCTCTGGACCGCCTCCTGCGGCTTGCCGAGCAGCACCTGGGTCTCCGCCAGCTCGCCCAGGATGATGTCCTGCGGCAGCGGCGGCTCGGACTGGTCGAGCATGGCGGTCAGATCCTTGGCGACCTCCTCGGCCTTGCCCGACGCGCGGTCGAGGCCGAAGAGATTGACCCGGACCTCTCCGGCGAGCAGATGGTCGTCGTGCTTGTCCACGAACTCCTTCCACAGCTCCCGGGCCTTGTCAGGCTGGTTCTCGCTCACGGCGATCTGGCCCAGGTAGACCGCGCCGACGCTGCCGGCGGAGGTCGAGCCGTAGTCGTCGTACACCGCCTGGAACAGCGTCTTCGACCTGGCCATGCGGGCGGCCTCGTCGGCGAAGGTCGGGCTGTCCGGGTCGTCCGGCTTGGCCGCGGTCGGATCGATCGGCGCCTGGTAGACCTTGATGGCCTGGGCGAGCGCCACGTTCGCATTCTCGCTGCGGCTGCCGCGGTACATGAACCAGAGAGCGACGATCACCGCGACGGCGACGAGGGCACCGATGGCGATGAAGAGCGTCCTGGCGTGGCTCTCCGCATACTCGACACCCTTCTCCATCGCATTCGCGAGCTCGTCGCGCTTCATGTCCTTACGGTTCAGCTGTTGACTCATCGAAACGACTCCCGAAATGGATTCCTGTCGAAAGGGAACAGGGCCGATGTTTAAAGGCTGGTGCGGCTAGGAGGACTCGAACCCCCGACCAAGAGTTTAGGAAACTCCTGCTCTGTCCACCTGAGCTATAGCCGCAGGCGCGGGAGAGTATACCCTAACCGCCCCAACCCCCTCCTCAATACTGGATCAGTGATTCGACCTCGTACCCTTCCAGCTTCTTGCGGCCGGGCAGGAACGTCAGCTCGACGATGAACGCCATGCCCGCGACGACGCCGCCGAGCGACTCGACCAGCTTCGCGGCGGCCAGCGCCGTTCCGCCCGTCGCCACCAGGTCGTCGACGATCAGGACGTGCTCGCCCTCCTGGATCGCGTCCTTGTGCATCTCGACCGAGTCCGTCCCGTACTCCAGCTCGTAGGACTCGCGGATCGTCTGCCAGGGCAGCTTGCCCGGCTTGCGCACCGGGACGAAGCCGGCGTTCAGGTCGTAGGCCACGATCGGGCCGAACATGAAGCCGCGGGACTCGATCGCCGCCACCTTCTGGATCTTCTTCTCGGCAAACATCCAGACGAAGCGGTCGACCGTCATGCGCAGCGCCAGGGGGTTCTGCAGCAGCGTGGTGATGTCGTAGAAGTTGATGCCCGGTTTCGGGAAGTCCGGGACCTCGCGGATATACGTCTTCAGATCGTCCATGCTCTCCTCCGGAGCCCGGATCGCGGGCTATCGGTCGATGTCGAAACGGTCCCAGTCGGGAAGACCGGGCAATGGCTCCTCTTCGAGACTGGAGACCCGCGAGCCGGGCGGACCCTCCAGCACCCTCTCCTTGAAGTGCATCAAGACCCCCGGAAGGGCGACAGCCTCGATCTCGACGCGGCCGTCCGGAAGGTTGCGCACCCGGCCCGCGACCCCGAGACTGCGGCCGGCGTTGCGGGTGTACCAGCGGAATCCCACCCCCTGGACCCGGCCTTCCACGAGCCAGCGGACGCCGATCCGGCCGGTTGGATCATCGCTGAGGGGATCCTGGGAGCTCACGGATCATTTCTCTCCGGGCTTCCAGCCGTGGCGGCCAAGCAGGGGAACGAAGGCGACCTCTTCGCCTTCCTTCCGCCGCACCTCGCCGCTCGCCGACTTGCGATAGACCATGAGCTTCTGCGACTGCCTGGCCCCCTCGGGAATCACCAGGACTCCACCCGGGGCGAGCTGGTCGAGAAGCGGCTCCGGCACCTTCGGGGCTCCGGCGGTGACCAGGATGCGGTCGTAGGGAGCCCACTCGCTCCACCCCACGGTGCCGTCGAAGATCTGCACCTTCACGTTGTCGAGCCCGAGCTGGCGCATCCGCGGGATGGCGAGCTGGGCCAGCTCCGGCACCCGCTCCAGGCTGTAGACGCGGCGCGCCAGCAGCGCCAGCACCGCCGTCTGATAGCCCGAGCCCGTGCCGATCTCCAGCACCGAGCTGGTCGGCTGAACCTCCAGCAGCTCGGACATGCGGGCCACGATGTACGGCTGCGAGATCGTCTGCGCCGATCCGATGGGCAGCGCGTGGTCGCCGTAGGCCTGGGACTGGAGGTGATCCTTGACGAACAGGTGACGCGGGATCTTGCGCAACGCCGCCAGCACGCGCTCGTCCTTCACGCCGCGGGCGGCGATGTGGTCGCGGACCATCCTCTCGCGCGGGACCGCGAACGCGTCGGTCATCGGCTTGCCCGGGATCTCACGGAGTGTCGGCGATGTCGGCGGGGTTGGCGGTGTCGGCGAGGGTAGGGGCCGGAGAGCCGGAGGACGGCGGCACCGTCATCCGCTCCAGGGATTCCCGCAGGTGCCCGAAGCTCTCCAGCCCCGGATAGTGGGTGAGATCGAGGTGCAGCGGCGTCACCGAGATGCGGCCGGACGAGACCGCGGCGTAGTCGGTGCCGTCGGCAACCTGCCACCGCGGAATGCCGGCGATCCAGTAGTACTTCCGGCCCCGGGGATCGAGCTTCTCGATCACGCTCTGCTTGTAGACCCGGCGGCCCAGGCGGGCGTAGCTGACCCCCTGGATCGGGCCAGCCGGAACATTGACATTGAGTAGAAGATCCGGCGGCAGCTCTTCTTCGGCAAGAAGCAGCCCGGCCACCTGGGCGGCGAAGCGCGCCGCGGGCTCGAAGGAGAAGCCTTCGGCGACCTCCTGGCTGAACGCCACCGAGGGGATGCCGAGGAGCGTCCCCTCGAAGCCCGCGCTCACCGTTCCCGAGTAGGTCACGTCGTCGCCCAGGTTGAGCCCGAAGTTGATGCCCGAGCACACCAGGTCCGGCGGGGTGTCCTTGAGCACATGGAGCACGGCCAGGTTGACGCAGTCGGTCGGCGTGCCGTCCACCGCGTACCAGCGCTCCTCCACCCGCTGCATGCGCAGCGGGCGGCTCAGCGTGAGCGCGTGCCCCATGGCGCTCTGCTCGCGGTCCGGCGCCACGACCCACACCTCCACCCCGCCGGGGATCCCCGGCATCTCGGCCAGGGCGGTCGCGAGGAGCTTGATCCCCTGCGAGAAGATGCCGTCGTCGTTGGTGACCAGGATCCGCTTCAAACAGCCTCCAGCCGGCTCACGGGACCGGGATGTACTTGCCGACGATCGGCGCCAGGTTGCGCAGCGTCTCGGCGGGGATCGTCGAGCGGTCGGTGATGAGCGAGTACTTGAGCGCCTCGCCGCAGCCGCAGGCCCGCGGATCGTCGTCGCTCAGCCGCTTCAGGATCTCCCGCACGACGCGCTGGGACATGGCGACGTTCTGGCGGACGACCTCCATCACGGCCTCGCCGGAGACCGCCTCTTCCGTCTCGTGCCAGCAGTCGTAGTCGGTGATCATCGACAGCGAGGCGTAGCAGATCTCGGCCTCGCGGGCGAGCCGGGCCTCGGTCAGGTTGGTCATGCCGATGACGTCGAAGCCGTGGCGGCGGTAGGTCTCGGACTCGGCCCGGGTCGAGAACTGGGGGCCTTCCATGTTGACGTAGACGCCGCCGCGATGGGTGGTGGCGCCGGCCGCGCGGGAGGCCTCGACGAACGGATCGATCATGCGCGGGCAGACCGGCTTCGCGAGCGAGGTGTGCGCCACCAGGCCGCCGCTGAAGAAGGTGTCGACGCGGTGGCGGGTGCGGTCGTAGAACTGGTCCGGAACGACGATGTCGGTCGGCTTGTACTCCAGCTTGAGCGAGCCGACGGCCGAGACCGAGATCAGCTGCTCGACGCCGAGCACCTTGAAGCCGAAGATGTTGGCGCGGTAGTTCACTTCCGTCGGGGTCATGCGGTGCCCGCGGCCGTGACGAGGCAGGAACGCGACCATCCGGCCGTCGAGCTCGCCGAGGATGTAGGGATCGGAAGGGTCGCCGAACGGGGTCTGGATGCGCCGCTCCTCGCGGACCACCAGCCCTTCCATCTGATAAAGGCCGGACCCGCCGACCACACCGATACGAACGTCACTCATCGAAAGCACCTCCGTGAATGGGAATCAAGCCTGCCGCGCAGCTGAGCCGGCGGGAGAGTCTAGCAGAGAGCCCTACCGGATCGCGTCGACCACGGCGAGGGCGGTTTGCAGGGCCTGGCGGCCGGAAAGCCCGGTGACCAGCGGGGCGGCCTCGCCCCGGCAGGCGGCGACGAACGCCTCCAGCTCGCGCAGGAGCGGCTCGGCCCTGGTCACGGGGAGATCGTCGGGCAGGATCTTCCGCCCTCCCTCGCCATCCTCCAGCCGGTAGCCGTGGATCTCCTGGGCCTGATAGTCGAGCGAGTAGTACCGGCTCGGCAGGAAGGCCCGGAGCTTGCGGATGCGCTCGGAGGAGACCCGCGAGGCGGTGAGGTTGGCCACGCAGCCCGAGGCCTGTTCGACGCGGGCGTTGCAGATGTCGACCCGCGGCGAGAGCACGTCGATGCCCGTGGCCCTCACCTCGACGACCGGGCTGGGGTCGAGCGCCTGGAGGATCTGGAGGTCGTGGATCATCAGGTCGAGCACCACGTCCACGTCCAGGCTGCGGGGCGAGAACAGGGCCAGGCGCTGGATCTCGACGAAACGGGGCGGAGAGCCGGCGGCGCTCATGGCGAGCAGCGCCTGGACTGCCGGGTTGTAGAACTCCACGTGGCCGACGGCGAGCACCGGCTTGGCCGTGGAGCGGGCCTGCGACTCCAGGAGCCGGTCGGCCTCGGCAAGGCTCGGAGCGATGGGCTTCTCGACGAGCACGTGGACGCCGCGGCCGAGAAGCGCGCAGCCCACGTCCGCATGCGCGACGGTGGGGACGGCCACGACCGCGGCGTCGATCTGCCCGGCCAGGTCGTCGAGCCGCTCGAAGGCGCGGGCGCCATGCTCCCTCGCCACGGCCTCGGCAGCCGCCAGCGAGGGATCGTGGATGCCCACGAGCTCGACACCTCCCAGGGTGGAGAGGGACGCCAGGATGCGGACGTGGTTCCGGCCCATGGAGCCGGTGCCCACCACGCCCACCCGCAGAACCGCGGAAGCATCGGAGCTACTCAGACTCGGCCTCCGCTCCGCCCATGCGCCCGCCTCGCGGACGCGACTTGTGGACTCCCCGCTTCGCCGTCTCGATGAACGAGACGAGGTCGTCGACCGCCGCGTCGCCGGCCAGCTCGGCGCGGATCTTCTCCATCGCCTGGGCCGTGTTGAGGCCGGAGCGCACCAGCAGCCGCATGGCCTGCTCCAGGCGCCGGATGCTCTCGGCGTCGAGCCCCTTGCGCTTGAGGCCGATCGAGTTCAGGCCGTAGCAGGCGGGCTTGAGCCCCACCGTCTTCGCGAACGGCAGCGCGTCCATGGTGATCACGCTGTAGCCGCCGACGTAGGCATGCCGCCCCACCCGGCAGAACTGATGGACCGAGGTGAACGCGGAGATCGAGGCGTCGTCGTGGACCTCGACGTGCCCGGCGAGGGTCGCGTTGTTCGCGAACACCGTCCGGCTCCCCACCTGGCAGTCGTGCGCCACGTGGGTGTAGGCCATGAAGAGGTTGTCGCTGCCGATGCGGGTGATGCCGCCGCCCTTCGAGGTGCCGCGGTGGATCGTGCAGCACTCCCGGAACTGGTTGCGGTCGCCGATCTCCAGCCAGACCTCCTCGCCCTGGTACTTGAGATCCTGCGGCTCGAAGCCGATGCAGGCATTGGGGAAGATCCGGTTCTCACGGCCGATCCGGGTCGGGCCGTAGATCTGCGCCCCGGCCCCGACCTCGGTGCCGCCGCCGATCTCGACCCCGTCGCCGATGACGGCGAAGGGACCGACGCGCACGCCCTCGCCGAGCGAGGCGCCCGGATCGATCTGGGCCGTCGGGTGAAGGGGGTGAACGAAGCCGGCCATGCTCAGCGGTCCACCATGGCCGAGGAGATCACGGCCTCGGCGGCGAGCTGGCCGTCCACCAGCACCTTGCCGGACATCTTGCAGTGCATGGAGCGCAGGCGCAGCACCTCGATCTCGTAGCGCACCTGGTCGCCCGGCACCACGGGCCGGCGGAACTTGGCCCCCTCGATGCCCATGAAATAGATCAGCTTGCTCTCCCGGTCCGGCATGTCGTGGAGCAGCAGGAGGCCGCCGGCCTGCGCCAGGCCCTCCACGAGGAACACCCCCGGCATCACGGGGCGCCCGGGAAAGTGGCCGTTGAAGAACGGCTCGTTGACGGTCACGTTCTTGATGGCCACGATCCGCTTCTTGGGCTCGATCTCGAGCACGCGGTCGACCAGCAGGAGCGGATAGCGGTGCGGCAGCACCGATTGGATCCACTCGATATCCCACTTCACGGTCGGATCGGTCACTCAGCTCTCCCCTTCATCGACTCCGAGTCGTTTCTCGAGCGCGCGGACGCGCCGGCTCATCTCTTCCAAGCGCGCCACCAGCACGGTCTGGCGCCGCCACTTGCGCAGCTCCACCGCGGGGATGCCCGCCACCTTCGCACCGGGCTCGACCGAGGTCAGGGCCGCCGACTTCGCGGCGACCTGCACGCCGTCCCCCAGCTTGATATGGCCGGAGACGCCGGACTGCCCCGCCAGGACCACGTAGCTCCCGAGCTGGGTGCTGCCCGCGATCCCCGCCTGCCCGCAAAGAATACAGTGCCGGCCGACCTGCACGTTGTGCCCGACCTGGACGAGATTGTCGATCTTGGTCCCCTGGCCGATCCGCGTCTCCCCCAGCGTCGCGCGGTCGACGGTCGAGTTGGCGCCCACCTCCACGTCCGCTTCCAGCACCACCCGGCCGACCTGCGGCACCTTGTGATGGACCCCGCCGTGCGTGGCGTAGCCGAAGCCGTCGGCCCCCAGCACCACGCCGGCATGGACGATCGCGTCCGCCCCCACCTCGGTGCCGTCGTAGAGGACGGCGTGCGGATGGATCACCGCGCCGTCTCCAACGCTGCAATCCCGGCCGATCACCGCCAGGGCGTGGACCGCGGCGCGGGCGCCGACCGAGCTGCCCTCGCCGATCACGCAGTACGGCCCGACGTGGGCCGTGGGGTCGACCGACGCTTCAGGAGAGACGACGGCCGTCGGATGGACACCCGGCTCCGGAACCGGCGACGGATGGAGATGGGAGAGCAGCCGCGACAGGGCGTAGGGGATGTCGTCGACGACGACGAGCGGCCGGCCGGCCGCCTGCAGATCGGCGCCGTCGGTCTCCGCAGCCGCGGCCATGACGAGCAAGGCACCGGCCCGGCTCGCGAGAGCCTGGTCGCGGTCGCGCGCGTGATTCAGGAAGGAGAGATCGGACGGGCCGGCGGTCTCCAGGGTCCGGAGCGCTTCGATGCTGCGCTCCGGATCCCCCTCGACCCGCCCGCCGACCAGCTCGGCCAGCTCGGCCAGGCGCCAGGCCACGCCGTTAGTTGCCCGCAGGCTTGGCCGCGGCGGGATTGGCGGCGTCGAGCCGCTGGATGACGGCGGCGGTGATGTCGACGGCTTCGTCCGCGTAGATCAGGCCGCTCTCGAACTTGCGGAAGATGAGCGTGTAGCCCATGTCCTTGCCGACCTGGTTGATGACGGGCATCACCTTCTGGTCGATCTGGGCGAGCACCTGATCCCGCTTCTTGGTCAGCTCGCTGTTGGCGTCTTCCTGGAAGCGCCGCAGGGCGACGACCTTCTCCTCCATCTGCTTTTCCATCTCGGTCAGCTTGTCCTGGGACAGCGACAGGCGACCGTCGGTGAGCTTGGCCTGGAGATCCTTGATCTCCTGCTGCTTGCCGCGCCCGTCGCCCTCCATCTTCTCCTGCAGGGTCTTGAGGTCGGCGAGGGCTTTCTTGCCGGTGTTCGAGCCGAGAAGGATCTTCTCGGTGTCGATCACCGCGACCTTGATCGTACCGCCGGCAACACCGGGCTGCTGGGCGGCGGCCGGGGCGGCCGAAACAAAGGGAGCGGCCGCGAGGGCCAATCCCAGAAGGAACGGAGTAAAACGGCTGGACATGGGTCTCGTTCTCCTTGTGTTTAGAAGCTCGTTCCGATACTGAACTGGAAGTCTTCGAAGCTGTCCTTGGGCTGCTCGTCCAGGTTCACGGCGTAGATGAAGCGCAGCGGCGCTCCGAACACCGGCAGCAGGACGCGCAGCTCGGCTCCCGCCGTGTAGCGCAACCGCGACAGATCCATCGACTGCCCCTCGCCGAACACGTTGCCGCCGTCCCCGAACAGGATCATGCGGAACGGACCGCCGAGCAGGAAGTGGTACTCCAGGTTGAACTGAAGATACTTGTCACCGCCCAGGATGACGCCGTTGGCGTCGGTGAGGGGGTCGCCGTTGGCCTTGCGCAGGAAGATCGAGCGGAAGCGATGGCCGCGGATGCTGTTCTCGCCGCCGAGGTAGAAGCGCTCCAGCGACGACAGCGGGTACTTCTTCTCGTCAAAGGCGTTGACGAGCCCGGCCTCGACGTTGAAGGCCGCCACGGTGCGCGTGGGGTAGTTGCTCACCGGCACGAACGCGCTGTAGGCCAGCTCCGGACGGAGGAAGTAGTTGTCCCCGCCCAGGAAGCCGCCCGCGTACTCGACGCCGAGCGACAGCCGCTGGCCCTGCGTGGGCTCGAACGGATTGTCGCGGCTGTCGAAGACGTACTGCGGCCGCAGCGACGAGTTGTCGATCGAGTACTTGTTGGTGATGACGTCGCCCGGCTGCGGATCGGTGGCCGGCGGCGGCGTCTCGCCCGGAAGGAGAGCGGGGATGGTGATCTGCTCTTCGTCCTCGTAGACCGACCGGTTGTAACTCATGCTGACCGACTGGAACAGCCGGTAGTTCCGGCCGTACGTCACCACGGCGCCCTGGCTGTTGCGCAGGAGGCGCTGGGATTCGGAGTAGAGCGTGTAGTTCACGTTCTGGTCGAACACCCGGACGCCGATGCTCTGCGGCTTGTCCAGCCACCAGGGGACGTAGTACGAGAGGTCGAAGAAGTCGCGGTAGCGCCCGCTCTGGAACGAGACGCCGACCTGCTCGCCGCGGCCGAGGAAGTTCTTGGTGTTGACCGCGAACTGGCCGAAGAAGCCGTCGAGCTCGCTCCAGCCGCCGCCGAACTGCAGCTCGGTGCGGTCGGCCTCCTTGCCCTTGAACATGAGGTCGACCTTCTTGCTCTCGACGTCGGGCTCGATCTGGACGGGGTCTTCCGGGTCCAGCTCGAAGTAGCCGAGCTGCTTGACCTTGAGGACGCTGTTGCGCACCGCGCCGACGTTGACCACGCCGCCTTCGTAGAGCCGCAGCTCGCGGCGCAGCACCTTGTCCTGGGTCCGGTCGTTGCCCTGGAACTCGATGCGCCCGACCTTGAACTGCTCGCCCTCGCGGATATGCACGATCACGTCCGCCACCCGCCCCGGCTTCTCCACCAGCTCCTCCTCGACCTGGGCGTAGATGTAGCCGGTGTTGTGGTAGAGGTCGTTGACGGCCTTGATTCCCTCGTCGAGCATCTTGGCGCGCAGCCAGGTGTCCTGGCGCCCCTTGAAGACGCGCAGCAGGTTCTGGTCGCTGTAGACCTTGTTGCCTTCGAGGGTGACCTCGCCCAGCTTCCACCGCTCCCCCTCTTCGATGGGGACGATGATGAACATGCGGCGCTTCTGGTCCTTGACCTCCGCGGCGTTCGGACGCAGGGCGCGCACCTCGATGCGCGGCTCCCCCACCACGGCGTTCTTGTAGCCGGAGGCGCGGTAGACGTCGCGGACCTTGTCCAGATCCTCCTGGAGCTTGGCCGGGTCGTAGATGTCCTTCTTCATCATCCGCGTGATGAGCCCGCTCTCCTTGACCTTCTTCATGGCGAGCTGGAGGCGGATGTCCGAGAAGACGTCGTTGCCCTCGAACTGGATGTCGGAGATGCGGACGCGGTTGCCCTCGTCGACCGAGAAGGTGACCTTCTTCTCGTTGGCCCCCACGTCGTCGACCGTGAAGCGGGCCTGCGCGAACCGGTAGCCCTTCTCGGCGTACATCTCCTCGATCAGCGCCTTGACGCGGTGCAGCTCGCCCAGGCTCATGGGCTCGCCCTCGCGCACGCGGATGCGCTGGCTGGAGAGCTTGTCCTGGATGTCGGTCTTCGAGAGCCGCTTGAGCCCCTGGTATTCGATCGAGCGCAGGGTCGGCCGCTCCTGGACCGTGATCACCAGCTTGACGCCATTGGTCCCGCCGGTCCCGCCAGCCCCGCCAGTCCCGTCGACGTTGGGCTGCCCCTCGACCTCGATGTCGTCCACCAGGCTGCGCTGCCAGAGATCCTTGAGGCGCCGGTTCAGCTCCGCCTCGTTCAGCGTCTGACCGGGCTCGAGCCCGAGGTAGAAGAGCAGGGTTTCCTCGGTCAGGGACTGGAGGCCCTGGAACTCGATGGCCTCGATCGTCTTCCCCTGAAGGTTCGAGCCGGCGGTCGGAGCCGGGGCGGCCGGCGGCGCCATGGGCTGGGCCACGGCCGGGATGCTTCCCGTCAGCACCAGGGGCAGAAGCAGGAGGGCCAGCAGGCGTTTGCGGAGCGGATGGGATCCACGGCCGTTTTCCGGCCTCCGAAAGCCACACCGACTCAACAGGAGATCAAGCTTCATCTCTACATGTCCTCGCTCTCGGCGGCCGAACCGCCGGAAAGGCCCGCCTCGACGGCGGGCCGGTACGGACGCTTTTCAATGGGGGGCCAGAATCTCCGGAGTCTCTTGGGCGAAATGATGGAAGGCAAGCTGGTTGTCCCCCAGGTCGACCTCGATTCGTCCGATGGACTCCCCGTGTTGATGGATCAGGATCTCCGACACCGGATCCTGAATGTGGCGCTGGATGGTTCGGCGCAGGGGACGCGCACCCGTGGAGGGCTCGATCCCGGCCTTCTGGAGCAGCCATTCCTTGGCTTCGGTCGTGACCTCCACCCGGAGGCCGCGCTCGCCGAGCGTCACGTTGACGTCGTCGAGCAGGATGTCGACGATCGACCTCAGCTCGTTCTCGCCGAGCGGATTGAAGACGATCACCTCGTCGATGCGGTTGATGAACTCGGGGCTGAACGTCCGCCGCAGCTCGCCGAGGATCTCCTCCTCGAGCTTGACGAAGCTGTCCTGGGTGTTGCCCTCGCCGAAGCCCATGCGGCCGCCGCGCAGCACCAGCTTGGAGCCGATGTTGGAGGTCATCAGCACCAGCGCGTTGCGGAAGTCGACCATGTTGCCGTAGGCGTCCGTGAGCTGGCCGTCCTCCAGGATCTGGAGGAGCAGGTTGGCCACGTCCGGATGCGCCTTCTCGATCTCGTCGAACAGGATGAGCGAATAGGGCTGGCGCCGGATGCGCTCGGTGAGCTGGCCGCCCTCCTCGTGGCCGACGTAGCCCGGAGGCGAGCCGATCAGCTTGGAGATCGCATGCTTTTCCATGTACTCGGACATGTCGAAGCGCACCATCGCCCGCTGGCTGCCGAACAGGAAGTTCGAGAGCTGGCGCGCGACCTCGGTCTTGCCGACGCCCGACGGTCCCAGGAAGATGAACGAGCCCACCGGCCGCTGCGGGTTGGCCACGCCGAGGCGCGACCGGCGGATGGCCCGGCTGATCGCGCTGATGGCGCGGTCCTGGCCGACGACGCGGTTGCGGAGGGTGTCCTCCATCCGCATCAGGCGCTCGGCCTCCTCGCTCTGCAGCGCGGACACCGGAATGCCGGTCCACGAGGCGATGACCTCCTCGATGTCGTTGCGGGTGACCTCCAGGATGCCGGTCTCGTCCGCGGCCACGCTCATCCTCTCCAGATCCTCGCGCAGCTCGATCTCCCGCTCCCGCAGGTAGACCGCGCGCTCGAAGTCCTTGTCGGAGATTGCGACCTTCATCTCCTTGACGACCTGGCGGATCTCCTGCTCAAGCCGGCGCAGGTTCTGGGTGTCCCGGACCCGGCGGAGCTTGACCCGCGCGCCGGCCTCGTCGATCACGTCGATCGCCTTGTCGGGCAGGTGGCGGTCCATGATGTAGCGGCTCGACTGGTAGATCGCCGTCCGTAGCGCATCCGGGCGGTAGCGCACCTTGTGGAACGACTCGTAGCGGTCCTTGACCCCTTCGAGGATCTCGTGGGTCTGCTCCGGCGTCGGCGGGTTGACCTGGATCGCCTGGAAGCGGCGCAGGAGCGACCGGTCCTTCTCGATGTATTTGCGATATTCCTTGAGCGTCGTCGCGCCGATGCAGGAGATCTCGCCGCGGGACAGGGCGGGCTTCAGGATGTTGGCCGCGTCGAGCGAGCCTTCCGCCGAGCCGGCGCCGATCAGGGAGTGGATCTCGTCGATGAAGACGATCAGCTCCTTGCTGTCCTTCAGCTCCTTGAGGATGCCCTTGAGGCGCTCCTCGAACTGGCCGCGGTATTTCGTACCGGCCACGATCAGGGAGAGGTCCAGCGCCACGATCCGCTTGTTGGCGAGGAAGATCGGGACCTTGCCCTCGATGATCCGCTGGGCCAGGCCCTCGACGATGGCGGTCTTGCCCACGCCGGGCTCGCCGAGGAGGATCGGGTTGTTCTTGGTGCGGCGCGACAGGATCTGGACGATCCGGTCGACCTCTTCTTCCCGACCGATCAGGGGGTCGAACGACCCCTCCGCGGCGAGGGAGGTCAGGTCGCGGCCGTACTCGGAGAGGAACGGCAGCTCCTTCTTCTGCTGCGAGGCCTCGCGCTCCTTGGCGATCGAAAGCACCTCCTCGCGCACCGTGTACACGTCGAAGCCGTGCTGCGCCAGGATGCGCATCGCGGTGCAGGCCTCGACGCGCAGGATGCCGATGAGCAGGTGCTCGGAGCCGACCGTGGCGTGGAGCATGCTCTCGGCTTCATGCGAGGCATAGGCGAGGATCTTCTTGGATTCCTCGGAGAGTGGAAGCTCGGCGGTCGAGGAGATGCGCTCGACGAACACACGTTCGCCCTCGATCTCGCGCCGGATGTCCTCGGGCTTCACCTGGAAGCGCCGGAAGATCTCGGTGACCGTCTCCTCGCCCTCGCGCAGGATGCCCAGCAGGATGTGCTCGGACTCGATGACCCGGCTGCCGAGCTTGCTGGCCTCGTAGCGGGCAAAGAAGAGGGCTCTCCGAGCTTTTTCGTTGTACTTCTCAAACATGAAATCCGCCTCTCGTTCGCACGAGCCGGGCAGCGCCAAATCCAGAAGAATGCAGGGTTTGCGATGCCATGGCGCTCTGTTCTTCCAAGCTCCCGAATTCTAGCATAGACCCGTTTCCCCTCTGGCGATGGGTCGAGCTCGCCCCGACAGGATTCCCTACCCGGATACAAGGGAGGCTGAGAGGGGGAAATTCCCGGAGTTGATCCCATTCCCCCTCTCCCCAGCCCTCTCCCCCGTGCCGGGGGAGAGGGAGCCCGCCCCCCTCGCGATGCAGGCCATCACTCGAGAAGCGCTCCGCCTTCGAGGCGCACCGTCCGGGTGCAGCGGGCCGCGATCTCCGGGTTGTGGGTCACGAGGACGCCGGTCGTGCGATGGCGCGCCTGAAGCTCCAGCAGAAGCTGAAAGACGTGCTCGCCGCTGGCCGGGTCGAGGTTGCCCGTCGGTTCGTCAGCCAGGAGCAGAGGCGGCTCCAGCACCAGGGCCCTGCACAGGGCGACGCGCTGGCGCTCGCCGCCGGAGAGCTGGTTCGGGAAGTGGTCGAGCCGCTCCTCCAGGCCGACCTCCAGGAGCAGCCGCCGCGCGTTGTCCTGGACCTGCTGCGGCTCCAGGCCGGCGATCCGGCCGGGGAGCATGACGTTCTCCAGGGCCGTGAAGTCGGGCAGCAGCTGGTGGAACTGGAAGACGAAGCCGAGGGTGCGGTTGCGGAACGCGGCCAGCCGCGCCGCGGAGTGCGTCTCCAGGCGCTCGCCCCCGATCTCGACGGTGCCCGAGTCGGGCCGGTCGAGGCCGCCGAGGAGATGCAGCAGGGTCGATTTGCCCGATCCCGACGGGCCGACGACGGCGACCAGCTCGCCCGGCTCGACGATCAGGTCGGCGCCTTTCAGCACGTCCACCCGGCGCACGCCGTCCCGGTACGCCTTGTGGAGGCCGAGAGCCCGGACCTTCACGCTCATCGGTGGATGGCCTCGATGGGGTCGAGCGACGCGGCTCTCTGGGCCGCATACCAGGACGACGCCAGGGTGAGCAGGAACGTGAGAATCAGCACCAGCGCCAGGTCTCCCGGCTGCACCAGGAACGGCACGTAGTCGAGGAAGTAGACCCGGCCCGGCACCTGGATGAGCTTGTAGTGGTCCATCACCCAGGCCGAGGTGACGCCGAGGACCGTGCCGGCCAGCATGCCGCCGCCCGCGATCATCCCGCCGAGCAGCACGAAGGCGCGGCGCAGCGCGGCCGGCGTGGCTCCCAGCGTCCCCAGGATGCCGATCTCCGCCTGCTTGCTGGAGATGATGAGGGAAAGATCCGCCACCAGGGAGAACGCCGCCACCAGGACGATCAGCGACACGGCCACGAACATGAGGGCCTTCTCCAGCCGGAGCGCGAAGAGCAGCGGCCGGTTCAGATCCTTCCAGGTGCGGACGACGCTCTCCTTCGGCAGCACCGGGGCGAGCCGGGCGGCCACCTCGATCGCCGAGTCCATGTCCGCCGCCGCCACCTCGATCACCCGGCCGCCGCCGCCGAAGAGGGTCTCGGCCACCGCCCGCGGCACGGCCACCCGCTCCTTCTCTTCCTGGGTGCGGCCGCTCTCAAAGGTGCCGGTCAGATCCACGTTGCGCAGCCGCGGCTGCGGACCGAACGGCGTCAGGGTCGGGCGCGGCGAGACGACCTGGAGCGACTGTCCAGGCCTCAGCCCCCAGCGCGCGGCGAGCGAGCTGGGGACGTACAGCCCCTCGGCCTTGCCGGCCGCGCCGGGAAACGAGTTGGGCACCTCGCGCTCGAAGCCGACCAGCTCCACGGCCTGGACCTTGCCCTGATCGACGAGCCAGCCGCTGCCCCGCACCTGGAGCTGCGCCGCGACCACCCCGCTCACGCCGCGGACGGCCTCGCGGGCCGCGGCTCCGGCGTCCGCGTCGAGGCCGGGCGGCAGCTCCACCTCGATCTGCGGCGTGCGGCCGAGCAGCTCGGTGCGCAAGGCGTCCTGGAAACCGGAGATCGCGGCCAGGACGATCACCAGGGCGAACACGCCCAGACCCAATGCCCCCGCGGCCACGACGGACAGGAAGGTGGCAAACGCATCCCGCCGGGTGCTGCGCAGGTAGCGCAGCGCCAGCATCAACGGGAAGGATCGGTTTCTCATCCCGGAGCGCTATTCCGGCCGCATCAGCGGGAAGAGGATGACGTCGCGGATCGACTGCCGGTCGGTCAGGAGCATGGTCAGCCGGTCGATCCCGATGCCGTTGCCCGCAGCGGGCGGCATGGCGTGCTCCAGCGCCCGGATGTAGTCGTGGTCGAAGAGGTGGGCTTCGACGTCCCCCTTCTCCCGCGCGTCGAGCTGCTGGCGGAAGCGGTCGGCCTGGACGTCCGGATCGTTGAGCTCGCTGAAGGCGTTGGCCATCTCCATGCCCGCGATGTACAGCTCGAAGCGCTCGGTGAAGCGCGGATCGTCCGGCCGCTGCTTGGAGAGCGGCGAGATCTCGACCGGGTGGTCGGTGACGAAGGTCGGCCGCACCAGGTGCTTCTCCGCCGTCTCCTCGAAGAGCGCCATGAGGAGATGGCCGTAGGAGCCGCCCGGCGGGATCTCCAGTCCCTTCTCCGCGATGACTTCCCTCAAAGACTCCAGGGTGTCGAGCCGCTCTTCCGGGATCTCGGCGTACCGGGAGACGGCCTCGCGCATGGTGAGCCGGTCCCAGGGGCGCGCCAGGTCGACGGGCTCGCCCTGCCAGGTGATGTGCTCCTTGCCCTGGATCGTCTTGGCGACTTCCGCGAGGGCGGTGAGCATCTCCTCGGTGAGGTCCATCATGTCCCGGTAGTCGGCATAGGCCCAGTAGAACTCCAGCATGGTGAACTCGGGGTTGTGCCGGGTCGAGATCCCCTCGTTGCGGAAGTTCCGGTTGATCTCGTAGACCCGCGGGATGCCGCCCACGAGCAGCCGCTTGAGGAACAGCTCGGGGGCGATCCGGAGGAAGAGATCGAGGGTCAAGGCATTGTGATGCGTCTTGAACGGCCGGGCCGTGGCACCGCCCGGCATCAGGTGCATCATCGGGGTCTCGACCTCGAGGAAGTCGTGGGCGTCCAGGAACTCCCGGATGCCCTTGACCACCGCGGCCCGGACCTCGAAGACGAGCCGGGACTCCTCGTTGGAGGCGAGGTCGAGGTAGCGCTGGCGGTAGCGGACCTCGACGTCGGCAATGCCGTGCCACTTCTCCGGCGCCGGCCGCAGCGCCTTCGAGAGCATGGTCAGATCGTCGACCATGAGAGAGATCTCGCCGGTGCGGGTGCGGATGAGCTGGCCCGCGGCTCCGACCACGTCGCCCAGGTCCAGGTTCTCCAGCACGAGCGCCCCCGCTTCCGGCAGGCGGTCCCGCTTGATGAACAGCTGGAGCTTCTCCTTGCCGTCGTGGATGTCGGCGAACACCAGCTTGCCCTGCTTGCGGACCGAGCGCACCCGGCCGGGGACGCGCAGGCGCAGGCCCGCGGCTTCCAGCTCCTCGGCGGTCTTCTCGCCGTGCCGGGCCTTGACGCCGGACGGCTCCAGGTCCCACTCGAAGCGATGGGGATAGGCGGGGATGCCGGCCTCTTCGAGGCGGCGGCGCTTGTCACGGCGGTTCTGGATCTGGTCGTCGAGCTCGGACATAAGGGCCGTAGCCTATCCGACGCGCCTTATTGAGGAAAGGTGGCGAGAGAGTATTTTGAAAGTGCCGCGCGATGGCTGGCCTCTCCAAACACCCTCTGAGAAAAGGCCAGCGCGGGGATGCGTTACCATACGCCCCATGGAAACCGAGGACGACATCCCCAACGAGCTCGCCACCCAGCTCCGGGAAGCGGTGGACAAGTGGGATCAGCTCGGCTGGCCCCGCCCCGAAGTCGCCGTGGTCTCCGGCTCCGGTCTGGCCGTGGATCTGGGCGAGGTGGTCCGCGGTCCCCTGGCGCTCGACTACTTCCTTCCCTTCTCCTGCCATCCGGTCGAGGGGCACCCTCACGAGCTGGTGGTGATCGAGCCCGCTCCGGGCGTGCCGGTCCTCTACCAGCGCGGGCGCCTCCACTCGTACCAGGGCTACAGCGCCGACGAGACGGTCTTCCCCGTCCGCCTGGCCGCTCTCCTCGGAGCCAAGGTCGTGATCCTGAGCAACGCCGCGGGCGGGTTGCGGATCGAGCAGCGTCCCGGCGACCTGGTGCTGATCGAGGACCACCTCAACCTCACCGGCCTCAATCCGCTCCGCGGCCAGATCCCCTCCGAGTGGGGGCCGCGCTTCCCGGACATGACGAACGCCTACGACGCCGGCCTGCGCGGAATCGCGAAGAAGGCCGCCGAAAGCCTGGGCATCTCCCTCCCCGAGGGCGTCTACGCCGGCCTCGCCGGCCCGAGCTACGAGACCCCGGCCGAGGTGCGGATGGTGCGCACGCTCGGCGGCGACGTGGTCGGCATGTCCACCGTCCTGGAGGTCATCGCGGCCCGCCACATGGGCGTGCGCTGCCTCGCCTTCTCCATGGTGAGCAACCCCGCCGCCGGCATGACCGACGAGCCCATCGCCCACACCGACGTCCTCGCCGCCGGCAAGGTCGCGGCGGTCAACCTGCGGAAGATCCTGGGAGAGGTTCTGCGGTCGCCGGAGCTGCTTTAGGAGCAGGCTCTTCAAGCCCCCGGAGGGGGCTACCCAGGCGTACTGTCGACGCTCACCTCCATACCGGGATCTCGACGACGCTGTCGCCGTACCACTCGATCCGCAGCGGATCGCCCGCATCCTGGATCGTCTCGTCGCTGACGTCCTTGCCCGTGCCGTAGTTGATCTGGCTGTCCGGTTGCTTGACGATGCCGAGCACGACGACCAGTTGGCTTCCCGGCTCGAGCTTGCGGCCCACGATGCGCTCGGCTTTGAACGTGAGTTGCTGCCGCTCCCCCACCTTCAACAATTCCCGGCGGGTTCGATCCTTCGCGTAGCTCGCGCGGCCCAGGTGATAGGCCAGCAGTAGATAGTCGCCGCTCGCCATCTTTTCGTAGAGCGTGACGGTGTAATCGAAATCCTTTTTGTTGACCTGGAAGTCGAGCTTGCCCGAGAACAGTCCGCTGATCTCGGTCGGCTCGACGATCACGTCGCCGACGAACGCGATCCCATTGTGAGCATCCAGAGTCTTGGTGACGCTCAACTCCGCAGGCTTGTAGCCGGCATCGCTTCGATCCACGAAGTCGACCGTCTGAAGGGTGACCGCATCCGGTGAAGGCGGCTCCGCGGTCAACCGGTTCGCCGGGCCGAGATGGAGGTTGAGCGAGCCGTTCGCCATCGCCTCCAGGGACGGCGCGTGCTTCCACTCGTTGGCGCCGAGAACCTGATAGTTCACCTTGTCTTTGAGGAGCGCCGGCTTCTCCGCTCCCTTGAAGATGAAATCGAACCACTGGAGCCGAAGCTCCTGCAGATCGATCTTCGCGACCGGGTCGACCTCATAGCCCTGAACGACGGGCGGAACCCCGGCCTGCATCGTGAGGTGCTCGTACGGACCGATCAGCAGCGTGTGATCGGCTTTCGGGTTGTAGCGGTTGTGCTGCTGGAAGTAATAGAGCACTCCGACCTGCGCGCCGTCGAAGTAGCCGGTCGTGGCAAAGACCGGAATATTGATCGCAGCGAACTCCTCCCGATACGGAATCATTGCCTGCCAGTAGGCGTCATAGCTCGGATGGTCCAGCCACTTGCGGAACATCGGGCTTGGATGGCCGTCGATCCTGTCGAGGTCGCGGTAGGCCTTGCCGCCGACGTACCAGTTTCGATTCAGGCTCTCCCAGCGAGCCGTGTCCGAATAGGTCTCGTCGTCGAGAGCCTTGACGTTCGTGACGTAGGGAATCCAGGGATAGAGAAAGTTGAGAAAGACATTGCCCTGCATGGGGATGTCAATGCCCGGCGCCGCGGTCGCCGAGGTCATCAGGGCCTTCAGCTCGCGCGGCAGCCTCTTGGCCGCCGCCCACTGCGTGAAGCCGTTGTAGCTGCCGCCGTACATCCCGACGCGCTGATCGCTCCACGGCTGCCTCGCGATCCAGGCGATGACCGCGCGGGCGTCGTCGCCGTCGTGCTCGTAGGGGACGGGCAAGTCGGGGCTGCGGCCCTTGCCGCGGGTGTAGGCGACGACGCCCGCGTAGCCGTGGGCCGCCATCGTCCGGGCGTCGTGGAGGCTCCACTCGTCGTTGGCGTAGACGGTGAAGCCCAGGAGCGTTGGCAGGGGTTTCGCCTTGGCTGTTTCGGGGTCAGCTGAGCGCGGGCGCACCACGATTGTAGAGATCGACGCCCCGTCGGGCGTGCGGATCAGAATGTCCTTGTCGATCGCGTAACGCCGCGCGTCGTCCGCCGCGGTCACGGCCTCCGCGCGCGGGTTCAGAAGCTGATAGGCCTGCTGTACCTGGAACGCCCGGATCAGCGCCACGGTCTCTTCCAGCGGCGGATCGAGCTTCCCCGTCTGCTCCTCCAGGAGACGCAGCCAGGTCTCGCGCATCCGGTCGAGATCCCCGCGGAACGAAAGCAGCGTCCGATTCGCCGTCCAGTCGTCGAGCGGGGCGAGCACCTCGCGGGCTGCGTCCTGGAACGCCGCGTCGACAGGCCTCCCGGCGGCCTGTCCCAGCTTCGCCCGGGCCACGGTCTCGTACTGGGCGAACAGCAGGTTTCCCGGCTTCGCGCCGCCGGCCTGCCGCAGGGCTCGAAGCTCGTGGATCGAGGCGATGGCCGCCTCGTACTGCTTTGCCACCAGTTGAAGGCGAAAGAGCGTATCCAGGAACGGATCCCGGCCGGCAGTCTCCTGGACGGGCTCCTGGAGCCTGCCGATCGTCGCCTCCGCCAGCTTGGGCATGGCGTTCGCGGCTTCGGTCTCGGTGGTTCCGCGAATTTCGAGGGGCTGTGCGGAAGCGAGGGAGGCCCACAAGACCAGGACAAGGCTAAGGATCTTCATTGGTAGATCCTTACACGTTCTCCGACGGTTGTCCGCCGGGTTGGGTGTCAAGACCCCCTTTCAAACCGTGCATGCGGATTTCCCGCACACGGCTTACGGGTAGCCTCTCGGGCCGTCGCATTACACAGCCTCCGG
>JANMTS010000143.1:0-1815 GCA_031390755.1 Holophagales bacterium
GCTCCTCCGTGGCGCCTACAGGCGCCACGGCCAGCATCTCGATTTCAGGCTTGCTGTCCATGCCCACTCCTCTCTCGGTTACGAGGAGGGGGGGATTTTTAGGTGATCCCACGGGGGGAATTTAGGACGATCGGTGACACCATTACGATGAAGCTCTGAATCTGCTGGCTCGGGCGGCGGCCCTCTACCGTAGTGTCGCGGACTCCGCCGGGTTGGCCTCGATCACGGTCAAGGAAGCCAACTCTCTCCTGGCCGCGTGCCGCCATGAGGAAGCTCTCGACCGTGCCTCAGCAGCCCTGAAGATGCTGGCGCCCGGCCAGGCAGGGCTTGAGATCCTGGCAAGGAACATTGTGACGGCGTGCCTCGTCTTCCTGGGCCAGCCGCGCGAAGCACTCCGGCACCATGTTGCCACGCTGCCGCTCGCCGAGCGGAACGGTGGGGCGCGGACCGGTTTGCAGGCGAGCTATCTGGAAGCGCTCATTCTCGATGCCATGGGGCACGACCGGGAAGCAGCGATTCTTTACAACGTCAACATCACAGCGCGGATGGAAACCGGGCTCTCCAAGGACGCCTTCCTTACGATGCTGGCCCGCTTCGAGGTACTTTACAAGCGGGGTGATTTCGGCAAGGCGGCCCAGGCCTGTGAGGACGCGATCGAGCGGATGAAGAAGGCCGGAGAGGAGCGCCACGCCCAGACGATCCAACTGTGGCGCGACCTCCTGGCCCTGGTCGAAGCCCGGCGGCTCACGGAGCCTCATCTGGCGGAGGTAAGGCAGACCCTGGTGCGCAGTTGGGCTTCCCCCGCCCAACCGGCCGCTCCGGCAGTGCCCGCTCCGCCGGTGCCAGCGAGAGAACCTGACCAGCGTCAGCTTCTGTTCTCCCAGCCGCCGCCCCTGCCTCCCCGCCTGTCAGCCAGCGAGTACAAAAGCCTGAGGGCCCTGTACGAGCGCAGCCTCATCGAAGAGGCTCTCGGCCGCTGCAAGGGCCGCTTCGGAGAGACCTGCGAAGCGCTCGGGATGAACCCCCGGACGTTACGATCGAGGCTGCTCAAGTACGGGCTCAAGGCAGGGTAAGCGGCGACTTCACGGAGAAGCGGCCGTCGTTCCTGAGCATCTGGCTGCGGCTAATGCTCGTACGCTCTCGGAGAAAGCTTGAGGTAAGCTTCCCCTATGAACGCTGCCAAGGACGAAGTGCTGCGCATCCTGGAACGCCTGCCAGAGGACGCCTCCCTCGAAGACATCCAGTACCACATCTATGTCCGTCAGAAGATCGACCATGGGCTCGCCGATGCCGAGGCGGGGCGTACTCTCTCTGAGGAGGAGTTTGACCGTCGGATGGCCAAGTGGCTCGAACCGTAAGGTGGGCGGAAGCAGCGACCCAAGACTTGGCCGAGGCGGCGGAGCTCATCGCCCGCGATTCCCGGTTCTACGCGATGGCCCTTGTCCGCGAGGCACGGGTAGCCGCCCGCGGCGGTATCCCTGATCCGGACTGATCTCACCTCCCTGAACCTTTGAAGCCTGTAGGAGCCCCGCTGAGGCCGCGCGGAGCCCCGGTCTCCTTCCGGCAGGCGGCCGAGGCCGAGACGGTGGCGGCCGTCCTTCTACATACAGGAAGTCGCCGCGGCCCTGGAACGGGCGCGGCGGAGCACGGAGCGGGGCTGAGGCAACACGCCCCCAGCCCCGCCGGCTCGACAAGACAGGCCGGGGGCCTGCCGGCCCAAGGCGGACCCCCGGCAATTCAAGATTCAGTTGTCAAAGAACACTCCGGCGGCGCACCCCGGTGGTTGAGCGGCTGGCGCAACCTCGTTTGCCGCTG
>JANMTS010000148.1:0-149683 GCA_031390755.1 Holophagales bacterium
CAAGTTGTTGAGGCGAATGGCGACCTTAGGATGTTCGTTTCCGAAGGAGGCCTCGTCGATGGCCAGCGCCCGGCGTATCAACGGCTCCGCCTCGCCATGGAGGCCTCTGGTAGTGAGATAGAGAGCCAGCTGGCTCATCAACACGCCGACAGGGCCAGCGGCTCCGGTTTCATCCGCAAGGGAAACGATTCTCGTGGCGTGAGGCCTGAGAGCGTTCCAGACAGGCCACGTTCGGACATCGTCGGCATCGAAGGGGGCATGGCCATTGACGATCTTCAGTGCCGTCTCGATCCACCCCTTCCGCCGCTCGGGTGGAATGCGACCCTGGACAACCTCCTGCACCACCCGGTGGACCGTGCAGGTTCCGGAGCCTCCGCGGGCCAGGAGCGAGAAGCCTTCGAGCTCGGCCAGCGCCTCTTCGATCGCGCCGGCGTCGTCCTCCTGGCCAGTCTCCTCCCGGAAGCCACGGGCCGCTTCACCCACAAGCTCCCTCTCGGCCTCGAACATTGCCTCGGGGATCGGCTCGGGGGCGAGAAACGCTATCAGGCGCAGGAGAGCACCAGCGGTGGCGTGCAGCCGGTCGAAGCTGGTCTTCCAGGTCGTGGCCACGGACGCGGGGTAGCCCATCGCCGCCTCGTCATGCCACACCAGCACCCGCTCCTTCTCGTCTTCCCAGACCTTCAGATAGGCGGAGAAGGAGAGCCGAGTGTGGGTGATGTAGGCGCCTGCCTGCTCCAGGGCCAGCGGGAGACCGTCAAGCTTCTCGGCGAGCTGCCCAGCCTGCGCCTCGTCATCGCTGGCGGCGGTGCGTTCTCCATCCGTCCTCTCGAGAAGGAAGGACCGCGCCTCGTCAAGAGAGATCGTATCGAGCGCCTGCTTGTGGACCGTCTTCGGCCAGTCTCTCAGCCGCGACGTGATGAGGACGTGACCGCCAGCCAGCGCGGGAAGGATCTTCACAACCGCCGACTCCGCGTCCTTCGAGTCGACGTTGTCGAAGATCAGGAGCCAGCCAGGGTTCGCCTTCAACCAGCGGAGAACGGCGTGGATGGTCTCGTCCTGAGCCTGCGCCGACCGCTCCGGCAGATCGAGCAGGTCGGCGCTTGCGAGAGCGGCGAGGCCGTTGTTCAGGGTGTCCCAGGACTCGGCCCGGACGAACAGCGCGGCTTTGTAGCGCGAACCCGACCGCCAGGCGTACTCGACGGCGAGGCGCGTCTTGCCGATGCCTCCCAGGCCGTAGAGGGTTCGGTGGCCCTGAATGATGGCGGTCGGGTGGCCGTTGCCCTGGAGGCTCTCCGTGAGTTTGGTCAGCTCGTCATCTCGGCCTTTGAGAAGGTCGCCCAGAGGGGGGTAGGGGAGGTTGTGGATCGGGGGCGGACCGGGTGGAGGCGGCGGCGGAGGCTGGACGCGCTCCCGCCGCGCCTTGGGCTTCTTGCCGGTGATCCCCCACACGAGCAGGTCCAGGCCGGCGGGAGTGATGCCCGTTGTTCGAAGGTCCACCCAGGTTCGCTCGCCGAGGAAGAGAGGAAGGTCAGGCTGCTTTGGCGCGCCGGGAAGAAGAACGGGGATGACGGGGATCTTGCGTCTCACCGCCTGGGTGAGGCATGCCCGCATCTCCTCGTGCTCCCAGGGTCCGATGCCGTTCGGCCCCACGAACACAGCGGCGGCCCGGCAGGTTTCGATGGCTTTCTCCGCCAAATCCTGCCAGGACCGGCCTGGAGTGAGCTCGTCGGCATCCAGCCAGGGGTTATAGCGTCTTTTCCTCAAGGCCCGCGCGATCTCGCGGACGGCTGGCTTGTCGTCAGAGTTGTGGCTCAGGAAGAGATCGAAGGCGGGCATGGGGTAACGCAGGATTTTACCAGGAGACGAAGCGCGAAGGTTGGCCGGCGCCCCTTCCCGGCCGCACGCCCGGCTCCCCCTGGGGAGGGGAGAACGTGACCGGGCGGCGGACCGTCACTTGCCCGCCGCGCCCTCGATCTCGGCGAGAAGGAGGGCCAGATTCCCCTGAACGCCCCTAGTGCTGGGGTGATCCGCCCCGAGGCTCCGCTCGAAGATCGCAACCGCCTGGCGCATCAACGGCTCCGCCTCCGAAAGACGGTTCGTGGCCTGGAGCAACTGAGCCAGGTTGTTGAGGTCTATGGCGACGTCGGGATGTTCGTTTCCGAAGGAGGCCTCGTCGATGGCCAGCGCCCGGCGCAACAACGGCTCCGCCTCCGAAAGACGGTTCGTGGCCTTGAGCAACTGAGCCAGGTTGTTGAGGCTAATGGCGACGCTGGGATGTTCGCTTCCGAAGGAGGCCTCATCGATGGCCAGCGCCCGGCTCATCAACGGCTCCGCCTCCGAAAGATGGTTCGTGGCCTGGAGCAACTGAGCCAGGTTGTTGAGGTCTCTGGCGACGTTGGGATGTTCGTTTCCGAAGGAGGCCTCGTCGATGGCCAGCGCCTGGCGCATCAACGGCTCCGCCTCGCCATGGAGGCCTCTGGTATTCAGGTAGAGAGCCAGCTGGCTCATCAAGCTGCCGACGGGGCCAGCGGCTCCGGTTTCATCCGCAAGGGAAACGACTCTCGTGGCGTGAGGCCTGAGAGCGTTCCAGACAGGCCACGTTCGGACATCGTCGGCATCGAAGGGGGCATGGCCATTGACGATCTTCAGTGCCGTCTCGATCCACCCCTTTCTCCGCTCGGGTGGAATGCGACCCTGGACAACCTCCTGCACCACCCGGTGGACCGTGCAGGTTCCGGAGCCTCCCCGGGCCAGGAGCGAGAAGCCTTCGAGCTCGGCCAGCGCCTCTTCGATCGCGTCGGCGTCGTCCTCCTGGCCAGTCTCCTCCTGGAAGTCGCGGGCCACTTTTCCCACAAGCTCCTTCTTGGCCTCGAACATGGCCTCGGGGATCGGCTCGGGGGCGAGAAACGCCATCAGGCGCAGGAGAGTGCCGGCGGTGGCGTGCAGCCGGTCGAAGCTGGCCTTCCAGGTCGTGGCCACGGACGCGGGGTAGCCCATCGCCGCCTCGTCATGCCAGTCCATGACCCGTTCCTTCTCTTCTTCCCAGACCTTGAGATAGGCGGAGAAGGAGAGCCGGGTGTGGGCGATGTACGCTCCGGCCTGCTCCAGGGCGAGCGGGAGACCGTCAAGCTTCTCGGCGAGCTGCCCAGCCTGCGCCTCGTCATCGCTGGCGGCGGTGCGTTCTCCATCCGTCCTCTCGAGAAGGAAGGACCGCGCCTCGTCGAGAGAGATCGTATCGAGCGCCTGCTTGTGGACCGTCTTCGGCCAGTCTCTCAGCCGCGACGTGATAAGGACGTGACCGCCGGCCAGTACCGGGAGGATCTCTACGACCGCCAACTCCGCTTCCTTCGAGTCGACGTTGTCGAGGATCAGGAGCCAGCCAGGGTTGGACTGAAACCAGTGCAGGACGGTCTCGACCGTTTCGGTCTGGACCTGGCGCTGGGGGAGGCCGAGGCGAAGGGCGAGCGCGGCAAGGCCGTTGGCGAGACTTTCCGGCGATTCAGCCCGCACGAAGAACGCAGTCTTGTAGCGCGACCCGAACCGCCAGGCGTACTCCACGGCGAGACGCGTCTTGCCGATGCCGCCCAGGCCATAGAGCGTCTGGTGGTTCTGGACAATGGCCTGGGGCTTGCCGTTGCTCTGAAGGCGGGCAGCAAGAGCCTTGATTTGATCGTCCCGGCCTTTGAGAAGCTCTCCGAGCGAGGAGTAGGGGAGGTTGTGGATCGGCGGTGGACCGGGTGGCGTGACTTTGGGGCGGCGCTTCCTCTTGGGCTTGGGGATTCCTCGCACCAACCGATCAAGCTTCTGATCCGTAATGCCGGACCGCAGGTCCACCCAGGTGAAGGCACGGAGAAAGAGAGGAAGCTTCGGTTTGGCCGACGCCCCGGGGAGAAGGACGGGGATCACGGGTGAATCGCGGTCCACGAACTCGCTCAGGCAGGCTCTCATCTCCCGATCCTCCCAGGGACCGAGACCGTCCTTGCCGATCAGCACCGCCGCCGCGGAGGCGGTTTCAATGATCTCCTCGAGAGCCTCCTGCCAGGGGCGCCCGGCAACCAGATCGTCCTCATCGAGCCAGACCCGAAGGCCTCGGCTGCGCAGAGCCGCCGCGATCTCGCGCACCGCGGGCTTGTCCTTGGAGTTGTGGCTCAGGAAGAGATCAAAGACGGGCATGGGGTAACGCAGGATTTTACCAGGAGACGAAGCGCGAAGGTTGGGCCGGCGCCCCTTCCCGGCCGCACGCCCGGCCCCCTCCCGGTATGGGAGAACATGACCGGGCGGCGGATCGTCACTTGCCCGCCGCGCCCTCGATCTTGGCGAGAAGGAAGGCCAGATTCTCCTGAACGGTCCTGGTGTTGGGGTGATCCGCCCCGAGGCTCCGCTCGAAGATCGCAACCGCCCGGCGCATCAACGGCTCCGCCTCCGAAAGACGGTTCGTGGCCTTGAGCAACTGAGCCAGGTTGCTGAGGTCTATGGCGACGTCAGGATGTTCGTTTCCGAAGGAGGCCTCGTCGATGGCCAGCGTCTGGCGCATCAACGGCTCCGCCTCCGAAAGACGGTTCGTGGCCTTGAGCAACTGAGCCAGGTTGTTGAGGCGAATGGCGACCTTGGGATGTTCGTTTCCGAAGGAGGCCTCGTCGAGGGCCAGCGCCCGGCGCATCAACGGCTCCGCCTCCGAAAGGCGGTTCGTGGCCTTGAGCAACTGAGCCAGGTTGTTGAGGCGAATGGCGACTTTGGGATGTTCTTTTCCGAAGGAGGCCTCGTCGATGGCCAGCGCCCGGCGCATCAACGGCTCCGCCTCCGAAAGACGGTTCGTGGCCTGAAGCAACGCCGCCAGGTTGTTGAGGCGAATAGCGACGTTGGGATGTTCTTGCCCGAAGGAGGCCTCGTCGATGGCAAGCGCCCGGCGCATCAACGGCTCCGCCTCCGAAAGACGGTTCGTGTCTTGGAGCAACTGAGCCAGGTGGTTGAGGTCTATGGCGACGTCAGGATGTTCGTTTCCGAAGGAGGCCTCGTCGATGGCAAGCGCCCGGCGCATCAACGGCTCCGCCTCGCGATAGAGGCCTCTAGTATTGAGGTAGACAGCCAGCTGGTTCATCAACCTGCCGACAGGGCCAGCGGCTCCGGTTTCATCTGCAAGGGAGACGATTCTCGTGGCGTGAGGCCTGAGAGCGTTCCAGACAGGCCACGTTCGGACATCGTTGGCAGCAAAGGGGGCATGGCCATTGACGATCTTCAGTGTCGTCTCGATCCACCCCTTTCTCCGCTCGGGTGGAATGCGACCCTGGACAACCTCCTGCACTACCCGGTGGACCGTGCAGGTTCCGGAGCCTCCCCGGGCCAGGAGCGAGAAGCTTTCGAGCTCGGCCAGCGCCTCGTCGATCGCGTCGGCGTCATCCTCCTGGCCAGTCTCCTCCCGGAAGCCACGAGCCGCTTCACCCACAAGCTCTTTCTTGGCCTCGAACATTGCCTCGGGGATCGGCTCGGGGGCGAGAAACGCCATCAGGCGCAGGAGAGTGCCGGCGGTGGCGTGCAGCCGGTCGAAGCTGGTCCGCCAGGTGGCCGCCACGGAAACGGGATAGCCCATGGACTCGTCGTGCCAATCCAGAGCCCGGGCCTTCTCCTCGGCCCAGACCTTTCGATAGGCCCGGAAGGAGAGACGAGTGTGCGCGATGTAGGCTCCAGCCTGCTCCAGAGCGAGCGGGAGTCCGCCGAGCTCCTCGGCGAGAAGCCCGGCCTGCACAGCATCCTCGTCGGTGGTGCGGCGCTCTCCGTCCGTCCGCTTGAGAAGGAAGATCCGCGCCTCCTCCAGGGGAATCGTGCCCAGATCCTGCTTCTGGATCGACCTGGGCCAGTTCCTCAGCCTCGACGTGATGAGAATCTGCCCTCCGGTCAGCGCCGGCAGCGTCTCCATCACGGCCCGCTCCGCCTCGCGCGAGTCCACGTTGTCGAGAATCAGCAGCCAGCCGGGGTTGGTCCGAAGCCAGCGGAGCACGGACTGAATCGTCTCGGACTGAGCCTGCTTTTCCGGCAGGTCGAGCATGCCGGCCAGCGAGGCGAGGCCGGTCTGAAGAACCTCCGGGGTCTCGGCCCGGAGGAAGAACGCCGCGGTGTAGCGAGCTCCGAAGCGCCAGGCGTACTCCGCGGCCAAGCGCGTCTTGCCGATTCCGCCCAGGCCGTAGAGAGCCTGGGGATCCTGGACGAGAGCCCTGGGCTCGCCGTTGCCCTGGAGGCTGTCCGCGAGCCGTCGAAGCTCGTCGCCCCGGCCCTGGAAGAGGTCGCCGAGCGATCTGAGATAGAGAGGAAGGTTGTGGAGAGGCGGCGGACCGGGCGGAGAGGAAGACTGAACGCGGCTTCTCGAGCGAGGTTTCTTTCCCGTGATCCCCCACACGAGCAGGTCCAGGCCGGCGGGAGTGATGCCCGTTGTCCGGAGGTCCACCCAGGTTCGCTCGCCGAGGAAGAGAGGAAGGTCAGGTTTCTTCGGAGCGCCGGGAAGAAGAACGGGAATGACGGGGATCTTGCGTTTCACCGCCTGGGTAAGGCATGTCTTCAACTCTTCGTGCTCCCACGGTCCGATGCCGTTCGGCCCCACGAACACGGCGGCAGCCCGACAGGTTTCGATGGCTTCCTCCGCCAAGTCCTGCCAGGACAGGCCTGGAGTGAGCTCGTCGGCATCCAGCCAAGGTTTGTAGCGTCTTTCCTTCAAAGCCCGCGCGATCTCGCGGACGGCTGGCTTGTCGGCAGAGTTGTGGCTCAGGAAGAGATCGAAGGCGGGCATGGGGTAACGCAGGATTTTACCAGGAGTCGAAGCGCAAAGGTCGGCCGGCTTGAGCCCCGAAGGGGCGCCGGGGTACAGCCCGGCAATTCATTGCCGGGAAAGGCCCCCCCCAAAAAAACTCGAAGCCCTGAAAGGGCGCAGGGATGGCCAAGGGCTTCAGCCCGCAGGCGGGCGGCGGACGGCCTGAAATCCCTGCGTCCCGTTGGGACTTGGGGGGAAGGGGAGGGGCGGGCGAACCCGGCAATGAATTTGCCGGGCTGTAGCCCGGCGCCCCTTCGGGGCTGTTTTGCTGGGAGCGCCGGCTTCGAGCCGGCCGCCTGGAGGTAGAATAGGTCTATGAATGAGACGCTGGCGGAGCGCATCACAATCAACCCTCAGATCTGCAACGGGAAGCCGACGATCCGAGGGAAAAGAATTACCGTCCAAACGATCCTGGAGTTCCTGCTGGCGGGGGAGGAGCGTGAGGAAATCCTCCGGCAGTACCCCTCTCTGGTGCCTGAGGACATTGACGCCTGCCTGGCGTTCGCTGTCAGGCTCATGAGCCACAGCTACGTGGTCAGAATGGCCTCCTGAGCGTGGCCCGGTTCCTTCTCGATGCGAACCTGCCGTACTACTTCTCCCTGTGGCGTGGAGAGGATTATCTTCACCTGAAGGACATTGACGACACCATGCCCGATTCTCGGGTCTGGACCCTCGCCAAGGAACGCAACCTCACTATCGTCACCAAGGACGCAGACTTCGCCGACCGTGCGATGCTTCAGCCCCCGCCGCCGCGAGTCATCCACATCCGCCTCGGCAATTTGAAGATGCGGGACTTCCACGGGAAGTTGACAGCTGTCTGGCCGGACATCTGCGACCTCAGCGAGCGCTTTCGCCTCGTCCAGGTCTTCGAAGACCGGCTGGAAGGGATTGATTGAAAGGGAGTCGGGCGTTTACGGAGTGCCGGGCTCTACTCCGATTCCTCTTCAGGGCAGTCAGGACCGAGAGGACGATCGTTCACAGAGGCTGTACCGCCGAAGGCCTCCTCGATCTCCGGAGGGAGAGGAGCGTCAAAGTCCTCAGCAATCCACACCTGTCCCTCCCAACCGCCCGGCAGGCGATGGGCTTGGCGGCTTGAAGCACGATCCGGCGAGGGGGATGGTTTCTTCATTGACGGCCCGATTGGGGGTCGATGACAAGGCTATGCCACAGTCTGGACGAGGTAAAGAGCCAATGTCGGCGCGCCGACATTCCCTCATTCCCGCTCTCCCGCCTCTCTCCAACCCGCCCCTCGTTGACCTCAGCCCCCCGGTTTGGTAGCTTGCCAGCGGCATGCAGAGCACTGACGCTTCCTTCGACGCCCAACTCGTAGATCTCCGCAAACGGATTGAAGAGCTTGAGGGCTACCCCGCGGGGGGCGGCCACGAGAAGGAGCTCGAGCGTCTGCGCGTGACCCTCAAGAAGTCCACGTCCGACGTCTTCGGCGGCCTTACCCGCTGGCAGAAGACGCTCGTCGCCCGGCATCAGGACCGGCCCTATACGCTCGACTACATCGGCGCCCTCATGGAGGACTGGGTCGAGTTGCACGGCGACCGCGCGTTCTCGGACGACCCGGCCATCGTCTCCGGCCTCGCGACGTTCCGCGGGCGCAGCGTGGCCGTGATCGGCCATCAGAAGGGCCGCGACACCAAGGAGCGGATCTACCGCAACTTCGGCCAGCCGCGCCCGGACGGCTACCGCAAGGCGCTGCGCATCATGAAGATGGCCGAGCGCTTCGGGCTGCCCGTCCTCACCTTCATCGACACGGCCGGCGCCTATCCGGGGCTCGACGCCGAGGAGCGCGGACAGGCCGAGGCCATCGCCCGCAATCTTCTGGAGATGTCGATCCTGCGCGTGCCCGTGGTGGTGACCGTCACCGGCGAAGGCGGAAGCGGGGGAGCGCTGGCGCTCGGCGTCGGCGACCGCGTGTACATCCTGGAGTACGCCACCTACTCGGTGATCTCGCCCGAGGGCTGCGCGGCGATCCTCTGGAAGGACCAGAACAAGAAGGCCGAGGCCGCCGACGCCATGAAGATCACCGCCCCCGACCTCCTCGAGCTGGGCGTCGTGGACGCGATCATCCCCGAGCCGCCGGGCGGCGCCCACACCGATCCCGAGACCATGTGCCGCCGGGTCGGCGACGTGGTCGACAACGCCCTCGCCGAGCTGACGCGCTTGAGCGCCGCCGACCTCGTCGCCCGCCGGTACGCCCGCTTCCGGACCCTCGGGGTCTACGACGAGCCCTAGAGCTCCCGACCGCATGGAGTGGGTCGCCGCGCAGGTGCCTGCGTCCGCTTCCGACTTGGAGCGGGCCGGCTTCGAGCCCTGGCTTGCCGTGGCGCTCGCGCATCGGGGCGTCCTGGATGCCGGCGCGGCCGAGCGCTTCCTCAACCCCTCCCTCGACCAGCTCCACGATCCCTTCCTTCTGGCCGGCATGCAGGAGGGCGTCGAGCGGCTGCTGCGCGCCCGTGACCTGAAAGAGAAAGTGGCGATCGTTGGCGACTACGACGTCGACGGCGTCACCTCCACGGCGCTGCTGCTCGCCGTGTTCGCGGCCTGCCAGATCGAGGCGATCCCCATCCTGCCGCACCGGTTGAAGGAAGGTTACGGCTTCCAGCCGGTCCACGTGGACCGCGCCGCCGCCGAGGGCTGCAAGCTCATCGTCACGGCCGACTGCGGCAGCTCGTCCGCGACCGCGGTCGAGCATGCCCACGCATCCGGCATCGACGTGCTCGTCACCGACCATCACCTTCCCGGCTGCGAGCTGCCCGCGGGAACGCTGCACATCAACCCCCGGCAGGCCCACTGCACCTACCCGTTCCGCGACCTGGCCGCGGTCGGCCTCGCATTCAAGCTCTGCCAGGCCGTGGCCGGACGCTGCGGCCGCAACGTGGACCCGGCCCGGCTTCTCCGCATCGCCTGCCTCGGCACCATCGCCGACCTCGTGCCGCTCCAGGGCGAAAACCGCGTGATCGCGGCGCTCGGGCTGCGCGCCCTGGCCGAGCCGCGGTCCGAGGGGCTCAAGGCGCTCATCAAGCAGTCCGGCATCAAGCCGCCGTTCAACGCGGCCGACGTCGGCTACCGCCTCGGACCCCGGATCAACGCCGCGGGCCGGCTCGACAACTCGCAGAAGGCGCTGGATCTCCTCATGAGCCGGGACGCGGGGCAGGCCACCGCGCTCGCCGCGGAGCTGGACGCCTGGAACCGCGAGCGCCAGACGGAAGAGGCCAAGGTCGTGGACGAGGCGCGGCGCCGGGTTCTGGAGAGCGCCGGCGACGGCGAGCTGCCGCCGGTGCTCGTGGCGTGGGACGAGGGCTGGCACAAGGGTGTAGTCGGCGTCGCGGCCGGCCGGCTGGCCAAGGAGCTGCACCGCCCGACCCTGCTGCTCGCGGTGGAAGGGGAGCTCGCCACGGGCTCGGGCCGCAGCGTGCCGGGGCTGGAGCTGCACTCCTTCCTCGGCCGTTGGCGCGACCGCCTGGAGCGCTTCGGCGGCCACGCGCAGGCCGTGGGGCTGACCGCGCGGCTCGACCGGCTCGACGGTCTTCGGCAGGAGTGGGAGGCGGCGGGCCGCGAATGGCCGGCGTCCGTGCTCACCGGCCGCCACGAGTACGAGCTGCATCTGAAGCCGCATCAGGTTTCAGCGGCGCTGCTCAAGGATCTCTCCCGGCTGGAACCGTTCGGCCAGGGCAACCCGCGTCCGCTCGTGCGGACCGGCCCGCTGCGGCTCGACGGCGCGCCGCGGGCGTTCGGCGGCGGGCACCTGTCGGCGCGCACCCGCGGCGACGACGGCGCGATCGTCGAGCTGGTGGGGTGGGGCTGGCAGGGCCGCGCCGAGGACCTGGACGGAGCGTTCGAGGTTCTCGGGTATCTGGAGGGCGACTCCTACAAGGGGGGCGCGGTGCTCCGGCTCGTCGACGCCCGGGGATTGATCCCGGACCCGATCCCGGACCCGATCCCCCGGCCGATCCCATAGAATGGTCCCCTGATGGCTCGATCCGGAATCCGCAACCTCCGCACGCTGCTCCTCGTCGTCATGGTCGCCGTCATCGGCGGCCTCGGGTTCCTGTTCGTCTTCGGCAAGTCCGGACAGCAGCCGCTCCGCAAATCCCTGGAAGAGGACGAGCTCTCCCAGGCCGGCGAGGGCACCGCCCTCATCGGCGAGGACTTCGACTACACCTTCACCGAGCGCGAGCGGCCGATCTTCCGCATCCGCGGCGACAGCATCCGCGCCGACCAGGGCGGCACCATCTACCTCGACGGCGTCGGGCTCACCCTCTACGACGAGCAGAGCCGCGCCTACGAGGTCGAGAGCAAGGAAGCGAGCTTCAACCGCGAGAGCAACGAGGGCCGGCTGATCGGCAACGTGATCCTCAAGGGGAACGGGCTGATGCTGCGCACCAACCAGCTCAACATCAACGAGAAGGGCCGCGTGCTGGTCAGCCCGAAGCCAATCACCATGCGCTATGGGGACCAGTACCTGGCCAAGGCCGACAGGATGCGCGTCGACTTGAACGAGGAGATGTACGTCCTCGTCGGCAACACCCGCGTCGAGAGCCTGCCCGACGCGGAAATTCCGCTGGCGCTCTCCGCCGACCGCACCGTCTACGAGCGCAAGAAGCTGCTGCTGCGGGTGGAGGGCAACGCCACGCTCAAGCGCGGCCGGGAGCTGGTCAAGGCGCAGCGCCTGAGCGCCTTCCTCACTCCGGACGAGAAGGCCCTGACCTTCATCAACGCGCACTGGAACGTCACCGGCCGGCTGGACGGCCCGGCCGCCAACCCCGAGGCCTCGGTGGTCCGCTTCGCCGGCCGCGACCTCGCGGTGCAGATGCAGCCGGACGCGGCGAATCAGCCGCGCAAGGTCATCCTCGAAGGCGGCGAGAAGAACCGCGCCATGATCGAAACCACCGGCGCCGGCATCACCCGCACCCTGACCGCGCTACAGGTCGAGGCGATGCTCGCCATGGGCGTGATGACGGACGCCGAGGCCTTCGGCGGCGTCGAGCTGCGCGAGACCTCGCGCCTCGGCGGGGGAGGGCCGAAGGAGACGCGGCGGGCCGACGGCATGCGCGCCAGGGCCGGCTTCGGGCCGGGCGGGCAGCTCACCAAGCTGACCCTGATCAACAAGGTCGTCTTCCGCGATCCCAAGACCCGGGCCACCGGCAACCGCGCCATTCTCGACCTCGACGCCGGCCGCGGCGAGTTCTTCGGCGAGCCGGTCGAGATCGTCAGCGAGCGCGGCAAGATGACCTCGCCGCGCGTCCTCTACAACGTCGACAACCAGATCGTGAACGCGGTGGGCGGCGTGCGCGCCGTGCTGGAGCAGGTCGAGGACTCCGACCTCGCGGGCACCCCGCTGGGCGAGGGCGACGGCCCGGTCTTCGTCGAGTCGCGCGAGGCGTTCTGGCGGCAGAGCCCGTCGTCCTTCCTCTTCCGCGGCGACGTGCGCGCCTGGCGCGGCGAGAACCTCATGATCACCACCGAGCTCAAGGGCGACAAGGACGAGGACCGGCTGACCGCGACCGGCGGCGTCAAGACGCTGTGGATCCCGGCCGGCACGACCGCTCCGGGCAAGGGACAGGCCAAGGGCAAACCGGCCGGCGGTGTCAGCGCCAAACGCGCGCCGGTCGAGGTCGTGGCCCAGGAGATGTCCTACCGCGAAGGCGCCGGGCTGCTCAACTACACGGGCGCCGTGCGCGTGGTCCAGGAGGGCAAGACCCTGACCTGCGAGCGCCTGGAGGTCAAGATCGGCGAAGACAACAAGGCCCAGGTCATGACCTGCCTCGGCGACGCCAGGATGAACGATCCCGCAGGAGGCCGGCTCATCACCGGGCAGAAGGCAGTGTACGATCTCGACGCGCGGCGCATGGAAGTGACCGGCGACAAGGTCACCATGAAGGACCGCGAAGGCAATGTGGTTCAAGGCAAGAGGGTCATCTACCTCGTGGACGAAGGCAAGGTCGAAGTGAAGAGCAAGAACGATACGGCCGCTCCGGCCACGCCGGCTGCGCCGGCCACACCGGTCGCGGCCGCTACGCCGACTCCGCCGCCGCCCGCGCCCGGAGCCGGAGCCGGGAGACCCGGACGGGAATGACTGCGCGCATCGCATCCGGGGCTCCCGGAATCACCAGCCATCGAGGCCCCGGCCCATCGAACGGCCCATCGAACGGCCCATCCAAGATGACCGCGGACATCACGCTGCCGGAGGAGCGCAAGCAGAGGCTCACCACCGCGAACCTGAGAAAGGTCTATCGCGGCCGGGCCGTGGTGAAGGACGTGTCGGTCGAGGTCGGCCCTGGCGAGATCGTCGGCCTGCTCGGGCCGAACGGCGCGGGCAAGACCACGACCTTCTACATGGTCGTCGGCCTGACGCCGCCGGACTCCGGCCACGTCTTCCTGGGGAAGGAAGACATCACCGAGCTTCCCATGTACCTGCGGGCGCAGCGGGGGATCAGCTACCTGCCGCAGGAGCCGTCCGTCTTCCGGCGCATGAGCGTCGAGGACAACCTGCGGGCGATCTTCGAGACCCTCGATCTGTCGCACGCGGAGCAGGAGCGGCGCATCGACCAGCTCATCGCCGACTTCGGTCTGGCCAAGGTCCGCAAGAACCGCGGCGACTCCCTGTCGGGCGGCGAGCGGCGCCGGGTCGAGATTGCGCGTGCGCTCGTGATCAGCCCATGGTATATCCTTCTGGATGAGCCCTTCGCCGGCATCGACCCGATCGCGGTCCTGGACATTCAGGGGATCATCCGCCATCTGAAGTCGATGGGCATCGGGATTCTCATCACCGACCACAACGTTCGGGAAACGCTGAAAATCACGGATCGGGCCTACATCATCAACAATGGCGAAATTCTCCGTGCCGGTACGCCCGGCGAGCTGTCCGCGGACCCCCAGGTCCGGAAGATCTACCTCGGTGAAGAGTTCACCCTCTAGAGCAGCCGGACCCACCGCATGGCGTTAGAGCAAAAACTTTCCCTCAAGATGTCGCAGAAGCTGGTGATGACGCCGTCACTCCAGCAGGCGATCAAGCTGTTGCAGATGACCCGGATGGAGCTCGACACCCTCCTGACCCAGGAGCTGGTCGAGAACCCCGTGCTCGAAGAGTCGTCCGAGATCATGGAGTCGGACGAGACCGCGGTACCGGAAGAGCCCGTCGAAGCCCCCGCCGAGACCACCGAGACCCTGGATCACACCGAGTCGATGGAGAACATCGACCTCGACGCCTACTTCGGGGACTACTGGGAAGCCGGGCCGGGCCAGTCGTCCATGATGGAGGACCGCGAAGAGCCGCCGATCGAAAACAGCCTCTCCCGCGAGCCCGATCTCTACGATCACCTCCTCTGGCAGCTCCACATGGCCGACATCACGCCGCGCCAGCGGGAGATCGGCGAGCTGATCATCGGCAACCTGAACCCGGACGGGTTCCTGGTCGCCACGCCCGAAGAGATCCTGGAGATGGGGGAGACGGAGGGCAACGGCAACGGCGACGGCCGCGGCTACTCCCTGGAAGAGTTCCAGGACGCGCTGCGCCTCGTGCGCAGCCTTGATCCGCCGGGCATCGCCTGCCGCGACCTCCAGGAGAGCCTGATCCTCCAGATGGATCTCCGGGAGGTGGAGCCGGAAGCGCTCGTCCGCCGCATGATCCAGGAGGCCTGGGATCTCGTGCTCCGGCGCCAGTTCCCGGCCGTGGCCAAGAAGCTGGGCGTCGAGCTGGCCGAGCTCGAGGAGGCCGTCGACCTGATCCGCACCCTGGAGACCAACCCGGGGCGCAAGTTCAGCACCGAGCGGCCGCACTACATCGAGCCCGACGTCTTCGTGCGCAAGGTCGGCGACGAGTACGTGATCCAGCTCAACGACGACGGCCTGCCCCGCCTTCGGGTCAGCCGCGCGTACCGCCGGATGCTCCAGACCATGCGCACCGAAGGCCGGCAGTCCGAGGCCCAGCAGTTCATCAAGGACAAGATCCGCTCGGCGGTCTGGCTCATCAAGAGCCTCGACCAGCGCCAGCGGACCATCTACAAGGTGGCCTCCTCGATCATCCGCCAGCAGCGCGAGTTCATGGACCGGGGCATCGAGCACCTGCGTCCGATGGTGCTGCGCGACGTGGCCGAGGACATCGGCATGCACGAGTCCACGGTCAGCCGGGTGGTTTCGAACAAGTACATGCACACCCATCGGGGCCTGTTCCCGATGAAATTCTTCTTCCACAGCGGCATCGACCGGGAGTACGGGGACAACATCTCCTCGCTCACGGTCAAGCGGAAGATCGAGCAGATGATCCAGGCGGAGGACCCGAAGCGGCCCCTGTCGGACAGCGAGCTCATGCGGATCCTCAACCGGGAGGGCATCCAGATCGCCCGCCGGACCGTCGCCAAGTACCGCGACGAGCTGAGCATCCCCTCTTCCACGGACCGCAAGCAGATCTTCTAGGCGGGCGTCTTGGGCCTCGGGTCTCTGACTCGTCCGGAGCTGATCCTCTCGGACCTCTCCGGTCTCTCTGGTCTCTCCGGGGTGGAGCCCGCCGCAGTCCTGCGGGCGTTCGCGGACCGGATCGCGAAGGCGGGGGTGGTGCCCGCGGGGACGAACGGCGAGGAGCTGTTCCGTCGCCTGTGGGAGCGCGAGCAGCTCAGCTCGACCGGCATCGGAGACGGGATCGCGATCCCGCACTGCAAGATGCCGGGGCTGCGGCAGCCGGTCCTGGCCGTGGGGACCGCGCCGCAGGGGATCGACTTCGGCGCCGCCGACGGGAAGCCGGTGACGCTGGTCTTCTGCGTCGTCTCGCCGGAGGCCGCTCCTTCGGAGCACCTGCGCGTGCTCGCGGCGATCTCGCGGTGGATCAAGGCGGACCGCCACGCCGAGCGCATCCTGGAGCTGGAAGACGCCGCGGCGGTCTACCGGTTCCTCCAGGAGGAGGTTGGCTGATGAGTGACGACGCCGACAACGCCGACAACACCCCCCATGTGAAGGTCTCCGAGCTGCTCAGCGAGGAGCTCGACTATCTCCACCTGGCGGTGATCTCCGGCGAGTCGCACCTCGACAACCGCATCACCCACCCCCGGGTGCAGAAGCCCGGCCTGGCGTTCGCCGGCTACTATCCCTACATCAAGCCGGGCCGCGTCCAGATCGTGGGCGAGAGCGAGACCGAGTACCTGAAGACCCTGCCGGACGAGGACCGCCAGCTCCGCCTCGACACCATCGCCAGCCTGCCGGTGCCGGTCTTCGTCATCACCAAGGGCATCGATCCGCTGCCCGGCTTCCTGGCCAGCTGCCAGAGCCGCGAGGTGCCGGTGCTGTCCTCGAGCGCGCTGTCCTCGACCGTCATCAAGGGGATCAGCTACTTCCTGGAAGACCACCTCGTGCCGTCCACCTCCATGCACGGCGTGCTCCTGGAGATCTACGGCCTGGGCGTGCTCCTCCTCGGCGACAGCGGGGTAGGGAAGAGCGAGTCCGCCCTCGACCTCATCACCCGCGGGCACAGCCTGGTGGCCGACGACAAGGTAACCATCAAGCGCTATCCGAACGGCGAGCTCGTCGGCTACAGCGAGGGCGCCCTGCGCCATCACATGGAGCTGCGCGGCATCGGCATCATCAACGTCCAGGATCTCTTCGGCCTGGCCTCCGTGCGCGAGCGCACCGCCGTCGACCTCGTCGTCGAGCTGGAGCACTGGCAGGCAGGCCACGCGTACGATCGCCTCGGCCTCGACGAGACCCTCTTCCACATCCTCGACACGCCCTGTCCGTACATCCGGATGCCGGTCGCGCTCGGCAGAAACGTCAGCATTCTTGTTGAAATAGCAGCGCGCAATCATGTTCTCAAGCTCCAGGGCCATCACTCCGCCCGGGAGTTCGCGCGCAAACTCGAGGCTCAGCTTGAGCGAAACCGCAAAACCAACACCCGCTAAGCCTGCCAAGCCGCGGCTGGTGCTGATCACCGGTCTCTCGGGCTCGGGCAAGAGCGTGGTCGCGAAGTGCTTCGAGGATCTCGGCTTCTACACCGTCGACAACCTCCCGTTGCCGCTGCTCCAGCAGTTCCTGGAGCGCCCGCTGGAGCTGGTGCGCGGCTACGACCGGATCGCCGTGGTCACAGACGTGCGGGCGCCCGGCTTCGCGGACGAGTTCCCGCGCCTGTTCGCCGAGATCGACCGGTCCCGGATCGAGCCGACCCTGCTGTTCCTGGAGGCCTCGGACGAGCTGCTCGTGCGGCGGTTCTCCGAGACCCGCCGGCCGCATCCGCTGGCGCCCGACAAGGCGGTCATCGAAGGCATCCTCAAGGAGCGGGAGATCCTGGCCGAGCTGCGCGCCTCGGCCGACCGGGTGTTCGACACGACCACCTGGTCGATCCACGAGATCCGCAGCCAGGTCTTCCGGGATTTCGCCAGCAGCCCGGACGAAGAGCCGGGCATGGTGGTCTCCCTGGTCAGCTTCGGCTTCAAGCACGGCATCCCCTACGGCACGGACCTGCTGTTCGACATGAGGTTCCTTCCCAATCCCCACTTCGTTCCGGGCCTGCGCGAGCAGACGGGGCAGGACGAGGCCGTGCAGGAGTACCTCGACCGGCAGCCCGACTTCGAAGAGGTCGTCACCCGGCTGACCGACCTGCTCCAGTTCCTCCTGCCGAGATACCGGAAGGAGAACCGGAGCTATGTTTCCGTGGCGATCGGCTGCACCGGCGGACGCCACCGCTCCGTGGCCGTGAGCGAGCGCCTGAAGGCGGGGCTCGACGGGTCCGGCTGGCCCTCCCGGCTGATTCACCGGGATATTTCCCGATGAACCAGGTGATACCGAGGATTCCAGGTGGAAAAATCGATGGGCGCGAATGAAGCGCTCGGCGGCTGCGTTACCATGATGGGACAGCAGGTGACCCAACGATGATCGGCAAACTGATTCTCACCCATGGCGGTACCGCCCGGGAGCTGCTCGCGGCTGCGCAGACGATCTCCGGCCGGCTCGCCGCGTTTGAAGCGCTCTCTCTCGACTGGAACGACGGTGTCGAGGAGGCCAAGGCCCAGGTCGCGGCCGCCATCGAGCGGCTCGACCAGGGCGAGGGGGTCCTCATCCTCACCGACATGTACGGCGGCACGCCGTGCAACGTCGCGTCGAGCCTCCAGCAGCCGGGCAGGGTCGAGATCCTCACCGGCGTGAACCTCCCGATGGTTCTGCGCCTGGCCTGCCAGCCGTGCGAGAACGGCGGCCTGTCGCAGATGGCCCGCTGGCTCCAGGAGAAGTCCCAGCGGAGCCTCTGCCTGGTGAGTGATATGGTTCAGCCTCCAAAGTGCCCGGACGGGAGCGAGGCTGTCTCTGCCCCTGCGGAGAAGAAGCACGATTGAGCCATGATGATTGAGCCATGATTGAGAAAGAGACCGAGATCGTGAACCGGCTCGGGCTGCACGCCCGGGCCGCGGCCAAGCTGGTGCATACCGCCGGCGCGTTCCAGAGCCGCGTCACCGTCGCGAGAGACGGCGAGGAAGTCGACGCCAAGAGCATCCTGGGCGTCCTTCTCCTGGCTGCGGCCCAGGGAACCACGGTCACCATCCGTTGCGACGGGCGCGACGAGGAGAAGGCGATCGAGGCCGTCACGGCCCTGATCGCGAACCGGTTCGACGAGGAGAGCTGACATGGGGGAGATGCAGGTTCTGAGCGGGATGGGCGTATCCGGAGGGATCGCCGTCGGCAGAGCCGTGTGCATCGAGACCCGCGGCCCGGACGTGTTCCGCATCCCCATCCTGGACGACCAGGTGGAGGAGGAGGTCGCCCGCCTCTACGACGGCGCCAGCCGCGCCAGATTCGAGCTGCAGCGCACGCGCGACAAGACCGGCGAGGATCTCGGCCACGACCTCGCGGCGATCTTCGACGCGCACGTCCTCCTGCTGTCCGACCCCCACTTCCTGGGCAAGGTCGAGGAGCGCATCCGCATGAACCTGGTGAACGCCGAGTGGGCGGTCAAGAAGACGGCCGAGGAGCTCGACGACCGCTTCGCCCACCTGGACAACGCCTACATCCGGGAGCGCAGCGAGGATCTGACCGACGTCAGCCGCCATCTCCTGCGCAGCCTCCAGGGCACGGCGCACCACGACATCACCGACCTGCCGCCGGACGTGATCATCGTCGCGGACGACCTCACGCCGTCCGACGCGATCCGCCTCGGCCGCGCCAAGGTTCTCGGCTTCGCCATCGAGTCCGGGGGGCGCACGTCCCACACCGCGATCATCGCCCGCTCGCTGAACCTGCCCGCCGTCTCCGGCCTGCCGGGTGTGGTCGGCTGCGTCAGCGACCAGGCCGCGATCATCGTCGACGGCGAGACCGGTACCGTCATCCTGCGCCCGACGCCCGCGGTGCTGGAGGAGTACCTGGTGCGGAGGCAGGAGTTGGACCGGCGCGACTGCGCCTATCTGGCCTCCCGCGAGCTGGGCGCGGTGACCACCGACGGCGTCGAGGTCCGGCTGATGGCCAACATCGATCTCCCGGAGGAGGTCTCCGAGGTCGAGCCCTTCGGGGCGGCGGGCATCGGTCTCTACCGCAGCGAGTTCCTGTACATCGAGCGGAGCCCGAACCTCCCGACCGAGGAGGAGCACCTCGAAACCTACCGCCGCATGATCGAAGCCGCGGCGCCGCATCCCGCGATCATCCGCACCTACGACCTCGGCGGGCGCAAGCTCGCCCGCGAGGTCATGGCGACCGAGGAGGAGAATCCGGTCCTCGGGCTGCGCGGCATCCGCCTCACCCTGGCGCGGCCGGACATCTTCCGCACCCAGATCCGCGCCCTCTACCGGGCCGGCGTCTACGGCGACCTCTGGGTCATGCTGCCGCTCGTCAGCACCCTCGACGAGGTGAGGAGCTTCCGGATCTTCGCCGAGGAGATCCTGCAGGAGCTGGAGAAGGAAGGGCTGCCCTTCCGGCGCGACATCCGCCTGGGAATCATGATCGAGGTTCCGGCCGCCGCGCTCATCGCGGACGTGCTGGCGCGCGAGGTCGACTTCTTCTCGATCGGCACCAACGACCTCATCCAGTACTCGATGGCGGTGGACCGCAACAACGAGCACGTGGCGAGCCTCTACCAGCCCCTTCATCCCGCCATTCTGCGCATGCTACGCTTCGTCATCGACAGCGCGCGAGCCGCGGGTATCGAGGTCTCCCTGTGCGGTGAGATGGCCGCCGATCCCCGCTATGCCCTCCTGCTCATCGGGATGGGCCTTCGTCGCCTTTCCGTCAGCCCGCGCCGGATCCCCGAGATCAAGTCCTGGCTGCGGGAGGTCTCGGCCACGGACCTGACCGAGCTGGCCGAGGGCAGTCTCGCGCATTCGACCGCCGCGGAGGTCCTGGTTCACCTGGAGACCTTCCTGGATTCGGCGGTCACGGCGCGCACCGCAGTCCGTTAACCGAAGGAGAGAGTCATTCGATGCGTTTTCCGATCCGAAGAGTCGACAAGCCGTGGGGGCACGAGCTGATCTTCGCCCACACCGACCGATATGTGGGGAAGATCCTCCACGTCAATCCCGGTCAGGCCCTCTCGCTCCAGTACCACGAAGTGAAGGACGAGACCCTCTACATGGCAGAGGGTGAGGTGGAGCTGTTGGTGGAAGAGGACGGCAACCTCGTCCAGACCGTGCTTCGTGGCGGCGAGTCCTACCGGATCAAGCCTTTCACCAAGCACCGGATGATCGCCGGTGAACAGGGTTGCGACATCCTCGAGGTGTCGACCCCGGAGCTCGACGATGTGGTCCGACTCGAAGACCGTTACGGCCGCGCCTGAGCGTCTCCCCAAGACTTCCTCTCCGTTCAAGATTCGAAGCCAGCCAGTCGCCGCAGCCCTCGGGCTGCTGCTGACCGCTCTGCCGGCTGTCCTGATGACCGCCTGCGCGGCCACGCCGCCACCGGTGCTCCGGACTCCCGGAAGCCCGGTCAGGCCGGCGGATGCGGCCACCCCCGACAATCCAGGGATCGAGGCAGCGCCAGAGCCAGCGCCGGTGAAAGAGCCGGAGCCCGACCTGGAGCCCCTGCCCACGCCGGCCCCGGAGCGCGGCGACCGGGTCGTCATCCTCGATCCCGGCGGCGAAGAGGAGACCTCGACGCGCGGTCTCGTCGAAGCGGCGCGCGCCGAGAAGGAACGGCGAGCCCATGCAGGCCCGTCCGTGATGTCGATCACCGACAAGAACCTCAAGCAGTACGCCACCGGGCAGCTCACCGTCGCCGACCCCAAGGCGGGGACGAAGGGAAGCCCTGTTGCGGCCGACCCTGAGGTGCCCCTGCGCGACGAGCAGTACTGGCGCAGCCGGGCCCTGGAGGTCCGCCTACGCTGGCGCCACTCGGCGGACGCCGTCAAGGAGATGGAGCTGGCCGCCGTCGGCTGGCGCCGCCGGTTCTACGCCGAGAGAGATCCGAACGTCCGCAGCGGGCAGATCAAGCCGGAATGGGACCGCGTCCTCGATCGGTTGGAAGACGCCCGGGCCGAGGTCGATGCCTCGAAACAGGAGCTCTCCGAGCTGCTGGAAGAAGGCCGTACCGCGGGCGCCCTGCCGGGCTGGCTGCGGGAGGGCGTCGACGAAGAGCCGAAGGATGAGCCCGCCCCCTCGAACATCCACGAGGTGATCGCCCCGCCGGTCGCCACCAAGGACGGACAGAAACCATGACCACACCGCCGCGCCGCGTCTTCGTCGAAACCTGGGGTTGCCAGATGAACGAGCTGGACAGCCAGCGCATGCTCGGCCTGCTCATGCAGCAGGGAGTCCTGCCGACCCATCGCCCCGAGGACGCGGACGTCATCCTCCTCAACTCCTGCAGCGTGCGCGACAAGGCCGAGCAGAAGGTCTACTCGCGCCTCGGGGAGTACCGCCTGCTGAAGCGAGGCAAGTCCGACCTCCTCATCGGCCTCTGCGGCTGCGTGGCCCAGCAGGAAGGGGAGAGGGCCCTCCAGCGGGTGCCGGACCTCGACTTCGTCCTGGGCCCCGGCCGCGTGGCCGAGCTGAACGAAGTGGTGGCGAAGCGCCGCGCGGGGACGCGCGTCGTGGCCACCGGCTTTCCTGAGAATCCCCGCTACGACATCGACGCTGTCACCCGTCATGGCGAATACAAGGGAATGGTCACCATCATCGAAGGCTGCAACAAGAACTGCACCTTTTGCATCGTCCCCCAGACCCGCGGCCCCGAGAGGAGCCGTCCCCTGGCCGACATCGTGCGCGAGGTGCGCCACCTCGTCGACTACGGTTTCCTCGAAGTCGAGCTGCTCGGTCAGACCGTCAACCATTGGCGGGAGCCGGGTGGAGAGCTGGACTTCGCCGATCTTCTCGACGCCGTGGCTTCCTTGCCGGGCCTGCGGCGACTGCGCTTTGTCACCTCCTATCCGCGCGACTTCACGCCGAGGATGGTGGAGCAGGTGGGGAAGCACGCGAACATCTGCCCCTACCTTCACCTCCCGGTTCAGTCCGGCTCCGATTCCGTCCTGCGCCGGATGGGCCGCGGCTACACCCGGGCTGAATATCTCGACCTCGTGCGTCAGCTTCGCGAGGCGCGTCCCGGCCTGGCCCTCTCGACGGACCTGATCGCCGGCTTCCCCGGAGAGACCGAGGAGGACGTCGAGCAGACTCTGGAGCTGCTGCGCGAGGTTCGCTTCTCGGCTCTCTATGCCTTCTGCTACTCGCCGCGCCCTGGCACCGCGGCACCGCGGCTTGGGGGCGATGTCGCACCCGAGGTCGCCTCCGAACGTCTCCAGCGCATCCTCCAGCTTCAGAACGAGGTCCAGAGGGAGCTGAACCAGGAGATGGTGGGGAAGGAGCTTGAAGTGATCGTCACGGGGTGGGGCAAGCAGGCAGGCTCGCAGATCGGCAGAAGCTCATGCCATCGGGTCGTCCACTTCGAGACCGGCTCCGAGCCGGCAGCTCTGGGGACACTCAGCCCGGTCCGCGTAACCTCGGCCCTGTCCCACAGCCTCCTCGGCGAGCTCATCCCCGCTTCCGTCGTTGCTTGACCTCCCGGGTCTCGACCCTCAAAATAGCTCCATGAGCGATCAGGAGTTGCAGGTCGAGATCCGCGGTTTGATGTTGGACCCCTCGTCCAACGTCCCCATCGTCATCCTCCGGGACAACCAGAGCCAGCTCTTCCTGCCGATCTGGATCGGCGTGTATGAGGCCAACGCCATTGCCCTGAAGATCGAGGGGGTCGAGCCTCCGCGCCCGATGACCCACGACCTGCTGCGACTGGTCCTTGACCAGCTCGGAGCCCGGGTGGAGAAGATCGTGATCTCCGACCTCCAGGAGAGCACCTTCTTCGCCGTGATTCACGTGGAGCACAACGGCCAGGCGCACAGAATCGACGCCCGCCCCAGTGATGCCATAGCCCTGGCTCTGCGCGCGGAGGCCCCCATCTTCGTCCTCCAATCTGTCCTCGAGAAGGCCCAGGCCGCCGAGTTGGCCACGGATGTGAACGATGAAGAGCGCCTCAAGAAGTGGCTGGAAGAGATCAGCCCCGAAGAGCTGGGCAAGTGGACGATGTAAGCGCCCCGGCTACCCTTGATTTCCCCTGATTTCCGCGTAACCACCTAATCTGGAACGACTTACCTGGAATGTCGGCGCGCCGACATTCCAGGGCTGCCCTTTGCCTCGTGCTTGACCAGCCCGAGGGCTTCGCCTAGACTGCGCCTCACCCATGATCATCGCCATTACCAATCAGAAAGGTGGAGTCGGGAAGACTACGACCGCCATCAACCTGGCAGCAGCTCTGGCAAGCAAGGGCATTCGAACGCTGGTGGTCGACATGGACCCCCAGGCGAACAGCTCCATGTCCTTCCTGGACATCCATGAGCTCAAGCTGTCTCTCTATGAAGCCTTGACTGAGGACCACATCCATCTGGCCGACGTGATTCAGCCGGCGGAGAAGGTGGAGAACCTGTTCATAGCGCCCTCGACCATAGCGCTTGCCAAGATTGAGGCCAAGCTGGTCGGCGAGCTTGACAGCCATTTCCGGTTGAAGGACGAGCTTGAAGCGGTGCAGGAGCTGTACGACTACATCATCATCGATACGCCGCCAACGCTGGGCATCATCACGGTCAACGCCCTGGTGGCCGCCTCGCACGTGCTGATTCCCATCCAGGCCAGTTACTTCGCCCTGGAGGGAACGGACGACCTTCTCGAGACCATCGACAAGATCAAGGTCCGAGCCAATCCCCAGCTCCAGATCCTGGGAGCTCTCATCACCATGTACGACAAGCGAACCCTGCTCGCCAAGGACATCTACGAGCAGATCCAGCACGTCTTCGGAAGCCGGGTCTTCGAGACGGTCATCACCAAGAGCGTCCGTCTGGAAGAGAGTCCGGCCTATCGCGAATCGATCTTCACCTTCGCCCCGCGCTCAACTGGAGCCTATGAATACTATCGACTGTCCGAGGAGGTTCTGAGTCGTGTCTGAGCCGTCTCGCAAGCGTGGTGGACTCCCGGGTCGGGTGAAGATGCGCCACGAGCCTCACTTCGTCGAAGAGCTCACGGCACGTCACGAGACGCCGGTGGGGAAGATGATTCCGCTCTCGACGATCGAGCCGGATCCAAATCAGCCACGGTCGATGATGGGAGATCTGGACGAGTTGGTAAACTCGATCCGTGACAAGGGTGTGCTGGAGCCCATCCTGGTCCGTCCGCGTCCGGAGGACGATGACAGTCCGGCACCGGCCGGAGTCTTCTACAGGATCATCTCCGGTGAACGGCGCTATCGGGCTGCGCAGGAGGCAGGGCTGTATGAGGTGCCGGTCATCGAGATGGATGTCTCGGAGCAGGAAGCTCTCGAGATCGCCCTCATCGAGAACCTCCAGCGGAAGGATCTGACTCCCTTTGAAGAAGCCGAAGGCTACCGCCTGCTGTCTGAGAGGTACCAGTACACGCACGAGGAAATTGCCTCGTCCGTCGGCAAGTCCCGAACCGTGGTTACCGAGAGCCTATCTCTCCTGCAAATGCCGGCCCGCGTGCGTGACACGGTGCAGGCGCTGGCCATCACCTCCAAGTCGCTACTACTGGAAGTCCTCAAGGCCGGTGACGAGCAGGAGATGATCGAGCTCTTGGAGGAAGTCGCCCGCCGAGGTCTGAACCGCGACGACCTCCGTCAGCGTCTGCGCCGCGACAAGGGCGGCAAATCCGGGAAGCGGCGCCCCTATGTCTTTCGGTTCAAGTCGCCGGACAAGAGCTATAGCCTGTCCCTGACGTTCCGGCAGAGCGAGGTCGACAAGGACGATCTGGTCCGCGCGCTCGAGCAGATCCTCACTGATCTCCGCAAGGAAACGGCCTGACCGGGGCTCCCGCATCGTCCCCAGCGGCCGCACATGACAAGTCTGGTAAGTCACATTATGTCAACCGACAAGTACATTAGGGCCGTGGCGGCCCTGCCATCAGGCAATCCACTCCGCGGCTAGATCCTCATCCTCTTCCAGGCGAAGCTTCGTGAGCTCCACTCCGTCTGGAAGGCTCCCGTTGAGCTGGGTGTGTATCCAGCGAACGAGGTTCTCGCTCGAAGGGATGCTCTGGCCGGGGGCAAACTCAGGTAGCGCTGCATTCAGGTGCTGATGATCCAGGCGTTCGACTACCTCTCTGGACACCAGGGTATCCAGGAACCCCAGGTCGACGACAAAGCCAGTCTCCCGATCAGCCTCTCCTTGGACCGTGACGAAGAGCCGGTAGTTGTGGCCATGGCCCGGCAGATTGGCGCATTTTCCGAAGCGCAGGCGGTTTTCTTCTTCGGTCCACTCAGGGCGACGATAGAGATGGCTGGCACTGAATCGATAGCGACGTTCGAGCCGGACTGTCATGAGGTCTCCCGATCCATATAATGGGCGCCGTGAGAATCCCTTTCCGCCTCGACCGCTACATCCTTGGTGAGATTCTCGGGCCTCTCGGTCTGGGTTTCCTAGTCTATACGTTCCTCCTCCTCATCCGGTTCCTGTTCCAGTCCGCCGAGATGATCATCCGCCGGGGTCTCCCGGCGTCGACCGTCGGCGAGTTGCTGATGCTGACGCTACCGAACATCGTGGTGCTGACGCTGCCCATGTCCCTCCTGTTCGGCATCCTGATCGCCGTGGGGCGTCTGTCGTCAGACAGCGAGCTGGTTGCCATGCGCTCGTCCGGCATCAGCCTGCTGACCCTCTATCGGCCGATCCTCTTCCTGTCGGCGGCCTTCACGGTCCTCAACACTCTGCTCATGGTCTACGCCCTTCCTTGGGGCAACCATGCTCTTCAACAGCTCCGGCTGGAGATCACGACGAAGAGCATTTCCCAACAGGTGCAGCCACGGGTTTTCTATGAAGAGTGGGAGGGAAAGGTTCTCTACGTCTTCGAGACACCGCCGGGCGAGGACCGCTGGAAGGGAGTCTTCCTGGCCGAGTCGATCCCGTCGTCGGAGGACAACGAGATCACGATCGCCGACTGGGGCGAGGTGCGAGTGGAACCGGACGGCGAGCGCGTCGTGCTCCGCCTCTACAACGCGGTCCGGCACAAGGTGAATCTGAACTCACCTGACCGCTATGAGGTCAGCCGGCACCGGAAGCTCGACCTCATTCTCGAGGAGCAGTTCACCTCCGAGCAGAAGGCCAAGATCTCGGTATCGAAGAGCATCCGCGAATTGACGCTGACGGAGCTGAGCCAGCTCGCCGGTGACCCCACGGCTTCAGCCGAGCAAAGGAACCTGGCTCGGGTCGAGATCCAGAAAAAGTTCTCCATCCCTGCTGCGTGCCTCGTCTTCGGCCTCTTTGCCCTTCCCCTGGGCATCAACAACCGACGAGGTGGAAAGGCTTCGGGCTTCGCCCTCTCGATAGGAGTGATCCTTCTCTACTACGTCTTGCTGAGCAACGGCGAGGAGGCCGCTCGCTACGGCAAGTTGCCGGGTTGGGTGGCGATGTGGGCTCCGAATGTGCTGCTCGCCGCATGTGGATTCTTCCTTCTCGTGCGACGCAACCAGGATAAGAGTCTCCTCCTCACCCGACTCGATCGATGGGTTCGCCAGGATGTTTGGCGCGGCCTTCTCCTTCTCAAAGGGCGCCGCCAAGCCCGCACCCAGGCCCGGACGGACAACCAGGTCGAACGGACGGCTCAGCCTGAGAAGAAGCAGAAAGGCCGCCCCGAGTTGGTGTTGCTCCTCCCCCGCTTGCGCCTGGCCTTCCCCAACCTGCTGGATCGATATGTCGCAAGGCTTTTCTCCATGGTCTTCGGACTGGTCGTCATGTCGGGGATTTCGCTCTTCGTGATCTTTGACCTCAGCGAGACGATCGATGAGATCCTCAAGAACAAGGTCGCGACGGGGCTGGTCCTCAACTACTACAAATACACCTCGCTCCAGATGTTCTACGACATCGCCCCAGTCGTGGTGCTTGTGACGACGCTCATGACCTTCAGTCTTCTGGGCAGGACGAACGAGATCACTGCCTGCAAGGCCCTCGGGATGAGCCTCTATCGGCTCGCCCTGCCGGCTCTGGCGGCAGCCCTGGTCGTCACGCTCTTCTGTGGTTACCTGGAGTCGTCGGTGTTGCCCGCGTCCAACGCCAAGGTGGCTCAGCTCAAGGATCGCATCCGGGGCAGCTCGACCGTCCGCACTTACCGCCGGGCGGATCGCCAGTGGCTCTTCGGACAAGGCCGGTATATCTACAACTACCTTCACTATGACCCTCAGCAGCAAAGCCTGCAGCGGCTGCAAGTCTTCGACTTCGACGAGAGCCATCGGCTTTCACGGCGGCTTGTCGCCGATTCGGCCAGATACCTGGGCGAGGTCTGGGAGTTCTCGAACGGCTGGGCACGCTCGTATCGAGGAGTGGAGGTCACGGACTACCAGCGCTTCAATGAATCGCGGATCGTCCGCTATCCGGAGACGCCCAATTACTTCGAGTCGGAGATTCGCCCTCCCGAGCAGATGCGCTACAGCGAGCTCAAGGATTACATCGGGGAGTTGCGTGACAGTGGACAGCCGGTTCCAGAGCTACAGGTCCGCCTGGAAAACAAGGTCGCCTTCCCGGTCGTGTCTCTGGTGATGGCGCTCGTAGCTCTTCCCTTCGCCTTTCGGCTCGGTCGGCAAGGCGCGCTCTACGGATTGGGCATCTCAGTGGTACTCGGCATGGTGTTCCTGGGGATCTTTGCGTTCTTCACAACCCTCGGCGAAGCAGGCGCCTTGCCTCCGATTGTGGCCGTTTGGAGTCCAAGTGTCGTCTTCGGAATCCTCTCGATCTATCTCTTCCTGGGTGTGCGGACCTAGAAGCGGCTGAGATCCCGTCCGCAGAGGCGGGCCTTGATCCAGTCGAAGAGCACTTTGACCTTGTTGGACGGGCTCACCAGGTGGGCGGCTCAAAACTCAGATCGGGGCGCGTCCGTGCCTTCCTCAGAAACAGCCCCACCTGCCTTACAAGCATGGCTCCGGCCTTCTCCGCCTGGACTGCCTGCTGAAGGACGCTGAGCGCGGCGAGGGCTTCGCGATGAATGTCCCGGGATCGGAAGGTGTCGAGCATTTCGTCCACCAGGCAACGAACTTCCGAGCTTCGACCTTGAAGCGCATACACCTGAGCCAGATCAAGGGAGGCAAGAGCGGCGTCGTAGTCGAGACTCAGCTCAAGAAAGGACTGGCGCACTTCACGGAAGGCCACGGCGGCCTGCTCGTGACGGTCGAGGCCAAGTGCAACCGTTCCTTCCAGCCAGCGGAGTCGGAGAAGGTTCAACCGTTCCCCTTGTTTCAGGTAGAGCGGCCGGGTGTGGAAAAGCAGGGCGAAGGCGTCGCGAGGATACCCCGCCTCGCAGAGGGCCGAAATCAGGTTGTGCCGGGCCGACAGGAACGTCATGGGCTCGTCCTCGGGCGAGAGCAATTCGAGAGCATCCCGCAGAAGAGCGATCTCCCCTTCGAGATCACCAGACTCGCCGCAGATCATTGCCTTCTGCTTGAGGGATCGTCCCAGCAGAGCGCTCTGGCCGAGCTTGCGATGGATCGCGAGAGCCCGATCCAGAAGATCGAACGCTTCCTCGAAACGCCTCTGGTCTCGCATCAACGAGGCGTAAAGGTCGAGCACCCGAGCGGTCTCAAGAGGAGCGACCTCGGCAGTCTCCAATTGAGCCATGGCGACCTCGAACGCTTTCGTGGCTCCGGAATGGTCGGAAAGAATCCGGCAGGCGTTGCCAAGTTGCGCCCAGGCCCGTGCGCGCAAACCCTCGATTCCCTCTGCTCCGGCCCCACCGGCAAGGCTTTCAGCGATCGCGACTGCGAGGTGGGCCCGGGCCTTGGAGAACCCGGGATCCGAGAACACGGCGCTTTGGGCTTCTTCGAGGATGACCTCGGCCAGAACGCGGCTTTGAAAGCGTGAGCTGTTCGCGACCAGGAGAAGCTGCCGAGGCAGGGGATGACGGCACAACTCGTGGAGCAGGTTCCGGGCTCGCGACTGCTCCCGCGCGACTTCCGCCTCCCGCACCAGTGTGGCCCGAAAGACGCGGTCAATGGCGTCGTCGTACGGGTCGCGACCGGACCACTCGTCCATGCCGTTCAATCCTCTTCCCGGACGAGCCTGTAGGAGACAAGCCGCCGAGTGAGCGCGGCGAGGCAGCGGGTCGTGATCTTGCTGATGCTCCCCTGGCTGTACCCAAGATGCTGAGCCAGCTCCGCAGGGTTGTACCCATGCCGGTAGCGGAGCGAAAGGATCGAGCGACAGCGCTCCGGGAGCAAGCTGAGGGCGCTGGCCAGATCCCGTCGAAGATCCGCATCCTCCTGCGTGGGAGCCAGCGGCTCCGCCATCACCTCCAAGACCGTCGAGTCGACAGCCTCATAGAGACGACGACGCTGCGCCCTCCAGTACAGCAGCGCCTTGTTGCGCAGTGTGCCGAGCAGCCAAGCCTCTGGATCTCGAATCGCCTTACGGTGGTAGACGAGAGCCAGCAGTGCCTGCTGGAGGATATCTTCGGTATCCTGGGGAGGGATGCGGTAGCGAAGGAAGAGCGCCTTGACGCGAGGGCGCACTCTTTTCAAGAAGACCTCGAGAGAGTCGTCGGTCTTGGGATGGTCCAGAGCGCTCATCTCCCGATGTTTATTCTTTAGCACTAATGATGATATCCCTTAGGAGCACTCCTGTCCAGCCCTGATCGCGCTCAAGGGGGATGGACTGGGGAACCTCGAGCGGTCCCCCAGTCCCAAAAGACTAGCCGTTGTCATCGATCCGGAGGCCAGCCTCCGTTCGGAGACTCTCCAGAAGGTCCCAGAGGGCCGAGGTGAAGGGGAAGGCTGCGACGGTGCGGTGGATGAAAGGCATTGGAGGCTCCTTTTCTCTAGTGCTGCGGCATGAGGACCGCGGGCCGCCGGAAGACGGCTCCTGACATAGAGTTTCCGCCCGAGTGTCGCCAAAGACACCGATCCCCTGAGACCGCACCGTCGCGCGATCACTGGAGGCTGTGTAGAGCCGTGTCAGGCGTCTTCGTTGAGAGTCGCGCCCGGTGCATTGGGCGGCAGGAAGCCGGCGCCCAGCAGTTGCTGGGTGAGGGCAGACAGACAGCGGCGGGTGACTTTCCGGATGCTGGACTTGCAGTACCCGGTTCTCTCCGCGGCTTCCGCGGTGCTGCAGCCGAGGCCGTAGCGGAGACGGAGCACGGACCTGCAGCGGTCCGGGAGTTGCGCCAGGAGGGCCTCCAGGTCGTACCTCAGATCGGCCTTCTCCTGGGCTGGGGCTTCGATGTCGGCAAGGAGCTCGAGGATGGCGGAGTCGACGACATCCCAGAGCCGGCTACGCTGCTTGCGCCAGTAGATGACGCAGCGATTCGAGAGGGTCGCGACAATCCAGGCCTCGGGGTTGCGGATGCTTCCCGCTTTCGAGACCATGATGAGGAAGGTCTCCTGGAGGAGATCGTCCGCGTCTTGCGCAGGAATCTTGTAGCGAAAAAGGATCCGCTTGAGCTTCGGCTCAACCTTCTCCAGTAGCTCCTCCAGAGAGGGCTCTTCTGCCTGAGGTAAACCCGAAAATTCCATGCCAGTAGCAGCTAAGGGTGACTTGAGCTGGACGGTACCAGCATTCCTCGGCTTTGTCCACCGGGGCGGCCAGAGGGGGCGACTCTTCGATTCTGAAGGCGGGACGTGAGCCCCTTTCCGAACCTGGCAATTCCGAACCTGGTACTTCCAAACCTGGTAATGAGGCTGGGCAGGGGGTGCTTAGGCATCTTCTTGCGGTTCGCCCCCCACGACCTCCCGCTGGAAGCCGACGGCCAGAAGCTGCCGGGTCAGCGCCGCCAGGCAGCGGTTGGTCACCTTGCGGATGCTCGAGGTCTGGTACCCCATCTGCTCGGCCACCTCGGTGGGGCCGTAGCCGAGGCCGTAGCGCAGGCGAAGAAGCGAGCGGCACCGGGCCGAAAGACGCGAGAGCACCCGGCTCAAATCGGTGCTCAGGTCCGTCTTCTCCTGGTCGGGAGCCTGAGGCACGGCGAGAAGGTCGAGGATGGCCGTGTCGACCGACTCGCACAGACTGCCCCGCCGCTTACGCCAGTACATGATGCACTTCTTCTTCACCGTACCAATAAGCCAGCTCTCGGGACTGCGTACCTTGTCCCACTTATAGAGGAGAGTGAGCTGCGCGTCTTGCAGGATGTCCTCAGCATCTTCCGGTGGGATCTCAAAATTGCGGAGAACCCTCTCCAGGCGAGGCCTGGAGTTTTTAAGGAGATTGTTGAGCGATTCCCGCAGTTCAGGATGATCCAGAGTTGCCATATCGCCAGAATGTCGTCATGTCGACTGGGGCTAGGCTAACACCCCGGTGGTCTCAAGTCCAGATGAGATCCGGATCGCGAGGGAGAGTCTGGCCGCCAGCCTCGGAAAGAGTGTCGATCCGGCCTTCAGGGCTGGTAAGATGCCCGCGAAATGGGCGTTTTCCTTCTCTTTCTCCTGGCGGTGAGCCTCGGCTCGCTTTCGACCCTCTATTGGATTCCCGAGGACGACCTCGGGCGCGGCTACTTCCAGATGAACGCCCTGGTCGTCCTCGGGCTCCTGGGCCTCGCCATGGCGGTGGTCCTTCTCCACCCGTTTCAGCCCTTCGGACCGTTGCGGGTCCCTGGCGTGGCCGCGCTCACCGCCGCGCTCGGCGGTGCATTCCTGTACTACGCCGCGATCTGGCGCGAGCGCTGGTCCCTCGGCCGCTGGCCGCTGACGCTGTCCCTGCTCGGCTGCCTGGCCGCCCTCCTCCTGACCGGCACTCATGTCGTGGCTCCGCTCACGCCACTTCCCCACCGCGGTCTGCTGCTGGTCGGGAGCCTCCTGGCCTCGTCGCTGCTGCTCGGCTGGTCGCTCATCACGATGCTCCTCGGTCACTGGTATCTGGTGGCGCCGAAGCTCACGTTCCGGCACCTGACCGCCTTCTCCTGGGTGCTGCTCGGGACGGTTCTTCTGCGCATCCTCTCGGTGGCGGCCAGCTTGATCGTGGCGGCCGGCGTGGATGACCTCATCGAGCCTCATCCGCTCCGCGTCCTGGCCAGCTTCGGCGGCCAGGGTATCTTCTTCTGGTTCCGCATGCTCTGGGGACTCGCGATCGTCCTGCCGCTGACCGCCATGGCCCTTCACTGTGCGCGGCAGCGCTCGAACCAGTCTGCCACCGGAATCCTCTACGTCGTCGTGGTCGGCGCCTTCATCGGCGAGATCACGGCCTTCTATCTGAGCGTGACCACGGGCGTCCCCATCTAGACGACGGATGCGGATCCGCACTCAGTGCCGCTCCTGCGGCCTCCCCTTCACCGGGGCGCTCGCGCACGGTGTGACCGAGCTTCCCTGCCCGGGCTGCGATACGACCCGCCCGGTGGCGCAGGAAGGGTGGTCGGCGACCTCCGTGGAGGTCTGCCCGCTCTGCGAGTGCCGTCACCTGTACCGGCAGCGCGATTTCAACCGCGCCCTGGGCTGCCTGCTCGTCGTCGTGGGAGCGGCGCTCGTCCCCTGGACCTTCGGTCTCTCGCTACCGGTTTTCGGCCTGGTCGACCTGTGGCTCTACCGCCGCCTCAAAGACGCCGTGGTCTGTTACCGCTGCGACACGGTCTACCGCGACGCCGTGCCGGGGCCGCGCCACGGCGACTTCGACCTCCTCAAGCACGACGTCCTCAAGTACGGCAAGACCTGGAACGAGGAAGCCAACCAGAATCATCCCGACCAATCGCCCGATACCCGGTAAATGAAGACGGCCGGCGCGAGGCCGGCCGTCCGGGGCGATGGCGATCGGTTCCACCTCAGATTCCGGCGGCGGACCTCAACTCGTCGACGCGGTGGGTCCGCTCCCAGGTGAAGCCCTCCTCCGAGCGGCCGAAGTGACCGTAGGCCGCCGTCGGCAGGTAGATCGGCCGGCGCAGGTCGAGGTACTCGATGATTCCACCCGAAGAGAGCGGGAAGTGGTCGCGCACCAGCCGCTCGATCTGCCGGTCGCCGATGCGGCCGGTTCCGAACGTGTCGACCCGGACCGAGACCGGCTCGACGACGCCGATCGCGTAGGCGACCTGGACCACGACGCGATCGGCGATGCCGGCCGCGGCCAGGTTCTTCGCCACGTGGCGCGCCATGTAGCAGGCCGACCGGTCGACCTTCGTCGGATCCTTCCCCGAGAAGGCGCCACCGCCGTGGCGACCATAGCCACCATAGGTGTCGACGATGATCTTGCGGCCGGTCAGACCGCAATCGCCCTGCGGACCGCCGATGACGAAGCGGCCGGTCGGATTGACGTGGTAGATCGTCCGGTCGTCCAGCAGCTCGGCCGGCACCTCGGCCTTGATGACCGACTTGATGACGCCCTCGCGGATCTCTTCCTGAGTGGCGTCGGGCTCGTGCTGGGTGGAGATGACCACGGTGTGGACGCGCACCGGCCGGGTCCCTTCGTACTCCACGGTGACCTGGCTCTTGCCGTCGGGGCGCAGCCAGGGCAGCTCGCCGGAGCGCCGGGCCGAAGCCAGGCGCCGGGTGAGCTGGTGGGCGAGCTGGATGGGCATCGGCATGAGCTCGGGCGTCTCGTCGCAGGCGAAACCGAACATCAGGCCCTGGTCGCCGGCGCCGCCGGTGTCCACGCCCTGGGCGATGTCCGGCGACTGCGGGTCGATGGCCGAGAGCACCGCGCAGGTCTTGCTGTCGAAGCCGATCTCGGCGCGGGTGTAGCCGATGTCCTTGACCACGCGGCGGGCGGTGCCGGCGAAGTCCACATAGGCGCTGGTGCTGATCTCGCCCGCCAGGAAGACCATGCCGGTGGTCACCATGGTCTCACACGCCACGCGCCCCTTGGGGTCCTGCTTCAGCACTTCGTCCAGGATCGCGTCGGAGATCTGGTCGGCCACCTTGTCCGGGTGGCCCTCCGTCACGGATTCCGACGTAAACAGATGGGCCTCACGTTCGTTCATCGTCGCACCTCTAGCCAACTCCGGGGCAGAGCGTGGCTCTATCGGGTTTTCCGGGCACGAAGCCCGGCGGGACAGGGAAAGCCAGGGTTCCCGTTCGGTCGAACCGGCCGTGGATGCTACCAACTGTCGGAGGGGCGGTCAAACGTAGCGCCGCCTGCCATCCGTCCATCGTCCATACGTCCATCGTTGATACCTGCCACGGTCCGCTTACTAAGGTGCTGCCACCACCCTGGAACGGGACCGGCAGCAGACCGGAGGCTCGGACCCGCCTCTTCAGCGCAGCGACCGGCCTTCCAGAAAGCCGTAGAGGACGCTCGACAGGGCGTGCAGCGCGGAGGTGGCGATGGCCTTGCGCCGGGTCTCGGTGCCATAGGTCAGGGAGCGGATCATGCCGCCGCCGCGCCGGGTCGCCGGGATGGCGAACGGGATCTGCTCGCTGTCGAGGCCCTGGACGAGCCGTTCCGGGAGTTGCAGCGAGCCGCTCGCCCCCCAGGCCTCGCCCGCGGGACAGCGCACCACCGTCCAGTTGCGCACGAAGTACCGGATCTTGCCGTCCACCTCCAGGGAATGCAGGCCGCCTTCGTTGGCCACATAGAAGAGATGGCCGTCGGCCAGCGCGATCTCCATCTCGGCTACGCTCGCCCGGGCACGCCGCAGCGTGTCCTCGTCCGAGACCGGCAGCCCGGTGGGCGGAGGTCCCTGCACGGCTTGAGGGCTGATCGTCACGGTCACGGTCTTGTCGATCGTGTCGTGAAAGAATCGGAGGAACGCATCGCGCACGCCGAGCAGCACATCCGCGTTGTTGCCGGCCACCGCGACATCCACGCCCGCTTGGAGCCGCTGCCATAAAATCTTGGGATCCGTGTCCATGATCACCAGCCGTCACAATCAAAAGTTGAAAGATCTTCGCCGACTCCGGCGAAGCAAGGGCGATCACGCACTGCTCGAGGGCCCCGACCTGGTCGGCGAGGCGATCGCCTCGGGCCTCGAGCCGGAGACGGTCCTCGCCACTCCTGCCTGGCTGAAGACGCCGGAGGGCCAGGCCCTTCGCAGCCGTCTGACCGCGCCGCCTCTGGAGGTCGAGCCCGCAATTCTGGACGGCCTGACCGACGCCGACTCACCGCGCGGCGTCCTCGCCCTGGTCCATCTCCCCCGCTCCGGGGCCGCCGCGCTCCCCATCCGGGCGGACGGAGTCTACCTCTACTTGGACGGCTTGCAGGACCCCGGCAATCTCGGAGCGCTCGCGAGGGTGGCCGAGGCGGCGGGAGCGGCCGGGCTCGCGCTCGCGCCCGGCACCGTCCACCCGAACCATCCGCGCGCCCTGCGCGCTTCGGCCGGCAGTCTTCTCCGGCTTCCGGTGGCCGTGGCCGCCGAGCCCGGCGACGTCGATTCGCGGCTCGCCTCGGTCCGTCCCCGGTGGATGGCCATGGTTCCCCGCGGCGGCGCCACGCTGTGGGAGGCGGACCTTGGCGGAACGCTGGTGCTCGCCGTGGGCGCCGAGGGCCCCGGCCTCTCCGCCGCCCTCGAAGCGAGGGCCGAGCTGCGGGTGACGATCCAGATCGAGACGCCCGTCGAGTCGCTCAATGTGACCGTGGCCGCGGCGCTGGCCCTCTTCGAGGTTCGTCGCCGGCGCTCTTCCATGATTTAATGACGCCCCACGAAAACCCGCGGCAGCGAGGAGATTTCATGAAGATCGGCATCGGCTCGGACCACGCGGGCTACCGCTACAAGGAAGAGATCCGGCGCAGCCTGACCGAGGCCGGGCATGACGTCCGCGACTTCGGCACCCACTCGGAAGAGTCCGTCGACTATCCCGTCTACATCCGGCCGGTGGCCGAGGCCGTGGCGAACGGCGAGGTCGAGCGCGGCATCGTGCTCGGCGGCTCGGGCAACGGCGAGGCCATGGCTGCCAACCGCGTCCGCGGCGTCCGCTGCGCGCTCTGCTGGAACGAAGAGTCGGCGCGGCTCGGACGCCAGCACAACGACGCCAACATGATCTCGCTCGGCGAGCGCATGATGACGCTGGAGACCGCGCTCGCGATCGTCCGCATCTGGCTCGAAACCCCCTTCGAGGAAGGGCGGCACGTGCGCCGCATCCGGCTGCTCGACGAAGCGTGAGCAGCACCTTCAATATCGCCAGTATCGCCCGCGGTCTGATCGAAGCCCTGGGACCGGAGCGCGTCCGCACCGGCGTTCCGCTCGCCCCCTTCACCACCTTCCGGATCGGCGGCCCGGCCGATCTCTACTATGAAGCGACCAGCGCCGACGAGCTTGCCAGCGCCGTCCTCGCCGCCCGGGAGAGCGGAGCCCCCTGGTTCCTCCTGGGGACCGGCGCCAACATCCTCATCGGCGACCGCGGCTTCCGCGGCCTGGTCCTCCGCAACCTCGCCCGGCGCATGGAAGCCCTTCCCTCCGAGGCACGGGTTTGGGCCGAGAGCGGCGCGATCGTCCACCCCCACCTGATCGAGCTGACCGCCGTTCACGGCCTGTCCGGCCTCGAGCACTACGTAGGCATCCCCTCGACCGTGGGCGGCGCCCTCTGGCAGAACCTCCACTTCCTCGCCCCGGCGCCGGCCCGCGAGCGGACGATGTTCATCGCCGAGGTCACGCATTCCGCGGAGATCTTGACCGAGGAGGGGGAACGCCGCACGGTCGGCGTCGGCTACTTCGAATTCGGCTACGACGACTCGATCCTCCACCACCGCCGGGACATCGTGCTCTCCGCCACCTTCCAGCTCCGGCCCGAGGCGCCCGAAACCCTGCGCCGGATCCTGGCCGAGAACCTGGCCTGGCGGCGCGAGCGCCACCCTCCCCTCGACACCGAGCCGAGCGCCGGCTCCGTCTTCCAGAAGATCCAGGGCATCGGCGCCGGCCGCCTGATCGACGAGTGCGGTCTCAAGGGGGCGCGGATCGGCGGAGCCCTGGTCAGCCCGCGGCACGCCAACATCCTCGTCAATGCCGGAGGCGCCACGGCGGCCGACGTGCGAGCCCTCATCTCCCGGATTCAGGAGACCGTCGAGCAGCGGACCGGTTACCGGCTGGAGCCGGAGATCGGCTTCATCGGCGAGTTCTGAGTTCCGGCGTTTCCAACGAAAAAAGTTGTTGACTTCCGCCTCGCCGCCCCTTTATGCTTGGAGGCGTAAACACGGCGCAAGTCTTCCGGGAGAAGCCAACGTGGAACCAACCAATCGAACCAGACGAATCAAGCCAAGCGCACGAATTCGAGTCGCCGGCCGGGCTGTTCCGGCCGAAAGCAAAAACGGCCCGAGCGAGGATGCAACTCGCCCGAGCCCAGCCCCGCAAGGAGTCAACGTCCATGCGCAGCCGTAGCAATGGTAGCACCGCCGCAGCCCACGTCCCCGTCAACCCCGGCAACGCCTTCACCGAGGAGTACCTCGCCCTGCTCAATGAGAAGGACGAGCCGATCACCGCGGCGGAGGCGGACTACGCCGGGCCGTGGGACGTCGCCGACCATCCGGGAGGCGGCCATGCCGTCCTCCGTTCGGCGCAGGTTCTCGATCGAGGCGACAAACCCTACGCGGTCTTCTCCACTCTTGAGGTGGCGCAGATCGCGGCCTCGGCCCTCCCGGGGACCGGCCGCGAGAAGCGGTACCGCCTGGGGCGCGACGAGGAGCCCGGCCGCGGATACCCGGTCTTCCGGGCCGGCGAGACGATCGGCCACGTCCAGCTCTTCGACGAGGAGCTCGTCGGCGCGCTCAACGTGCTCGACGCCCTGCTCGCCTCTCCCTATGACTTCGCCTGGCTTCTGGAAGCGGCCGGCGGGCTCGCCCTGCAGCACGTCGGCCGGATCTCGATGTCGCGGGCCGCCGGCACCCTGCGCTGAGCCTGCCATCCGGAGGGAGGCGCTCCCCGCGAGCGCCCCCTTCCCCCCCTCACCCCTCCCCCGCCGGGTGGGTGCTCCGCCCATCCCCATACGGCTTCCGGCCATCCCGTGGAGCGTGGCGGGGCTCGCCTCCCGGCCCGACAATGGTGGAGAAGATGCGTCGTTCTGGAGGAGGAGGCGCTCATGATCGAAACCACCGCGGACAGGCCCCGGCCCTTTGTTTTCCCCGAGTACTGCAAGGGCTGCGGGCGATGTATCGAGGCATGCCCGAAGCACTGCATCTCCCAGGGTAGCGAGATCAACCCGGCCACGGGCCTGATCCCCATCATCCTGGATCTCGAGGCCTGCAACGGCTGCGGCCTCTGCATCACCGCCTGCCCCGAGCCCTACGGGCTTCAGCCCCAGGACGAGACCTGGGAGCTGGAGGATCCGGCCCACCACCTCGGTCCACGCCCGACGAGCGCGCCGGTGCCCGTGGACATCCCGGACAGGACCGTGCCGCTTCCCACGGTCGAGCCGCTGGTCCTCAAGGGGAACTACGCGGCGGCGATCGGCGCCCTGCTCGCGGGCTGCCGGCACTTCTTCGGCTACCCCATCACCCCGTCGACCGAGGGCGCCGAGCTGATGGCGAAGCTGCTGCCGAAGCTCGACGGCGTGTTCCTGCAGGCCGTGAGCGAGGTGGCGACGGTCAACCACATGTACGGCTGCGGCGGTGCCGGGCTGCGTTGCATGACGTTCACCTCGTCGCCCGGCTTCAGCCTGATGCTCGAAGGGATCTCCTACATGATCGGCGCCGAGCTGCCGGGTGTCTTCATCAACGTCATGCGCGGCGGACCGGGCCTCGGCAACATCGCGCCCGAGCAGTCGGACATCAAGCTCGCCTGCCGCGGCCTCGGCCACGGCAACACGCAGGCGATCGTGCTCGCCCCGAGCACTCCCCAGGAGATGCTCGACCTGACGCGGCTCGCCTTCGACCTCTCCTTCCAGTACCGCAACCCGGTGATCCTTCTGGGTGACGGCTATCTGGGGCAGATGACCGGCAAGGTGCAGCTGCCGGCCACCCTGACCGAGCCCGGGCTTCCCGCCTGGGCCGTGTGGGGCGACCGCGAGCACCGCGGCAACCTGATCTGCTCCATCTACCTGAGCGAGGCCGAGCTCGAGGCCCACAACCACCACCTGCTCGACAAGTACGAGCGCATGACCGAGGCCGAGCAGCGCGCCGACCTCTTCTACATGGACGACGCCGAAACCGTCGTCGTGGCCTGCAACACCCCGGCCCGGATGGCCAAGGGTGCGGTCGAGGCCCTGCGCGCCGAGGGGGGAAAGGTCGGCCTGTTCCGGCCGGTCACGCTCTGGCCCTTCCCGATCCGCCAGCTCCAGCCCCACCTGGGCCACATCGACCGCTTCGTCGTGGTGGAGGCGAGCGCCGGCCAGCTCGAGGACGAGCTCCGGCTCGCCCTGAGCCATGCCGGCATCCAGCGCCTGCCGGTCATCGACCGGGTTCGCCGCTACGGCGGCGTCCTCCCCTCGCACGACGAGATCGTTTCCGGCATCGTCGATCTCCAGGAGGTTCCGGTATGAGCACCACCGTCTTCTACGACCGGTTCGAACGCCACGCCCACGGCCAGGGAATCAAGGGCCAGTCGACCCACTACTGCCCCGGCTGCGGCCATGGGCTGGCGCACAAGTTCCTGGCCGAGGCCATCGACGAGCTCGGCGTGCAGGATCGCACCGTGGCGGTCTCTCCCGTCGGCTGCTCGGTCTTCCTCTATTACTACTTCGACGTCGGCAACACCCAGGCCGCCCACGGCCGGGCGCCCGCGGTGGCGGTGGGCCACAAGCTGGCCAACCCGGATTCCATCGTGGTCAGCTACCAGGGAGACGGTGACCTCGCTTCGATCGGCCTCGCCGAGATCGTGAGCACCGCCCAGTCCGGAATCCCGATTTCGGTCGTGTTCGTCAACAACGCCATCTACGGCATGACCGGCGGCCAGATGGCCCCGACCACGCTCATGGGGCAGAAGACCTCGACCTCGCCGGACGGCCGCATCCCCTTCATGGGCCAACCGCTCAAGATGGCCGAGCTGATCGCCCAGCTCGACGGCCCCATCTACGTAGAGCGCGTGGCGCTCTACGACACCAAGCAGCGGACCCGGGCGAAGAAGGCCATCCGCAAAGCTCTTCAGCTTCAGGTGGAGAACCGGGGCTTCGCCTTCGTCGAGGTGCTCGCCGAGTGCCCGACGCACCTGGGCGTGACACCCGAGGAGGCCGAGCACTGGGTGCGGGACCGGATGGTCCCGGTCTTTCCGCTCGGCGTCAAGAAGGATCTCACGGTCGACGCTCTCCCCGAGCCCGCGCGGCCGAGCTTCGATCCGGAGCGGCTGGTCGCGGCGATCGGCGGCTCGGCCGAGTCCGTGCCGCGCTTCAGCTCCGGGTTCCCGAGCCGCGCGGGCAATGGCGCCCGGGACATCGCCCTCAAGCTCGCGGGCGCTGGCGGCGACGGTGCCCAGACCGCGGCGCTGCTGCTCGCGCGGGCGGCGATCAACGAGGGGTTCGACTCGACGCACATCCCGAGCTACGGCCCTGAGTCGCGGGGCGGCACCTCCTACGCGGATGTCCACATCGCGGCGGACGAGGTGCTCTCCCCCGCCTCGCCGAGCCCGCACGTGCTGGTGGCCTTCAACGCGCCGAGCCTCGCGAAGTTCGGGCCGGCCGTGCCGCGCGGCGGCACGGTGGTCTATGACAGCTCGGTGATCAAGGAGGTTCCACGTCTGCGCGAGGGGGTGACCGCGGTCGGCTCGCCGTTCACCGAGATCGCCGCAGATCTGGGCAAGGTGGTGGTGAAGAACGTCGTGGCGCTCGGAGCGCTCCAGGCCGCCACCGGTCTGTTCCCGGAGGAGACCTTCCTCACCGCCATCCGCCAGGCGCTCAAGGACAAGTGCGCCATGATCCCGCTGAACGAGGAGGCTTTCCGCTGGGGCGTGCGCTCGGTGCGCGGCCATTGAGGCCGCCGAGGCGGACAAGGCCGACAAGGCCGGCAGCTGCCGGGCGCACCCGCCGACTGGACGGCCGACCTACCCGGCCTGCACGGCCGAGCGCGACGGCTCGGGGCGGCTGCCCGGCTTCTCCGCCGGCTCCGCTCCGGCCTGGCAGGCCGGGCACTCGTTGGGCGGATACGACGGCAGATCCAGGCGCAGCAGCGCCTTGAACGGCACGTCGAACGGATTGCCCCCCGTGGTGCGGTCGATGATCGAGCCCAGGCCCACGACGCGGGCGCCCTTGCGGGTCGCCAGCGCGGCGCACTCCAGGGTGGAACGGCCGGTGGTCACCACGTCCTCCACGATCACCACCCGCTCTCCCGACCGCAGATGGAAGCCGCGGCGGAAGCCCATCTCCTCCCCCTTGCGCTCGGTGAAGCGGAACGGGACGCCGAGCGCGGCGGCCACCTCGTGGCCGATGATCACGCCGCCCAGGGCCGGCGAGAGCACCGAATCGGGATGGAACCCACTGAGCAGCTCGGCCAGATCCTGGCCGATCCTGCGCGCGCGCACCGGATCTTCCAGGAGCAGCGCGCACTGCACGTAGGCCGTCGAGTGGAGACCCGAGGACAGGAGAAAATGACCGCGGCGCAACGCACCGCTCTCTTCGAGAAGACGCATCAGGATCGGGTTGTCATTCACGGGGTGGCTCCTCGCGCCGGATCTCGTACTGGTCCAGCTTCTTGTAGAGATTGCTGCGCGGCGTGTCGATCGCCTGCGCGGTCTGGGTGACGTTCCAGTTGTTCTCTTCCAGCTTCTGGACCAGGAACATCTTCTCCGACAGATCGCGGAACTCCCGCAGGGTCTGCACGGCCAGGAGGGCGCTCGACAGCTCGGGGCGCGCTCCGCCGGTGGCCGAGATCACGTCGTCGCGCGACACCTTGTCGCCCGGCGAGAGGATCAGCATCCGCTCGACCAGGTTCTTCAGCTCGCGCACGTTGCCCTTCCAGGGCAGCGACTTCAGGTGCGCCAGCCCCTCCGGCGTCAGCTCCTTGGGCCGGTAGTTGTTGCGCTCCGCGTAGCGCCGCACCATGTACTCCACGATCGGGCCGAGATCCTCGATGTGCTCGCGCAGGGCCGGCGTGCGGATCGGGATCACGTTCAGCCGGTAGAAGAGATCCTCGCGGAAGCGGCCCGCCTTGATCTCCTCCTCCAGGTTGCGGTGCGTGGCCGCCACGACCCGCACGTCCACCTGCACCGACTTCTCCGCTCCCACCGGCTCGACCTCGCCGCTCTGCAGCACGCGCAGAACCTTGGCCTGCGTGCGCGGCGACATGTCGCCGATCTCGTCGAGGAAGATCGTGCCGCCGTCCGCGGCCACGAACTTGCCGGTCTGCCGCCGGACCGCGCCGGTGAAGCTCCCCTTCTCGTGGCCGAACAGCTCGGACTCGATGAGCTCGTCCGGGATCGCCGCGCAGTTGACCTGGACCATGGTGCGGTCGCGGCGCGGCGAGAACCGGTGGATGGCGCGGGCCACGAGCTCCTTGCCCGTGCCGCTCTCGCCGGTGATGAGCACCGTCGCGGGCGTCGGCGCCGCCTTCTCGATCGTCTCGCGCAGCCGGCGCATCAGCGGCGCCGTGCCGATCAGCTCGTCCGGCTCCTGTCGCAGGACGCTGTTCTCGGCCTGGAGGCGCCAGGCCTCGATGGCGTTGCGCAGCGACACCAGCACGCGCTCGCGCTGCAGCGGCTTCTCGAAGAAGTCGTAGGCGCCGCGGCGCGTGGCCTCGACGGCCGTCGCCACGTCGGCGTGGCCGCTGATCATCAGCACCGGCATGTCGTAGCCGCGCTCGCGCAGGGCCTTGAGCAGCTCGAGGCCGTCCATCTCGGGCATCTTGATGTCGAGCACCACCGCGTCCGGAGGGCGTTCGGTCACCCGGGTCAGACCCTGGGGGCCGTTGCCGGCCTCGTCCACCCGGTAGCCCTCGAACTCGAGGATCATGCGCAGGCTTTCCCGGATGGACCGCTCGTCGTCGACGATCAGAACGGAGGCGCGGAAGTTGTCGGAGGTTCTTGCCATGGTCGGGAACAGTCTAGCAAAAAGAAAGGCCGGCCCCCGGAGGCGCCGGCCTGAAAAAGACAGGATGCTTTGCTCTTGCTTCTTATTACCCGGGTACTACGGCACCTGCACCACGGCGAAGAAGGGCTGTCCCTGCTGGCCGCGGGCGAAGGGCATCACGTAGAAGCGCAGGAACGAGCCCGCCTTCATGCCCTTCACCAACGCCTCGAAGCCCTCGACGCCGTCGATTTCCTTGCCGTTCACCTCGGTGATGATCGTGCCCGGGCGAACGAACTGCTCGTAGAGCGGGCTGGTGGGCGTGACGCTGGTCACGAGGACACCGTTGACGTCGTCCGGCAGGCCGTGCGCCTGGCGCAGGTTGTCGCTGATGCCCTGGTACTCGATCCCGAGCCACTCGATGCCGCTCGCGCCGTCCTCTTCGGGCTCGGTGTCCCCATCGGTCGCCGTGTTCGTGTTCTCGGGGCGCTCCCCGAGCTTCACCTTCAGGTCGACCCGCTTGCCGTCGCGCAGCACGTCGAGGTTGACGGTCGCGCCCGGGCCCTTGTTCGAGACGTAGTTGATGAGGTCGTGCGTCGTCTTGATCTTCAGGTTGTCGACGCCCAGGATGATGTCGCCGTGGCGGACGCCGGCCTTGCCCGCGGGCGTGGTCGACTGCACGGAGCCCACCAGCGCACCCTCGGCGGATTCGAGGCCGAAGGCCCGCGCCTGGTTGTAGCTCACGTTCTGGATCTGGAGACCCAGGTAGCCGCGGCTGACCTTGCCCTTCTCGCGGAGCTGGGGAAGGATCTCCTTGAGCGTGTTGACCGGGACCGCGAAGCCGATGTTCTCGGCTCCCCAGTTGATGGCCGTGGCGATGCCCACCACCTCGCCGCGGAGGTTCACGAGCGGGCCGCCGGAGTTGCCGAAATTGATCGCTGCGTCCGTCTGAATGAAGTTCTCAAACGAAATGTCGCTGATGCCGATCGCCCGTCCCTTGGCGCTGATCACGCCCGTGGTGACGGTCTTGTCCAGGTTCAGCGGATTGCCGATGACCATGGTCCAGTCGCCCACCCGCACCTGATCGCTGTCGCCGAGCTCGAGATAGCGCAGATCGTTGCCGGCGTTGATCTTGAGCAGTGCGAGGTCGGTGGCCTTGTCGGTGCCCTTGACCTCGGCCGGATAGTCGCGGTCGCCGAGGTGGACCTTGACCTCGGTCGCACCCTCGACCACGTGGTAGTTCGTCACCACGAGACCGTCGCGGCTGATGACGAAGCCGCTGCCGCCGGCGTCCGAGCGGAACGGCTCGGAGTCCTCGCCCTGCGGCTGCTGGGGCTGCCGCGGATTGCGGGGTCGGCCGCCGTCCGGCTGCTGCTGGCGCGGTCCGAAGAAGAACTCGAAGGGATCCGTGCCGCCGCCCTGGCCGCCGCCGCGGGGCCGGTTCTCGATCGTCGCGGCCTGGATGGAAACGACCGCGGGATCCACCGCCTGGGCGAGATCCGCGAAGCTCGGCAACGAGGTGATCGGCGCGTTGTTGCCCGCGATCTGGGTGGCGGACAGCGACGACTCGGCGGCCGTGCCCGGGTTGGTCATGTTCAGCCCGCCGGCCAGGACCATGCCGAAGACCACTGCGCCGATGACCAGCAGGAAAGTCGTGATCTGGCGTCTCTGGGATGTGCTCATGAGGGACGAAGTCTCCTTTCTTCTCTGGGCATCCATGAAGCAAGCCCCTTGCCAACGCAATTCTCCGAGGGAAACAGCCTATCGCTCCAATCCATTCGTGCCAGATTGGCATCCTGATTCGAGCCCTTGAACGGGCTCCCCGCCGGGCTGGCGCGGGGCTTCAGAGGCGCACGTAGAGCGCTTCCTGGTGGGGACGGCCTTGGCGGACGAGCTTGATCCGCTTCCCCTTCCCCTCGGCCAGCCGGCGCAGCACCACCGAGATCTGGCTCGACGTCACCGGTTTGCGCAGGCGGTTCCGGAAGCGCAGGTTGACCTCCTGGGCCAGCCCCACCGACCCGAAGCGCTCGCCGGCCTGGGGGGAGTCCAGCACCGCCTCGACCATCCTCTTGAGCCTGGGGCGGCTGGCGCTGCCCAGGTCGTCCCCGTCGTTCTTCCCCGGAGGGATCTGCGGCACGGGCCGGGCGGAGAGATCGAGCGCCCCGGCGATCGCGGCGCGGAACGCCTCCAGCCTGCCCGTGATGTCGGCCAGCTCGGCGGCATGCACCGCCTGCTCCTTCTCATGCACCGCCTTCTGCGCAGAATGGTACGCCTCGCGCTCGCGGTGGAACGCCGCCTGCGTCTCCAGGCTCGCCACCACCTCGTCAATCGACCGTTTCGTCTTCACAGCTCCCTCCTCCGGCTCCGCAGCCGCTCCCCCTCGGTTTTTTGTTGTAAACAGGCCGCAATTCGCATCAGATACCGCCCCACTTCGCGTCGAGATGCCGCAACTCACATCCGATTGTATCCGATTCGCAGCCGAATGGCTGTTTGTCGCGGCAACTCACATCCGAGTCGCAGCAGAATACCAGCTTGTCGCATCAGACGCCTTCGATTCTGATGTGAAAGACAAGGATTCTGATGCGACAAACGAGGTTGCCGCTGCGACAAACGGGATTTCTGCTGCGACAAACCCGTTTGTCACAGCAGGAATCCGGCGAGTCGCATCAAAAAAGAGGAGGGAGGGAGACGGCGGCTCAGCGCGCCGCCTGGAACTTCAGGCCGGGATCGTGGCGTGCCCGCCTCAGGTAGGTGACGAGCCCCTCGGCCATGTCGAGCGTGGCCTTCTCCTGATCGGCCGCTTTCGTGAAGAGGGTGAGCGCGGCCAGGGCCTCGCGGTGGACGCCCTGCGCCTGGAAGATCGGCTTCAGGTGGGAGGCGAGCGTCTTCACCATGCCGGTCCGCCCGTCCTTGAGGAAGAGCGCGGTCAGCTCCAGGGTCACGAGAGCGGCGTCGTACCAGATCTTCCGGTTGACGAACTCGGCGCGCACCCGGCTCAGGTGATCGATGCCTTGCTGCATCCGGCCGAGACCCGCCTCGACGCGGCCTTCGGCCCACTGGAGCCGGACGCGGTCCAGCTCCTTTCCCTGGGTCTGGGAGAGACGCCGAACTTCGGGGATCAGGGCCTCGGCTTCCAGGAAGCGTCCAATCTTGCTCTGGAGGTCCAGGAGGTTGTGCCGGAGGCAGAGCCACAGGCGCGGCTCGCGGTGCTCGTCCACGAAGGGCTCCGCCTGTTTCAGGAGGGCGACGGCTGCTTCCAGGTCGTCCTGCTCCTCCATTGCCTTGGACTTCTTGATCAGTAGACGGCCTTTCATGCCCGGCTCGCCGGCCGCGAGCGCACGATCGAGAAGGTCAAGCGCCCCTGGCAGTTCTCGTTCAGCGGTGAGGAAAGACGACTTGAGATCAAGAAGTCGAGCTTCACAGAGCAGATCACCGGGGCAGCCCTCCCCGGCACGCCACTCTTCCTCGGCCTCCATGAAAACGGTCTTTGCAGATCTCAGCTCGCCCTGGACCCTGAAGGCGTTCCCCAGATGGTGCCGGGCATAGCCCCGGGACCGGAAACGCGATAGCTCCTCTCCGGGTACCTGGCTTGCCACGTCCAGGGCAAGGTGCGCCAGCCTGACGGCTTCGCCAGCGTCCTCGGAGGCAGCGGCCTCACTCTTATGCGCGATCAGCTCGCTCAGCGACCACAGCTGAAACTCCCTGTTCTCCGCGACGAGCGCCAGCCTCGCCTCGTGGGAATAGCCCTTCAGCCGATCCCAGAGCTCCAACGCTCTGCCGCGGTCTTCCGGAAGGGGGTAGCCGGTCTCCGCCGCCAGGGCGCGCACCAGGTCGGACAGCGCCGTTGAACGGACCGGTGCGGCCTCACCCGGCGATCCGGGCGGCGGCCCCTCCGCTTCCAGTCCGCCTCCCTGCTCCTCGTAGCCGTCGAGCCCGGCCAGGAAGTCGCGGGCCGAGTCGAGATCGGCCAGCCTGCAATTCAGCGCGTGGAGGAGCTTGAACAGGGTCGGCAGCTCGGGGAACTTCTGCCCCGACTCGTACAGCGACAGGGCGCTTGCCGGCGTGCCGGACTTCCGGGCCAGCTCGGCCTTCGTCAGGTTGCGCGCGCACCGCAGCTGCCCCAGGCACTTCCCCAGGACCACCGGATTCCACGTTCCAATCCCGTTCATTCACCCCTCCTGACGGCGTCTCCGCCCCGGCGGCAAAGGTCGAGGATCCGTTCCTCGTACCCGAGCACATCCCCCATGTCCCGCGCGGCGGGCGCCCAGAACGTCCCCGCCGCCGCGAACGCGCACTCGGCCTGCAGCCGGTCCCCCGCCGCAGCCCAGGCATGGCCGACATGCGCCCAGGCGTAGGCGCGCAGCTCCGCGAGCCAGGCGGCCTCGGCCGGCTCCCATTCCGGCAGCCGGGCGCTGATCCAGGCCGCCAGCATGGCGAGCTCCACCGCCAGGGCCGGCTCCCCGCCCGCCGCGGCCAGGCTCTCCTCGCACAGCCGCTCGGCCATCCCCCACGTCGTGAACCGATCCGAGCCCCGGACGAGCGCCGCCCGCTCGGCGGGCTCCAGCCCGGCCAGCTCCCGCCACAGGGCGGACGCCTCGGACCGGGACCGGGCCAGCTCCACGTCCACCAGCGAGAACTGAAAGTCGATCGCGCCCGCGCGGTGCAGGTCGACCAGGTAGCCCCCCGCCTCCCGGCACCGCGGGCAGACCTCCAGGTGGTGAAGGAGCAGGCGGTTCTGCTCCTCGTCGTTGTCCTTCTCCAACAGCCGGCGCAGCGATGCCGCGGTCAGATGGTCCAGAGTCATGCTCGTCGTCTCCTCTAGTGTCGTTCAGGATGAGCTGTTTCTACAAGAGGAGAAGATGCCGCCGGGGGGCCGTCCCGGGACACGGCCCGTGGCGCGAATCCGTGTCGTTGCTTTCGAGTAACGAACGATGATCTTCAAAGGATCGTTTCCGCGGAAGATGCGCGATGCTACCGGCTGGGGACGGCCCGCCGGGCCGCGCCGGCCCGGGCCGGACGCCGTCCCGAAAGGGGATATCCCGATGACTCGTCTCAACGTCCGCCGCACCGCCGCCGCCCTCCTCCTGCTCCTCGTCCTCACCCCGGCCCTGGCCGGGGCCGCCGCCTCGCCCCGAGAAAGGTCCGCCCTGGACCACTGGCTGCCCGGCCTGTGGAGCTTCCTGACCGGCCTCTGGGCGGAAACGGGCTCGGACCTCGACCCGAACGGCGCCACCGTTGACACGGGCAGCTCCCTTGATCCGAGCGGTCAGCCGAGGCCGGACGCGGGAAGCTCCCTCGACCCGGACGGCCAGGCGAGACCCGACGAGGGAGCCTCCCTCGACCCGAGCGGCCGGTCCTGACCGCTCATTCGTTCTCTTGAGGAGCCGTCTGATGAGCCTGGAGACACGATAGCGCGGCGGGGAGAGGCGGCTCTCGACACCGATCGACGATTCCGGCGACGCTGCCGGCCATGGAACATCTGAGACTGCTGGTGGAGTCCGACGGGGCGATTCTCTTTCCGGAAAGCGTCCAGGTGGAGCTGGATCTCCAACCCGGCGACCTCTTCACCGTGACCGACCTGGAGAGATCGCTCCGGTCTTCTTTCGCGCTTCATCCCTACCGCGACGTCATCAGCAACGGCCCGAAGATCTTCAGCCTGGAAAAATTCATGTACTTCGTCCTCAGCTATCTCGACAACCCCTTGGCCGCCGTCGACCGGCATGGCGCGATTCACATCCCGCCGGAAGCGTGCCCGCTGCCTGCCGGAACCCGGCTCTGGATCTACGTCTCCGGCCGCCCGGGCCTGGGCCTCTCGCTTTCTGTGAGTGTGCTGATGGATGGAGAGATCTAGAGGGGCGGCGCCGAGGGGGCACCGCCGGCAGGGGCCGCCTGCCTCGGGGCCTGCTCTGCACACCCCGGCTTTTCTCCACCCGCCCGGCGCGCAGGGCGATTCACCTTGCCACCGGGAAAGATCCCCTCGCGCGAAAGCGCGGTTGCCCCGGCAGCAGGCAGGCTTCCCCGACGGTCCGGCAAGGTTCCGCGCCGCGGCGTGAGATCACCCGGGCGCCGGCTGCCGTCACCTCGCCGCCGGGCGGGCTTCCCCGCGGCCGGGCAACGTCACCGCGTTGCGAGGCAAGGCTCCCCCGTGGTCCGCGACGTCACCCAGCCACGAGTCGAGCTCGCGCCACATCAGGAAAGCTTCCCTCGCCGTTAGCGCCAGGTTCCCCAGGGGCCGGGGGAGATGACCTCGCCTTGAGCAAAGTCACCTGGAGTTGCGGAAAGAGTACCAGGCGAGCAGGTCGGCTCCCCCAGCCGCGAGGCGGGTGCCTCGGCCGCGAGGTGAGTTGCCCCAGCCGCAAGGTGAGTTGCCCCGGAGACCGTTGGGCCGCCTCGCCATGAGGTAAGGCTACGTTGGGGCCAGGTAACGTCCCCGAAGGATCAAATTCAGCGGTATGGGCGCCGCCGAGCCGAGTGGGACAGCAAACCGGGATGCCGACGCATAGGGGGACCAACCCTGCTCATAAGGACCGATCTTTGTGACGAACTACACTCGTTCTCCATGGAATTGGGCTGGTGGATGGAGAGATTCCGTTGGCGGTGCTGATCATTTTGGCAGGTAACCATCAGCGTGACCGGGCCCGCCCGGGTTGTCCGGGCCGGCCCGCTGAGGTAGGCTTGCCCCTCCCCTCAACAGGCTCAAGGGAGCGCGCGCATGTGGAATTGTCGAGATCTCGGGCGGTTGACCCTCGCCAGCCTGATTGCTCTGTCTTTGCCCTCCGTGGTCCAGGCCGAGACCTGGGCCTCGCCGAAGTTTCACCAGGAGCTCATCCTCCTCGACAAGGCGCCGATGGGTGATTCCTCTTCACCTCGGCCGCTTCCTGCTCGGCTTCAAGACCGGCTCGGAGGTGACGCCGTCGAGTACGAGAGCTTCGTCGCAGTCCGCCTCTCGCCGGACGCCGCCAAAGAGATGATGGACGCCGCGGACGCGGAGGGCTACGGCTGGCTGCGGGATACCCGGCCGCCGATCTCCCTGCCCTTCCACTCCTTTGCGCCGGAAGGCCCGGCCCGCTCGCAGGACTGGGCAGGCCGCAGCCTGCGGCCTGGGGAGGTCTCGGGGCTCTTTATCGTGCAGTTCGCCTTTCCAGTCCTGCCGGAGTGGCTGAAGGATCTGAGCTTCTGCGGAGTGGACGAGGTCACCTACTACGGCAACCGTGCCTGGTTGATGCGGGCGGCGAGCCTGGAGGCGATCCGGACCTGCGATGCCGCCCGGTATCTATCCTGGGCGGGTCCTTTCCTGACCACCGACCGTCTCGCGGCCGACCTCCTGGACCAGACGGGCGAAGACGACGTCTGGCTGCAGTTCGCCGCCGGAACCCGGAAGGCCGCCGCGGAAGCGGTGCTGCCGGCAGGCGTCGAAGTGCTGGAGAGCTTCCGCTGGGGCGACGATGGCGTGCTGTCACTGCGGGTCCGCGCCACCCCTGCAGACCTGGAAGCCCTGGCCGCCCGCCCCTCCGGCGACCTCCTCACCATCACCCGCCACGTCGACGAAACCCCTTCGGACGAGCGCCAGGGCCAGATCGTGGCGGGCAACCGCACGGCCACCGCGGTGACCAGCCCCGGCTATCTGACCTGGCTCCAGAACGCCGGCCTGAGAACCGCCGCCAACCAGCAGACCGTCTGCGTGATGGACGGGGGCTACGACGACGGTCTTCCGACGAGCGGCACCCAGCACCCTGACCTCCCCACCGGAGCCCGCATCGTGGACGCCAAGAGCTTCGTGACCGGGACCACTTTCGTCCCGGACGCCTTCGGGCACGGTACCTTCGTCGCCGGAATCATCGCCGGCAACGGAGCCGGCGGCACGGTCGACGGCCAGGGCTTCCGCTCCGGACTGGGGATCGCTCCGGACGCGAAGCTGGTGATCGCTCAGATCCGGGACAAGGCGGCGGGATCGTGCAACTACACAAGCGCGCCGACGACGTCCCAACTTGGGGACATCTTCAACTTCTGTCGAAGTACAACTACAGGTACCGACAAAGCCCTTATTGCCAACTACAGTAACAATGGCCGGACATTTCAATGGGATCTTTCGGCGATCCTCTTCGACAAGCGGGTGATCGACGCCTATCGTCCGGGTTCCTCCGAAACCGCTCTCCAGCCCATGACGATTGTCGTTTCCGCGGGCAACCTCGGCCCAGGCCCCAACACGGTCGAGAGCCCGGCGACGGGCCGTAACGTCATTGCCGTGGGGTCTACACAGAGCTACAGGCCGTCGACTCAAGCCGGAGCGCCACCGCTCTCATGCACGGGTACCTTCAGCCCCTACCCCACAGAGGAGGCGACCGATTTCAAGAAGGTGAGCTCCTTGAGTGGCCGCGGTGCTCCCTTCGGGCTCGGCACCTCCTCGACGGTGCTCTTCACTCGCGTGAAACCAGATCTTGTAGCGCCCGGTGGGCGTGCCATGTCCACCGTACCCTACTCGTCGCCCAGCACTTATTCCTGCCAGAGCCTGTGCAGGAAGTACTGGATCGATCCTCCGACTGGCTACCATAGTTATGCTCAGGGGACGAGCTTTTCGGCGCCGGTGGTATCAGGCGTCGCAGCCCTGATTCGCAAATGGATTATCGACCGTTCACCTTCGATGAACCCTTCTCCCGCCTTGCTCAAAGCGGCCATGATCGCGACCGCCGATGACATCGGCACCACAGATCATAGACCCAGCAATGTCTTTGGGTGGGGGCTCGTCAACCTTCAGCGTCTTATCGACAGTATTGCCAAGTTCTACGTCAATGATGCCGCTGTGGGCACAGGCGGGTCTCAGAGTTGGACTCGCGTGATCGACGACCCGTCGAAGCCGACCTACATCGTCCTGGTTTGGAGTGATGCTACGCCGGATAGCCTCACCAATGCCTTCGTTGGCCCCTTGGTGAACGATCTCTCCCTTTGGGTTGAGAAAACAGGCGTTGCGACCGCGTGGCGGGGAAACAACTTCAACGAAGTTCTGGCAGGAGTCGACGACGGCTATTCGTACACGTACGCGTTCGGAGGTTCCCTGAATGATACGGTCAACACCGTCGAGGCGGTATTCCTACCCCCTAACACCTATTCTGCGGGTCAGCAGATCACGATCAGGGTTCTCGGGATCGACGTTCCCGAGGGCGGCGCTCAGAAATTCTCGCTTTACGCCTACAATGTTCGCCCATGAGACTGAGGGCAGTTCGATGAACATCAGATGGAAGACCCTGAGAGTGGCACTCCTTGTCCTGCCGGTGCTCGTGGCCTGGACCTCACCGGTGCATGCAGGGGGGCTGACCCAGCGATTGACCGCGGCAGAGGTTGCCTGCAATGCCCAACAGTTGGACCGGCTTCAAGCCCGAATCTCGACGGGAGCCATCCAACTCAGGGAGTTCCAACTTCCCAAGACGGTCATGGTCACCTACAGCAACGAGCATGGCTACTACGAAGGCCTGGCTCTGACAAACCAGAACTGGAGGACGGACCCCTTCACCGGCCTGCCCCCTCCAACTCCCGAGCGTTATCTATCCTTTCACCTGAATCCCAGCATCCGTACGCTGCTTTTGAACCCGGACCGTCCGCCCGTCGGGCAGATTTCCCTGGGCCGCGAACAGGCGAATTCAAACCTGGTGACGCCTGGAGGTCCGTTCGACCTCTCGGTGATGATCAACCCTACGCTTGCGGCTAGTGCCCCAAGGCAGGATCTACTGGAGATCAACAACTTCGTGATCCCGGCTCAAGGCGAGCCGTACAACGATTTCCTGGCCAACAGCACAAAGCCGGGGCGGGGCCTGGAGCAGGATGGGCTGCTGACACCCTGCCACAACAAGCTCACTGACTTCGACCGACACGTTTTTGCCCTCCTCCAGCGCATGCTGAGAACCGAAGGCTACATCGAAGAAGAGCACCAACTGAGCGACAACTCAGTCGTCATCTTCCGAGGTGAGGAGGAGCACACCTATCGCTTCACCATCTACCCCTTGGGCACCCCAGGTCTCTCGCCACCGCTCAACCACGTGGCGGGCGAACTTCAACTGGCCTGGACGCCTGAAGGGAAGATCACGTCGGGAACGATGCGCGTCCGGCCGCGGTGCTCCGGAACCCCCGACCTCGATTGCAGCAGCACGCTGGCTCTCGTAGCCGCCTTCCTGATTCCACCCGTCTTCGGAGGCAACGAGCTCTGGCCCGCAGCCGCCTACCAGAACCAGATCTACTTCCTTGGAGTGGGAGAGATCTCCGGTCCGGCAACCTATGACATGGAAGCCCTCCTTGCCGGGACGGACTGGAACTCGCCGGCTCCATGAACGGCGTGCGAATCGAGATGACGCTCGCGCTCAAGCGCCTCGCCAGCCTGAAGTCACTGTGCTTCTCGCTGGCTCTCCTTCTCGCAGTACCGGTCTGGAGCGAGGGGCTGACACGGCACTTGACCCGAGCGGATGTCGACTGCAACGCCAGCCAGCTGGATCGACTTCTAACCCGGCTTTCGACTGGCGTCATCCACCTGCAGGAATTTCAGCTACCGAAGACAGTCATCGCGACCTATGGCAATCGCCTCGGTTTCTACGAAGGCCTCGCCTACACGAATCAACTCTGGCGCCTCCATCCGGTTGGAATTCCTTCCCCACCCACTCCTGAGCGATACCTGGCCTTTCACCTGAATCCGAGCATCCGCACTCTGCTCTTGAATCCGGCCCGTCCGCCCGTGGGACAGATCGCTCTCGGACGTGAGCAAGCCAGCTCGAACCTCGTCGCACCGGGCGGCTTCTACGACCTTGCGGTGAAGATCAACCCGACTCTGAACCCAGCCCCTCTCGCCCAGGATCTCCTGGAAATCAACAACTTCGAGATCCCGCTTCCGGGCCAGCCGTACAACGGCTTCCTCGCGAACAGCACCAAGCCGGGACGCGGCCTGGAGCTCGATGGGCTCCTCTCCCCCTGCCACGATCGCTTCACAGACTTTGACCGGCATGTCTTCGCCGTTCTTCAGAGGTTGCTTCGCATGAGCGTCTTTGTTCAGGAGGAACAGCAGTACGGTGACATGAACGTCGCCATCTTCCGGGGCGAGGATGAACATACCTACCGCTTCAACATCTATCCCCTGGGAACTCCGGGGCTCTCACTGGGTCAATCCCATGCTGCGGGCGAGATTCAACTCACCTGGACATCCCAAGGCAGGCTCACCTCCGGAACCATGAGGTTCTTTCCGGAGTGCTCAGGAGCACCTCGGCTTGACTGCAGCGCCACGCCGGCCATCGTGAGAGCCTTCCTGATTCCCCCCATCTTCGGAGGGAGCGAGCTCTGGCCCCATGAGGCCTCGTTGCACGAGGTCATCTCCGGAGGGACGGGAGGCTCCGTAGAAGGCCCGGCGACCTATGACTTTGAAGCCCTCCTCGCCGGGACGGACTGGAACTCGCCCGTCCCATGAAGCGATGCAGGGCCGGTCTCGTCCTCGCATTGCTCTTTGCGTCCCCAACTTGGTGCGCTGGGCCTCCCCTATCCCTGACCGCAGAGCAGATGGCCTGCAATGCTGCCCAGCTCGATCGGATGCTCTCCCGCATGACGGCACCTACCCGGGTCTTCCATCCGATCGAGCTGCCCAAGACGGTTCTTCTGACCTACAGCAACTCGGTCGGGTTCTACGAAGGGCTGGCGCTCACGAATCAGTTCCTCAGACACCTCACCACCCCTGGCGATCTTCCCGTGCCGGAGCATCATCTAGCGTTCCACCTCAACCCGGATGTCAGAACCCTGCTCCTGAACCCTGAACGGCCTCCCGTCGGTCAGGTCAGCTTGAACCGGGAGCAGAGCGCCTCCAATTCGACCACTCCGGGAACACCCGTCGAGGTCGTCCTGACCCTCGATCCTTCGCTGGCAGGAAATCCGGCACCGGACCTCCTGATCATCAACAACTTCGAGGTGCCGAACCAGGGGCAGCCGTACAACGGATTTCTCGCCAACAGTACGAAGCCGGGACGAGGGCTCAGTGTCGATGGCCTCCTCTCCTCATGCCACGACCGCTTCTCGGAGCAGGACCGGCGCGTCTTCGCACTTCTGCAGAGGATCATCCGGTTCCGGGGCGAGTTGAATGGCGCCTTGCGGGACACGCTGGCCGATGTGAAGGTGGCGATCTTCCGCGCGGAGGAAGAGCAAACGTACCGGCTCAATGTGACCTTCCTCGATCCGGCAGGCGTGGCCCATGGCCACCTGGCCTTGGAGTTGAGGATCGACTCGACACAGGATGGGCGGCTCACCACGGGAGCATTGACCGCCCTGCCCTCTTGCACGGGCGCGCCCTCGCTGGCTTGCACGACCACCGATCTCAAGGTGGAGACGCTCCTCGTGGCGCCGGTCCTGCCGGGCCAGGACTTCTGGAACGATCAGGCTCCCGAAGCCCGTCGCCTCTTCTTCGACCCGGCCCACCCTCTGCCCGCCCCCATGGCCGTCGACTTCGAAGCGCTGCTGGCCGGCACCGCCTGGAACTTCCCGGTCCCCTGAAACGCGCCGATCCGTGATCGCGTTCGCCCATGAATCCGAGAGTTGATCAGGAAGGTCCAGATTTCTACGGATTCTGGTGAGCGCCAACAGCCGGGGACGGCCCGCCGGGCCGGGCCGCCAGAAGCGAGGCCCCTCCCCGCTGGAACCCGGCTCTGGATCTACGTCTCCGGCCGCCCAGGTCTGGTGCCGGCTGGAGGGACTTCCCTCAAGATGCGGGGTCGGGTATCCTTAAGCGCGACGGGAGACATGGACAAGGATGCTTGACGCCATGAGAGCACCTGTAAAAGAAGTCGTCGAGAAAGCTCTCAAGCTTGATGAGCACGGCCGCGCCGAGGTCGTCGAAGCACTCATGAGAAGCCTGGAAGTCGAGGGCATTGAGGAAGAGGCCGACTTCGTTGCAGAGCTCGATCGCCGTGCGGCTGAGATGGAAGCAGGAACGGTGAGAGGCATACCCTGGGAGGAGCTGTGGGGCGAGCTCCAGCGAGAGCGCGGTGGCTCGTAGCCCAGTAGAATTCCACTCCGGCGCCCGCGGGGAAATCAGAAAAGCTTGTGCCTGGTACCGAGAACGAAGTCTTGCAGCGGAAGACGGGTTTCTCGTTGATCTGAGGCATGCCGTCGAGCAGGTCTCGCTCGCGCCTGATCGCTGGCCTTTCTTCAGCGCCGGAACACGCCGATACGTCTTCAACCGCTATCCATACAGCTTGTTCTACCGTGTCGTTGGCGACGTGGTGAGAGTTCTGGCAGTTGCGCACGACAAGAAGCGGGAAAGCTACTGGACCGGCCGGCGATGAGACCCGCTGTTCTCCCAGTATCTGAGCGAGCCGGACCTCCGCCTCCCGAGCACCACCTCTGGCTTCAACCTCAATCCTGACATTCGAATGCTGCTGCTCAACCGCTCCGGAGGCTTGCCGGCAGACCGTCAGGCCGCTGAGCGGTTCGCCAGGGGGAGGTCGACCCAGAAGGTGCTGCCCTTCCCGGGCTCGCTGTCGACGCCGATGCGCCCGCCGTGGTGCTCCACGATCGCCTTGCAGATGGCGAGACCCAGCCCGGTGCCGCCCTTGTCGCGGTTGTCCGAGGTCTCCACCTGGCCGAACCGTTCGAACACCCGGTCGCGGTAGCCGGCCGGAATGCCGGATCCCTGGTCGCTGACGAAGATCCGAGCCGACGCGACGTTGGCTGGATTAGCGGTATCGGCAGGATCGGCGGTATCGGCAGGATCGGCGAGGCTGGCCCAGACGCGAACCTCGCTGTCCGCCGGAGAGAACTTCAGGGCGTTCGACAGCAGGTTGATGAGCACCTGGACGACGCGGTCCGCATCGGCCATCAGGCGAAGCTCCGTCGGCTCGCAGACGAGGGCGATGCGCTGCTCGACGGCGACGGGGCGCACCGACTCGATCGCCTGCTCGAACAGCGGCTGGAGGCTCGCCGCCACGATCTTCATCTCCAGCCGGCCGCTGTCCAGACGGTCGAAATCCAGGATGTCGTTGATCAGCGCCGTGAGGCGGACCGCGTTGCGCTCGGCGAGCCGCAGGAGGTCGCGCACCTGCGGCGACAGGTCGCCCAGGACGCCGGCCGCCAGGAGACCGATCGAGCCGCGGATCGAGGTCAAAGGGGTGCGCAGCTCGTGACTCACCGTCGAGACGAACTCCGACTTGAGGCGATCCACCTCCCGCCGCTCGGAGATGTCCTGCATGTTGCAGGCGAAGCGCCGGCCTTCGGGGGCTTCGAACTCGAAGAGCGACGACTCCGCCTGAACGACCTCGCCGGTCTTCTTCTTGCCCCGCCATTCCGTCACCCTGCCCATCGACTCCTGGTGCGCCCGCCGGAGATAGGCCCTCGCGTCCGTCGCCGGAACGTCGGCGAGGAGCAGCCCCAGGCTTCGGCCGATCAGCTCGTCCTCCCGGTAGCCGAACAGCTTCTCGGCGGCTGGATTCACCGACTCGATCAGGCTCCTCTCGTCGAAGGTGATCATCCCGCCGATCATGTGCCGGAGGAGGGCCCGGTTCCGGGCTTCGCTGATTCCCAGGACGCCTTCGGCCCGCCTGCGCTCCTGGAGCTCGTTGTTCAGCTGGGCCGTGCGGTGGACCACCAGCTCCTCCACCCTCTCCGTCCGCGAGGCGACGACGAGGAGAAAGGAGCCCAGCAGCACCGTGAAGAGGAAGCCGCCGAGAAGAATCAGCGAGGCGCGCCACGAGCCCTGCCCGGGCAAGCGGGTGTCCGTCGCGGCGACCCGAACCTCCCAGGACCGCTCGCCGAACTGGAAGGGTTCCCGCCAGGCCGGACTCGAGGCCGACCTCTCGTTCCAGGCCGCATCGGCGTGGAGCAGGACGGGGCTCTTCGGGTTCGCGTTGTCGAACAGGGCGACGGTCACGCCGTCCCGAGGGAGTTGTTGGAGCGCGGTCTCCACCAGATCTCCCAGGCGGAAGGCGCCGGTCGTGTAGCCGCGCAGCTCCTTGCGCCGCAGCTCGACCGTATCCGGCGGCGGGCCGCCGCCGTAGACCGGAGCGAAGACGAGGACGTTGAGCTGGTCCCCTTCTTCGTTGACGAGCCGGATCGGCCCCGTCGACACGATCCGGCCGGTGTCGCGGGCCTGTTCCAGCGCCTCGCGCCGCACGGGCTCCGAGGACACGTCGAGGCCCATGGGCTTCTGGTTCGACTCCGGCTCGATGAAATCCACCACGACGTACTCGCCGCGCGGGGTCGCCGGCACGCGCCTGCCGTCGTCGGCGAGCTCGGTGATCCGGAGCCCCCTCTGCGCCTCGAACTGCGAGCGGTCCGCGGCGAGGATCCGCGGATTCCAGGACAGGCCCCGGGTTCCCGGATGGCGGCTCAGGGCCTGGGTTACGAACTCCCTGAACTCCGTCCGCTCGATCTTCGGCACGGTCATGAACAGGTCGTTCAGGGACATGGCCACCTCGAGGTGGCCGTCGCAGCTCACGCGGACGGCGGAGGCGAGCGTCCGCGCCCGTTCCTCGAACGCCCGGTGGGCGGACTCAGCCTCGCGGCGGCTGGCGAAGAGGAAGAGAAGAATGGAGAGAGCGGATGACACAGCCAGCGGCAGGAATACCGCGAGCCGACGCCGCCGAAAGAGCCGGGCCATGAGGGCAGCTCACCCGGCGAGGACGCTGCCGCCGTTCACGTTCAGGATCTCGCCGGTGATGTGTCTCGCCAGCGGCGACGCCAGGAAGAGGACCGGATTGGCGATGTCGTCGGGGGTGGCCACGCGGCGCAGGGGGATCGAGCCCAGGATCTCGTCCCGGCGCTCGTCCAGGGCCACGGCCGTCATGTCGGTGTCGACCCAGCCCGGAGCCACGGCGTTGACCCGGATGGCGGGGGCCAGCTCCGTGGCCCAGGACTTCGTGGCCGAGATCATCGCGCCCTTGCTCGCCGCGTAGGGGCTGTAGAAGGCTTCCCCACGCTGGCCCGCGGTCGAGCTGATGTTGATGATGGAGCCGTTCTCCGAGCTCCTCAGCAGGTGGACCGCCTCGCCCGCGCAGAGGAACGGGCCGATCACGTTCACCGCCAGGGTCGCCATGAGCTGCTGCTGGTCGAGCTTTTCGAGCGGCCCGTGAACCCACACCCCCGCGTTGTTGACCAGGCAGTCGAAGCCTCCCCACTCCGCCTCCACGGTGCGGAACAGCCGCGCGACGCTCTCCCGTCTCGTCACGTCGCAACGCACGCGCTTGTGAGGGCGGCCGGAACCGTTGGAACCGTCGGAACCCCCGGAGATACTGCGCAGCTCGGCGAGCAGCTCGTTGGCCTTCACTCCGCTCGCCAGGTACTGGATCATCACCGATGCGCCCGCCCGCGCAAAGACGCGGCAGCACGCGGCGCCGATGCCGCGGCTGCCGCCGGTGACCACCACCCGGTACCCGGCGAGATCGATCAAGCCGCGGCCTCGACCACCATGGCGATGCCCTGGCCGCCGCCGATGCAGGCCGACGCCACGCCGACGCCTCCGCCCCGGCGGTTCAGCTCCCGCAAGAGGGTGATGAGCAGGCGCGTGCCCGAGGCGCCCAGAGGATGCCCGAGCGCGATGGCGCCGCCGTTGACGTTGAGCTTGTCCACGTCGAGCTTCAGCTCGCGGACCACCGCCAGGATCTGGCCGGCGAACGCCTCGTTGATCTCGAAGAGATCCACGTCGCCGAGCGTCATGCCGGCCCGCTGGAGCGCCGCGTTGATGGCCGGCGCCGGACCGATGCCCATCCGCGAGGGATCGACGCCCACCGTGGCCCACGAGACGATGCGGCCGAGCGGCTTCCAGCCGCGCTCCCTCGCCCGCTCTTCGGTGGACAGCAGCATCATGGCCGCGCCGTCGACGATACCCGAGGCGTTGCCCGCGGTGACGAAGCCGTCCTTGTCGAAGGCGGTCGGCAGGCCGCCCAGGTCGTCCATCGTGGTCTCGGGGCGCAGGTGATCGTCCCGCTCCACGGTCTTCGCCCGCTTGCCCTTGCCCACGGTGACCGGCACGACCTCCTCGGAGAGCCGGCCGGAGCTCCAGGCCTCGCCGGCCCGGCGCTGGGAGAGGATCGCGAATTCGTCCTGTTCCTGACGGGAGATCCCGTAGTCGCGGGCGAGGTTGTTGCTCGTCTGGGCCATGTAGCAGCCGCAGTAGCTGTCCATGAGCGCCACCATGAGGAGATCCTGAAGCTGTCCCTGGCCGAGCTTGAAGCCCTTGCGCGCTCCCCAGATGACGTGCGGCGCCTGCGACATGTTCTCCATGCCGCCGGCCAGGCAGGTCGTGGCCTCGCCGTTCAGGACGAGATGCGAGGCGGAGATCACGGACTGGATGCCCGAGCCGCACAGCCGGTTCACGGTCAGCGCCGGGGATTCCTGCGGCACGCCGGCCTTGAGCGCCACGTGGCGGGCGCCGTAGATGGCGTCGGGCGAGGTCTGCAGGGCGTTGCCGACCACGGTGTGGTCGATCTCGGCCGGGTCGACCCCGGCGCGGGAGAGCAGCTCCTTGGCGGTATGGGCAGCCAGGTCGATGGCCGAAATGTCGGAAAAGTCCCCGTTGTAGTCGATCATGGGCGTGCGGTACCCATCGACCAGGACCAGGTCTCGTGTTTTCATCAGCAATAGGCCTCCGTTAAACAATCATATCCGCGCCGGGGATCTCACCGGTAGTTTCCCGGGTCTCCCGTCTGGAACACCACGACCTTCTCTCCCTCCGAGAACGCTCCGGCCGCCGCGAGATCCTCCGTGGCGGCGAGCGCGGCGGCTCCCTCGGGACCGAGGAGCAGGCCTTCGAGCCGAGCCGCCCGGTCGAGGATGCCGCCGATACCGACGAGGCGCGCTTCGTCGACCGCGATGGCCGTGCCCCCGGACTCCCGCACCGCCTGGAGAACCAGGAAATCGCCGATCGCCCTCGGCACGCGCAGGCCCCAGACCCGTGTGCGCGGCTCGTCCCAGGGCTCGGCGGAGGCCTCGCCGCGCTCGAAGGCGCGGACGATCGGCGCGCATCCGGCGGCCTGGACGACCACGAAGCGCGGTTTTTTGGCGCCGACGAGCCCCAGCCGGCGCAGCTCGGCGAACGCCTTGTGCATGCCCACGACGCCGGTGCCGCCGCCGAGCGGATAGACGATCCAGTCGGGCAGCTCCCAGCCGAGCTGCTCCGCCAGCTCGAGGCCCATGGTCTTCTTGCCTTCGGCCCGGTACGGCTCGCGCAGCGTGGAGACGTTCCAGAAGCCGTCGTCCTGGCGCAGCAGCTTCGAGGCTTCCACCAGGGTGCCGGGAGAGGTCAGCACCTCGGCGCCGTGCGCCCGGCAGCGCTCCTCGATCGTGGGCGGCGTGTCTTCGGGCAGGGCGACGCGGGCGCGCAGGCCGGCTGCCGCCGCGTAGGCGGTCAGGGCGAGGGCCGCGTTGCCCGCGCTGGCGAGCTGAACTCCGGCGGCGCCCAGCTCACGCGCCCGGTTGACGGCGAGCGACAGGCCACGGGCCTTGAACGAGCCGGTGGGATTGCGCGCCTCGTCCTTGACCAACAGCTCGACTCCGGGAGGTGCCATTCGACTCAGGCGCACGAGCGGCGTGCCGCCTTCGCCCAGGTCGACCCTGCCCTCAAAGTCGGAAACCGGCAGCAGCTCGCGGTAGCGCCAGAGCGTCCAGGGGCGGCCGGGAAGGGCGCGCTTCAGCTCCTCTCCCTTGCCCGGATCGAGGTCGTACTCCACCAGCCAGGGCGCGCCCGCAGGGGAGAGGAAGGCAGGCTCGTTCAACGGCGCGGTCTCGCCGGTGCGCGAGCAGACGAGGTGTCGGGCCCAGTTTGAGGTCAAGGGGTCTTCCCGTTCTCCGGCGTCTCCAGCCGGGCAATCAGTTCGGAGTTGTAGCGGACCGACGGGACCGGCTCGGGAGGAGCTCCCGCGAGCAGGCGCCGGACCTCGGCGATCCGGCGGTCCGTCTCGGCCTTCGCGGCCGGATCCGTGACGGTCCGGCGGCGTTCTTCAAGGGATCTCAGGATGCTCCGGCGGCTCTCGATCACGCGGCGGTCGAGCTTGCCGGCCGTCGCGGCCAGCCTCGCCTCCTGGACGCGCGCCCGGATCCAGTCGCGCTCCCCGGGGCTGAATCCATCCGCACCGGCCGGGTCTTTCAGAGCTCGGCTCAGATATCGGCTCACCTGCGCCTCGGTGAGGCGGCCGTCGGCCGGAGGGGTGAAGGCCGTCTCCTTCCTCGCCGGCTCGCGGCCGCAAGCGGCCAGCAGCCCCAGGGCCATCAGGGCCATCAGGGAAATACTGAAAAGGACGGTCCGGCGGATCATTCCGTCCGCTTGCGCACCACCAGCCGAACCGGGACGCCGGGGAGCTCCAGCTCCTCGCGCAGCCGGTTCTCCAGATACCGCCGGTAGGTGTGGTTGCGCGGCAGCGACCGGTTCGCGAAGAGCATGAACGTGGGCGGCGCCGTCGAGACCTGCGTCGTGTAGTACAGGCGCCAGGGCGCTCCGTGAATGGCCGGCGGGCTCACGCGCTTGATCGCCGCCTCGAAGAAGCGGTTGAGCTGCCCCGTGCTCAGCCGGATGTGGTAGGCCTTCAGCACCTCGTCGATCGGCTTCCAGAGCTTCTCCACCCCGCGCCCGGTGAGAGCGGAGACGTTCACCCGGCCGGGATCGGACAGCAGCTCGTCCATGCGCTCCATCTGGAGCTCCAGCTTCTCGCGCTTCTCCTCGTCGAGGAGATCCCACTTGTTGATCGCCAACACCGCGGCGCGGCCGAGCTCCCAGATCGTGCCGGCGATGGCCATGTCGCCGCTGGTGACCCCCTGCGAGGCGTCGATCACCAGCACCGCCACCTGGCAGCGCTCGATCTGGCGCCGCGCCATCATCACGGCCAGCTCCTCGGGCTGCCCGGTGGTCTGGCTGCGCCGCCGGATGCCCGCCGTGTCGATCAGCAGGTACGGCTTGTCGTCCCGCATCACCAGCGTGTCCACCGGGTCGCGGGTCGTGCCCGCCACCGGGGAGACCAGGGACCGGGTCTGGCCGGCGATCCGGTTGAGCAGCGACGACTTGCCCACGTTCGGCCGGCCGACGATCGCCACGGGAGGAGCGTCCGGCGTGGGCACGTCCGGAATCTCGGGCAGGGCGAGGGCGAGGGCCTCGCGCAGGTCCGCGATACCGCCGCCGTGCTCGGCCGAAAGGAGAATCTGCTGGTCGATCCCCAGGCCATAGAACTCGGAGAAGCGCTCCCGGGCCTCCCGGGTGTCCCCCTTGTTCACGATGAGGATCGTCGGCTTGCCGTAGCGGCGGAGGCGCTCCCAGACCACCTCGTCGGCGGACACGAGCCCCTGCTTGCCGTCCACGACCATCAGCAGCAGGTCGCTCTCCTCGACCGCCATGAACACCTGGGTCGACAGACCGAGCGGGTCGTCCTGAAGCATCAGGCCGCCCGTGTCGATGATCTGGAAGGATCGCTCGTCGGTCAGGTGGGAGATGCCGGTGATCCGGTCGCGGGTGACGCCGGGCAGATCGTGGACGATGGCCTGACGCTTCCCCACCAGGCGGTTGAACAGGGTCGACTTTCCCACATTGGGACGGCCGACGATCGCGACAGTTGGAGTCAGAGCCATATCGGCGGGAGCATAGCACCACGGACCGGCCCGGGCCCGGAGACCTTGGAAGGCCTCCGGACCCGGGGGGCTGCCGGGCCGAAAAAACTCAGTAGAGCAAAGCGTAACCGAGCTTCAGGAAGAAGCTGCGGTCGGTCGGCGTGAGGTCGACGTTCTGGAAGCCGAGGCGAGTATCAGTGTAACCGGCAAAGAGCACGGTCTGGGGGTTGAGCTTGTAGGAGAAGAGGAACTGTCCGAAGAAGTCGGTCTGTGACGCGCGCACCGGACGCAGGTACAGCGACGGGTTGCGCTGCAGATCCTGATACTGGGCGATCGCGCGGATGAACGTCCGGACGTTGAACTGGTAGATGAGCCTCATCTGCGTCAGGTTGGCCTCGAAGAGCTGGCCGCCCTGGACGTCGAGCGTCTGATAGGCGTGGTCGAGCTGGACGCTGACATGGCGTCCCCGGAGCTGGATGCCCGGGACGAAATAGAGAAGATCGCCTTCGCGGGTGTTGGTGAAGTCGATCTGGTCGCCGACCTGGCCCTGCAGCCGCAGACGGACACTGCCGCTGGGGTTCATCTGAAAGAAGAAGAACTGTTGGTTCAGGTCGAACGTCCGGCCGTTGTAGAAAGTCTTGTTCTTGTCGAGGTAGAGCTCCATCAGCGACTGGTAGGGTCCGTTGATCGTGCCGAAGATCTCCATGACCTCGTCGGTCAGCCGGCCGGTGTGGTCCTCCGTGCGGAGGGCCTTGGCGCCGAGGCTCATGCGGGCGTACCAGTCTTCCTTGGTGCCGTAGAAGTAGCGCTCGCCCTGCGTCGTGGCGGTCTTCACGTCGACGCGCGGGATGAAGCCGCTGTCGGCGCGGAACCGGGGGTCCAGATCCTGGTAGGAGACGAAGCCCTTCCAGTTGCGGGCGAAGTGGTCGTACTGGGCATGGAAGCCGTCGCCGTCGAACTCGTCGCGGTCCTGGCGGAAGGCGATGGCCACGTCGTTGGGATAGAGGGTCTGGGAGCTCAGGTACTGTACCCGCACCGTGTCCGACGGAGTGAAGCGGAAGAAGCCGTCGAGGCCGGCCACCCGGTTGTGGTAGTCGTCGCCCTCGCGCCCGGTGTACAGCACGCCCACCGTCGAGTACTGGCCGATGTCGCGGCGGTAGCGCGCCACGCCGCTGGTGACGGACTGATCGAGGAAGGCCCTCACGGAGCCCTGGTTCGACGGGATGACGATGTTGTTGACGTCGTCGTCGGCCACGAACACGCCGAGAGCGTTCTTGCCCTCCTTGGTGCTGACCTTGGCGCCCCAGTCCGGGTCCGCCACGGTGCGCGTGAACACGGCCTGGAGCGGAGTCAGATAGAGGTCGGCGCCTTCGAGGAAGAAGGGGCGCTTTTCAGGGTAGAACAGCGCGAAGCGGGTGTTGACCTCCAGCTGGGCGGCGTCCGCCTCGACCTGGGAAAAGTCGGGATTGACGGCGGCGTTGATCGTGGTGTTCGGCGTGACGCCCCAGCGCACGCTGAGGCCCGGATCGATGTCCTCGTCTCCCTTGACCATCTCGCCGTCGGGGAACGCGTCCAGCGAGTCGGTCCGGGCGGCCGTGACCGTCGGCGTGATCTCCAGGTTGCGGCCCGGGGCGATGCCCTGGAAACCGCTGACCTTGTTCTCCTGGCAGAGCGTGCAGTCCTTGGCGCGGTCGGTGTGCTTCGACGAGATCCGGTACCGCACGTTGCGCGGGTAGTTCCGGAACGCCTCGAAGCCCCAGGTCTGCGGACCCTCGGTGCGCGGGAAGCGGAGCTGCCGGAAGGGGATGGCCATCTCGACGACGTAGCCGGTGTCGGTGATCCGTCCTTCGGAGGCCCAGATCGAGTCCCAGGAGAAGTCCTCCGCGGCGTCGATCTCGGAATAGGTGGCGTCCACCTGCACGCCGAGCGGGTTGGCCCGGAACTGCAGGGCGCGGCGCTCGTCGTTGAAGGTGTCGATGTTGATGCCCACGTGGTCGTCCTGGATGAAGGCCGCGATGATGTCGCGGTCCATCAGCTTGGCGCGGATGGACGACGGATCGGGATCCTCGCAGCGGAAGGCGACGTAGAGCTTCTCGTCGTCGAACGTGACGAGGGCGTCGGTCTTCACCTTCGGCGGAATGTTGTCGCCGGGGAACCATTCGAAGGGGAGGTCCACTACCAGGGCGGACGCCCAGGCCTCGTCGTCCAGCACGCCGTCGACCTTGATCGGCGACGTGGCGCGGGTGACTTCGAAGCGGCGGATCTGCACGGCGGGCTTCTCCGGCGCCGGATCGGGGGCCGGAGCCTGGGCCGCCAGAGGGGCGCAGGCGAGCGCCAGCAGCGCCCAGGAAACAGATCGGGCGATGCCGGTGCGAGTGAAAGGATCGGGTCGGTTCATCGTTTCGAGCTCCAAGAGAAACGGTTTGAAAGGTCCCGTCACGCCTGCGCGGCGGCGGCTTGCGTCTCGTCGGCCTTCTTCTCTTCTTCTTCCTTCGGGGGCGGCGCGGCCTGCCGCTTCGGTGCGTCCGGCAGCTCGGCCTCCAGGTGGCGGATGCGCGGGTTGAGCAGGCCGATGATCGCGGCGATGCCCGGGATGGCGGCCGTGGTCAGGATCATCAGTCCGATTCCGCGGCCCGGTCCTACTCCCACGATACGGCCGATGGCCGTGCCCGCCAGCGCTCCGCCGGGCAGAAGGAGAGGAATGAACACCCTGTCGGCCAGCGGGCCGGCCAGGAAGTCGCCCAGCGGAGTGGTGAACTGGGCAATCATCCGGCGCATGGCGAACACGCGGCCCTGCACGTCCGCCGGTGTCTTGGCCTGCCAGATCGCGGTGCTGGAGCCGTTCATGATGGGCAGGCCGATGTACCAGATCAGGACGCCCGCGCCGACGATGAAGACCGAGGGCCGGAGGCCGACGAGCACGAGGCAGGCGCTGAGCAGGAGCCCTACGCCCAGCACGCCGTAGACCCGCGGCTTGGGACCGCCGGTCGCGGTCATGATCGCGCCGCCGATCAGCATGCCGACACCCACCAGCGAGTTGATGGTGCCCGCCATGGCGGTGCTACCGGTGAAAGCCAGGACCATCGGCAGAATGGCCACACCGGACAGGCACAGGGCAAAGTTGGTCCCGGCGAAGAAGAGCAGCAGCCCGAGGAGACCGGGACGCTCGCGGATGAAGGTCCAGCCATAGGCGGCCTCCTTCCAGATCGAGCCCTTGGCCTTGCGGCCCTCGGCGCTCGTCTCGGGGCGCGGAATGTGTACCGAGAGCAGAGTGGCCGCGGCGATGAGGAAGGTGACGAAGTCCACCAGCAGCACGCCCCAGATGTTCACCATGCCCAGAAGCAGGCCGGCCAGAGCCGGTGCCGCGATCGTGGTGCCCGCCTGGCCGAAGTCGAGCATGCCGTTGACCCGGCCGTACTGGCTGCGATCCACCAGCATGGTGATCGACGCGATGTAGGCGGGCCACTGGAAGGCGCCGAAGATCGCGTTGATGGCCGCGCCGATATAGATGTGCCAGACCTCGAGCTGCCCCTGCCAGAGCAGGAAGGCATAGACGAGGGTGATGAAGGCTGGGCCGAGGTCGGTGGCGAACATGACCCACTTGCGGTCCCAGCGGTCGACCAGGGCGCCGGCGAACGGCGCGACGAACACCGCGGGCAGGCTGGCGCACACGATGATCAGGGTGTACTGCGTGACGGAGTTCGTCCGCTCCAGCGCCCAGATGGCAAGGGCGAAGCTCGTGAGCCCCGAACCGAGCAGCGAGACGAGCTGCCCGATCCAGATGGTGCCGAAGGCTTTCATGCCCTGCGATGGCTTGTTGTCCGACATGTCTTCTCCTGGCCCGGGCGTGCCCGGGTCGTTGCGTTGATCAGGAAGTCTTCCTTCGCCGGGCCTGATAGTCGGCGAGGAAGTCCCGCAGGATCTCCTGCGCGGCCAGACTGAGCTTCTCCACCGTTTCGGGGAGATGCAGGTTCCTGCTGTAGTCCCACTTGACGGTCAGGATTCCGTTCACGACGTGGGTGTGGATCATGAACGTGGCAAGGCGCCGGGTTCTCCTGTCCTGCGGATAGCCGTTGAAGGCCGCGAGCTTCTCGAACGTCTTGATGTCGGTGGCGGCATCGGGGCCGAGGTAGTTGAAGAACACCTCGGGGAAGGGCCGCTCCTCCATCTTCGCCACCACCGCCGGATCGTCGTTCAGATAGCGAAGGATGCCATAACCCAGGCCGCCGTTGGGAATCCGCCGCAGCTGCTGGTTGACGACGCGCAGGGACTCGATGGGCGTCTTCGAGTCGCCGAGGTCCACGGCGTCGGGGAAGATGATGTTGAACCAGCCGATGGTCCGCGTCAGGTCGATGTCGTCCCACAGCGCCTCCTTGCCGTGGCCCACGGCCTGGAAGCCCATGGAGCGCTGGCCGGTCCAGCGCTCGAACGACAGCAGGATGGCGGTCATCAGGATGCCGTCGATCTGCACGCCGTAGGCGCGCGGCACCTCCTGCATCAGGAGGCGGCTCTCTTCGGCCGTCATGTCGAACTTGGTCTGCTTGACCGAGTCCCAGTAGTTGGTCCCCTCGGGGAAGTCGCGGGGCAGCGGCGGATCCTGGCGCACCTGCCGGTCCAGCCAGTAGGCCCGCTCCTCCTCAGGGATAGCCTTGGAGTGCTCGAACAGGCGGTCGCCCCACTGCCTTACCGAGGTGGTCTTCGGCTGGAGCTGGACCGGCTTGCCTTCGCAGAGCTGGAGGTAGACGGTGTCGAGGTCGTCGAGCAGCACGGTCCACGAGCCGATGTCCGCGGCCATGAACTGGGTGTTGAGGTAGTAGGCGGCGCCGTCCTCGGTGCCCGTCTCGAAGACGATCACCTTGAGCAGGTGCCCCTCCTCCATCTTCTGCGCCTTGACGAGCTGGACCGCGGCCGGCCCCATGGCCGGAGAGTGCAGCTCCGGCGCGATGGCGCTCAGGTCCACCTCGATGAACGGGATGTCCGTCACCGGCTCGTCGAGGACGAGCTGCCAGTCGCCGCCCTCCAGGTTGACGATGCGCGCCCGCAGGCTGTCGTGGTGGTTGACCACGGCGATGAGGGCCTGGCGCAGCGCCTCGCGGTTGAGCTTGCGGTCGCGCGGGCTGAGCAGGTTGCCCAGCGAGTGCCAGCCCGGGTTCGGGTGTCCGAACTCGAGGAAATGGCGCTGCGCCGGGGTGAACCGGATCGGGCCGACCACCGCCCCCTTCTCGGTCAGCACGGTGCTCGTCCCCGCCACCGCGGCGAGCTCGCCGATGGTGCGGTTCTGGAAGACCTGCTTGGTGGTGATGCCGAGGTCTGCCTTGTTGGCCTTGGACACCACCTTGATGACCAGCAGCGAGTCGCCGCCCAGCTCGAAGAAGTCGTCGAGGATGCCGACCTTCTCCAGGCCGAGCACCTCGGCCCAGATGAGGGCGAGCGCCGCCTCCTTCTCGTCCCGCGGCTCCACGTACTCGCGGGCGCTCGCCAGGAGCGACTTGTCCGGCGCCGGGAGAGCGCGGCGGTCGACCTTGCCGTTGGGCGTCAGCGGCAGCGCCTCCAGGGGGACGAAGAGCGCCGGGATCATGTACTCCGGCAGCTTCTCCTTGAGGAATGCGCGCAGGTCGCTGACCGGCGGAGCTTCCTTGTCGATGGGCACCATGTAGGCCACGATGCGGCGGCGGCCCGGCGTGTCCTCGCGGACGATGGCCACGGTCTGCCGGAGCGCGGGGTGCTGCGCCAGGGCAGCCTCGATCTCCCCCAGCTCGATGCGGTAGCCCCGCACCTTGACCTGGTGGTCGATGCGTCCCAGGAACTCCAGGGTGCCGTCCGGCAGCCAGCGCGCCAGGTCGCCGGTCTTGTAGAGCCGCGCCCCCGGCACGCCGGAGCACGGATCGGGGATGAAGCGCTCGGCGGTCATGGCCGGCTGCCCGCGGTAGCCGCGGGAGAGGCCGGCGCCGCCGATGTGCAGCTCGCCGGGCACGCCGACGGGGCCGGTTTCGAGCTGCCGCGTCATCAGGTAGACCTGGGTGTTGTCGATCGGGCGGCCGATCGAGATCGGGCCGTCCTTCTCCACCTTGAGCAGCGTCGACCAGATCGTGGCCTCGGTGGGACCGTAGACGTTCCACAGCTCGCCGCTCTTCTCCAGGATCGGCTCGGCCAGATCGCGCGGCAGCGCCTCGCCGCCGCAGAGGATCCGGAGCCCGGGATCGCCGGTCCAGCCGGCGGCCAGCAGGAGCCGCCAGGTGGCGGGCGTGGCCTGCATCACCGTCGTCCCGGCCTTGCTGATCGCCTCGGCCAGCTGCTCGCCGGCCTGGGCCGTGTCGCGCGACACGAGGACGACCTTGGCGCCGTTGACCAGCGGCAGGTACAGCTCCAGCCCCGCGATGTCGAAGGAGAGGGTGGTGACCGCGAACAGGGTGTCGTCCGCGGTGAGCCCCGGCGTCCTGGTCATCGAACGCAGGAAGTTGACCACCGCCGCGTGCGGGATCTGGACGCCCTTCGGCTTGCCCGTCGAGCCCGAGGTGTAGATGACGTAGGCCAGGCCCTCGGCTTCGGCGCCGCCCTGGAGGGGAGACGCGTCCTCGGCTTCGATGGACGGCCACTCCCGATCCACGGCGATGACGTTGGCCGCGCCGGTCGGAATCGTCTCCAGGAGCTTCTCCTGGGTGAGGAGCACGGACAGGCCCGAGCTCTCGATCATGTAGGCCAGGCGCTCCTTCGGATACTCGGGGTCGAGCGGCACGTAGGCGCCGCCCGACTTGAGAATGCCCAGAAGCCCGGTCAGCATGTCGAGCGAGCGCTCCATGGAGAGACCGACCAGGGTCTCCGGGCCGACTCCCAGCTTCCGCAGGTGGCGCGCCAGGCGGTTGGCCCGGGCGTCCAGCTCGGCGTAGGTGAGGCGCAGCCCTTCCATCTCCACGGCGACGGCGTCGGGCCGCTGCGCGGCCTGACGCTCGAACAGACCGTGCAGCGTCTCGCCCTCGGGCCTCTCCGCGGCGGTGGCGTTCCAGTCCACCAGCATCAGGCGGCGCTCGTCCTCGGGCAGCAGCGGCAGGCCGGAGAGATGCAGGTCCGGGTCGGCCGCGACTCCCGCCAGCAGGGCGCGGAAGTGGCCCAGAAGACGGGCCACGGTGGCGGGCTCGAAGAGGTCGGTGTTGTACTCCAGGAAGCCGCGCACGCCCTCGTCGCCCTCGGTCAGATAGAGCATGCAGTCGAACTTGGCGGTGCGGCTGTCCACGGGCACGAGGCGCATGGCCAGGCCTGCCGCCTGTCCCTCCTTGCGCTGCTCCTCCCGCGGCGGCGGCGCGTTCTGCAGCACGAACATCGTCTGGAAGATCGGCGTGCGCGACAGGTCGCGCGGCGGGTTCAGCTCCTCCACCAGCTTCTCGAAGGGGAGATCCTGATGGGAGTAGGCGTCCAGGGCCGTGGCGCGCTCGCGGCGCAGCATTTCGCGGAAGGTCGGATCGCCGGCCAGATCGGTGCGCAGCGCGAGGGTGTTGGCGAAGAAGCCCACCAGCCCCTCGATCTCGGGGCGGCGGCGGTTCGCGATCAGGGTGCCGATCGCGAAATCCTCCTGCGCCGAGTAGTGATGCAGCAGCGCGCGGTAGGCGGCGCAGTACAGCATGAACGGCGTCGCCCCCTCCTGCTGGGCCAGCCGGCGCAGCGCGTCGGCCAGCTCGCGGGAGAGGAAGACCGGCGCCGTGGTGCCGGCGTGCGTGCGCACCGCGGGACGCGGATGGTCGCAGGGAAGATCCAGCGGCGGCACGCCGCCGAGCTGCTTCACCCAGTAGCCGAGCTGCGTCTCGAGGATCTCGCCCTGGAGCCAGTCGCGCTGCCAGAGGCCGTAGTCGAGATACTGGACCGGCGGATCGGGAAGCGGCGACGGGTCTTCCCTGAGGAAGGAGTCGTACAGCGCTCGCAGCTCGGAGAGGAAGATGCCCTGGGACCAGCCGTCCCACGCGATGTGGTGGACGTCCAGGTAGAGGAGATGCTCTTCGTCGTCGGTGCGGAAGAGCTTGGCCCGCAGGAGCGGACCGCGGCCGAGGTCGAAGGGCTTGCCTGCGTCCTCGGTGGCCAGGCGGCGGGCCTCGGCCATGCGCTCCTCGGGAGTGCCGCCGCGTCCCCGGAGATCCAGGAAGGGCATGGCGACCGAGCCGCTCTCCGCGATCGTCTGCACGGGCGAGCCGTCCATGATCTTGAACGTGGTGCGCAGGGTCTCGTGGCGCGCGACCACGCCGTCGAAAGCCTGGCGCAGGACGTCCGGATTGAGCGGTCCCGACATCAGGAAACCGTGGGGAATGTTGTATTCCGCGCTGTCCGGCTCGTACTGGTTGAGGAAGAAGAGCCGCTGCTGCGCAAAGGAGAGGGCGTACTCGCCCCGGTCGACCCGCGGTCGGCGGGTCATGGGCGCAGCCTCGGCCGGCTGCTGCTGACGCTCCTTCTGCTTCTGGAGCTCCTGGAAGAGGGCCATGCGCTTCTCCGGCGAAAGCTCGGCAAGGCGCCTCGAAAGGTCGGTTTCCTGCATTACATCTCCTTGCGAGAGTCGGTCTCTCAGACGGCCTGGCCTTCGAGCTCGGCCAGCAACTTCGCCAACAGATCGGAGTCCGCCCTCTCCAGCTCCTTCTGGACGATCCGCTCCGCCAGCCCGGCCAGGGTCGGGCTCTCGAACATCTCGCGCAGCGGCAGCTCGACCGCGAACGTCTCCTGGACCCGGGCCAACACCTGGGTCGCCATCAGGGAGTGGCCTCCCAACTCGAAAAAGCTGTCCTGCGCTCCCACGCGTTCGAGCCGCAGGACGTCCGCCCAGATGGCGGCGAGCTTCTCCTCGACCGGCCCCGCCGGCGCCACGAGCTCGCGGTTCATTCCGGCGCGGCCGGCGCGGCCGGCGCGGGCGCCGGCGGGCGCGGGCAGAGCCTTCCGGTCCACCTTGCCGCTGGGCGTGAGGGGGAAGGCGTCGAGCAGGACGAAGACTCCCGGGATCATGTAGTCGGGCAGCTCGCGTCGCAGGGCGTCGCGCAACGCGCTCACCGTGGGCGGCTCTCCGGCCGCGGGGACGATCCAGGCCAGGAGCTGGCCGTCGCGGACTCCGGCCGCCGCCTGGCGCACGGCCGGCACGCGCTCCAGGGCGGACTCGACCTCGCCCAGCTCGATGCGGAAACCGCGCAGCTTGACCTGGTGGTCGGCGCGGCCGAGGAACGACAGCTCGCCCGACGGCAGCCGCCGCGCCAGGTCTCCGGTGCGGTAGAGGCGGTCTCCCGAGCCTCCGAACGGGTTCGGAACGAAGCGCTCGGCGGTCAGGTCCGGACGGCGCAGGTAGCCGCGGGCCAGGCCTTCACCGCCCAGGTACAGCTCCCCGGCAACGCCGATCGGCGCAGGCTCCAGCCGGCGGTCCAGAATGTGGACGGCGGTGTTGGCGATCGGCCGGCCGATGGCGACGATGCCGTGCTCCTGTGCGGGGTCCACCCGCTTCACCGTCGACCACACCGTGGTCTCGGTGGGGCCGTAGACGTTCCAGAGCGACGCCACCCGCGGCGCCAGCTCAGCCGCCAGCTCGGCAGGCAGGGCCTCGCCGCCGCACAAAGCCTTCAGGCCCGGCGAGCCGGCCCAGCCCGCTGTGAGCAGCGCCCGCCAGGTGGCCGGAGTCGCCTGAAGCGCCGTGGCTCCCTGGTCTGCAAGGAAGCGCGCGAGGCGCGTGCCGTCCGCAGCGGTGTCCCGTCCCGCCAGCGCAACCCGGGCGCCGACGGACAGCGGCAGCCACAGCTCCAGGCCGGCGATGTCGAAGGACACGGTGGTGACGGCCACCAGCGTGTCGGCCGCACCGAGCCCCGGCTCGTTCGCCATCGAGGCGAGGAAGTTGACCATGCCGCGGTGGCGCACCTCCACCCCCTTGGGCCTGCCGGTCGAGCCCGAGGTGTAGAGGACGTAGGCCACGTCCTCGGGGCCCGCCAGAGGCGCAGGGTTGTCCTCCGATCCCTCGGCCGATCCCTCCAAATGCCGGGCATCGAGCTGAATCAGCCCGTTGTCCGGCGCTCCGCTGCCAGGCTGCGAGAGGATCGCGACCGCGCCGCTGTCGCGCAGCACCCACTCCAGGCGTTCCCGCGGGTGCGAGGGGTCGAGCGGAAGGTAGGCGCCGCCGGACTTGAGCACGCCGAGGAGCGAGACCACCAGCTCCGGCGTCCGCTCCTGGTGGAGGGCGACGACGGAGCCGGGGCCCACACCGCGGCGCCGCAGAGTGTGGGCCAGGCGGTTGGCGCGGGCGTTCAGCTCCGCGTAGGTCAGGCTCTCCCCCGCTTCGCCGACCAGGGCAAGCCGGTGCGGGAAGCTCTCCGCCGCGCGCTCGATCAGCTCGTGGACCGTCGAGGCCGGAATCCCGGCCACCGTGTCGTTCCAATCGTCCACGATCTGCCGGCGCTCGGCCTCCGAGAGGAGCGGCAGGTCGTCGATCGACGTTCCGGGCGCGACCGCGGCGGCGGCGGTCAGGCGCTCCAGGTGGCGGGCGAAGCGCTCCGCCGTGCCCGCGTCGAAGAGGTCGGCGTTGTAGACGAGGTGGCCGCGCAGCTCCTCCCCCACCTCGGACAGCGACAGGGCGAGGTCGAAGCGCGAGGTATGGTTGTCCACGAACGGGAAGGAGACCGTCAGCCCGGGCAGGGAGAGCGGCGCGCCGCCGTCGTGGTGAAGGGCGAACAGCACCTGGAAGACCGGGTTGTGGCTCAGGTGGCGCTCCGGCCGCAGCTCCTCGACGAGGCGCTCGAACGGCACGTCCTGGTGCGTGTAGGCCTCCAGGGCCCGTTCGCGGACGCGGGAGACCAGGTCGCCGAAGCCGGGAGAGCCCGACAGGTCGGTGCGCAGCACCAGGGTGTTGACGAAGAAGCCGATCAGCCCCTCCACCTCGTGGCGGGCGCGGCCGGCCACGGGCGTTCCCACCAGCACGTCGTCCTGGCCCGACAGCCGCGAGAGCAGCGACTGGAAGGCGGCGAGGAGCACCATGAACGAGGTCGCGCGGCGGGCGCGGCCCAGAACCTGGAGGTCGCGCACGACCCCGGAATCCAGCTCCACGGCCTGCCGTCCGCCGCGCGACGTCTGCATCGGCGGACGCGGCCGGTCGGTGGGCAGCTCGATCGCCACCGGCGATCCGAGCAGGCGCTCGCGCCACGAGGCGAGCTGCCGCTCCAGAACCTCGCCCTGAAGCCAGTCGCGCTGCCAGGCCGCATAGTCGGCGTACTGAAGGGGCAGCTCGGGAAGCGGCGACGTCGCCGACGTCGCCGACGTTGAGCCGTAGAGCGACGTCAGCTCCCGCAGGAAGACGTTGAGCGACCAGCCGTCGGAGACGATGTGGTGCATCGTCACCAGGAGAAGGTGGTCCTCCCCGGACAGGCGCACGAGGGAGCACCGCAGGAGCGGACCGGACTCCAGGTCGAACGGCAGCCGCGCCTCGTCGAGCAGACAGCTCTGGGCGGACGCCGAGCGCGACGCTTCGTCGAGATGCGAGAGATCCTGGAGCGGAACCGTAAGCGGCGAGGCGGCCGCGATCCGCTGCACGGGCTGGCCTCCGGCCACGGCGAACGTGGTGCGCAGCGACTCGTGGCGCTCGACGATGCCGTTCAGGGCGCGCCCGAGAGCTTCCAGGTCGAGACTCCCCTGGAGCCGGATCGCCATGGGCATGTTGTAGGCCGGGCTTCCGGGAGTGAGCTGGTCCAGCACCCACATCCGCTGCTGCGCGAAGGAGCAGGGCATGGTCTCGTGCCGCTCGACGCGCACGATCGGCGACGACAGCCCCTCGGCCACCCGCAGGCCGACCTCCACCGCCGCCGCGAGGCCTGCCACGGTGGGCTCCTCGAAGACCATGCGCAGCGGCACCTCCACGCCGAACGCCTCCCGCAGCCGGGCGACGACCTGGGTCGCCATCAGGGAGTGGCCGCCGAGCTCGAAGAAGCTCTCGTCCACGCCCACGCGGTCGCGCTTCAGCAGTTCGGTCCAGATGCCCGCAATGACCTCCTCCACCGGCGTGCGCGGCGCCTCCGGCTCCGCGGTCCGCGAGACCGGAGCCGGCGCCAGGCGCACCAGAGCGCGGCGGTCGATCTTGCCGTTCACGTTGAGCGGCAGCAGGTCCAGGGTCACGAACGCAGCGGGAACCATGTGGAGCGGCAGGGACTCCTTGAGGAAGGCGCGCAAGTCCTCCGCCAGGACCGGATGCTCCAGCGCCGCGTAGGCCACGAGGCGGCGGTCGCCGGGGGCGTCCTCATGGACCAGGACGACGCACTCGCGCACCGCCGGATGGCGGGCGAGCGCGGCCTCGATCTCGCCGGGCTCGATGCGGAAGCCGCGGATCTTCACCTGGAAATCGGAGCGGCCGACGCACTCGACCGTGCCGTCCGGGAGATAGCGCCCGCGGTCGCCCTGGCGGTACAGGCGCTGTCCGGGGCCGTATCCCAGCTCCTCGGCGAACGGATCGGGAAGGAAGCTCGCCGCGGTGCGGTCGGGCCATCCGAGATAGCCCCGCGAGACGTTGGGGCCGCCGATGTAGACGTCGCCGTGAATTCCCACGGGGACCGGCTCCAGGCGCGAGTCCAGGACGTAGACGCGGCAGTTGCGGATCGGCTTGCCCACCGGCACGCGCTGGGCGGCGTGGAGGTGGACGGCCTGGGAGGCGTCCGGCTCGTAGGTGAGCGCCGTGACCGTGGCTTCGGTGGAGGCGTAGCCGTTGATCCAACGGACATCCGGCGCCACCGACAGCCAGTCCACGACGCGCTCGGGCAGGGCCTGCTCCGTGCCGACGATCACCATCCGCAGCGGCGCCGGCGGCCGGCCGGCCGTGCGCACCAGCTCGCTGACCCACTCGTGCCAGTAGGCAGTGGGCAGGTTGGCCACGGTGATGCCGTAGCGCTCGATCATCCCGTGCAGCTCCTCGAACGAGGGGAACAGCCCGGGCGCCCGCGGCACCACCGCGCCGCCGGAGATCCAGGTCGGGAAGATCTCCTCGGACGTGATGTCGAAGCTGATCGACGTGAACTGCAGGGCACGGTCGTCCGGCCCCAGGCCGTAGCGCTCGGCGCAGGCCGCGGCATGGTTCGCCAGCGAGAAGTGCGGCACGCCCACGCCCTTGGGGCGGCCGGTCGAGCCCGAGGTGAAGATCACGTACGACAACGCCTCGGCGACGATCTCGCCGTCCGGATCGAAGAGGGCCTCTCCGTCCAGGACCCCGGGCTCGTCCAGGCAGACCACGCGGGCCGAGCCGGTCGGGATGTTCCCGGCGAGATCGCGGCTGGTGACCAGCACGGGCATGCGGGTGTCCTCGACGAGCACCGCCAGCCGCTCCTTCGGATAGGACGGATCGAGCGGCACCCACGCTCCGCCGGACTTGAGCACGCCCAGCAGCGCCATGGGCATGTGGAGCGAGCGCTCCAGGCAGACCCCGACCGGCGTGTCGAGCCCCACCCCCAGGCGGCGCAGGGCGAACGCCAAGCGATTGGACTGGTCTTCCAGCTGGGCAAACGTGAGCACCTCGTCGCCGAACAGCACGGCGGGAGCTTCAGGAGTCCGCAGCGCCTGCTCGGAGATGCGGGAGGGGACGAGCGCCGGGGCGCCGGTGAACCGCGGGTTCCACTCGGCCAGCGCGCGATGCCGCTCCTCGGCGGTGAGCAGGGGCAGCTCCCCCACCGCCCGGCCCGGATCGGCGGCGATGCCGACCAGGAGCTGCACGAAGCAGCCGGCCAGGCGCGCGACCGTGGTCCGGTCGAAGAGGTCCGCGTTGTATTCGAGGAAGCCGGCGAGCACGCCGCCGCGCTCGACCATGTCGAGGGTCAGGTCCAGCTTGGCCAGGCCGCGCTCCAGAGGGAGACTGCCCAGCTTGATGCCCGGCAGCTCCACCGTTCCGCCCGGCACGTTCTGGAGCACGAACAGCACCTGGTAGAGCGGGTTGTGTGAGAGCTGGCGCTGCGGCTGCAGATCCTCGACCAGGCGCTCGAACGGCAGCTCCTGGTGCGCCTGGGCGTCCAGCGTGTCGCGATGCACCCATTCGAGCAGGTGGCGGAACGAGGCGGTGCCGTCGAGACGGGCGCGCAGCAGCAGGATCTCGGCGAAGAAGCCGATCACCCCTTCGAGCTCCGTGCGGTTGCGGCCGGCGACGTTCGTGCCGACCAGGAAGGCGTTCTGCTCCGAGACCCGGAACAGGAGCAGCTCGAACGCCGCCAGGAGAACTATGAACGGCGTCGAACCCTCGTTGCGGGCCAGGACGCGCAGGGATTCGGAGAGATCCGGACCCAGGCTGAACGATTCGATCGAGCCCCGGAACGAGCCGCCGGACGGGCGGAGACGGTCCGCGGGCAGCTCCAGGTAGTCCGGGAAGCCGGCCAGCCGGTCGCGCCACCAGGAGAGCTCTCCGGCTAGACGCTCGTCGGTCAGGCGCTCCCGCTGCCAGGCCGCGAAGTCCGGATACTGGAGGGCCGGCTCCGGCAGCGTCGGATTGACGCCGGCCGAATAGGCCCGGTACAGGGCCGTCAGGTCGCGATACAGCAGGCCCATCGACCAGCCATCGAACCCGATGTGATGGATGGTGAGAAGCAGGACGTGCTCCTCGGGCGATACGCGGAGAAGGCGGGCACGAAAAATGGGGCCGGCGATCAGATCGAGCGGCTGGCGCGCCTCCTCCTCGGCCACCCGGCGGGCGTCGTCGAGGTCGACGACCGCCTCGACGGGCAGCATGAGCTCAAATGCGGGTACGACCTTCTGCCGCGGCTCCCCTTCGACCTCGGGAAAGACCGTGCGCAGCGCCTCATGGCGCCGCACGAGCTCCGAAAGGGATTTCCGCAACGCCTCGACGTCCAGCACACCGCTCCAGGTGAGGGCACGAAACACGTTGTGCGTGTGGTTCCCCGGCTCGAGACGGTCGAGGAACCACAGGCGCTGCTGGGCAAACGACAGCGGGAAGGAGCGCGCGGCGCGCTCCTTCTGCACGGCCAGCCGGGCGAGCAGAGCCAGCTTCTCTTCGCGGGAGAGCCCGGTCGCAGTCTTCACCGGCGGGTTGACCGGCGGGTTGACCGGCTCGTTCAACGCTCATCCCCCGCTCCTACGGCCACACCGGCGAAGGCCAGGGCGCCGCGGGCGGCTTCGTCCAGGAAGGGCGTGAAGTCGGTGGCAATGATCCGGGTGCCGCGCACGCGATCGCTGTGCGACGGCTCCAGATCGCGCACCACCGCCATGCGCTGCAGCCAGCGGTCGCGGCCGTCGTAATAGGCCTTGAAGTCCGAACGGGCATGGACGCAGCGCCGGTTGTCGAGCACCAGAAGACTACCGGGCTCGATGACCACGTCGCGCCGGGCTTGGTTGACGAGCTCGCGCACCACCTGCAGCGCGTGCTCGGCCTCGGGCGTCTGCCCCACCATCAGGTCGAGGTCGTAGCGCAGGAACGGATCGAGGCGGTCGCCGAACAGGATCGAAACCAGCGGACCCGCTCCCGGCAGCTCGTCGACGTTCCCGAACGAATAGTCGACGCCCGAGCGGAAGAGGTCCGAGAACAGCGTGTCCCGCACCCCCGGCGGCAGCAGGTGGAAGAAGCGGCGGATGCTCGAGAAGATCGTCCGCGCCTGCTTCTCCGGGTCCTGCCTCAGGCCGTACAGCAGGAGGTACTCCGGCATGTAGGGGTGGAAGGCGATCTCGGTGTGGAAGTCGAGCAGGATCGACGAGCTCTCGCTCGACAGCTTGTCGGCGTTCTGGAGCGTCGGGTACACGTCCTGGAACAGGTTGCCCTGCTTCTCCTGGAGATAGGCCACGGGCTCGCCGAGAGCCGAGGCGACGCAGCACATCCAGAGCTCGCTGAACGCGGTGGCCTTGGAGGTCTGCTCGCCGGACCGGGTCGGCGTCGGTGGAACCTCGGGGTCGGTGGGCAGGTTGCGCAGCAGGAGCGCGCCGTCGGCGTTGCCCCGCTTCGCGAAGTCGAGCAGCGCCTGCCGGATGCGGCGCGGCATCTCGTGGAAGAGCAGCCTCGCCTCCTCGAAGAACGTCTCGAACTGCGAGTGCGGGCTCACCAGGGGCAGCTCCAGCAGCTCCCGGAGGTGCTCGCGCTCCTCGTCGGTCAGATCGACGATCGTCCCCGGGGCGGGGCCGGGCTTCGCGTGCAGAGCCATCATGTCGTGCGCGGTCGCAGTCACCGCCGCGATCGGCAGCACGGTGCCGGAAGGCACCGAGACCCGACTCCTGCCCAGCCATTGAAGGGTCTGGACGAGCAGGCGAGCGTTGTCGTTGTAGGACACATAGGGCTCGGCGAACAGGTCCGAATCCCCGGCCACCACCACGCGGCCGAGGCCGACCTCCGAGGCGGCGATCAGCGCGGCGCCTTTGCTGCCGCGCACCACCGCGCCCGCCCGTTCGTCCAGCAGGCTGACCGTGCAACCCGAGCAGTACGAAACCCGGTTCACGCCGTGGGCCACGGGATGGTCGGACACGTTGCTCGCCTCGAAGACGTGGAGCTGTCGGCCGGCGTGGACCGCGTGGCCCGGAACCTCGGCGAGGTCGTTGTTGAAGCGCAAGCCGAGCGGCGCGAGCAGCTCGTTGACGTTCCAACCCCAGCGCTCGTTCTCGAACTCACCCAGGACCAGAAGCCCCATGCCCTTCTCGACTGCTCCGACGATGGCAGCGATCTCCCCGGGCGTGAAGAGAGCCTCTCCGCCGACGCCGACGTGAGAATGGCGGGAGGAGCAGCAGTGGTTGAGGAACAGCACGTCGACGCCCTGCAGGCGTTCGGCGGTGATCGGCCCCTTCGTGAGACGGTCGTACGAACCGCCCAGCACCGTGCGGACGAGGTCCGAGACGTGGGCATAGGAGTAATAACGCGGCGACTCGTTGCTGCGCCGGCTCATCTTCAGGGCGAGCAGCGGGTCCGCGGTCCAGGTTTGATTGTGGGTCTCGTCATAAAGGATTCTCATGAGCGTCCCCCTTCCATCATTTGTTCAAGCAAGGAATCCAGATCCGTATCCGAGAGAGCCGAGGCGTGCGCCATCAGCCCTTCCAACTCTTCGCTGGGAGCAGCAGCCAGGGTCTCGACCTCGGTCGAAGCTTCCAGGCCCGCGATCAGCTCCGCCATCCTCTCGATGGTGCGGCGCTCGAAGACCACGGGCAGCGGCACCTCGACCCGCAGGGAGTCGCGGACCCGGGAGAGAGCGCGCGCCGCGGACAGCGAGTGCCCGCCCAGGGCGAAGAAGTCGTCGCGCACGCTCACCGGGTCGATCCCGAGCACCTCGCCCCAGATGCGGGCGAGGGTCTCCTCGACCGGGTTGCGCGGCGCCACGTAGACCGCCGCCTCGTCGGGCCGCGCGGGCTCGGGGTTGGGCAGGGCGCGCCGGTCGAGCTTGCCGTTGGGCGTGAGCGGCAGGCGCTCCAGCATCACGTAGTCGTTGGGCACCATGAAGGCCGGCAGGCTCTTCGACAGGTGCTCCCTCAGCTCGCCCGCGGAAGGCAGGGAATCCGGCTCCCCCGCCACGTAGGCCACGAGCCGCCGGTCTTCGCCGAAGTCGCGCATCACGACCACGGCCTCGCGCACTCCCTGGACCCGGACCAGCTCGATCTCGATCTCCCCCAGCTCGATGCGGAAGCCGCGCAGCTTGACCTGGTGGTCGATCCGCCCGAGGTACTCGAGCTCGCCGTCCGGACGGAAGCGGACCAGGTCGCCGGTGCGGTAGACCCGGCCGCCTTCGGCGTCGGTCCAACTGTCCGGGATGAAGCGCTCCGCGGTCAGCTCGGGCCGGCCGGAGTAGCCGCGCGCCAGCCCCACGCCGCCGAGCAGAAGCTCGCCGGGCACGCCGCGCGGCACGAGCCGCAGGTCGCGGTCCACCACGTAGGCCTGCGTGCCAGGAAGCGGCCGGCCGATCGAGGGCTCCAGACCGGCGTTGCGCGGGATCGTCGCCCACGTCGAGTAGGTGGTGTCCTCCGACGGGCCGTAGAGGTTCTGCACCCGCTCCGCTCCCGTCGTGTCGTAGATCTTCTGGACCAGGTCGCCGCGCAGCGCCTCGCCAGCCAGGTTGACCGCGCGCACCGACGGCGGCACGGCGCCCATCCGCAGCAGCTCGGCCATGGCGGAAGGCACCGTGTTGATCAGCGTCACCTCGCCTGCCGCGGGAAGGCCCGCGAGGTCGAGCGCATTGCCCGCCACGATCACCGTGCCGCCCGAGGACAGGGGCACGAAGATCTCGAAGATCGACAGGTCGAAGCAGACCGACGTAGCCGCCATCACCCCGGCCAGCTCGGCCGGAGCAGGAGAGAACGCCTCGCGCGCCCAGCGGATGAAGGCCACGACGCTGCGGTGCTCCATCGACACGGCCTTAGGCCGCCCCGTGGAGCCCGAGGTGTAGAGCTGATAGGCCAGGTTGCCCGACCCACTGCTGCAAACCGGATCCTCGTCGCTACCGGCCGCCTCTCCGTCGACGAGCACCATCCGCGCCCCATGCTCGGGAAGGCGATCCTCCAGGCCGGCGCGCGAGATCAGCGCCGGAGCCCCGGAGTCTTCCAGCATGAAGGCGATCCGTTCCTTCGGATAGGCGGGATCGAGAGGCACGTAGGCGCCGCCGGCCTTGAGCACGCCGAGCAGGGCGGCGATCAGGTCGATCGAGCGGTCGAGGAAGATCCCGACCCGCACCTCCGGACCCACTCCCAGCGCCAGGAGACGGCTCGCCAGGCGATTGGCGCGGCGGTTCAGCTCGGCGTAGGAGACCCGGTCGTGGCGATGGATCACGGCGACCGCTTCCGGCGTCCGCTTCACCTGCGCCTCGAACAGCTCCTGCAGGCAGGCCTCCGAGCCGTCGGCAGGCACGGGGCCGGTCCGGCTCCAGCCCTGCACCAACTCGTGCGTCTCGGCGTCGGTCAGCAGCGGCAGATCGGCGAGTCTCGCCTCCGGATTGCGCGCCGCACCGGCCAGCAGCGTCATGTAATGGTCGCGCAGCCGCTCCATGGTCGCGAGGTCGAAGAGGTCGGTGTTGTACTCCCAGTGCAGGACCGCCTGGAGGTCCTCGGCCCGGGCTTCCATGCCGACCCGCTGCTCGCCGCGGGGCACGACGATCACGTTCAGGTCCACCTTGGCCGAGCGGTTGCCGCGGACACGGCGCACCACTCGCAGGTCGCCGAACTCCAGGTCCGGTACCGCGGCGTCGTGGAAGTTGTACATGATCTGGAACAGCGGGTTGCGGCCGAGTTGGCGCTCGGGCCGCAGCTCCTGCACCAGGCGCTCGAAGGGCATGTCCTGGTGGCTGTAGATCTCAAGGGTCATGTCGCGCATCCGGGCCACGATGTCGCGGAACACCGGCTGGCCGGACAGGTCGCCGCGCAGGATCAGCGTGTTGACGACCATGCCGATCATCCCCTCGATCTCCTGCGCCCGCCGGTTGGCGTTGCTCGTGCCGATCATCAGGTCTTCCTGGCCGTTGTAGCGGTGGAGGACCGAGAAAAAGCCGGCGAGCATCGTCATGTAGAGCGTGAAGCCCTGCTTGCGGCTGAGCTGGCGCAGCTCCTGGTAGAGCTCGGACGGGATCGGGAACATCTGCACGTCGCCGAGGAACGTCGCCCGCGCCGGCCGCGGCCGGTCGGTCTGGATCTCGGTCGGCGCGGGATGCGCGGTCAGCTTCTTCTTCCAGAAGCCCAGCACCCGCTCCATGGTCTCCCCCTCCATCCAGCTCCGTTGCCAGATGGCGAAGTCGGCATACTGAACGGGCAGCTCGGGCAGCGGGGACGGCTCGCCACGCAGGAAGGCGGAGTACAGCGCCTTCACCTCGCGCAGCAGCACGGCATAGGACCAGCCGTCGTGGATGAAGTGGTGCTCGACCTGCAGGAGGATGTGGGTCTCGTCCGCCACCCGCAGGAGGCGCCAGCGGATCAGCGGCGCCTGAGCGATGTCGAACGGCACGGCCATGGTCTCGGCGATGATCGCTTCCGCCGCGACTTCCCGCGCGTCCTCCGGAACATCCCTCAGATCGATCACCGGCAGCTTCACCGGCTCGGCGGGATGGATGATCTGCGCGGGCTTGCCGTTCACGGACGGGAAGCTCGTGCGCAGGATCTCGTGCCGGCGGACCAGCTCGGTGAACGTCGCCTCCAGGATCGGCACTTCGAGCGGTCCGTGGAAGTAGAGCGTCACCTGGAAGTTGTAGGCGATGTTGCCGCCCGGGGTCAGCTGGTCCAGGAACCAGACGCGCTCCTGCGGGAACGACAGCGGGATGGTCCGGCCGTCCCGCGGCACGCGAACCACCGGCGGCAGATCGGTGCCGCCGGCTCCGCTGCCTCCCTTGCCCAGGAGCTCCGCGAGCTGCGCCACGGTCGGATTGCGGAAGATCTCGACGATGGGCAGCTCGGCGCGCAGCGACTGGCGCACCCGGGTCGAGACCTGGGCGACCAGGAGCGAGTGACCGCCCAGGACGAAGAAGTCGTCGTGGATGCCCACGCGGTCGAGCTTCAGCACTTCGCCGAAGATTCCCGAGAGCATCTCCTCCACCGGGCCCCGCGGCGCGGCGAAGCCGTCCAGCTCGGGCCGCACGCCGCCAGGAGCCGGCAGGGCGCGGCGGTCCAGCTTGCCGCTCGGCGTGAGCGGCAGGGCTTCGAGCGTGACGAAGGCGGCCGGAACCATGTAGTCGGGCAGCGACGTCTTGAGGCCGGCCCGCAGGTCGGTGACGGACGGCGCCGGATCGGCGGCGGGGACGACGTAGGCGACGATCCGGCGATCGCCGGGACCGTCCTCGCGCACCACAACGACCGCGTCGCGCACGCCGGGCAGGCGGTGCAGCGCGGCCTCGATCTCGCCCAGCTCGATGCGGAAGCCCCTGACCTTGACCTGGTTGTCGGCGCGGCCGCGGAACTCGAGATCGCCCGGAATGTTGGGATCGCCGCCGGTCATCAGGCGGGCCAGGTCGCCGGTCTTGTACAGCCGTTCGCCCGCGTCCCCGAACGGATCGGGCACGAAGCGCTCCGCGGTGAGGTCCGGCCGCCCGAGATAGCCGCGAGTAACGCCGGCCCCGCCGAGGTACAGCTCGCCGTCGAGACCCGGCGGCAGCGGATCGAGGTTGCGGTCGAGGACGTGCGCCCGGGCACCGGCGATGGCCCGGCCGATGGGCACCTCGCCGCGGAAGTCGCGCGGCCCGGTGACGTCGCGCCGCGTGGTGACGATCGTGGCTTCCGTTGGACCGTAGGTGTTGAGCAGGCGGACCCGCTCCCCCACCCGCGTCCGCCAGGAGTCGAGGCGGACGTTGAGCGCCTGCTCGCCGCCCAGGATGACCAGCCGGACGGAGGACGGGAACGGCAGATCCTGGGCCTCCATCGCGGTCACCAGCTCGTGCCAGTAGGCGGTGGGCAGGTCGAGCACCGTGATGCCGAGGCGGTCCGTCTCGCGCAGGAAGTCTTCCGGCGAGCCGGCCATGGCGTCGTCGCGCAGAACCAGCGTGCCGCCGCGCATCAGGCAGGGGTAGATCTCCTCCGCGCTGGTGTCGAAGCTCATCGAGGCGAACTGCAACACGCGGTCGCCGGCTCCGATCCCGCCCTCGTCGGCGGCGCCGAGGACGTAGTTGACGAGCGTCGCCTGGGGGACGAGGACGCCCTTCGGACGGCCCGTGGAGCCAGACGTGTAGATGACGTACGCCAGGTTGCTCGGGGAGGATTCAAGCCCCGCGAAGGGCGCACCGGCCGCAGTGGCCGCGATACTCGGCCAGTCGGCGTCGAGACGGACGATCGTCCGCCCCTCGGCCGCCAGCGGCCCCGCCAGGCTCTCCTGGGTCAGCACGACGCGCGCGCCCGAATCCTCCAGCATGTAGCTCAGGCGGTCCTGGGGATAGGCGGGATCGAGCGGCAGATAGGCACCGCCCGCCTCCAGCGACCCGAGCATGCCCACCACCATGTCCGGCGACCGCTCGACGCAGAGGCCGACCAGCGACTCCGGTCCGACGCCGAGCCGGCGCAGATGGTTGGCGAGCAGCCGGGCCCGCTCCGCCAGCTCGCGGTAAGAGAGGCTCGCCTCCCCCATCTCCACGGCCGGGGCGTCCGGCGTCTTCGCCGCCTGCTCGGCCACCAGCCGGTGAATCCCGCTCGCGACCGCCGGGGCGGCCGCTCCCGAGGACTGGCCGAGAATGTGAAGCCGCTCCGCGACGCTCATCAGCGGCAGCTCGTCGAGCCGCGCCTCCGGCCGCTCGGCGAAGCCGGCCAGCATGCTGCGGAGCTGTCCGAGGAGCCGGCGGGCCGACTCGGCGTCGATGCGGCTCAAGTGGTGGTCGAAGCGCAGGTCGAACCCTTCGCCCCTGGGAGCGACGTACAGGGTGATCGGATAGTGCGTGGCGCCCGCCACCTTCGAATCCCGGATGCGGAAGCCCGGCAGCTCGGTCACTTCCAGCGGGTTGAGCGGGAAGTTCTGGAACACCAGCAGGCTCTCGATCAGCCGGGAGCCGCGCGGCAGCTCGCTCCACGACTGGATGCGCTCCAGCGGTACGTACTCGAAATCGCGCTGCTCGATCTGGCGGAGCTGCAAAGCGTTCAGGGCCGGGCCAACGGCCTCGGCTCCGGCCTGCACCCGCACCGGCAGGACATTGATGAAGAAGCCAACCACCGACTCGATCCCGTCGACCTCGGCGGGGCGTCCGGACACCACGCTGCCGGAGACCACGTCGCCGCGGCCCGTGGCGCGTCCGAGGAGGGCCCCCCAGGCGCCCTGGAACAGCGTGTTGAGCGTCAGCTGGCGCTTGCGGGCCAGCGCCGCGAGAGCCTCGGTCTCTCCTTGAGGAATCCACTCCATCTCGCGGCCGTAGGCCCAACCCTCGGCGCCCTCGCCCGTTCCGTCGTAGGGCAGGGGCGTAGGCTCGTCGAAGCCCGCCAGCGCGGCCCGCCAGAACCTCTCGGCGGCGGCGTTGTCCTGCTTCTGCACCCAGGCGATGTAGTCGCGGTATCTGCGGGCCGGCTCGATCGCGGGCTCCGTTCCGGCGCAGAGGGCCGAATAGATCGTGACCGCCTCGCCGAACACCCGGGACAGCGACCAGCCGTCGACGATCAGGTGGTGGAAGCTCCAGACGATCTTCCAGGAGTCGTCGGTCCAGCGGATGGCGGCGAGACGGGTCAGCGGCGGCTTGCCCAGATCGAAGCCCTTCTCGCGGTCCTCGCGCAGGAAGGTCTCCATGCGGGCCTCCCGCTCTTCGTCCGAGACCTCGCGCCAGTCCAGCTCCTCGCAGGAGATCTCGGCCTCCCGGCGCACCACCTGGAGGGGCTGCTCGCGGCCCTCCCACAGGAACAGGGTGCGCAGCGACGGATGGCGGTCTACCACCGTCTGCCAAGCCTGGCGCCAGAGGGCGACGTCCAGGTTCCCGTCCACCGTCAGGGAGAACTGGTCGAAATAGACCTCCGACCGCGATCCCGACAGCAGGAGAACCATGAGCATCCCCTGCTGTCCCGGGGAAAGCGGATAGATATCCTCGACGTTCGACTTGCTCACTCTGTATTTCCTCCTGCGGACGTCAGCCCAGCTCCGCGAGGAGCTGGTCGAGATCCGCCTGATCGAGACCCGAAACAGGAAAGTCGGAAGGAGTAAAGCCTCCGGCTTCCGCAGATAGACAATGCCGAATCAAGGACCCAAGACGCTCGAGGAAGCGGTCGGCGATCCGCTCCACGTCTTCCTTCCGGTGGGCTCCTCCAGAGGACCAGTCGGCCCGCAGGCGCCCGCCGTCCAGCGAACAGTCCACTCGGAGAGCGCGAGCCCTGCTCTTTCCCGGGGCCGCCTCCATGCGCTCGGCGCGCCATGGAGACGGCATCGAAAGAGGCGCCCGCCACCGGAGGACGACATCGGATTCCTGTCGATCTCCTCCAACGGGCTCCCGCAAAGCTCGCCGCAATCTCTCCTTGCCTTCCTTCAGTGCGTCGACAGGCCCGGAGCGAGACTCCAAATTCACTTCAACAGGCGAAGCAAGGCAGCCGACCGTTCGGAAAGAGGTCAAATCGTCCCTCTCCGGGCGGATCTCCTCCACCCGGATCGCGGTGCGCGGCGAGCCCAGAGCCTGTGCCGTCGCCACCAGGAGAAGCTCCTCGATCGAGTTGCCGTAGGCCTTCAGCGCCGGACCGAGAAGCGAAGCCGTGTCGCCTTCGGACAGGTTCGACGAAACCGGCCCCACCGAGATCTCGCCCGGCGCCGGATCGTGCTCTCCACCGCCGGAAGCCAGCGCCTCGGCCCAGCGCGAGAAGGGAACCACGGGCTCCGGCGCCAGCGCCGGGAGACTGGCAAGATCGGCGAGAAGCACGTTCCATGAAGGCTCGTCCACGGCCAGCGGATGAGCGGCCAGGATCAGGACGCCCGGCTCTCCCGCGCCGCCGGGACGGAATGCGGCCCGGAGCGCTTCCGACCCCCCTTCCAGCCCCCCTTCCAGGCGACCGCCCGAAGGAAGCGGCTCCAGCGCGATCGAGGGCTCGCCCAGGCGCTGCCCGTCCGCGTCGAAACGCAGGCGCAGGGCGTCGTGGCGGGCTGCTAGTGCGGCGAGCGACGTCCGCAGCGCGTCCTCCCCCATCCCCGCGGGAACCTCGACCCGGACAACCTCGCGGCCTCCCTCGCGCCAGGGACCCGCCTTCCGGCGCCAGCGCTGAGCCGGCGTCATCGGCACCACCGTGCCCGCGGACGCTCCGCCGGCCGGGCGTTCCCGTTCCACCACCTCGGCGAGCTCCGCGATGGTCTGGTGCTGGAAGATCTGCCTGGGCGTCAGGAGCAGGCCCCGCTTGCGGCTCCGGGACACGACCTGGATCGTGCGGATCGAGTCTCCTCCCAACTCGAAGAAGTTGTCGTGGATTCCCACCGTCTCGCGGCGGAGCACCTCCGCCCAGACCTCGGCCAGGGACGTCTCGACCTCGTTGCGGGGGGCCGCGGGCTCGGCATCCCGGCCGGAATCCTGCGCGGCAGGCAGCGCCTTGCGGTCCACCTTGCCCGTGCGGGTGAGGGGCAGGGCGGGCAGGGCGACGAAGACGGACGGCACCATGTAGTCCGGCAGCCGGTCCGTCAGGAAGGCGCGCAGATCCCGGGGCTCCGGAACGGTTGGCCCTTCCGGGCCTTCCGCCATCACCAGGTAGGCCGCCAGCAGCTTGCGGCCGGGGACGTCCTCCCGGACGACTGCGACGCACTCGCGGACGCCCGGATAGCGGGACAGCGCCGCCTCCACCTCTCCCAGCTCGATGCGGAAGCCGCGCAGCTTGACCTGGAAGTCGGTGCGGCCGCAATGCTCCACGCCGCCGCCGGGCAGATAGCGGCCGAGGTCGCCCGTGCGGTAGGTGCGGTCGCCCGGCTCGGGAACGGCGACGAACGGATTGGGGCGGAAGCGGTCCGCGGTCAGGGTGTCGTCGCCCAGGTAGCCGCGCGCGAGGTTCCGGCTGCGGGTGTGGATCTCGCCCAGCTCACCCACGCCCGCCAGGCGACCGGCGCCGTTGATCACCAGGAGCTGAACGCCGTCGAATCCGCGCCCCAGGGGCAGAACCTCCTTGCTCAGGTGCTCGGGATCCAGATTCCTGGGAACTTCAAAGAACGAGATCGCCCGCTGGGTCTCGGTGGAGCCGTAGAGATTGACGCACTGGAGCGACGGAGCCAGTCCGTACATCCGCTCCACGTCCGTCTTCTTGAGCTGATCGCCGACCACGAACGCGCGGCGCAGGTCCGGCAGCTCGCGCACGGGCCCTCCCAGGGAATCAACCGCGCTCTCGGCGGATTCGAGCAGCAGCTCCATCATCGCCGGCGTCAGGTTGAGGACCGTCAGCCTCTCGTTGCGCGCCCAGGCGGCAAGATACCCCGGTGTATGCACACCCTCGTGATCGGGCACGACCAACTCAGCCCCGAACCAGATCGGCGTGAGCAGGTCGCGCTGGAGAGGGTCGTGCGAGAGCGCCGACAGCATGCCATGCCGGTCGTCCCCATCGAGCCCGAAGCGCTCGCCCATGAACGGGTAGAAGTGCGTGAGAGAGCCGTGGACGCCAACCACGCCCTTGGGCACTCCCGTCGAGCCCGAGGTGAAGGTGATGCAAGCGGCGTCTCCAGGACCGACCTCGACACCAGGATCGGTCTCCGGAAAGCCTTCCACGCCCGTCTCGGGCAGCTCGAAGCGGCACCGGCAGCTCTCGGCGATTCGGGCGATCTCTTCGGGCAGCTCGGGTGCTCCCGGAACGCCGATCCAGCCGGTGGGCCGGCCGATGCGCAGGAGATCCAGCAGGCGCGGCACCGGGTAGGCCGGGTCCAGGATCAGGAAGGCGGCGCCCGCCTTCAACGTTCCGAGCAGGGCCTCGACGAGGGCCGCCCGCCGGTGCGCCCAGACCGCGACCACGTCGCCCTTCTCCACTCCCCGATCGATCAGGAGGCGGGCCAGGCGGTTGGTCCTTGAATCCAGCTCCGCGTACGTCCAGACCGCCCCGAGCGCATCCCGGACCGCGACCTTCCCGGGCTGGAGCGCGGCGTGGCGGGACAGGGCCTGATGACCCGCCCCCCGCCACGCGCCGCTCAGCGGCAGCGTGGGGTCCGGCAGCAGCCCGGCGGCGTGCGGCGTCACCAGCGAGTAGGAGCCGACCGCTGCGTCCGGATCGGCCACGACCTGCTCGACCAGGAACGCCAGTTGGCGCTGCATCTCGACCATCCGCTCGCGGTGGAAGAGATCGGCGTTGTAGACCAGGTTGAGGTGGAGCGACTCCTCGGCCTCGTGGACGTAGATCGTGAAGTCGAACTTGGAATCGGGCTGGCTCAGCCGCGCACCTTCGACCTGGAGACCTTCCAGCTTCAGCTGGAGGTCCGAGAGCGACACATAGTTGAACAGCACCTGGAAGATCGGCGTGCGGCTCAGCTGGCGCTCCGGGTGCAGCTCCTCCAGCAGGCGCTCGAAGGGCAGCGCCTGGTAGCGGTACGCTCCGAGCACCACCTCCTTGACTCGGCCGAGCAGCTCGCGGAACGAGGGCGCGCCGTCGAGCCGGGTGCGCAGAACCAGCGTGTTGAGGAACAGGCCGATGAGGCCTTCGACCTCGACACGGCTGCGGCCGGCGCTGGGCGAGCCCACCACCACGTCGTCCTGGCCGGAAAGCCGGGAGAGCAGCAGCTTGAACACCGAGAGGAGGGCCATGAACATCGAGGTTCCCTCCTTCAGCGACAGCGAGCGCAACGCCGAGGTCTGGGCCGGCGTCAGCAGGAGCTGAACGCTGTCGCCGCGGTGGGCCTGGACCGCGGGCCGGAGGCGGTCGAACGGCATCTCCAGCGCCGGCGGCGCGTCCGCGAGGCGCTCGCGCCAGTAGCCGAGCTGCTCCTCCAGCACCGGCCCCTGCAGCCACTCCCGCTGCCACGCTGCGAAGTCGGTGTACTGGACGGGCAGCTCCGGCAGCGGCGAGGGCTTCCCCTTCACGAACGCGCCGTAGAGCGCCGACAGCTCCTTGTAGAACACTCCGAACGACCAGCCGTCCGAGATGATGTGGTGCATGTCGAGCAGCAGCACATGCTCGTCGGCGGCAAGCCGGGCCAGGGCGACGCGGAACAGCGGCCCCGTCTCCAGGTCGTACGGCCGCTTCTCTTTCTCCAGGAGCCTCGTTTCCTCGGCGCGGAGCCAGGCCTCCGGCATTCCGGCCAGGTCGATGACGGGCAGACGGAACGATGTCGGCGCGCCGACAATCTGCCTCGCCTCGCCGTCATGCTCGACGAAGGTGGTGCGCAGCGACTCGTGGCGGCGGACGATCTCGGCCAGGGCACTCTCCATCGCCGACACGGCCAGCGCCCCGCGCAGGCGGATCGGCGAGGGCATGTTGTAGGCGGTGCCGTCCGGCTCCAGGCGATCGAGCAGCCAGAGGCGCTGCTGGCCGAAGGAGGCCGGCGCAGGGCCGGTCGCCTGCCGGCGGGACAGTCCCCCGCTCTTCGGAGCCGAGGCTCCCTCGGCCGCCCTCTTCTTCTTCATCCGCAGAACGAGAAGGGCCAGCTTCTCCGGCGACAGCCCTTCCGCGCGGTGGGTCAGATCATCCGTCATACCGTCTCCTCGTCAAGCTCCCGGGTCTCCTGCTCGATCAGGCTCCGAAGCTCGTCATCCGACAAATCGTCCAGCTCCGCCATGGCGGCCGCCAGATCCTCTTCACCGCCGAGCGCCCGCATGCCGACGGCGGCGGCGAAGGCCGCCAGGGTCGGCGAGGTGAACAGCGTCTGCAGCGGCAGCTCGATCCCGAACGCGGCCTCGATGCGCGACAGCACCCGGGTGGCGAGCAGGGAGTGGCCTCCCAGATTCCAGAAGCTGTCGTGCAGGCCGACCTGCTCCACCTTGAGCACGTCGCGCCAGACGTTCGCCACCTCCTCTTCGAGCGGGGTTCTCGGAGGCACGAAGGCGGCGCCGGCGGCGTCCAGGACAGGCGCCGGCAGCGCCTTCCGGTCGATCTTGCCGTTCGGCGTGAGCGGTAGCGCCTCCAGGAACACGAAGGCCGAGGGGATCATCACGTCCGGCAGGATCTGCTGCAACCCGCGCCGCAGATCGTCGGACGAGAGCTCCGCCGAAGGCACGACATAGGCGACGAGCCGCGGGCCGCCCGGCAGATCCTGCCGTGCCACGACCACGGCCGCCTCCACTCCGCGCTGGCGGCCGAGCGCGGCCTCCACCTCTCCGATCTCGATGCGGAAGCCGCGGATCTTGACCTGGGAGTCGATGCGCCCAAGGTACTCGATCTGGCCGTTCGGCAGCCAGCGGACGAGGTCTCCGGTGCGGTAGAGGCGTTCTCCCCTCCCGCCAAAGGGATTGGGCAGGAAGCGTTCCGCGGTCAGATCCAGCCGGCCGCGATACCCGCGGGCCAGCCCCACCCCTGCCAGGCAGAGCTCTCCGGGAGCCCCGAGCGGCACCGGTCCCAGGGTTCGATCCAGGACGTAGACGCGCGTGTTGGCGATGGGCGAGCCGATCTCCGGCGTCCGCTCTCCGCAGGGGGAGACCTCGCTGCCCGTGGCCGCCACGGTGCACTCGGTCGGACCGTAGAGGTTGGCCACGGCGAACGGAGTGTCCGGCGCGGGGCGGTGCACGAGGCGGTCGCCGCCGGTCCACAGCCAGCGCAGGGCGAGGCCCCGGGGCAACGTTCCCGTCGTCCCTGCCAGGATCTCCTCGGTCACCGCTGTCGACACGAACGCGGCCGTGATCGCCTGCTCCATCATCCACCGGAGAAACGCGGCCGGAGCCGCGATGAGCTCCTTCGGAGGGAAATGGAGGGACGCTCCCGCCGTCATGGCGGTCCAGATCTCCCAGACCGACGCGTCGAATCCCGGTCCGGCCACGCAGCTGCACCGGTCGTCCGGCGTGAGGTCGAACCTCTGCCGGTGCCAGGCGAGCAGGTTGGAGAGGCCGTAGTGACGCAGCTCCGTCCCTTTCGGCTTGCCGGTCGAGCCGGAGGTGTAGATGACGTAGGCGAGGTTGTCCTGATCCGTGTCGACGGGAACCCGCGCAGGAGCCTCCTCCAGGGGGACGGATTCAAGATCCGCGAGGGTCTCGGGGGTCAGGACGAGCGCCGCCGCCGAGTCCTGGAAGATCCACTCCCGGCGGTCCGCCGGCTGGGCGGGGTCGACCGGAAGATAGGCGCCGCCCGCCTCCAGCACGGCCAGGGCCGCCGCGACCAGCTCGGGTGAGCGCTCGAAGCAGAGGCCGACCACGATCTCCGGTCCCACGCCCCGGGCGCGAAGCCGGCGCGCCAGCCCCTCGACGCGGCGGCCCAGCTCGCCATAGGTCAGGCTGCCGCCCTCCCACTGGAGAGCCAGCGCGTCGGGCCGCCGTTGCGCCCACTGGAGGACCAGCCGGTGGACCGGCTCCTCCGGAATCGGGGCCTCCGTCCGGTTCCACTCCACGAGCAGCTGATCGCGCTCCGCCTCGGACAGCAGCGGCAGCTCGGAGAGGCGGGCCCCTTCGTTCCCGTCGGCGACGCCTTGCAGCAGCCGGTGGAGATGGCCGAGCAGGCGCTCGATCGTCCCCGCGTCGAAGAGGTCGCTGGCGTAGTCCATCCGCGCCGCCACGCCGCCGCCTGCCGCCAACGGCGACAGGAACAGCGAGAGGTCGAACTGGGAGGCGCCGGGCTCCAGGGCGGCGCGGGAGAGGACGAGGTCCCCCAGCTTCAGATCCGCCTCGGGCAGGTTCTGCAGCGCGAGCACGGCCTGGAAGACCGGTGAATGGCTCAGGCTGCGGTCGGGGTGCAGCTCTTCCACCAACCGCTCGAAGGGAACCTCCTGCCGTGCGTAGGCCCCGAGCGCGAACGTCCGGACGCGGCCCGCCAGCTCGTCGAAGCCGGGATCGCCCGACAGGTCGACGCGCAACGCCAGGGTGTTGGCGAAGAATCCGATCAGGTCTTCCAGCTCGGCGTGGCCGCGGTTGGCGATCGGCGTGCCGACCACGATGTCGGGCTGGCTGCCGTAGCGGTGGAGCAACGTCCCATAGGCCGCGAGCAGCGTCATGAACGGAGTGACGCCGAGACGCCGGGACAGGGCCTCCATGCGCTCCCACAAGTCACGGCCGAGGGTCAGGTAGGCCCGGTCGCCGTGGAACGTCTGGACGGCGGGGCGCGGGCGGTCCAGCGGCAGATCGACGACCGGCGGGGCGTCCGCGAGCTGGCGCGTCCACCACGCCACCTGCTCCTCCATCACCTCCCCGCTCAACCACTGCCGCTGCCAGGCGGCATAGTCGGCGTACTGCACGGGCAGATCGGGCAGATCGGCGGGCTGGCAGGCCGCGAATCCCGTATACAGCTTGCTCAGCTCGCGCACGAGAATACCCATCGACCAGCCGTCCGAGACCGCGTGGTGCATGCCCAGGACGAGGACGTGCTCGCGCTCGTCCACCCTCAGCAGGGCGGCCCGGAACAGCGGCCCCCGGGCGAGGTCGTACCGGCGGCGCGCCTCGGCCGTGGCGACCTTGCGGGCCTCAGTCTCCCGCTCGGCCGCCGACAGGTGCGAGAGATCGAAAACGTCGAGGCGCAGCGGGGCCGGGTTCGAGATCACCTGCCAGGGCTCGCCGTCGATCTCCTTGAAGGTCGTCCGCAGCGCTTCGTGGCGCAGGACGATGGCTTCGAGAGCCGCCGTCAACGCAACAGGGTCCAGCGTTCCCGTCAAGCGCACCGCGACGGGCAGGTTGTAGGCGAAGCTCGCCGGATCGAGGCGGTCCAGGAACCACAGCCGCTGCTGCGAGAACGAGGTCGGCAGAGGGCTGGTCCGGGGAACCCGGGTGATGGCCGGAGTCCGGACGGCGCCGCCCAGCCGAGCCTCCTCGATGGCGCCGCTGAAGCCGGCGAGGGTGGGCTCCTCGAACAGGATCCGCAGGGGCAGGTCGATGTCCAGCAAGGTCCGCACCCGCGAGATCATGCGGGTGGCCAGCAGGGAGTGCCCGCCGAGATCGAAGAAGCTCTCGCTGCGGCCGACTCTGGAGACGCCCAGCAGCTCGGCCCAGATTCCTGCCACCAGCTCCTCGACCGGGCTCAGCTCGCTTTCAACCCGGCCGTCTTCGTCCGGCCGCAGCACGGCGGGGACAGGCAGAGCGCGACGGTCGACCTTGCCGGTGGCTCCGAGGGGCAGCTCGGCGAGCACCACGAACGCCGTCGGCACCAGATAGGCGGGCAGGCGCGACTCCACCCAGGCGCGCAGGGACGCGGGCCCGGGCGAGCGTCCCGCGACCGGGGTCACGTAGGCGACCAGCCGCTTGTCTCCCGGCACATCCTCGCGCGCCATCACGACCGGCGTCTCGACGTCCGGATGCCCGGCAAGGGCCGACTCGATCTCTCCCAGCTCGATCCGGAAGCCCCGGATCTTGACCTGGGAGTCGACCCGGCCGACGAAGTCGATGTCTCCGGAGGGCAGCCAGCGCGCCAGGTCGCCCGTGGCGTAGAGGCGCGCTCCTAGCTCGCCGCTCACGGAATCGGGGATGAAGCGCTCGGCGGTCAGGTCGGGGCGCCCCGCGTAACCACGGGAGAGACCGTCTCCCGCGGCGAAGAGCTGTCCCGCCACCCCCACCGGCACCGGTTGGTGCGCGGCGTCAAGCAGGTAGACCCGGGTGTTGGCGATCGGCCGGCCGATGGAGAGGGAGCCCGGTCCGAGGTCGGCCTCCGACCGCATCGGGTGGCAGGTCGTGAAGGTCGCATTTTCGGTGGGACCGTAGCCGTTGAGCATGCTCATCCCGGGCAGCGCGGCCAGCGCCTTCCGCACGTGCGACGGCGACAGCACGTCTCCCCCTGACGCGAGCTGCCGAACCGGGCGCAGGATCTCCAGGTCCGACTCCACCACCTGATGGAACAGGCCCGAGGTCAGCCAGAGGGTGGTCACGCCATGGCGGTCGATCGCCTCGCCCAGCTCCTGCAGGTCGAGCGGACCAGGCGGGAGCTGGGCCACACAGCCGCCATTGAGCAGCGGCGCCCAGACCTCCAGGGTCGAAGCGTCGAAGGACACCGGCGCGAGCTGGAGGAAGACGACGTCCGGCCCGAGATCGAAGTGATTGGACTCCCGCAGCAGCCGGACGACGTTGCGGTGGGTCAGGGCCACACCCTTGGGCCGCCCGGTCGAGCCGGACGTGAACAGGACGAAGGCCAGCTGCTCCGGAAACGTGGCTGGAGACTCGACCGGAGAGCCGCTCTCCAGAATCAACGCCAGGAGCGGCAGCCGCTCCGCGGCGCTGTCCGGCAGCGAGTCTTCGAGGCCCTCCTGCACGATCACGATGCGGGCTTCGGAGTCGGCGAGCATCCCGGCCAGCCGCTCGGCCGGATAGCTCGGATCCAGGGGGACGTAGGCGCCGCCGGCCTTCAGGATGCCGAGCAGCGCCGCGATCAGATTGGCGGACCGCTCGGCGCAGAGGCCGACTCTCTCGTCGGGCCGCACGCCGGCCTCGATCAGGCGGGCGGCAAGGCGATTCGCGCGGCGGTCGAGCTCGGCGTAGGTCACATCCTCCGCTCCCACCACGGCGGGAGCGCCGGGCCGGAGGCGCGCCTGCTCCTCGAACAGGCCGTGGATCGTGGCCTCCCGCGGATAGTCGACGGCCGTGTCGTTCCACCCTCGCACCACCTGGTCGCGCTCTTCCGGGCCGAGCATCGGCAGCTCCGCGACCCTCGCGGCCTCGGCGCCTTCTCCACCGATCCCTTCCAGCAGATGCTGGAAATGGCCGAGCAGGCGGTGGATCGTCGCGGCATCGAACAGATCGCTGGCATACTCCACCCGGGCCATGAGCCCGCCCTCCGGCAGAGGGACCAGGAAGAGGGAGAGGTCGAACTGCGATCGGCCCGCGTCGAGATCCAGCTGCGTCAGGGTGAGGCCCGCGAGGTCCAGCCCGGACGTCGGCAGGTTCTGCAGGGCGAGCACGACCTGGAACAGCGGGGCGTGACCGAGACTGCGCTCCGGCCGCAGCTCGTCCACGAGGCGCTCGAAGGGCACGTCCTGGTGTGCATAGGCTCCCAGCGCCATCTCGCGCACCCGACGGGCCAGCTCGCCGAAGCTCGGATCGCCGCCCAGCTCGACCCGCAGCGCGAGCGTATTGGCGAAGAACCCGATCAGACCCTCCACCTCGGTGCGGTCGCGGTTGGCGATGGGCGTTCCCACCACCACGTCGCTCTGCCCGCTGTGGCGCGACAGCAGAGCCGCAAACCCCGCGAGGAGGACCATGAACGGCGTGACTCCGAGCCGCCGCGACAGCGCCTCGACGGCCGTCGTCCGATCCGCGCTGATCCGAGCCCCGGCGCGTCCGCCGCGATAGGTCTGGAGGTTGGGACGGGGCCGGTCCAGCGGCAGCTCCAGCAGTTGCGGAGCGCCCGCGAGCTGACGGGCCCACCAGCCGATCCGCTGATCCATCGCCTCGCCGGTAAGCCGTTGGCGCTGCCATGCGGCGTAGTCCGCGAACTGGATGGGCAGCTCCGGCAGGGATTCCTGCCTGTACAGCGCGCCCAACTCGCGAACGAACACACCCAGCGACCAGCCGTCGGACACGATGTGGTGCATGCCCAGCAGCAGGACGTGCTCACGCCCGCCACGCCCGCCACGCCCGCCGTCACTGCCGAGCTTGAGGAGCGAGGACCGTAGAAGAGGCCCCTGCGCCAGATCGTAGGGCCGCCGCGCGGCCAGCTCCGCGATCCGGCGCGTCTCCGCGTCCCGGCTCTCCGAGGAAAGAACATTGAGGTCGACGACCGGCAGAGACAGGGGCGACGGCTCCGCGATCACCTGCCATGGCTCGCCGTCCTGAGCGAGGAACGTGGTGCGCAGGGATTCGTGACGCCGGACGATTCCGTCCAGCGCCGCCGTCAGCGCCTGGAGGTTCAGGTCGCCTTCCAGGCGGATGGCCCCCGTCAGGTTGTATGCGAAGCTCCCGGGCTCCAACTGATCCAGAAACCACAGGCGCTGCTGCGAGAAGGACGCGGGAAGAGGCCTGTCCCGCTCGATCCGGACCAGCGGCGGCTCGGCCACGGAATCCCCGCCCAGCCGCGCCTTCTCCGCGAGAGCCGCAAAGCCGGCCAGGGTCGGCTCTTCGAACACCGAGCGCATGGGGAGCTCGACGCCCAGCACCGAGCGCACCCGCGAGATCATCCGCGTGGCCAGGAGGGAATGCCCGCCCAGCTCGAAGAACGTCTCGTGAGGCGCCACCTCCGAGATCCTCAGCAACTCCGACCAGATTCCCGACAGAAGCTCTTCGACCGGCGTCCTCTCCCGCGTCCGGGTCATGTCGCGGTGCCCGGCATCTGGAACTGGCAGCGCCTTGCGGTCGACCTTGCCGTGCGGAGTGAGCGGCAACGCTTCCAGGACCACGAACGCCGACGGCACCATCGGCTCGGGCAGCTCCTTGTGGAGAGCCTGGCGCAGACTGGCGACGGACAGGCTCTCGCCCGTCACGTAGGCCACCAGGCGCTTGTCGCCGGGAACGTCCTCACGAGCGAGCACCACCGTCGACTCGACGCCGGGCTGCCGCGCGAGCGCCGCCTCGACCTCGCCCAGCTCGATGCGGAACCCGCGGATCTTGACCTGGTGATCCAGGCGGCCCAGGTAGTCCAGCTCACTGTCCACGCCCAGCCGGACGAGGTCGCCGGTGCGGTACATCCGCGCTCCGGGCTCGGCCGAGAACGGATCGGGCAAGAAACGCTCCGCCGTCAGATCCGGACGGCCCAGATAACCGCGGGCCAGACCGGCGCCGGAGAGATACAGCTCGCCGGGAACACCGAGCGGCAGACGGTTCAGCGTCAGATCCAGCACGAACGCCCGCGTGTCGACCACCGGCCGGCCGATCGACGGTGCGCGCTCGGTCGATCGGCCCACCTGGGTCCACGTCGAGTAGGTCGTGTCTTCCGACGGTCCATAAAGGTTGCAGACCCGCAGCGTCTCGGGCCGCGCATAGGCCAGGTCCACCAGCCAGCGAGGCAGCGCCTCCCCCGCCAGATTGATCGTCCGCACCGACGCCGGCACGGCGCCCTCCCGCAGCAGCTCGGCCATGGCCGACGGCACCGTATTGATCAGCGTGATCTCCACGTCGGCCGGCAATTCCGCCGCCACGCGAGGCAGCTCCAGCGCATTCTCCGCCAGCACCACCGTGCCGCCCCACGCCAGCGTCACGAACAGCTCGAACACCGACAGGTCGAACGTCGCCGCCGTCGAAGCCAGCACGCCGCGCAGCTCGTCCGGAGAAAACGCCGTGCGGGCCCACCGAGCGAACACCGTGGCGCTGCCATGCGTGATCGCCACCGCCTTCGGCCGCCCCGTCGATCCGGACGTGTAGATCAGATAAGCCAGGTTCGAAGCCTGGACGCGAGAGTCTTCAACGGGAGACGGGACCAGGAGGCGCGGGCCCGCGGCGTCGATCACGATCCGCGCGCCGCTGTCCTCGATCAGAAACGCCCGCCGCTCCTCCGGATAGCGAGGATCGAGCGGCACGTAGAACCCGCCGGACCGCAGCACCGCCAGCAGCGAAACCACCAGCTCGGCCGTCCGCTCCAGGCAGACCGCGACGCCGACCTCGGGACCCGCGCCCATCGCGGTCAGCCGCCGCGCCAACGCCGTCGTCTTCTCCTCCAGCTTGCCATAGGTCAGCACGGTATCCCCGGCGACCAGCGCCAATGCGTCCGGCGCGAGGCGCGCCTGCGCTTCGAACAACTCGTGAAGCAAACCGGCCGCATGCCCGCGCCGCTCCAGCCCGTCCCACTCGGCAAGCTGCGCCTGCTCGGCGGGAGTCAGAAGCAGAAGCTGGGAGAGCTCCGCTTCCGGCGCCTCCGCGGCTCCCAACAGCAGCATCCTCAGGTGGGCGAGTATGCGCTGCGCCGTGGCCGCGTCGAACAGATCGCTCGCGTGGTTGAGCCGCGCCGTCATGCTCCCGTCCGCCAGGGGCTGGACGAACAGGGAAAGGTCATACTGGGTCCGGCCCGATTCCAGGTCCACGGGCGAGAGAACGAGACCCGCGAGATCCAGCTCGGAGACCGGGAGGTTCTGGTACGCGAGCATCACCTGGAACACCGGCGAGTGGCTCAGGCTTCGCTCCGGCTTCAGCTCGTCGACCAGGCGCTCGAAAGGAACGTCCTGATGCCCATAGGCGCCGAGCGAAACCTCGCGCACCCGGCGGGTCAGCTCGTCGAAGCTCGGCTCGCCGCCGTATCCCCTGATGTCCACCCGCAGGGCCAGAGTGTTGACGAAGAACCCGATCAGGTCTTCCAGCTCCGCCCGTCCCCGGTTGGCGATCGGCGTGCCGATCACCACGTCGGTCTGACTGCCATACCGAGAGAGCAGCGCGGAGAAACCCGCGAGAAGGGCCATGAACGGCGTCACGCCGAGGCGTCGGCTCAGCGGCTCGACGCTGTCCAGCGCGATGTCGGCGCGGCCGCCGCGGTAGCTCTGAACGGGAGGACGGGGATGATCCAGCGGCAAGTCGACGACCTGCGGCGCCCCCGCGAGATGAGCCGTCCACCACGCGAGCCGCTGCTCCATCACCTCGCCGGTCAAGCACTGCCGCTGCCAGGCCGCGTAGTCCGCGTACTGGACGGGCAGATCCGGCAGAGCAACTCCCCGGTACAGCTCGCCAAGCTCCCGCACGAAGACGCCCAGCGACCAGCCGTCGGACACGATGTGGTGCATGCCCAGCAGCAGGACGTGCTCACGCCCGCCACGCCCGCCACGCCCGCCGTCACCGCCGAGCTTGAGAAGCGAGGACCGCAGAAGAGGCCCCTGCGCCAGATTGTAGGGCCGCCGAGCGGCCAGCTCCGCGATCCGGCGCGTCTCCGCGTCCCGGCTCTCCGAGGAAAGAACACCGAGGTCGACGACCGGCAGAGGCAGGGGCGACGGCTCCGCGATCACCTGCCACGGCTCGCCGTCCTGAGCGATGAACGTGGTGCGCAGGGATTCGTGACGCCGGATGATCCCGTCCAGGGCCGCGGTCAGCGCCGCGACGTCCAGATCGCCCTCCAGACGGATTGCCCCCGTCAGGTTGTACGCGAAGCTCCCGGGCTCCAGCTGATCCAGGAACCACAGGCGCCGCTGCGAGAACGAGGTCGGCAGAGGCCTGTCGCGATCGATCCGGACGAGCGGCGGCTCGGCAGCGGACTCACCGCCCAGCCGCGCCTTCTCCGCCAGGGCCGCAAAGCCGGCCAGCGTCGGCTCCTCGAACACCGAGCGCATCGCCAGCTCGACGCCCAGCACCGAGCGCACCCGCGAGATCATCCGCGTCGCCAGGAGCGAGTGCCCGCCCAGCTCGAAGAAGGTCTCGTGAGGCGCCACCTCCGAGATCCCCAACAGCTCCGACCAGATGCCGGACAGCAGCTCCTCGACCGGCGTCAGATCCCGGGCCCGGGCCACGTCGCGGTGCTCCGCGTCTGGAACCGGCAGCGCCTTGCGGTCCACCTTGCCGTGGGCCGTCAGAGGGAAGGCCTCCAGAACCACGAAGGCCGACGGCACCATCGGCTCGGGCAATTCCTTCTGGAGAGCCTGTCGCAGACTGGAAACCGACAGGTCTTCGCCCGTCAGGTACGCCACCAGCCGCTTGTCGCCCGCAACATCCTCGCGAGCGAGAACCACCGTCGATTCGACGCCGGGCTGCCGCGCGAGCGCCGCCTCGACCTCGCCCAGCTCGATGCGGAACCCGCGGATCTTGACCTGGTGATCCAGGCGGCCCAGGTAGTCCAGCTCGCCGTCGGCTCCCAGACGCACGAGGTCGCCGGTGCGGTACATGCGGGCTTCGGGCTCGGCCGAGAACGGATCCGGCAAGAAGCGCTCTGCCGTCAGATCCGGACGGCCCAGGTAGCCGCGGGCCAGACCGGCGCCGGAGAGATACAGCTCGCCGGGAACACCCAACGGAAGACGGTTCAGCGTCACATCCAGCAGATACGCCCGCGTGTCGTCCACCGGCCGGCCGATCGAAGGCGCCTGCTCCGTCGATCGCTCCACCTGGGTCCACGTCGAATAGGTCGTGTCTTCCGACGGTCCATAAAGGTTGCAGACCCGCAGCGTTTCGGGCCGCGCATAGGCCAGATCCGCCAGCCAGCGCGGCAGCGCCTCGCCCGCCAGGTTGATGGTCCGCACCGAAGCCGGCACGGCGCCCTCGCGCAGCAGCTCGGCCATGGCCGACGGCACCGCGTTGATCAGCGTGATCTCCACGCCCGCCGGCAGCTCCGCCGCCACGCGAGGCAGCTCCAGCGCGTTCTCCGCCAGCACCACCGTGCCGCCCCACGCCAGCGTCACGAACAGCTCGAACACCGACAGGTCGAACGTCACTGCCGTCGAAGCCAGCACGCCGCGCAGCTCGTCCGGAGAAAACGCCGTGCGTGCCCACCGGGCGAACACCGTGGCGCTGCCATGGGTGATCGCCACCGCCTTCGGCCGTCCCGTCGAGCCCGACGTGTAGATCAAATAAGCCAGGTTCGAAGCCTGGACGCGCGCCCCCCCCTCTCCCGGAGACGGGGACTCGGGAGGACCGGGAGAGGGGGCCGCTGGGTGAGGGCCCGCCGAGTCGATCACGATCCGCGCGCCGCTGTCCTCGATCAGAAACGCCCGCCGCTCCTCCGGATAGCGAGGATCGAGCGGTACGTAGAACCCACCGGACCGCAGCACCGCAAGCAGCGAAACCACCAGCTCGGCCGTCCGCTCCAGGCAGATCGCGACGCCAACCTCGGGGCCGGCGCCCATCGCAGTCAGCCGCCGCGCCAACGCCGCCGTCTTCTCCTCCAGCTCGCCATAGGTCAGCACGGTATCCCCGGCGACCAGCGCCAATGCGTCCGGCGTGAGGCGCGCCTGCGCTTCGAACAATTCGTGCAGCAATCCGGCCGCATGCCCGCGCCGCTCCAGCCCGTCCCACTCGGCAAGCTGCGCCTGCTCGGCGGTAGTCAGCAGCGGAAGCTGCGACAAAGCCGCTTCCGGCGCCCCCACGGTTCCCCGAAGAAGCATCTTCAGATGACCGAGCAGCCGTTGCGCCGTGCCCGCCTCAAACAGGTCGCTCGCATAGTCCAGCCGCGTCAGCAGGCCCCCGTCCGGCATCGGGATCACGAACAGGGAGAGATCGAACTGGGTGCGGCCCGGATCCAGCTCCAGCGCGGAAAGCGTCACGCCCTGGAGATCCAGATCGGAGACCGGAAGGTTCTGGAACGCGAGCATCACCTGGAAGACCGGCGAGTGGCTCAGGCTCCGCTCGGGCCGCAACTCGTCGACCAGCCGCTCGAAGGGAACGTCCTGATGTCCGTAGGCGCCGAGCGACACCTCGCGCACCCGGCGGGCCAGCTCGTCGAAGCGCGGATCGCCGGCCAGATCCACGCGCAGGGCCAGCGTGCTCACGAAGAAGCCGATCAGGTCTTCCAGCTCCGCGCGTCCCCGGTTGGCGATCGGCGTGCCCACCACCACGTCGGTCTGGCTGCCGTAACGCGACAACAGAGCCGAGAAACCGGCGAGCAGAGCCATGAACGGAGTCGCGCCCAGCTTGCGGCTCATCGCCTCGAAGTCCGCGGACAGCTCGCGCTCCAGCTCCAGGACGGCACGGCCGCCGCGGTAGGTCTGGACGGGCGGCCGGGGGTGATCGAGAGGCAGGTCCACGAGCTGGGGCGCGCCCGCGAGGTGCGCCTTCCACCACGCCAGCCGCTCGGCGATCACGTCGCCGGTCAGCCACTGGCGCTGCCAGGCGGCATAGTCCGCGTACTGGATCGGCAGTGCCGGCAGTATCGGCAAGGTACTACCGTGGCGGTACAGCTCGCCCAGCTCCCGCACGAATACGCCCACCGACCAGCCGTCGGACACGATGTGGTGCATGCCGAGCAGCAGCACGTGCTCGCGGTCGTCGACGCGCAGCAGCGTCGAGCGCAGCAGAGGACCGCGCGCGAGGTCGTAGGGCCGCCGCATCTCCAGCTTCGCGAGCCGGTGCGTCTCCGCATCCCGGAGGTCCGCAGAAAGGTTGGAGAGATCGACGACGGGCAGCTCGAACGGAGCCGCCTCCGCGATCACCTGCCACGGCTCGCCCCCCTCTTCCACGAAACAGGTGCGCAGGGACTCGTGCCGCCGGACGATCGCGTCGATCGCGCCGCTGAACGCCGCCACATCCAGGTTGCCCGTGAGCCGGATCGCTCCGCCCAGGTTGTAGGCGAAGCTTCCGGGCTCCAGGCGATCGAGGAACCACAGCCTCTGCTGGGAGAACGACGCGGGGAACTGCCCTTGCGCAGCTCGTGAAAGCGGAACGAGAGACGGAATCGAAGAGACCTCGCCCCCCCGCCGCTGCCGCTCGATCAGGGAGGAGAAACCGGCCAGGGTCGGCTCCTCGAACACCGCCCGCATGGGCAGCTCGACGCCGAGCACGCCGCGCACCCGCGAGATCATCCGTGTGGCCAGAAGCGAATGGCCGCCCAGCTCGAAGAAGTTGGCGTCCGGCACGATCGCAGTGACTGCCGGTGTCAGACCCAGCAGGTCGGCCCAGATGCCGGCGACCAGCTCCTCGACGGGGCTCTTCTCCACCGCACGGCTGGCCACCCCGGCGGTCTCGTCCGGGACCGGCAGGGCGCGGCGGTCGATCTTGCCCGTCTTCGTCAGCGGCAGGGACGGCAGCACCACGAACGCCGACGGCACCATGTAGTCGGGCAGGCGGGAGGCGAGGAAGGCGCGAAGCTCGGCCGGGTTCGGCTCAGGGCCGGCAGGGGACGGAGTCACCAGATATGCTGCCAGGCGGCGCTGGCCCGGCTGGTCCTCCCGCACCACGACCACGCACTCGCGCACCGCGGGGTGACGGCCGAGGGCCGCCTCCACCTCGCCCAGCTCGATGCGGAAGCCTCGCAGCTTGACCTGGAAGTCGGCGCGGCCGGCGAACTCCACGCCGCCGTCCGGCAGGTAGCGGCCGAGGTCGCCGGTCCGATAGGCCCGGTCCCCGGGGTCGGGAGCCGTTGACAGAGGATTCGGGACGAAGCGCTCGGCGGTCAGCGCCTCGTCGTTCAGACCGCTCAGATAACCGCGCGCGAGGTGCCGGCTGCGGACGTAGATCTCGCCTTCCTCACCGACTCCGGCGAGCCGGCCCGAGCGGTTCAGCACGAGGAGCTGGCAGTCCTCCATGCCGCGGCCCAGGGGAAGAACCTCCTTGCCCAGCCGCGGTCCCGGCTGTCCCGACGCTGGAATTTCGACGAACGAGACCGACCGCTGCGTCTCCGTCGAGCCGTAGAGGTTGACGCACACGGCCGACGTCGCCAGCCGTTGCAGATGCTCGACGTGGGCTTTCTTGAGCAGGTCGCCCACCACGAACGCCCGCCGCAGTGCCGGCAGCTCGCGGATCGGCTCCGCGCCACTGCCGCCACTACCGGCGGAGTCGAGCACCATCTCCATCATGGCCGGCGTGAGGTGCAGCACGGACACCTCTTCGCTCCGCAGCCAGCCGGCGAGATACCCGGGGGAGCCGATGCGCTCCGGGTCGGGCATCACGGCGCGGGCGCCGAACCAGATCGGCGTGAAGAGATCGCGTTGCAGCGGATCGTGCGACAGCGCCGACAGCACGCCGAAGCGGTCGTCCGGCTCCAGCGAGAAGCGCCGGCCCATCCACGGATAGAAGTGCGTGAGCGGGCCGTGCCGCCCCACCACGCCTTTCGGCAGGCCGGTCGAGCCGGACGTGAAGGTGATGCAGGCCGCGTCGTCCGGCCCCACAGGAATCCCCGGATCCACCGCGGGCATTCCGGCCAGCGAGGACGGAGACGCCTCGACGCGGCAGCGGAACAGGCTCGCGATCTCGTCGACCGCACCGATCTCCGGCGGAGGCGGCGGCGCGCCCGGCACCGAGACCCAGGCGGTCGGACGGCCGATGCGCAGGCAGTCGATCAGCCGCGGCGCCGGGTAGGCCGGATCGAGGATCAGGAAGGCCGCGCCCGCCTTGAGCGTGCCCATCACCGCCGGCACGAGCGCCGGAGTCCGGTGCGCCCAGACCGCCACGGCATCGCCCTTCGCCACGCCCTTGGACACCAGAAAGCTCGCGAGCTGGTTGGCGCGGGACTCCAGCTCCGCGTAGGTCAGCGAGAGATCCTGCTCCTTGCCCGCCCCCGGCGTTCCTCCCTGCACCGCCAAGCGCTCCGGATGCTCGGCGGCTCCCCGGGAGAGAGCATGGTGGACTGCGCCGTGCCACTCGCCGCCGAGCTGCCGGGCGGGATCGGGCAGCAGCGCGGAGGCCTCCGGCGTCACCAGCGACAGAGCGCCGATGCGCGACTCGGGAGCCGCCGCGGCCTGCTCCAGGAGATGCCCGAGCTGGCGCAGAAGCTCCCGCATGCGGTCCGCCTCGAACAGGGCGGTGCTGTAGACCAGGTCGAAGCGGAGGCAATCCGGCCGCTCTTCCACGTAGAGCGTGAAGTCGAACTTCGCGTCGGCGTCGTCGGCCTCGATCAGCTCCGCGTCGAGCCCGGCGAGGCTCATCCTCAGGTTCGAAATCGAGACGTAGTTGAACAGCACCTGGAAGATCGGCGTGCGGCTGAGCTGCCGGTCCGGCTGAAGCTCCTCCAGCAGGCGCTCGAACGGGATCTCCTGGTAGCGGTAGGCGCCGAGAACCGTCTCCCGGACGCGCAGCAGCAGCTCGCGGAACGTGGGGTCGCCCGAGAGATCGGTACGCAGCACCAGCGTGTTGAGGAACAGGCCGATGAGACCCTCGACCTCGGGCCGGGTGCGGCCCGCGCTGGGCGAGCCGACCACCACGTCGTCCTGGCCCGCGAGCCGCGAGAGCAGGAGCTGGAACGCCGCCAGCAGGGTCATGAACGGCGAGACGTTCTCGCGCAACGACAGCTCCCGCAGGCGGGCCGACAGGGCGGGCGACAGGTCGAGCCGGACCCGGTTCCCCCGATGGCTCTGCGCGGCCGGCCGGACGCGGTCGAGCGGCAGCTCCAGCACCGGCGCCGCGCCGCTCAGCCGCTCGCGCCAGTAGGCGAGCTGCTCCTGGAGCAACGGCCCCTGGAGCCGTTCCCGTTGCCACGCGGCGAAGTCCGAGTACTGGACGGGCAGTTCCGGAAGGGACGGCGTCCGTCCCTTCCGGAACGCCTCGTAGAGCGCATCCAGCTCCTGGAAGTACACCCGGAACGACCATCCGTCCGAAACGATGTGATGCACGTCCGTCAGGAACAGGTGCTCGTCCTTTTGGACCCGCACGCATTCCGCCCGGAACAGCGGTCCGTCCGCAAGGGAGAACGGCCGGGCCATCGAGGCGAGGAGGCGTTCCTCTTCGATCCGGCGCCCGTACTCCGGAAGGTCCGAGAGATCGATCAGGGGGAGCCGGAACGGCGTCGAGGACGGCGCCGAGACCACTGCCACCGCCTCGCCATCGCGTTCGGGACCATCGTTCTCGGGAAAGATCGTGCGCAGCGATTCGTGGCGCGCGAGGATCGCGCCGACGGCAAGCTCCAGGGCGGACAGGTCCAGCGGGCCGCGCAGGCGGTTGTGGAATGGAATGTTGAGCGCCGTGGAGCCGGGCTCCATGCGGTCGAGCAGCCAGAGCCTCTGCTGGGCGAACGACAGCGGCGCGGGTGCCTCCGAAGCCGGGCGGCGGGGAATGGCGTTGCCCGCGATACCACCGGCGACCGGGGCTGGTCCGGACGCAGCTCCTCCCGCCGCGGCCTCGGCCGCCCGCTTCTTCTTCATCTGCAGGATCAGGAGAGCCTGTTTCTCGGGAGAGAGCTGCCCTGCCCGCTTGGAAGACCCGTCGCTCATGACATTTCCTCTAACTCACGAACCGTCTGCTCGAGCAGCTTTCTGACCTCGTCCTCGGACAGACCGTCCAGCGCCGACAACGCCTCGTCCCTCTCCGCGTCGCCCTGGCCCTCGAGCACCCTCTCGGCGAGCTCCGAGGAGAACCCTGCCAGCGTCGGCGACGTGAACAGGGTCTGCAACGGCATCTCGGCTCCGAACGAGGCCTCGATTCGCGACAGCACGCTGGTCGCCAGGATCGAATGACCGCCGAGGTCCCAGAAGCTGTCCTCGACCCCGATCCGCTCGACGCCGAGAACCTCGCGCCAGATGCGGGCCACCTCTTCCTCGATGGGGGTGCGGGGTGGCGTGAAGTCCGCTCGGGTAGGGGCGGAGGGCTCCGGCAGCGCACGCCGGTCGACCTTGCCGTTAGGGTCCAGGGGCAATACAGGGAGGACGACAAATGCAGAGGGGATCATATACGCGGGAAGACGGGATTCCAAGTAGCTCCGCAGGCCCGCGAGGTCAAGATCGAAGCCCGACTTCGGGACCGCCCACACCACGAGCCGCAGCTCGCCGGCCTCGCCCGGGCTGGTCCGGGCCATGGCCACGCAGGCCTCGACGTCCGGATGCCCGGCCAGGACCACCTCGACCTCGCCGAGCTCGATGCGGTTGCCGCGGATCTTGACCTGATGGTCGTTCCGGCCGAGGAACTCGATTCGGCCGCTCGGCAGCCAGCGCACGACATCTCCCGTGCGGTAGAGGCGCTCGCCGTCGCCGAACGGATCGGGGACGAAGCTCCGCGCGGTCAGCTCCGGGCGGCCGCGGTAGCTCCTGGCGAGCCCCGCGCCGGCCAGGCAGAGCTCGCCGGGCACGCCGACCGGAACGGGCTGCGACCAGCGGTCGAGCACATAGGTCCGGGTGTTGGCGACCGCCGAGCCGATGTCCGGCAGCCGCTCCCCCGCCGGCTCGACCCGCCCGGCCGTGACGACGATCGTCGTCTCCGTGGGGCCGTAGTGGTTGATCAGCTCGTAGGGCAGGGCCGGCGAGGGCCGGCGGCGCAGCCGGTCGCCGCCGGTGAGGAGCGCGCGCAGCGCGAGCCCGGGAGGAGGAGGCTCGGCGATCACCCCCTCGGCCAGCGGCGTGGTAAGGAAGAGGACGGAGATCCCCGTCTCCGCCATCCAGGCGAGTAGCGCCTTGGGCGAGAGGATGACCTCGCGGGACGGGATGTGCAGCGAGGCGCCGGACGTGAGCGCCGTCCACAGGTCCCAGACCGACGCGTCGAACCCGGGTCCCGCCAGCAGCGGGCACTTGTCGTCCGGCGTCAGCGCGTAGGTCCGGCAGTGCCAGGCGATGAAGCTGGAGAGCCCGTGGTGGCGCAGCTCCGTGCCCTTCGGCGTGCCGGTCGAGCCGGACGTATAGATGACGTAGGCGAGCGAGTCCGGATCGAAGCCGGCGGCCTGGTCAATTCTTGCCAGGCCTTCCGGAGCTTCCTCTGCCAACAGAGTGGGCAGGTTTTCGGGGCTCAGGAGGAGCGCTGCTCCGGCGTCGCCCACGGTCCACTCCGCCCGCTCCATCGGGTGCGCCGGATCGATCGGCAGGTAGGCGCCGCCCGCCTCCAGCACGGCCACGGCGGCGATGACCAGCTCGACCGAGCGCTCGAAGCGCAGCGCCACCAGGGTCTCCGGTCCGACGCCGCGCGCCCGCAGGCGGGCCGCCAGCTCGACGGCCCGGCGGGCCACCTCGCCGTAGGTCGCGCTCCCGCCCTCCCAGGCCACCGCCACGGAGTCCGGAGCGGCCAGCGCGCGGTCGAAGAAGAGCCGGTGGACGGGCTTGTCCGGGATCGGCGCCGCGGTCCGGTTCCAGGCGGTGAGCACCTGCTCGCGCTCGGCGGCTTCCATCCAGGGCAGCTCGGAGACGCGCACGGTATCGCCCACGTCCCCGCTCACATCCCCGCTCTCGTCCGAGATCCCCTCCAGGAGTCGGCGCAGATGGTCCAGGTGGCGGCGGACCGTGGCTGCGTCGAACAGGTCGGTGGCGTACTCGGCCCAGATTCCCATCTCTCCGCCGGAGCGGCCGATGTGCAGCGACAGATCGAACTTGGCGGTCCCCGGGTGGACCCACTCCCCCGCCGCGAAGCTCAGATCCCCCTCGACCTTCATGGGCTCCAGGCCGTCCTGGAGGGCGAAGACCACCTGCACCAGCGGGTTGCGCGATAGATCGCGGCTCGGAGCCAGCTCGCCGACGAGCATCTCGAAGGGGATGTCCTGATGGTCGTACGCCTCCAGCGCCGTCTCCCGGACCCGGGTGAGCAGCGCGCCGAACGACGCCGCGGGATCGACGTGGACGCGCAGGGCCAGGGTGTTGACGAAGAAGCCGATCAACCCCTGGATCTCCGGCCGCTGGCGCCCGGCGATCGGGCTGCCCAGCACCAGGTCTTCCTGCGACGTGGTCCGGTAGAGCAGCGCGAGGATGGCCGCGGTCAGGGTCATGAACGGCGTCGCCCGGTGGCGCCGGCCGAGCCGCTCGAGGCTCTCCGCCAGGGCGGCGGGAAGCGCCGCCGTTTCGAAGGCGCCGCGGTGGCTCCAGACCGCGGGCCGCGGCCGGTCCGTGGGCAGCTCCACCACGGGCGGCCGGGCCAGTCGGGTGCGCCAGTAGGAGAGCTGCCGATCCAACTCCGCGTCCGTCAGCCAGGCCCGCTGCCAGACCGCGAAGTCGGGGTATTGAAGGGCCAGCTCCGGCAGCGGATCGGGCCTTCCTGCTGAGAGCGCGTCCACCAGAATCCCAAGCTCGCGCTGCAACACGTCCATCGACCAGGCATCGGAGACGATGTGATGCATCGTGAGCATCAGGCGGTGCGCGTCCGCCGCCAGGCGCAGCAGCGTGGTGCGCATCAACGGCAGGAGCGTGAGGTTGAACGGCCGCCGCGCTTCGTTCCGCGCGAGCCGATGGGCTTCCGCGTCCCGTTGTGCCGCGGGAAGGCCCGCGAGGTCGACGATCCAGAGGGCCTGCTCCGTTTCCGGATGGACGGTCTGCACCGGCTCCGTGGCGCCCGCGGGCAGCTCGAAGGTGGTACGCAGGGCGGCGTGGCGGCGCACCACCCCGCTCAGCGCCGCAGCCAGAATCTCCGGCCGCAACGGTCCCGCGATCTCCAGGGGCAACGGCAGATTGTAGGCCGCCGAGCCCGGTTCGAGGCGATCCAGAAACCAGAGTCTCTGCTGCGCGAACGAGAGCTGGGCCGGGTTGCCGGCGAGCCCGCCGTGCAGCGCAAGCATCCCTGCCGCACCCTGAAGAAGCTCGGAGTCGATCCACTCCGCCAGCCGGGCGACCGTGGCCTCCCGGAAGATGACGCGCAGGGGCAGCTCGACGCCGAGCCGCGCCTGCACGAGCGCGGTCAGCCGCGCCGCCAGCAGGGAGTGCCCGCCCAGCGCAAAGAAGTCGTCCGCCGCTCCGATCCCCTCGATCCCCAGCAGCTCGGACCAGATGGCGGCAACGGCCACCTCCGTCGGCGTTCGCGGTGTCCGCTGCCGTCCGGACGCCGCGATCACCTCGGGAGCCGGAGCGATCCTCGCGAGCGCCTTCCGGTCGACCTTGCCGTGCGGGGTCAGCGGCAGCTCGGCCAGCACCACGAAGGCGGAGGGGACCATCGGCTCGGGCAGGGTCCGGAGCAGGGCCTGCCGAAGATCCGGCAGCTCGCCTTCGGGTTCCGCGGGCTCCACGTATGCCACGAGCCGGCGGCCGGCCGGGCCGTCCTCCCGCACCAGGATCGAAGCGTTCTTGACGCCGGGGATGGCGGCCAGTGCCGACTCCACCTCTCCCAGCTCGATGCGATAGCCGCGGATCTTGACCTGGTGATCCAGCCGGCCCAGGTAGTCGAGCGTTCCGTCGGCCCGCAGGCGCGCCAGGTCGCCGGTCCGGTACATGCGCTCGCCGGGCAGTTCGGCGAACGGGTCCGGAACGAAGCGCTCGGCGGTCAGGTCCGGACGGCCCAGATAGCCGCGGGCCAGACCGTCGCCGCCGAGGCACAGCTCTCCGGGAACCCCGACCGGCAGGCGCTCCAGCCTCCGATCCACCACGTAGGCCCGCGTGTCGTGGACGGCGTATCCGATCGACGGCTGGCGCTCGGACCGCCGCTCCACCAGCGACCAGGTCGAGTAGGTCGTGTCCTCCGAAGGGCCGTAGAGGTTGAACAGCCGCTCCGTCTCCAGTCGCTGGTAGACCCGGTCGGCCAGGGCGCGCGTCAGCGCCTCCCCCGCCAGGTTCACCGTGCGCACGGACGGCGGCAGCGCGCCGTCCCGCAGCAGCTCCGCCATGGCCGAAGGCACGGTGTTGACGAGCGTCAGCTCCAGCCCGTCGGGCAGCGCGGGCGGACCGGACAGCAGCGCCAGCGCGTCGTCCACCAGGACCACCGCTCCGCCCCAGGCCAGCGTCACGAAGATCTCGTACACCGACAGGTCGAACGTCACCGCCGTGCAGGCCAGCACACCCCGCCGTTCCTCCGCGCTGAACTGCTCCCGCGCCCAATACGCCAGCTTCACCGCGCTGTGATGGGTGATCGCCACCGCCTTGGGCTGCCCCGTCGAGCCGGACGTATAGATCAGGTACGCCAGGTTCGAGGACAGGACGCAGCTCTCCCCCTCGCCCGGGGAGGGGGACTCGGGAGGACCGGGAGAGGGGGCCGGGGGGTGAGGGCCCGTCTCGTCGATCACCAGCTTCGCGCCGCTGTCCGCGATCAGGAACGCCCGCCGCTCCTCCGGATACCGCGGATCGAGCGGCACGTAGAAGCCACCCGACCGCAGCACGGCCAGCAGCGTCACGATCAGCTCGGCCCGCCGCTCCAGGCAGACCGCGATCCCCACCTCCGGGCCGGATCCCAGAGCCCTGAGCTTCCGCGCCAGGAGCGCCGACCGAGCCTCCAGCTCCGCATAGGTCAGCACGGTCTTTCCGGCCACCAGCGCCACGGCGTCCGGCGTGAGCTGCGCATGCGCCTCGAAAAGCCCGTGCAGCAGGCCGGTCGGATGGCCGCGGAACGCGGTCTGGTCGCCGGCCGCAAGCTGGAGCCGCTCCGCGTCGCCGAGCAGAGGCAGCGCCGAGACCGGCGCGTCCGGCCGGGCGACAGCTCCCTCCAGCAGGCGCTGGAAGTGCTCGGCCAGGCGGATGATCGAATCGCGCTCGAACAGGTCGGTCGAATACTCCAGCCAGAGGCGCAGCCCGGTGGGCTTGCCCTGCCCGTCCTGGGCCAGCACGACCCGGTTGACGTGGAATGAGAGGTCGAACTTGGCCGTGCCCGACGGAACCCCCTCGGCTCCGTCCATGGTCAGACCGGGGCCGATCGGCGTCGCGGGCATCCAGCCGTCGAGGAACGCGAAGATCACCTCAAACAGCGGGCTTCGCGACGGATCCCGCTCTTGGGTCATCTCGGCGACCAGCCGCTCGAACGGCAGATCCTGATAGGTATAGGCGGCCAGCGCCGACTCCCGCACCCTGGCCAGGAGGCTCGTGAAGGAAGGCTCGCCGGCCACGTCGACCCGCAGCGGCAGCGTGTTGACGAAAAACCCGATCAGCCCGTCGAACTCGGCCCGTACGCGCCCGGCCACGGGAGTACCGATGAGCAGATCCTCCTGCCCCGTGTAGCGGTGCAGGAGAGCCAGGAAGCTGGTCAGCAGCACCATGAACGGTGTGGCGCTCTTCGACCGGCCCAGCCGCTCCAGGCCTTCTCTCAGGCCCGGAGACAGCACCGTCTCTACGAGGTCGCCGCGATGGGTCCGCACCGCCGGACGCGGCCGGTCCGCGGGCAGCTCGAAGACCTGCGAACCGGCCAGGCGTGCCCGCCAGTAGGAGAGCTGGCGATCCACCTCCTCGCCGGTCAGGCCGCTGCGCTGCCAAGCCGCGAAGCCCGGGTATTGCAGGGTCAGCTCGGGCAGGGGCGAGGGCCGGCCGGCCGAAAAGGTCTCATAGAGGATTCCAAGCTCGCCGCGGAAGACCTCCAACGACCGGCCGTCGAAGACGATGTGATGGAACGAGGCGAGAAGCCGGTGCTCCTCCGCCCCCAGGCGCAGCAGGGTCGTGCGCAGCAGCGGCCCCCGCTGGAGGTCGAACGGGCGCCGCGCCTCGGTGAGGATCACCCGGTCGGCCTCAGTCGCGCGGGGACTGCGGAAACCGGCCGGAAGAGCGCCGAGGTCCACGGTCCCGAGGGGCTGGGCCGCCACCGGATGGACCATCTGCACGGGATCCGTCGCGCCCTCCGGCAGCTCGAACGTGGTGCGCAGCGCGACGTGGCGCCGCACGACCTCGGTCAGCGCCGCGGCCAGGATGTCCGGCCGCAGCGGCCCCGCGAAGCGCAGCAGGATCGGCAGGTTGTAGGCCGACGATCCCGGCTCCAGGCGGTCCAGGAACCACAGCCGCTGCTGGGCGAAGGAGAGCGGGCCTTCCGCGAGATTCGTGGCCGGCCGGGCCGCATCCGGAGTCGACCGGAGGAGCTCGGCCTCGATCCAGGCGGCCAGACGCGAGACCGTGGACTCCTTGAAGATCACCCGCAGAGACAGGTTGACGCCGAGCCGCTCCGACACCAGCCCGATCAGCCGCGTGGCCAGCAGCGAATGGCCGCCCAGTCTGAAGAAGTCGTCGTCGGCGCCGATCCTCTCAACCCCCAGCAGCTCCGACCAGAGGGCCGCCACGGCCCTTTCCATCGGCGTGCGCGGCGCCACGGCGGCGGCGTGGGGCACGGCAGCCGGAGCGGTCTTCGCTCTCCGGCCGGCGGCCAGCTGAGCCCTCTCCGGCACCCCGAGCAGCGCCAGATCCCCGACCGGAGCCTCCGGGTGCGCCACCACGCCTTCGAGCAGGCTCTGGAAGACTCCGGCGAGGCGGACGATCGAATCGCGGTCGAAGAGGTCGGTCGAGTACTCCAGCCAGAGGTGAAGCCCGTTCGTCCCCCGCTCGTCCAACACCCGGTTGACGTGAAACGAGAGGTCGAACTTGGCCGTGCCCGAATGAATCCCCTCGGCGCCGCCCATCGTCAGACCCGGGCCGACCGGCACCTGCGGCTGCCAGCCGTCGAGAAACGCGAAGATCATCTGGAACAGCGGGTTGCGCGACAGGTCGCGCTCGTGGGAAACCTCGGAGACCAGCCGCTCGAACGGCAGATCCTGGTGGGCGTAGGCCGCCAGTGTGGCCTCCCGCACACGGACCAGCAGGTCCGAGAACGACGGCTCGCCCGACAGGTCCACCCGGATCGGCAGGGTGTTGATAAAGAAGCCGATGAGCCCTTCAAGCTCGGGCCTTCCGCGTCCGGCCACGGGGGTGCCGATGAGCAGATCGTCCTCGCCCGTGTAGCGGTGCAGGAGGGTCAGGAACCCGGCCAGGAGCGCCATGAACGGCGTGGCGCCTTGGATTCGGCCCAGGCGCTCAAGGCCTTCATCCAGGTACGCCGGCAGCTCCGCTTCCACGATTCCGCCGCGGTAGCTCCAGGTGTCCGGGCGGGGCCGGTCCGCGGGCAGCTCGGAGACCCGGGCGTCCGCCAGCCTGTCCCGCCAGTAGGAGAGCTGCCGCTCCAGCTCCAATCCGGTCAGACCGCTCCGCTGCCAGGCCGCGAAGTCCGGGTACTGCACCGGCAGCTCGGGCAGAGGCGTCGGGCGGCCGGCGGCGAAGGCTTCCGCAAGCGCTCCCAGCTCCGTCCGAAAGATCTCCAGCGAGGCGCCGTCGAAGACGATGTGATGGAACGTGGAGAGAAGGCGATGCCTTTCCGCGTCCAGACTCAGCAGTGTTGTCCGCAGCAGCGGTCCGCTCCCGAGATCAAACGGCAGCCGGGCCTCCGCTTGCGCCAGCCGGTCCGCTTCCGCTTCCCGGGCCGCAGACGGCAGCGTGGCGAGGTCCACGGCTCCGACAAACTGGTCCGCCGCGGGATGAACCCGCTGCACGGGCTCCGCCGCACCCGCCCGCAGCTCGAACGTGGTGCGCAGGGCGGCGTGGCGGCGCACGATCTCGGTCAGCGCCGCCGACAGGATCTCCGGCCGCAGCCGCCCCGTGAAGCGCAGCAGGACCGGAAGGTTGTAGGCCGCCGATCCGGGCTCGAGCCGGTCGAGGAACCACAGGCGCTGCTGCGCGAACGAAAGGGGGCCTTCGACGCGATCCGCAGACCGCGTCAGCGCGGCGGCCGGAGCCTCCAGGTGCCGCATCTCGATCCAGGCGGCCAGGCGCGCGACCGTGGACTCCTGGAAGATGACGCGCAACGGCAGGTCCACGCCGAGCCTCTCGGACACCAGCGCGATCAGCCGCGTGGCCATCAGGGAGTGACCGCCGAGGCTGAAGAAGTCGTCCGCGGCGCCGATTCCCTCAACCCCCTCAATACCCAGAAGCTCCGACCAGATCGCGGCCACAGAGACCTCTGTCGGCGTGCGCGGTGGTCCGGAAACCCGTCTCGACTCCGGGCCGGGGGCGATTTTGGAGAGAGCCCTCCGGTCCACCTTTCCGTGCGGGGTCAGCGGCAGCGCGGGCAGGGCCACGAAGGCCGAGGGCACCATCGGCTCGGGCAGCGTCCGGAGCAGGGCCGGGCGAAAATCCGGAAGCTCGCCGGCCGTCTCTACGTAGGCGACGAGCCGAGGGCCGGCCGGACCCTCGTTGCGCACCAGGACGGTCGCCGCGTTCACGCCGGGCAGTTGGACCAGGGCGGATTCGATCTCGCCCAGCTCGATGCGGTAGCCGCGGATCTTGACCTGGTGATCCAGGCGGCCCAGGTAGTCGAGGACTCCGTCAGAACGGAGGCGCGCCAGGTCGCCGGTGCGGTACATGCGCTCGCCGGGAACGGTCGCGAACGGGTCCGGAACGAACCGCTCGGCGGTCAGATCCGGCCGGCCCAGATAGCCGCGGGCCAGGCCGTCGCCGCCCAGGCACAGCTCGCCGGGAACGCCGACCGGCAGGCGCTCAAGCCTCCGGTCGACAACATATCCGCGGGTGTCGTGGACGGGGTATCCGATCGACGGCTGCCGCTCCGACCGCTTCTCCACCAGCGACCAGGTCGAGTAGGTCGTGTCTTCCGAAGGGCCGTAGAGGTTGAACAGCCGCTCCGTCTCCGGCCGCGCGTAGACCCGGTCGGACAGGACGCGGGTCAACGCCTCCCCCGCCAGGTTCACCGTCCGCACCGAAGCCGGCAGAGCGCCCGCACGCAGAAGCTCCACCATCGCCGAGGGCACGGTGTTGACCAGCGTGATTTCCAAACCCGCCGGCAGCGCAGGCGGCTCGGACAGCAGCGCCAGCGCGTCGTCCACCAGGACCACCGCGCCGCCCCAGGCCAGCGTTACGAAGATCTCATACACCGACAGGTCGAACGTCACCGCCGTGCAGGCCAGCACGCCGCGAAGCTCTTCCGGGTTGAACTGCTCCCGCGCCCAATACGCCAACTTCACCGCGCTGTGATGCCGAATGGCGACGGCCTTGGGCCGGCCCGTCGAGCCCGACGTGTAGATCAGATAAGCAAGGTTTTCCGGCTCCGGAGCGGGCAGACTCGTCTCCTCCGGAGCGTCTCCACTCTCCAGGTCCGCGAGCCGGCGCTCGTCGATCACGATCCGGGCGCCGCTGTCCTCGATCAGGAAGGAACGCCGGTCCTCCGGATACCGCGGATCGAGCGGCACGTAGAAACCGCCCGACCGCAGCACGGCCAGCAGCGTCACGATCAGCTCGGCCCGCCGCTCCAGGCAGACCGCGATCGCCACCTCCGGACCGGCCCCCAGAGCCTTGAGCTTCCACGCCAGCCCGGCCGAGCGCGCTTCCAGCTCCGCGTAGGTCAGCACCGTGTCGCCGGCCACCAGGGCCACGGCCTCCGGCGTGCGGCGCGCCTGCACTTCGAAGAGCCCGTGCAGCAAGCCGGTCGGATGGCCGCGGAACGCCACCTGATCGCCGGCCGCAAGCTGGGCTCTCTCCGCCTCGCCGAGCAGCGGCAGCTCCGTGAGCGGAGCGTCCGGGTGAGCGACCGCGCCCGTCAGGAGGCGCTGGAAACCGTCGGCCAGGCGGACGATCGAGTCGCGGTCGAAGAGCGCGGTCGAGTACTCCAGCCAGAGGTGCAGCCCGTCCGCGGTCCGATTGACGTGGAACGAGAGATCCAGCTTGGACGTTCCCGGATAGACCTCCTCCGCCGCGCTCAGAACCAGGTCCGGGCCGATCGGCGCCGCCGGCTCCCAGTCGAGGAAGGCGAGGATCATCTGGAACAGCGGATTGCGCGACAGGTCGCGCTCCTGGGTCACCTCCGCGACCAGGCGCTCGAAGGGAAGATCCTGGTGGGCGTAGGCCGCCAGCGCCGCTTCCCGGACCCGTGCCAGCAGGGCCGAAAACGACGGCTCGCCGGACGCGTCGACCCGCAGCGGCAGCGTGTTGACGAAGAACCCGATCAGCCCTTCGACCTCGGCCCTCACCCGCCCGGCCACGGGCGTGCCGACGAGCAGATCCTCCTGCCCGGTGTAGCGGACCAGCAGCGCCAGGAATCCGGTCAGCAGCGTCATGAACGGCGTGGCGGCGCGCGCCCGGCCGAGCTGCTCCAGGCCTTCCGTGAGCCGCGCCGGCAGCTCTCGTTCGAAGATGGCGCCGCGATGGCTCCGCACGCTGGGACGCGGCCGATCCAGGGGCAGCTCGACGACCTGGGGGTCGGCCAGCCGCTCGCGCCAGAAGGCGAGCTGGCGCTCCAGCTCCCCGCCGGCCATCCAGGTCCGCTGCCAGGCCGAGAAGTCCGGGTACTGCATGGCCGGCTCCGCCAGCGGGGAGGGCCGCCCCGCCGCGAAGGCCTCGTACAGCCTCCCCACCTCCCGCCGCAGGATCTCGAGCGATCCGCCGTCGAACACAGAATGATGAAACGTCGCCAGGAGGTGATGCTCGGCGGCGTCGGCGGCATCCAGGCGCAGCAGCTCCGTGCGCACCAGCGGTCCGCGCCGAAGGTCGAAGACGCGGCTCGCCGACCCGCGGGCGAGGCGCTCGGCTTCGGGCTTCCGGTCCTGGGCGGGGAGGGCCGTCAGATCGATCCCGGGGAGCGCTCGCCGCTCCGCCGGGTGGACCACCTGGACCGGATCGACCGCGCCTTCCGGCACCTCGAACGTCGTGCGGAGCGCGGCATGGCGGCGCACGACCTCGTCCAGCGCCGCGCCCAGGATCTCCGGCCGCAGCGAGCCGGTGAAGCGCAGCCGCAGCGAAATGTTGTAGGCCACCGAGCCCGGCTCCAGCCGGTCGAGGAACCAGAGGCGCTGCTGCGCGAAGGAAAGGGGCGTGCGCCGGGCGTCGGCGGCGGGCGCTGCTTCCGAACCGGGCGAACCCGGCAGAAGCTCGGCCGAGGCGCCGCTGCGGAGGCGCTCCTCGTCGATCCAGGCCGCCAGGCTTTCGACCGTGGTCCGTCCGAAGATCACGGCCTGGGTCGGCTCCACGCCGAAACGCCCGCGCAGGAGAGCGACCATGCGGGCGGCCAGGAGCGAATGGCCGCCGAGCGCGAAGAAATCGTCCGTCGCGCCGACCGAAGCGATGCCCAGCTCGCTCCCCCAGATCTCGGCGACCGCCGCCTCCGTGGGAGTGCGCGGAGCGATCGCCGCTTCCACGACGACGGGCTCCAACTTCGCGAGAACCTTCCGGTCGACCTTGCCGTTCGGGTTGAGCGGCATCGCGTCCAGGAAGATCCAGGCGGTGGGCAGCATCACCTCGGGCAGGGTGAGACCCAGGAAGGATCTCAACGCCTCGCTGTCGCCCTGTACCTCCGGCCTTGCGACGACGCAGCCGACCAGGCGTCCGGCCTGGAGAATCACCACGGCCTCGCGGACCGCCGGATGCCGCATCAGGGCGGCCTCGATCTCTCCCAGCTCGATGCGCTGGCCGCGGATCTTGACCTGGAAATCGATGCGGCCGATGAACTCCAGGTCGCCCGAAGACAGCCGGCGCACGAGGTCGCCCGTGCGATAGACCCGCCCGCCATCGGCGCCGAACGGATCGGGGGTGAATCTCTCCGCGGTGAGGTCCGGCCTCTTCCTGTAGCCGCGGGCAAGGCCCTTGCCGCCGATCCACAGCTCGCCCTCGGCTTCTCCTGACAGCGGCCGGAAATCCGGGTCGACGATCCAGCCCTCGACGTTCGCCAGCGGACGGCCGATGTGCGGCGGTCTCTCTCCTCCCGGCTCCCCTTCCGGCGGGACCGGTCCGGCGGTGGAGATGACCGTGGTCTCGGTGGGACCGTAGATGTTGGTCAGGACGTAGGGCACGCCCGGCGCGGGGCGCCGCAGCAGGCGGTCTCCCCCCGTCTGAATCACCCGCAGGCGAAGACCTGCCGGGATGGGCTCGGCCACGACGGCCTCGGCCAGCGGAGTCGGCAGGAAGCCGATCGTGATCCCCTCGGCCGCGGCCCATTCGAGATAGGCCGACGGAGACAGCACCACCTCCCGCGGCGGCAGATGCAGCGACGCTCCGGCGGCCAGGGCCTGCCAGATCTCCCAGACCGAGGCGTCGAACCCGGGCGACGCCACCATCGAGGCCCGCTCCCCCGGCCCGATCGCGTAGTAGCCGCGGTTCCAGGTCATCAGGTTCGACAGGCTGCCCTGGCGCAGCTCCGCCCCTTTGGGCGTTCCCGTCGAGCCCGAGGTGTAGATGACATAGGCCAGGTTCTCGGGGTCCACGGGGGTGCGGACCAGAGCCCTTCCCACATCCTCAAATCCCTCGTCCATCAGCACGATGTGGCAGCCCGGGATCGCCAGCCCGGGAATGCGCTCCAGCAGCGCCCCGGTCGTGATGAGGACGCGCGCCTCGGAGTCCTCCAGGACGAAGCGGATGCGCTCCGCCGGCTGGGTCGGATCCATCGGCAGGTACGCGCCGCCGGCCCGGAAGACGGCGATCTCGGACACGACGAGCTCGGGCGAACGTTCCAGCAGCAGGAACGTCAGCACATCCGGGCCGATGCCGAGGCCCTGCAGATGCGACGCAAGCCGCGTGGCGCGGTGGTTCAGCTCGGCATAGGTGAGGGAGAGGTCGCCGGCCGTCAGGGCCAGGGCGTTGGGAGAGTCCGCCGCGCGATCTTCGAAGAGCCGGTCCACGTTGTCGTCCGGGCGGACCTTTTCCGGGTGATACCCGACGCTGTCAGGAAAGGGTTGCGTCCGATTCTCGATCATCCGCTCCTCGCAACGGTTGCAAGCTTGCGGGAGCAGAGAGAGCTCGTTTTCATTGTAGACCCCGTCCGGGAAAGCCTACCCCATGTAAGGCATTGCCGGTGTGTATAGATTGTGCTGCCGAGAACGAAATGCGGGACAACCGCACTCGGAATCAGTGCAAATGAAACTCTTGGTTTTGGACCTGCTTTTTTAGAATCAACCGCCCGCTTCGCGCGCCAGCAGATCGCGGATTTCCAGCTCGGACAATCCGTCGAGCTCGGCCAGGAGACCGTCCAGATCCTCTCCATCGCCGACGGCCAGGAGAGCGTGACGTCCCACAGCCTCGGCGAAGCCTCCCAGGGTCGGCGACTCGAACAGGATCTGGAGCGGCAGCTCCAGGTCCAGGCCTTCCTGAAGGCGCGCCAGAACCTTCGTGGCGAGAAGGGAGTGGCCGCCGAGATCCCAGAAGTTGTCGCGCAGCCCCACGCGTTGAATGCCGAGAACCTGCTTCCAGACCTCCGCGATCTCCAGCTCCAGCGGCGAGGTGGGCGCGACGTGGTCTTCCCGGCCCGGAGCCCAGTCCGGAGCCGGGAGCGCGCGACGGTTCACCTTGCCGTTGGCGGTGAGCGGAAGCTCCGGCAGGAGGACGAACGCCGAAGGGATCATGTAGGAAGGCAGGCGCAGATCCAGGTGCGCGCGCAACTCGCGCGGATCGAGATCGGCTCGGGCCGGCACGACATACGCCACCAGCCGCTTGTCGCCAGGGATGTCCTCGCGGGCGATCACCACCGCCGACTCGACGCCCGGATGCGCGGCGAGGGCCGTCTCGATCTCGCCCGGCTCGATCCGGAAGCCGCGCAGCTTCACCTGATTGTCGGCCCGCCCGAAGAACTCCAGGGCGCCTCGCGCATTCCACCTGGCCAGGTCGCCCGTGGCATAGAGGCGGGCTCCCGGAACACCGCTCACCGGGTCGGGCAAGAAACGCTCCGCGGTCAGCTCCGGCCGGCCGAGGTATCCGCGGGCGAGACCGTCGCCGCCGATGTAGAGCTGTCCGGCGACGCCGACCGGCATGGGCCGGAAGGAGGCGTCGAGCACGAAGGCGACGGTGTTGGCGATGGGCGCTCCGATCGGCACCGGCCCCTCCGGCTCCCCGACCCGGATCGAATGAGACGTGCTGATCGTCGTCCCCTCGGTCGGGCCGTAGGCGTTGATCACCTCCGTTCCAGGAAGCCCCGCGGCGGCTCGCCCGGCATGACCGGCCGACAGGACATCGCCTCCGGCCAGAACCTGCCTCAGGGGACTCAGACGGTCCAGATGGGACTCCACCATCTGGTGGAACAGTCCCGTCGTCAGGATCATCGTCGTCACTCCGTGGCGCTCGATCGCCTCGCCGAGCCGGCGAAGATCGGGCGGCCCCTGCGGGAAGACGGCGAGCCGGCCGCCGTTGAGCAGCGGTCCCCAGATCTCGAAGGTCGAGGCGTCGAAGGGCACGGGGGCGAACTGGAGGAGGACACAGTCGGCGTCGAACCGGACGTAACCCGTGTCCCGCACGAGCCGCACGACGTTGCGGTGGGTCACGCCCACGGCCTTGGGCCGGCCGGAGGAGCCGGAGGTGAACAGCACATAGGCAAGGTTGTCCGGCTGGACCGCCACCGGCCGCCGCGGGACCGTGGGCGCATCCGCCAGTGAGCTGCGAAGCGACAGCCGCGGAGTCCCGGTCTCGGGAAGCGACGCCTCCAGGCCGTCCTGCACGACCACGACGCCGACGGCCGCGTCCGCCATCATGCCGGCGAGCCGCTCGGCCGGAACCTGGGGGTCGAGCGGCACGTAGGCGGCGCCAGCCTTGAGGATGCCCAGGGCTCCGGCAATCAGGTCGGCCGAGCGCTCCGCGCAGAGACCCACCCGGTGCTCCGTCCCCACCCCGAGGTCTTGGAGCCGCGCGGCGAGGCGCTCGGCCCTTTCGTCGAGCGCCGCGTAGGTCAGCTCGCCAGCGTCCTCCGTCACCGCGATCCGTTCCGGATGAAGCCGGGCGATCTCCTCGAACAGACCCTGGATCGTCGCCTCCCTCGGGAAGGCCGTGACCGTGTCGTTCCACTCATGAATCACCTGGGCCTCTTCGGCCTCGTCCATCAAGGACAGAGCCGAGAGCGGTGTCGCGTCGCCCTTCGCCGCGCCGCCGAGCAGATTCCCGAGGTGCCGGAGGAGCCGCTGCACGGTCGCGCGGTCGAAGAGATCCGCCGCGTGCTCCACTCCGGCGACGAGGCCGGCCGGGGTGTCGGCAAGAAAGAGCGAGAGATCGAACTTGGAGGTCTCCGAGCCGACGTCTGCGATCTCAAGGCTCAGCCCCGGAGCCAGCTCCGGCGTCTCGGCCGCCGGCCGCGCGGGCTGCCAGGAGAAGACGGTCTGGAAGAGCGGCGTGCGCGAGAGATCGCGGCCCGGAGCCACCTCCGAGACCAGGCGCTCGAACGGCAGATCCTGGTGGGCGTAGGCCTGCAAGGCGGTCTCCCGCGTGCGGCCCAGCAGCTCCGGAAAGGTCGGATCGCCCGACAGGTCGGCGCGCATCACCAGGGTGTTCACGAAGAAGCCGATAAGCCCTTGGACTTCGGGCCGCTCGCGGTTCGCCATCGGCGTGCCGACCAGCAGGTCGAGCTGGCCGGTCCACCGGGAGAGCAGCGCCTGGTAGGCCGCCATCAGCGTCATGAACAGCGTGGTCCGGTTGTCGCGGCTCACCCGCTCCAGATCGGCCAGGAGCCCGCCGGGAAGGACGATCTGCTCGAACGCGCCGCGCAGGCTCTGCACGGCGGGGCGCGGCCGGTCGAGAGGCAGCTCCAGGCTGGGCGGGATCCCCGCGAGCCGCTGGCGCCAGTAGCCAAGCTGCGATTCGAGCACGGCGCCGGAAAGCCAGCCGCGCTGCCAGGCCGCGTAGTCGGTGTAGGACACGGGCAGAGGCGGCAAAGGCGTGCCGGCATAGAGGGCCGCCAGCTCGCGGCGCAGCACGCCGAGCGACCAGGCGTCGAAGGAGATGTGATGCACGCCCAGGACGAGCGTGTGGTCGTGCGCGCCGAGCCGCAGCAAGGCGGCGCGCAGCATCGGACCGCGCCGGAGATCGAAGGACCGGAGCCCTTCCTCGGAGATCCGGCGCGCGGCCTCGGCCCGCCGCAGCCCCTCCGGCAGCCCCGAGAGATCCAGGAGATAAAGAGGCCGCGGCGCAAAGGGTTCGACGATCTGCACGGGATCGCCGTCCCGCGACGCGAAGCGCGTCCGCAGGGGCTCGTGCCGCAGCTCGATCCCGGCGAGCGCCGCCGCCAGCGCGGCCGTGTCGAGCGTCCCCCGCAGGCGCAGCTCGCGCACCACGTTGTAGGTCACGGCCCCGGGCTCCAGGCGGTCCAGGAACCACAGCCGTTCCTGGGCGAAGGAGAGCGGCGGCGCGTCTCCATCCCTCCCGCGCCAGGGCTGGATGGGCGGCGGCGCCTCGCCTCCGCGCAGGGCTTCCTCGACCCGCGCGGCGAGGCCGGCCATGGTGCGGCGCTCGAACACGGAGCGCACGTCGATCTCGGCGCCGAACGCGTCCCGCACCCGGGCCACGAGGCGGATGGCGAGCAGCGAGTGTCCTCCCAGGTCGAAGAAATCGTCGTCCCGGTTGACGTGCGCACGCCCGAGCAGATCGGCGACCACGGCCGCCATCAGCTCCTCGGCAGGGCTCGACTCCACGGGGTGGGCGCTTCTCTCCTCCGCCGGCACGGCCTCCGGCTCCAGGGCTGCGAGAGCGCGCCGGTCGATCTTGCCGTTGGGCGTGAGCGGCAGCGCGTCGAGCACGCCGATTTCGGACGGAACCAGGGGCTCGGGCAGGCGCTCGGCGAGCCAGGTGCGCAGCTCGGACCGGGCGGGCGCCCCTTCCGAGACCGGAACCACCCAGGCGGCGAGGCGCAACTCTCCAGCCCGCTCGACCGGCAGCACCACGGCCTCGCGCAGGCCGGGATGCCGGGCCAGTACCGCGGCGACCTCGCCGGGCTCCACCCGGTAGCCGCGGATCTTCACCTGGTCGTCGGCGCGGCCCAGGAACTCCAGCACCCCGGGTGAAATCCAGCGGGCCAGGTCGCCGGTGTGGTAGAGCCGGGAGCCCTGGTCTTCCTCTTCGGCCGGATCGGGTGCGAAGCGCGCCGCCGTGAGGTCCGGCCGGCCCAGATAGCCCCGCGCCACCTGTCCGCCGCCCACCCACAGCTCGCCGGCAAGCCCGGGAGGCACCAACCGGAGCTCCCGGTCGAGCAGCCGGACCGTGGTTCCGCGCAGCGGCCGGCCCAGTGGCACCTTGCCGCCGACCCGCTCCAGAGTCTCGGCGATATCGAACGTCAGCACTCCGACCGTGGTCTCCGTGGGGCCGTAGTGGTTGAGCACCCGGCAATCGGGGGCGAGCTCGCGCACGCGTTCGACGAGCTCCCAGGAGGATGCCTCGCCTCCAACCACGAGCCGGAGGCGCGGCAACACCCGCTCGGGATCGGGCGCCGCCGCGAGCAGGGCGGCGAGGTGGGAGGGGACGATCTTGAGCACGTCCACGGGCTGTTGCTCGAATCGCCGCGCCAGCCGGACCGGGTCGGCAGACAGGTCCCGCGGGACGACGTGCAGCGTGCCGCCCGAGGCCAGCGCGCCGAACACCGAGGTGTGCCCGAGGTCGGCCGCGAAGGTCGTGACCACGGCGAAGCTGGAGCCTTCCGGCACGCCGAGGCGCTCCAGGACCGAGTCCACGTACCGCGCGAGGTTGCGGTGCTCGACGCCGACGCCCTTGGGCTCTCCCGTGGAGCCCGACGTATAGATCACATAGGCGAGGCTCGAAGGCTCGGGCCGTTCCACCAGATCGCTCGCATTCCAGCCGACGGCCGGCTCAGTCTCCATCGACAGGTCAACTGCTGTCACCAGGGTCAGGACTCCGGCGTCCTCCAGGATGCGCCGCCGCCGGCTCTCCGGCTGCTCCAGATCGAGCGGAACACAGGCCGCGCCCGAGCGCATCACTCCAAGGATCGCCACCACCAAGTCCGCCGAGCGCTCCAGGGCGATCGCGACGCGGCTCTCCGGTCCGGCTCCCAGTCTTCGGAGGCGCCGTGCCAACCGGGCGGAACGCAGGTCCAGCTCGCCCCACGAGAGGATCTCGCCCTCTCCGACGACCGCCAGCCTGTCGGGCCGCTGGCGCGCCCAGGCAGAGAACCGCTCCAGAATGGACGGCGGCTGCGGATCATTCGCGGGCACGCAGATTCCGCTCCAGACGGCGAGCTGAGCGCGCTCCGTGTCGGTCAGGAGAGGGAGATCCGACACCCGCTCCCCCGGCGCGGCCACCGCTCCGGCGAGCAGCGTCCGGAACCAGCCGGAGAACCGCTCCAGCGTCGGGAGGTCGAACAGGTCCGCGTCGGCCACCCAGTTGAGAGGCATGTCCCCGTCCGGTGTCTCGCCCACGAACAGGGTGAGATCCATCTTTGCGGTTCCCGTGCCCATCCCCCGCTGCTCCAGGGACAGGCCCGTCCCCATCTCCAGAGGCCGGCCACGCTGGCCGGCGAGCACGAGAAGGGTCTGGATCAGAGGCGCCCGCGACAGGTCGCGCTCGGGCGCGAGCGCCTCAACCAGCCTCTCGAACGGGAGATCCTGGTGCTCGAAGGCGCCCAGCAGGCGGTCCCGGGTGTGCTCCAGATGCTCGGCGAACGCTGGCCCGGCCGTCAGGTCCGCCCGAAGCGCGAGGGTGTTCACGAAGAATCCGATCAACCCTTCCAGCTCGACTCGGGGACGGTTGGCGACCGGGGTTCCCACGAGCAGGTCGGGCGCACCGGTCAGTCGGGACAGGAAGGCCTGGTAGACCGCCAGAAGAACCATAAACAGCGACGCTCCGGCCGAGCGTCCGAGGGCGGTCAGCTCGGCCGCGAGACCGGCGGGCAGGCGATCCACATGGTGAAGGCCGTGGAAGCGGCGGCGCACCGGACGCGGCCGGTCCGCAGGCAGCGCCAGAACGGCGGGCGCGGTCTCCAGACGCCCTCGCCACCAGGCCAGCTCGCGGTCCAGAACCTCGCCGGTGAGCCGGCCGCGCTGCCAGGCGGCATAGTCTCCGTACTGGACCGGCAGCTCCGCGAGCCCGGGCGAGCTGCCCGAGGCGATCGCCCGGTACGACAGAGCCACCTCGCGCAGCAGGATCTCCACGGACCAGCCGTCGGCCACCGCGTGGTGGATGCAGAGGAAGAGCCGGTGATCGGTTGGCCCGGTCCGGAGCAGCGCCGCGCGCATCAGCGGACCGCGGGCGAGATCGAACGGAAGGCGGGCCAGCCCGGCCTCGATCGCCGGGGCCTCGTCCGGCGCGCCCATCAGATCCACGACCGGCAGCGGGCGCGGTACGAACGGCTGGACGGCCTGCACCGGATCGCCACCCGGCGTTTCGCGGAAGACCGTGCGCAGCGCCTCGTGGCGCCGCACCACCTCGCCGAGCGCCACGGCCAGCACCTCGGGCCGCAGGCCCTCGCCGTGAACGAGAAGCACGAGAGGAATGTTGTAGGCGATGGTGCCTGCTTCGAGCCGGTCCAGAAACCAGAGACGTTCCTGGGCGAACGAGAGAGGAGTTGCGCTGCCAGGCTCCAGCCGCGGAATCGATCCGTCGAGCAGGGCGTCGATCTCGTCTTTCGACAGCCCTGCCACGACCGCCGCGCTCACGGCGGCCGCGAAACCCCGGAGAGTCGGAGCCGAGAACAGCGTTTGGAGCGGCAGCTCGGCGCCGAAGGCATCGGCCAGCCGGACCAGCACGCGCGTGGCCAGCAGCGAGTGGCCGCCCAGATCCCAGAAGCTGTCTCCGGCACCGACGCGCTCCACGCCCAGAGCTCCCTTCCAGATCTCTGCGATCTCCTCCTCCAGCTCCGTCAGCGGAGCCTCGGGACCGCCGGACTGGACCAAAACGGGAGACGGCAGGGCCTTGCGGTCCACCTTGCCGTGCGCAGTGAGCGGCAGCTCGTCGAGCAGGACGATCGCGGAGGGCACCAGCGGCTCCGGCAGGGTGGCCTGCAACGCCTCGCGCAGAGCTCCGGCCTCGATTCCAGGCGCGACGACGTAGGCCACGAGGCGGAGGTCGCCCGGCCGATCCTCGCGCGCCATCACCACCGCGGCCTCGACGCCCGGCTGGCGGGTCAGAACGGACTCGATCTCTCCGGGCTCGACGCGGAAACCCCGGATCTTGACTTGATGATCGATGCGTCCCAGGTAGTCCAGCTCGCCGTCCGTCCGCAGCCGCACCAGGTCGCCCGTGCGGTAGAGCCGCTCGCCGGGAGGGCCGGACAGGGCATCGGCCACGAAGCGCTCGGCGGTCAGGTCCGGCCGCCCCAGATAGCCGCGGGCCAGACCGGCTCCGGACAGGCACAGCTCGCCGGGAACGCCCACCGGGAGGCGGCGGAAGGAACGGTCGACGACGAACGCGCGCGTGCCGTCCACCGGGCGGCCGATGGAGGGCGCCCGATCCGGGTCGCGGTCGATCAACGCCCAGGTCGAGTAGGTGGTGTCCTCGGACGGGCCATAGAGGTTGTAGAGCCGTTCGGTCTCGGGCCGCTCATGGACGCGGTCGGCCAGGGACCGAGGGAGGGCCTCGCCGGCCAGGTTCACGGTGCAGACCGTGGACGGCAGACCCGCGGGCATCCGGAGCAGCTCGGCGATCGCCGAAGGCACGGTGTTGATGAGCGTCGGCACCACCCCCTCGGGGAGGGTTCCGGAGAGCGCCGGAACGGCGAGCGCGCTCTCGACGAGCAGCACCGTCCCGCCCCAGGCGAGAGTGGCGAAGATCTCGAACACCGACAGATCGAACGTGACGGCCGTGGACGCGATCACGCCGCGCCGCTCGTCCGGCGTGAACGCGCCGCGCGCCCAGAGCGCCATGCGCACGGCGCTGCGGTGCTCGATCGCCACGGCCTTGGGCCGGCCCGTGGAGCCCGAGGTGTAGATCAAGTAGGCCAGATTGCCGGGCAGAGCCTGAGCGGTCTCCCCCACCTCTCCCGAGGCCGAGTCGACGTGGACGATCGAAGCCCCTGAAGCAGGAAGGCTCGCCGCCAGATCGCTCCGCGTGAGCACCAGGCGCGCGCCGCTGTCGCCCAGCAGGAACGCCAGGCGCTCCGCCGGGTAGCGCGGATCGAGAGGGACGTAGAAGCTGCCCGACCGGAGCACGGCCAGCAGCGCGACGACCAGATCCGCCGAGCGGTCGAGGAACACCCCCACGCCGGTCTCCGGCCCCGCGCCCAGGGCGGCCAGGCGGCGGGCCAGCCGTCCGGAACGCTGCTCCAACTCGGCGTAGGTCAGCATGACCCCATCCGCAAGAAGGGCCGGTGCGTCCGGCGTCAGACGGGCCTGAGCCTCGAAGAGGCCATGAAGGACACCGTCCTCGGGGTCGCTTCTCAGCGCGATCTGGTCCCAGTCATGGAGCCAGCCCTGCTCCGCCTCGGTGAGAAGCGGCAGCGCGGTGATCGGCAGCGCGGGCTCGGCCAGGGCACCGGAGAGCAGCGTCTGGAAGTGGCCGAGCATCCGCCGCACCGTCGCCGGGTCGAACAGGTCGGAGCTGTACTCCGCGCCCAGAACGGGCCGGCCTTCGGCGGATCTCCAGAGCACCAGCGAAAGATCGAGCTTGGCCGTGCCGGGGCTTGCCGGACGAGGCGCGAGGGTCACGCCCGGCGCCAGCTCCAGCCTCCCCCCGGAACCCGGCTCGACCGAAAAGAAGACCTGAAACAAGGGGCTCCGGGACAGATCGCGGGCCGGTGCCAGCTCCTCCACCAGGCGCTCGAACGGGAGCTGCTGATGGGCGAAGGCCGCGAGCGCCGTCTCCCGCACCCGGGCCGCCAGATCCGTGAACGAGGGCTCTCCTCCCGCGTCGGTGCGCAGGACCAGGGTGTTCACGAACAGGCCGATGAGGCCCTCCAGCTCGGAGCCCGACCGGTTCGCGACCGGCGATCCCACCCACAGGTCGTCCTCCCCCGTGTAACGGTGCAGCAGGGCCGCGAAGACCGCCAGCATCACCATGAACCGCGTGGCCCCCAGCTCGCGGCCCAGCCGGTCCGCCCCCTCGATCAGCCCGTCCGGCAGCTCGATGAGCTCCGAGCCGCCGCTCAGGCTCTGCACGGCGGGCCGCGGCCGGTCGGTCGGCAGCTCGAACGCAGGCGGGCCGCCGGCCAGACGCTCGCGCCACCAGGCGAGCTGCCCGGCGACTTCGGAGCTTTCCAGCGAGCGGTTCTGTTGGACCGAGTAATCCGCGTACTGGAGCGGCAGCGCGGGCAGCTCTTCACCGCGGTAGAGCGCACACAGCTCGCGCAGCAGGATGTCGACGGACCAGCCGTCCGCGGCGATGTGGTGGACCGTCAACACGAGCCGGCCGAGGGAGCCGATCAGGAGCGCACGCAGCACCGGACCGTTCTGGAGGTCGAACGGCCGGCGCTGCTCGTCCGTGTCCAGAGCTTCTGCCTGTTGCAGTTGGTCGGTTGAAAATCCGGCTTCATCGCGCGGAGTCCTCACCCCCTGGCCCCCTCTCCCGTGGGGAGAGGGGGAACCCCCGCCCGCCGCCTGCCTCAGCCGGAAGCGCGGCGGATCGCCCACGACCTGGACGGGATCGCCGCCCTCCAGCCGGTAGGTGGTGCGAAGAATCGCGTGCCGGCGCACCAGCGCATCGAGCGCGGCTTCGAGGCGCTCGGCGTCGAGCGGCCCGTGTACGTCGAGGACGATCGGCAGGTTGTAGACCGGGTTGCCGGGGTGGAGCCGATCCAGGAACCACAGTCTCTGCTGCGCGGGCGACAGAGGCGCCACCGCTCCAGCCGCGGTCTCCCGCGAGACCGCCTCTCTCCCCGTCTCCCGGGACGCATCGATCCTGAAGGCGAGGCCGGCGAGCGTGGGCGCCTCGAAAAAGTCGCGCAGCTCCAGGTCCACGCCAAGACGGGCGCGCACCCGGGAGGTGAGCCGCATGGCCAGCAGGGAGTGGCCTCCCAGGTGGAAGAAGTCGTCGCCGCGGCTGACCCGCTCGACGCCGAGCACCTCCTGCCAGATCTCGGCGAGCCGCTGTTCCAGGCCCTCGTGCGGAGCCTCTCCCTGCTCGGCCGGCAGCTCGACAGGCAGGCGGGCCAGCGCGGCCCGGTCCACCTTGCCGCTGCCGGTCAAGGGGAGCGCCTCGACGAGGACGAATCCCGAAGGGACCATCCAGGCGGGAAGGCGCAGCTCCAGGAACGCCCTCAGCTCGGCGGCGGTGGGAGCCGTTCCCCCGGGCTCGACGAACGCGACGAGCCGGCGGTCCGCTCCGGAGGTGCGGACGATCACGGCCACGGCGGCCACTTCCGGATGGGCCGACAGCGCGGCCTCGATCTCGGCGGGCTCCACGCGGAAGCCGCGCACCTTCACCTGCTGGTCGATCCGGCCCAGGAACTCCAACGCGCCTCCGGCCAACCGCCGAACCAGGTCGCCGGTCCGGTAGAGCCTCTCGCCCCGGCCGTCCGGGTCGGGGTCGGGAACAAAGCGCTCGGCGGTGAGGTCGGGACGCCCCAGGTAGCCGCGGGCCAGGCAGCCGCCGAGGCACAGCTCGCCATGGACACCGTCCGGCACCGGGCTGGCGTTCCGGTCGAGCACCCGCGCCGTGCGGCCCGGCAGCGGCCGGCAGATGGGCACCGAGACGCCCGAGCCGATCGTTCCCGGCTCCATCGGATGGAGCGTCGCGGTGATCACGGTCTCCGTCGGGCCATAGCCGTTCAACAGGCGGATCGGCGCGAACGGCGTGCGCAGCCACTGCCGCGCCGGCTCGGCCAGCACCTCCTCGCCGCCGATGACGATCAGCCGCAGGGCCTCGGGAACCGTGGATGTCTCGTCCAGATCGTGGACCCAGTGCTGCCACATCGCGGTCGTCAGGTTGAGCACGGTGAGCCCCAACTCGTCGCAACGGCGGGCCAGCTCCCCGGTCTCCAGCATGGCCGCGCCCTGCATCACGAGCGTCGCGCCGGCCGCGAGCGTGGGGAGAATCTCCTCCACCGCCACATCGAAGGCCGGCGAGGCGAGCTGGAGCACCCGGTCGCCGGGTCCGAGTCCATAGAGGCCGATCACCGTGGCGCAGTGCTCCGCGGCCTCGCGGTGGGCTACGGCGACGCCCTTCGGCCGGCCTGTCGAGCCCGACGTATAGATGACGTAGGCGAGCTGCTCCGGGATCGCCGCGCCGGGCTCCGGTCCTCCGGGTGCATCACCAAGATCATCCAGGAACAGGCGCGACAGATCGGACGGGAGTCGCGGCGACAGCTCCGAGGTGGTGGCCAGCAGCGCGGCTCCCGAATCCTCCAGGACGTAGGCGAGCCTCTCCGAGAGATGGCCGGGATCGAGGAGGACGCACGCGCCGCCAGCTTTCAGGATGCCCAGGAAGCCGACGATCAGCTCGGGCGTCCGGCCGCAGACCAGCGCGACGCGGGTCTCGATTCCGACGCCGAGCGCGGTCAGGCGCCGAGCCACGACATCGGCCTGCTCCATCAGCTCCGCATAGCTCAGCCGCCGATCCGCGCCCTCCAGGGCCGGGGCGTCGGGCGTACGGCGGGCCTGCTGCTCGATGAGCTCGTGAAGCGTGAGCTCCGCGGGCGGCTCGGCCGGGCCGCCGCTCCAGCCGGCTCGGAGCTGCGCCTCTTCTTCTGCATTGAGGAGGGGCAGATCGGACAGGCGCGCGGCGGGATCGGCCGCCATGCCACCGAGAAGCATCCCGAGGAAGCCGAGGAACCGGTCCACGGTCGCCGCATCGAAGAGATCGGCGGCGTACTCGAAGGCCGTCGAAATCGCACCTTCGTGGCGTCCCAGATGGAGCGAGAGATCGAACTTGGAGGTCGGCGTGCGCACCTCCTCCATCGCGGCGCCGAGCCCGGGGGCCAGCTCCAGCCGCGGCGCCGTGCCCTCCTGGACCGACAGCGAGACCTGGAACACCGGGTGGCGGGACAGATCGCGCTCCGGCGCCAGCTCCGCAACGAGCTTCTCGAACGGCAACTCCTGGTGGGCGTAGGCCTCCAGCGCCGAGGTCCGGGCGCGCGCCAGCAGCTCCTGAACGTCCGGATCGCCGGCCAGGGAGACGCGCAGCACCAGGGTGTTGACGAAGAATCCGACGAGCCCCTCGATCTCGGCATGCTCGCGGGCGTCGCGGTTGGCCACGGGCGTTCCCAGGACCAGATCGTCCTCACCGGTGAGCCGGGCGAGCAGGGCGTCGAAGGCCGCCAGGGCGAGCATGAAGAACGTGACGCCCGACCGGCGGCTCAGCCCACCGAGCTCCGCGGCCACGTCCGGACCGACCGCGGAGCGGCGCACGTCGCCGCGGTAGCTCTGGACGGGCGGACGCACCCGGTCCGCGGGCAGGTCGAGAGCGGCGGGCAGGTCCGCCAGGCGCTCGCGCCACCAGGCCAGCTCCCCCGCCAGCGTGTCGCCGGAGAGCCACCGCCGCTGCCAGGCCGCGTAGCCGGCGTACTGGATCGAGAGGGGCGCCAGCTCCACGCCCCGGTACAGAGCGGAAAGCTCGCGCACCAGCACTCCCAGGGACCAGCCGTCCGAGGCGATGTGATGCATGCAGAGGAAGAGGTGGTGCTCGTCCGGCGCGATCTTCAGCAGCGCTGCCCGCAGCAACGGCCCGCGGGTGAGGTCGAACGGAATCCCCGCCAGCTCCGCTCCAAGCCTGGAGGCCTCCGCCGCCGCCGCGGGCAGGTCCGTCAGATCCACGAGCGTGAGCGGCGGCGGCGCGAAGGGCTGGACGATCTGCACGGGCTGCCCATCGGCACCCTCGCCAAACAGGGTCCGCAGTGCCCCGTGGCGGCGCACGATCTCCCCGAGAGCCGAGGCCAGAACGCCGGGCCGCAAACCCTCGCCCCGGAGGCGGAAGACGAACGGCAGGTTGTAGGCCGCGGAGCCGCCGCTCTCGAAGCGGTCGAGGAACCACAGCCGCTCCTGGGCGAACGAGAGCGGGGCCTCTCCACCCGTGCCCGGGATCTCCGCCAGCACGGGGAGCCGGGACAGGATCGCCCGGCCGTCGGTCATCTCCGCGGTCCCGACGAGAACGGCCAGGCCCGCGGGCGTCGGATGCTCGAACAGGTCGCGCACTCCGATCTCCACGCCGCAGGCGGAGCGCACCCGCGAGGTGAGCCGCACCGCGAGCAGCGAGTGGCCGCCCAAGTGGAAGAAGTCCTCCCGGCCCCCGACCGGCCGCGACAGCTCGAGCACGTCGGCGAAGAGCCCGCCGATCAGCTCGGTGAGCTGCGGGTAGGCATCGCGTTCCGCTTCGGCCGACACCTCGGAGCCCGCGTCCGGCAGCGCGGCGGCGGCGAGGGCTTTCCGGTCCACCTTGCCGTTGGGTGTCAACGGCAGCGCCTCCAGGAAATCCCACACCGCAGGGATCATCGGGTCCGGCAGCCGCTCGCCGAGCCAGGAGCGCAGCTCGCCCCGGGAAGACTCCGATCGCAAGGCCACCCAGGCCACGAGCCGGCCGTCGCGAGCCAGCACCGCCGCTTCGCGCACCGCCGGATGGCCCGTGATCACGGCTTCGACCTCGCCCGGCTCGACGCGGAAGCCGCGGATCTTGACCTGATGGTCGAGCCGCCCCAGGTACTCCAGCTCGGCGTTCGGAACGGCCGGCCGCCAGCGTACCCGGTCGCCCGTGCGGTACATCCGGCCGCCCGGCTCCGGAGACGACGGCTCGGGCACGAAGCGGTCCGCGGTCAGCTCGGGCCGGCCGAAGTACCCGCGCGCCACCCCGGCGCCGGCCAGGTACAGCTCGCCGGGCACGCCCACGGGCAGCGGCTGGAGATGGGGATCGAGGACGTACGCCCGCGTGCCGTGGACCGGCCGGCCGATCGAAGGGGCTCTCTCCCCGCCCGTCTCGATCAGCGCCCAGGTCGAGTAGGTGGTGTCCTCGGAAGGCCCATAGAGGTTGTAGAGACTCTCGGTCTCCGGCCGCGCGTAGACGCGGTCCGAAAGAGACCGCTGAAGCGCCTCTCCGGCGAGGTTGACGGTGCGCACGGTCGAGGGCAGCCCCTCCATGCGGAGCAGCTCCGTGATCGCCGACGGGACGGTGTTGATGAGCGTCGGCGCCGGAACCTCCGCCGCCGGACGAGCCCCCACCGCGGCGAACAGCTCGGGCACGGCCAGCGCGTTCTCCGCCAGGAACACTGTGCCGCCCGCGGCCAGCGTGGCGAACAGCTCGAACACCGACAGGTCGAACGTCACCGAGGTGCAGGCCACGACGCCGGACAGCTCCTCCGGCGAGAACACCGCCAGCGCCCACCGCACCATGGCCGAGGCGTTGCGGTGCTCGATCGCGACGCCCTTCGGACGGCCGGTCGAGCCGGAGGTGTAGATCAGGTAGGCAAGGTTCCCGGAGTCCTCACCCCCTGTCCCCCTCTCCCATCTCCCGCCCCGGCCTTCGGCCGTCCCCCGCCGGGAGAGGGGGGACGCATCCGATAGTCCGTCGCTACGATCCTGCTCCACCGCTCCAACCACGTCCCCCCTCTCCCGGGGATGGGCGGGCGGGAGATGGGAGAGGGGGACAGGGGGTGAGGACTCGAAGCCATCGACCCGGACGATCCGCGCCGACGTCTCCGGCAGCTTCCCAACCAGCCCGCCGTCCGTGACGATCACCGGGCAGCCGCTGTCCTCCAGGAGGAACGCGATGCGGTCCGCCGGATAGGCCGGATCGACCGGCACATAGAAGCCGCCGGAGCGCAGCACCCCCAGCAGGGCGGCGACGAGCCCGGCGCCGCGCGGCAGGAAGACGCCGGCCGGCGTCTCCGGCCCCACGCCCAGCTCCCGCAGCCGGGCGGCCAGTTGCGCCGAGAGCCGGTCCAGTTCCCCGTAGGTGGCCGATCCGCCGGAGGCGATCACGGCCGGACGGTCCGGCGCGCGCCGGGCCTGCTCCGCGAACATCTCGTGGATCATCCCCGCCGGACGATCGCGGAGCGGCTCGCCGTGCCAGCCCGCGAGCTGCGCCCGTTCGGCCTCGTCGAGCAGCGAGATCTCCGAGATCGGCATCTGCGCACCGGCTCCGGCGAGAGCGGCCACCACCGTGCGGAAGCCACCGAGCAGCCTGCGGGCCGTGGCGGCGTCGAACAGATCAGTGGCGTGCTCGGCGTGGAGGGTCAGCCCCGCGCTCCCCTGCTCCACCGTCAAGGTGAGGTCGAGCTTGGCCGCGCCCGAATGGACGCGCTCGGCCGCAGCCGTGATGCCAGGCAGCTCCGGCAGGGCTGGAGCGTCCTGAAGCAGCACCATGGCCTGAACGAGCGGCGGCCGGGAGAGGTCGCGCTCCGGCGCCAGCGCCTCGACGAGCCGCTCGAACGGAACTTCCTGGTGGGAGAACGCCTCCAGCGTCCGCTCCCGCACGCTGGCCAGGAACGCGCCTGCGCCCGGATCGCCGGCCAGCCCGGCGCGCAGTGGCAGCAGATTCACGAAGAAGCCCACCAGCGGCTCCAGCTCGCTCCGGTCGCGGCCCGCCACGGGCGAGCCGACCAGGAAGCTCTCCTGCCCGGCGTAGCGTCCGAGGAGGATCTGCGCCGCGGCGAGCACGGTCATGTACAGCGTCGAGCCGTGCCGCCGGCCCGCCTCGGCCAGCGCCGCGGCCAGCTCCGGCCCCGCCGCCAGGCTCACCGTGGCGCCGCGCAGGGACGCCACCGGCGGACGCGGCCGGTCCGTGGGCAGCTCCAGAGCCGTGGGGACGCCCGCCAGCGCGGCTGTCCACCAGGCCACGTGGCGCTCCAGGGCCGGGGCCGCCTCCGGGCGGCGCTGCCAGACGGCGTGGTCGGCGACCTGGATCGGCAGCTCCGGCAGGACGCCACCCCTCACCAGCGCCGACAGCTCCCGCGCCAGCACGTCCATGGACCAGCCGTCCGCCACGATGTGGTGCAGTCCGAGCACGAGCCGGTGTTCTTCCGGGGCCAGCCGCAGGAGCACGGCCCGGAACAGCGGTCCGCGGGTCAGATCGAACGGCCGCCGCGCCTCGTCCCGCTGGACACGGGCCGCGACGGTCGACGGATCGCCCAGGCCCGAGAGATCCACCACCGCAAGAGGGAAACCACCCGGGACCGGCGGCAGCACGGTCTGGACCGGCTCCGTCTCCCCGAACACCGTGCGCAGGACCTCGTGACGACGGACGGTCTCTCCCAACGCCTCGGCGAGCCTCTCGACCGGTAGCGCGCCCCGCAGGCTCCAGACCTGCGGCAGGTTGTAGAGCGCCGTCCCCGGCCGCAGGGCCTCCAGGAACCAGAGCCGCTGCTGGGCGAACGAGAGCGGCAAGCGGTCCGCACCGCGCAACGCCACAGGGATGGGAGCACCAGATCCCTGCCCGTCCGCGCCGAGTCCGGCTTCGACCAGTCCCGCCAGCCCCGCCACGGTCGGATGGTCGAACACGGCCCGCACGCCAAGATCCACGCCGAGGGTCTCGCGCACCCGGGCGGCGAGCTGGGCCGCCAGCAGCGAGTGGCCTCCCAGCTGGAAGAAGTCCTCGTTGCGGCCGGCCGGCCGGTCCAGCCCCAGAAGGCGGGCGACGAGGCCGGAGAGCGTCTCCTCGACCGGCGTCCTGGGCGCGGCGGCCTCCGGGTCTTCCGGAATTTCCCCGATCCCTGCCCCAATCCCTGCCCCGATCCCCACGGGCACCTCGGCCAGCGCACGGCGGTCGATCTTGCCGTTGCGGGTCAACGGCAAGGTATCCAGGAAGACCCACGCCGCGGGCACCATGAATTCCGGCAGCCGCTCCGACAGCCAGCCGCGCAGGGTCTCGCGGGAGGCCTCCGCGCCGAGGGCCACGAACGCAACCAGCCGGCCGTCCAGAGCCAACACCGCGGACTCCCGCACCGCCGGATGGCGGCCGAGCGCGGCCTCGATCTCCCCGGGCTCGATGCGGAAGCCGCGCACCTTGATCTGGAGATCGATCCGCCCCAGGAATTCAAACTCCCCGCCCGGTGCCCGGCGCGCCAGATCGCCGGTGCGGTACATCCGCGAGCCCGGCGGCCCGAACGGGTCGGGCACGAAAACCGCCGCGGTCATCTCCGGCCGGCCGCGGTAGCCCCGGGCCAGGCCCGGCCCGGCCACGCACAGCTCGCCGGGGACGCCTTCCGGAACCACGCGTAGCGCGGCGTCCACGAGATGAACCCGCACGTTGTCCACCGGCCGGCCGATGGCCGGAGCCCGGCCCGCCGCTCCCGGCGGCTCGGGCTCGACCACGCTGTCGGTGGTGATGATCGTCGCCTCGGTGGGACCGTAGTTGTTGACGATCGCGAACGGGCTCCCCGCCTCGGGGCGACGCCGCAGCCGGTCGCCCCCGGTCAGCAGCCAGCGCAGCGCCAGGCCGGCCGGGGGGGCCTCGGCCAGGATCAGCTCGGCGAGCGGCGTCGGCACGAAGGAGACCTCGATCCCTTCGCCAGCCATCCAGGCAAGCATTTCGGAGGGAGAGAGCAGCGCGTCCCGGGGCGGGATGTGAAGGCACGACCCCGAGGTCAGGGCCATCCAGGTCTCCCAGACCGAAGCGTCGAAGCCCGGGCCGGCCACCAGCCCCATGGCCGAAGGCGTCTTCACATACCGCCGCCGGGCGTGGGCGATGACGTTGGCGAGACCCGCGTGGGTCAGCTCGGTTCCCTTGGGGTGACCCGTGGAGCCGGAGGTGTAGATGACGTAGGCGAGGGCGGTCCCTTCCCGTCCCTCTCCCCGTTGGGAGTGGGCGCCACCGTCCGGCCCGGAGAGAGATTCCAGGGCGAGAGATCCCGCATCCGCCACGATCCACCGCTGCCGCTCCTCCGGCTGCGCCGGATCGATCGGCAGATACGCGCCGCCGGCTTTCAGGACTGCCAGCGCCGCCGTGATCAGCTCGGCCGAGCGCTCCAGGCGAAGCGCCACGACCGTCTCCGGTCCAACGCCCTGGCTCCGCAGGCTCGCGGCCAGCTCGCCGGCCGCCCGGTCCAGCTCCGCGTAGGTGAGCCGGCCGCCGGACCAGACCACGGCGGGAGCGTCCGGCGTCCTCGCCGCCCACTGCTCGAAGAGAACGTGGACCGGCTCGGCCGGGATCTCCACCCGCTCGCCAGCCGCGGCGGCCAGGATCTCGTCCCGCTCGGCCGCGGCCAGAAGAGGCAGATCGGACAGGCGCGCGCCGCCGTCGGCCGCGATTCCCTGAAGCGCGATGCCCTGGAGCAGATTGCGGACATGGCCCAGGAGCCGCCGCATCGTGGCCGCGTCGAACAGCTCCGAGGCGTAGCGCGCGGACAGCTCGGCGCCCTGGGGCGAACGGATCACGGCCAGGTTCAGGTCGAGCTTGGCGGTGCCGGTGGCGGTCTCCTCGGGCGGCAGCATCCGCAGGCCCGGCGCCAGCTCGACCGGCACGGACGCGGTGTCCTCCAGGACCAGGACGAGCGAGAACAGCGGATGGCGCGAGAGCTGGCGCTCTGTCTCCAACTCGGCGACCAGCCGCTCGAAGGGGATGTCCTGGTGCGCGAACGCCGACAGCACCGCTTCACGTGTCCTATCCAGGAGGATCGGAAACGCGGGATCGCCCGAGGCGTCCACCCGCAGGGCCAGCAGGTTCACGAACAGGCCGATCAGCCCTTCGACCTCGGGCCGCGGCCGCCCGGCCACCGGCGTGCCCACGACCACATCAACGTTTCCCGAATAGCGCACGATCAGCGCCTGGAACGCCGCCATCAAGGTCAGGAAAAGCGTCGCTCCGTGCTCGCGGCCGGTCCGTTCCAGCGCTTCGAGCAGCCCCGGCGGTAGCGCCAACGTCTCGCGCGCGCCGCGCAGCGCCGGACCCGCGGGCCGCTGATGGTCGGCGGGCAGCTCGGTCGCACCGTCCCGCCCGGCCAGACGCTCGCGCCAGAACGAAAGCTGGTCCTCCAGGCGCCGGCCCGCCAGCCAGCGGCGCTGCCAGACCGCGAAATCGGAGTACTGAACCGGCAGATCGGGAAGCTCCTCGCCCTGCAACGCCTCCGCGAGCTCGCGAAGCAGGATCTCGACCGACCAGCCGTCCCCCACCGCGTGGTGCAGGGTCAGCAGGAGCCGGTTCCGGTCCACTCCAGTCCGGACGAGGACCGTACGCAGCAGCGGTCCCGCCGCCAGATCGAAGGGACGCCGCGCCTCGGCGTCACGCAGCCGCTCCAGCTCCCGGTGCCGTGATTCCTCCGGCAGAGCCGTCAGGTCCAAGACCGGAACGCTCACCGCCGAGGTACCCACGATCTGGACCGGCTCGGCCGCGCCTTCCGGCAGGACGAGCGTGGTGCGCAGCGCCTCCTGGCGTCTCACGACCGCGTCCAGAGCCGAGGCCAGGGAGGCCGGGCTCAGCGCTCCCTCGAAGGGGATGACGAACGGCATGTTGAAGGCCGGCGAGCCGGGCTGGAGCCGGTCGAGGAACCAGAGCCGCTGCTGGGCGAACGAGGCCGGAGCCGGCCTCTCGACTCCAGGGACGAGCGGCAGGTCCGCCTCGGGCCGGGCCGCTTCGATCCGAGCTGCCAGAGCCGCAAGCGTCCGGGCCTCGAACACGTCGCGCAGCGGCAGATCCACGCCGAACCGCTCACGCACCCGGAAGGCGTGGCGCGCCGCGAGCAGCGAGTGGCCGCCCAGGGCGAAGAAGTCGTCGAGCCGGCCGACCTTCTGGCCGATCTGCTCCAGGCCGAACAGCCCGGCCCACACCTCGGCGAGCGCCGTCTCGATCTCGGTCTCCGGCGGCAGATAACCGCTCTCCGCCACTCCTTCGGCCAGCGCGATCCGGGCCAGAGCGCGGCGGTCCACCTTGCCGTTCGGAGTCAGCGGCAGGGCCTCCAGGAACGCCCACAGGCTCGGCACCATCGCATCCGGGAGAGCCGCCGCCAGCGCGCCGCGCAGGTGCTCCCGGGCCTCCGCGAGCTCCGTGCTCAGCACGACGTAGGCCGCGAGCCGGCCGTCCCGCTCCAGCACCACGGCCTCGCGGACCTCCGGCTGCCGGCCCAGCGCGGCCTCGATCTCGCCCAGCTCGATGCGGAACCCGCGGATCTTGACCTGGTGATCGATCCGGCCCAGGAACTCCAGGGTGCCCGACGGCAGCCACCGGGCCAGGTCGCCCGTTCGATAGAGTCTCTCCCCGCCTGAGAAGGGATCGGGCACGAAGCGCTCGGCCGTCAAATCCGGACGCCCGCGATAGCCCCTGGCGAGGCCTTCGCCCGCGATACACAGCTCGCCCGGAATCCCCACCGGCACGGGTTGAAATGACTTGTCCAGCAGGTAGACGCGGGTGTTCGAGATCGGCCGGCCGATCTCGGGCACGCGCTCACCGGCCGGCTCCACCGGCCCGGCCGTGGCCACCACCGTGCTTTCCGTCGGCCCGTAGTGGTTGACCAGGGTGAAGGGAAGGCTTGCCGCGGGCCGCCGCCGGAGACGGTCGCCGCCCGTGAGCAGCCAGCGCAGCGCCAGGCGCTCCGGCATCGCCTCGCCGAGCACGGCCTCCGCCAGCGGCGTGGGAAGGAACGAGACCGTGATCCCCCGCTCCGCCATCCAGGCCAGCAGCGCCGGAGGCGATGGGATCGTCTCCGGCGGCGGGATGTGCAGCGAGGCTCCGGCCGTGAGCGGCGCCCACATCTCCCACACCGAGGCGTCGAACCCCGGCCCGGCCAGGAGCGTCGAGCGGTCCGCGGGCGTCAGCCCATAGGCCCGGCGGTGCCAGGCCAGGAAGCTGGACAGGCCGCGATGGCCCAGCTCCGTGCCCTTGGGATTGCCGGTGGAGCCGGAGGTGTAGATGACGTAGGCGAGGGCGGCGGGGTCTGCGGCCCTCACCCCCGGCCCCCCGGGAGAGGGCCGGGGGTGAGGGCCCGCATCCGCCACGATCCACCGCTGCCGCTCCTCCGGCTGCGCCGGATCGATCGGCAGATAGGCACCGCCGGCCTCCATCACCGCCAGCGCCGCGATCACCAGCTCCGGCGAGCGCTCCAGCCGCAGCGCAACGACCGTTTCCGGCCCCACGCCGTCCCGCCGGTACGCCTCGGCCAGCTCCGCCGACCGCCGCGCCAGCTCGCCGTAGGTCAGCTCTCCTCCATCCCAGGAAACTGCAACGGCGTCGGGCGTCCGCTCCGCCCAGCGGCGGACCAGGACCGGCACCGGCTCGGCCGAAAACTCTTCGCGGGTCCGGTTCCAGTCGACGAGCACCTGCTCGCGCTCGGCCGCGGTCATCAGGGGGAGGTCGGAGAGCCGCGCGTCCGGCGTCTCTACGATCCCGCCGAGCATCTCCCGGAGATGCCCGAGCCAGCGCCGCACGGTCGCGGCCTCGAACAGCGCCGTGGCGAATTCCGCCCGCGCGCTCCAGCCGTCCGGCAGGCGCTCCATCTGGAGCCAGAGGTCGAACTTCGCCGTGCCGGTGTGGACTTCCAGCAGATCGCCTCGCAGGTCCCCGAAGTCGTAGGGCTCGGGCGCGTCGAGCAGCGAGAACACCACCTGGAAGACCGGCGTGCGCGACAGATCGCGGTCCGGCGCCAGCTCCGCCACGAGGCGCTCGAACGGCAGATCCGGATTCGCGTAGGCGAACACCGCGGCGTCCCGAACCCGGGCCAGCGCCTCCGGAAATGCCGGATCTCCCGCGAAGCTCGCGCGCATCACGAGGTTGTTCACGAAGAAGCCGGCGAGGCCCTCGATCTCCGGCCGGCTCCGGTTCGCGGAGGGCACGCCGACCGCCAGGTCGTCCCGCCCCGTGAGCCGGTGCAGCAGCCCCTCGAACGCCGCCAGCAACGTGATGAAGAGCGTCGCCCCGCCGCGCCTCCCCACCGCCTCCAGCCCGTCGATCAGCTCGGCCGGCAGCCGCAGGCGCTCCAGCGCGCCGTCCAGGCTCTGCACCGCCGGCCGCATGCGGTCCGTGGGCAGATCGAGCGCCGGAGGTAGCCCCGCCAGCCGCTGCGTCCACGCCGCGAGCTGCGCCGGACCCTCGGCCTCCAGCCACCGCCGCTGCCAGACCGCATAGTCCGCATACTGGACCGGCAGAACAGGCAGGATCTCTCCGCGGTAGAGCGCCTGAAGCTCCCGCCCCAGCACGCCCATGGACCAGCCGTCCGTGGCGATGTGGTGGAGATCGAGGCGCAGCGAGTGGTCGTCCGGACCAAGGCGCAGCAGCAGCGCCCGCAGCACCGGCCCGCGCTCCAGGTCGAACGGCCTCCGCGCCGTGGCCAGCACGATCCGCCGCGCTTCCTCTGGAAATCCCTCCAGATCGATCAGCGGCATGGGAACGATGCCAGCGGGCATCACGATCTGGACCGGCCCCGTCTCCGTCTCGCGGAACACCGTCCGCAGCGCCTCGTGGCGGCGGACCACGGCCGTCAGCGCGCCGGCCAGCCGCGCCGGATCGAGCGGACCGACGAGCCGCAGCTCGCGGCTGACGTTGTAGACCGGCGATCCCGGCAGTACCTGGTCCATAAGTCTGTCCAGGAACCACAGCCGTTCCTGGGCCGGCGACAGGGCGACGAGCGCGCCGGGCTCGCGCGGGATCGGCCGGATGGTTTCAGGCGCCTTTCCCCTTGCGCTTTCTCTCGGATACCCGAGCCCCGCCGCTATCTCCCAGCCCGGCTCGCCGAGGAAATCCTCCGAATAGGCCTGCCGCCAGCGCTCCGCGGCCTCGGCCTCGACGCCCCGGTGATCGTGGAACTTCACGTCCCCGAGCATCCGGCTCTCCGCGTGAAGGCCGTCCGTCATCCGGGCCTGCGATTCCTTGTACGGATCGGCCATGTCCGGATGAAAGTCGATCCCCAGCGCGCCGCACAGCCGCCGAAGCTCGGCTTCCGGGTCGCGCACGAGATCCTCGAAGCGCACCCAGTGCTGGCGCTCCGCGGGAACGGTACCCAGAAATTCCACGATATTTCGGTGGCTCAGCAGCCAGAACAGCTCGCCCAGCTCGCGGCGGGTGAACGGATGCGCCTGGCGGAAGAAGATCTGGTCGAGCTTGGCCTCCTCGAAGGAGTGGATCATCCCGTACGGGTGCCGGATCAGGTGGATGTAGAACGGCGCCTCGAACGCCTCCTCCGCCCGCCTCAGCACCGCGGGATCGAGCGCGTACGTCGGCGTCTTGTCCACCAGCGTCCGGCCGCCGAGCCATGCCTGCATCTCGCCGAACATCCGCCGCGTGGTCCACCCCTCGCGCTCCGCCCGCTCGACGAGCGCGGCTGCTTCGTCGGCACCGCAGCCCAGAATCTCGACAATCGCCCGCGGCAGCCCTTCGAGCAGGAACGATTCCGCCCCTGGATGCGCCGCCCGCCGCTCGGCCAGCGTGTTGAACGACAGCAGCTCCAGCTCCGGAGGCGCGAACAATCCGGGATGACCCGCGAGCATCACGCGCAGCAGCGTGGACCCCGACCGCGGCGGCGACAGCACGAACACCGCCCGCGGATTGCGAGGCTCGTCAGGCGCCTGACCGAGCGGCGGAATCAGGCTCCGCATCACCGCGACCCGATCCTCGTCCACCCGGCCCGCCGAGGCCGCTGCCTCTACGACCTCCAACAGCGATTCCGCCCCCCAGACCCGCGCCACCGCCTGCCGATGCTCGCGCCCCAGATGCCCGGCCATCGCGCGCACCGTCGGAGCGTCGAACAGCACCACCACGTGGACGATCTCGCCCAGCGCCGCCTGAATCCGGTTGATGACCTGCGCGCCCGACACCGAGCTGCCACCCAGCTCGAAGAACGACTCGTCGACCCCCACCGGTTTGTCCCCGATCGACTGGACACCCAGAGCCTCCGCCCAGAGCCCCGTCAGGAACCGCTCCAGCTCCGTGACCGGAGCCACATAGGCTCCCCTCTCCAGCTCCGGCTCGGGCAAAGCCTTCCGGTCGATCTTTCCGTTGGGGGAAAGAGGCAGCGCATCCAGAAACACAAACGCCGAAGGAACCATGTACTCCGGCAACCGCTTAAGAAGAAGCGCCCTCAAGCTCTCTTCGCTGTTCTCCCCCTCTCCCGGGGCGGGGGACTCGGGCGGACCGGGAGAGGGGGCCGGGGGGTGAGGGCCCAACGCCCCCACCACCACATACGCCACCAACCGAGCCTCCCCGCCCGCCTCCCGAGCCACCACGACCGACTCCCGAACCGCCGGATGCTCCGCCAGCGCCGCCTCGATCTCCCCCAGCTCGATCCGGAATCCGCGGATCTTCACTTGGTGGTCGATGCGCCCGAGGAAGTCGATCGCGCCGTCGTCCCGCCACCGCGCCAGATCGCCGGTCCGGTACAGCCGCGAGCCGTCCGCCGCGAACGGATCGGGGACGAACTTCTCCGCCGTCAGCTCCGGCCGGCCATGGTATCCGCGGGCGGGCTGCACGCCGCCGATCAGCAGCTCGCCCTCGCCGCCGTCCGGCACGGGCTCGAAGCCAGGGTCAACGATGTGGATGCTGGTGTTCGCGATCGGCCGGCCGATGGGCACCGCCGTCTCCGTCGAGCCGGGACGGCACGCCCACCACGTCACGTCGACCGCGGCTTCCGTGGGACCGTAGAGGTTGTGAAGCTCAGGACCGTTGGAGCCGAACCGTTCGAACGCCTGAAAGTACCGCCGTTCCAGATCGGCGGGCAGGGCCTCGCCGCTGCAGATCACCCGCCGGAGGCTCGTACATCGCTCCAGCCCCGGAGCCCCCAGGAACGCCCGCAGCATCGAAGGCACGAAGTGCAGCGTCGTGATCCGCTCGCGGGCGATCACGTCCACGAGATACGCCGGATCCTGATGCCCGCCGGGCCGGGCCACCACCAGCTCGGCGCCGGTCATGAGCGGCCAGAAGAATTCCCACACCGACACGTCGAAGCTGAACGGCGTCTTCTGGAGCACCCGGTCCGTGCCGTCCAGCCCGAACGCGTCCTGCATCCAGAGCAGCCGATTGACCACCGCCCGATGGGAGTTCATCGCCCCCTTCGGCCGGCCCGTCGAGCCCGACGTGTAGATGATGTAGGCGAGCGAATCCGGCAGCGCCTCTCCCCGGGTCGGCCGGGTCGGTGCCGCCCCCGTTTCCCCGGGCTCCCCATCCAACAGCACCGTACGGGCGCCATGCGCCGGAAGAGTCGCCAGCAGCCGTTCCTGGGTGAGCAGCACCGGCACCGCCGAGTCCGCCAGCATGTACGCCAGCCGATCCGGCGGATACGTGGGATCGAGAGGCACATATGCCCCGCCCGCCCGCATCACGCCGACGAGACCGAGCACCATCTCCAGCGACCGCTCGGCGCAGACCCCGACCCGGGTGTCCGCCGTAACGCCCATCCCCTGAAGGTGGGCCGCCAGCCGGGAAGTCCGCTCCATCAGCTCGCGGTAGGTGACGGTCTCCGACCCGGACCGGACCGCCACCCGTTCGGGCGTGCGTTCGGCCTGCTCCTCGATCAGCTCATGGACACAGGAAGGACGGGGATGGCTATGGAGGTCGACGGCCGATCGGCCGGGCTGCTCGTCGGTAGACAATGGGTTGCTCCGTGATACGGCGGTTGCTGCCGGGTGTCGCTGCCCTACGGTAGTGGAAGTGAGGACCGCCATGGATTGCGGGACAACGCGGGCGATTGTGTACCGGGACGGGGGGCCGCGCCAAGCCCTTGGCACACCCGGACCTGCCACGCGGAAAGGTCTCCCGGTCACGGGGAGAGGTCTCCCGGTCACGAGGAAAGGTCTCCCGGTCACGAGGAAAGGTCTCCCGGTCACGAGGAAAGGTCTCCCGGTCACGAGGAAAGGTCTCCCGGTCACCGGGAAAGGTCTCCCGGCCACGCGGAAAGGTTTCCCGGTCACGCGGAAAGGTTTCCCGGTCACCGGGAAAGGTTTCCGGCCCACCGGGAAAAGTCTCCCGGTTCCAGGGAAAGGTCTCCGGGTCGCAGGGAGAGGTCTCCCGATGACGCGGAAAGGTCTCCGGGTCATCGGGAACGTTCTCCCGGTCACCGGGAAAGGTTTCCGGGGCACGGGGAGAGGTCTCCCGATGACGGGGAAAGGTCTCCCGAAGACCCACAGGCGCGGCCTTCGGCTTCCGGGATGGAGGCTTGCCGGCAATCGATACGACGGGTCGCGGGAGAAGTTCCGAGTCTCGCGTAGGGGCAGGTCTCGTGCCTGCCCTCTTCCCGGCCGACCTCCGGCCTGCATCGCCCACGTCTCCGCCAGCCTCGGCGCGCGCTCCGCTACGTGGCGCGGACGCTCCGCGGTGGGAGGCCGGCGCTCCGCTACGGGGTGCCGACGTTCCGCGTCTCTGTGCCGGCTTCCGGCCGACGCGCCGGGATCCTCCTGCACTGCCGCCGGACTCCGGCGACTCCCGGCCCCTCTCCGGCCGAACCCGGCCCAAGTCCCGCCGGCCGCTGCGGAGATCCCGCCGGGGATTGCCGGAACCCGGCGCAACCCGGCGGTATCCCGCCTCTCCTGGCCGTCCCTCGGCCAGAGTTGGCCAGAAGCGGGACCACGGCTGCCGGACATCGGGAATTGCCCCTCAGCTACTCCATTCCCATCCGTCCTGATAGCATTCCCTGGAAATGTCCGACACTCCCGTCGAAGACCTCCGGAAAGAGATCCAGGCCGGCCGCGTCCTTGTGATCGTGGGCTCCGGCGTGTCGACCGGCGCCACGAAGGGGAATCCCCTCGCCTCCTGGACGGGCCTCCTGAAGAACGGTGTCGACCGGTGCGTCAGCGTCCGGGGTCTCGATGCAAAGTGGGCCGGCCGGGTCCGGGCCGAGATCGAGTCCGGAGACATGGACGACCTCCTCTCCGCCGCCGAAAAGATCTCCAGCAAGCTCGGGTTTCCGGACGGCCGCGACTATCGGGACTGGCTCCGAGATACGGTCGGGACGCTCCAAGCCAAGGATCGGTCGGTTCTTGAGGCCTTGCGGGATCTGGGCCTTCCCCTGGCCACCACGAACTACGATGGGCTCCTGGAAGAAGTCACTGGGCTGCCCCCCGTCACTTGGCGTGGCGGTGATCGGGCGATCCGAGCCATCCAGAAGGCCGAGCCCGGCATCCTCCACCTCCACGGGTATTGGGAGGAGCCGGAGTCGGTCATCCTCGGCATCCGCTCCTACGAAAGAATCCTTGGTCACGCTCATGCCCAGGCCGTGCTTCGGGCGGTCCAAACCCTTCACACCCTTCTCTTTGTCGGCTGTGGAGACGGCCTCTCCGATCCCAACTTCGGCGCTCTTCTTGCCTGGGCGCGGGAAGCGTTCGAAGGCACCTCAACCCGCCATTACCGGCTGTGCCTGGACGGCGAGCTCGCCGACCTCCGGAAGCTGCATAAGGACGATCATCTCCACCCGATCTCCTACGGCTCGGATCACTCGAAGCTGCTCCAGTTCCTCCAGGGTCTCAAGCCCTCGGGCATGGCGGGAACCACGACAGCGCCACCCCAGATAGCCCTGACCTCTGCACATCGCCTCCCCGGCAGACCCCGATGCTTTGGCCGGGTGGACGAGGTTCAGGATCTGGTCGCCACTCTGCTCCAGCCGTCTCCGCCTCCGACGCCGATCCTCGGAGGCCCCGGGGCGGGTAAGACCACGATCAGCCTGGAAGCACTCCATGATCGCCGTGTGGCCGAGCGTTATGGAGCCAGGCGATTCTTTGTCCGCTGCGACAGCGCACCCAGCCGAGAGGCCCTGGTCAGTACGATCCTTCAGGCCGTCGGCGTCGAACCCGGCTCCGATCCGGAAGGCAGCCTCCTCCTGGCGCTTGGCTCCAAACCGGCCGTCCTTGCCCTCGACAACGCCGAGACTCCCTGGGAAGGGGCCATGACCCAGGTCGAGGATCTGCTCACGGCGCTCTCGTCCCTTGAGGGTCTGACCCTCATCGCCTCGATTCGCGGCGACCAGCGCCCGCTCGGGCCGGCCTGGCGCTCCGCGATTCGGGTCGGACCGCTCGGCTTGCAGGCCGCAAGGGATGCATTCCTCGCCGTGGCGGGTGAGAAATTCCGAGACGATCCAGATCTGGACCGACTGCTGGAAGCCGTCGACCGGCTGGCCCTCGCCGTGGTCCTCCTCGGCAGCGAAGCGGAAGCCGAGCCTGACTTGGCTGGTCTGTGGAAACGCTGGCAGGCCAAGAGGACTGCTCTCCTCCAGCACGCCGACGGCAAAGAGCGTCTCAACAACATCGAGGTCTCCTTGGACTTCTCTTTGGACGGTCCGCGAATGACTCCGCAAGCCCGGCGGCTTCTCCCCGTGCTAGCGCTTCTCCCGGATGGTGTCGCTCATGTGGATCTCGAAGCCCTTCTCCCCGGCATCGCGGGCGATGCTGCCGCGGTCCTGAGAAAGACCGGCCTCGCCTTCGATCAAGGTCCGCGTCTGAGGATGCTGGCACCGGTCCGGGAGTACATCCACAAGGTGCTCGTCCCTGAGCCAGAGGATCTGGAGCGGGCGATAAGCCACTATCTGGAGTTGGCTCGCCTCGGAGATCAGATCGGCAGGAGAGATGGGGCCGAGGCCACGGCGAGGCTCGTTCCGGAGCTTGGAAACCTGGCCGCGATGATTTCCTTGGGTCTGGAGCAGCCGGAACCGGAGCCGGCAGTAGAAGCGGCGAAGGATCTTGGAGAACTCGTGCGTCTTGCAGGGTGGGGCTCACGCGAGCCCTTGGAAAAGGCCCTCGCAGTCGCTCAATCACGCGGCCTCACTCAGCTTGAAGCCGACTGCATCCAACGCCTGGGCAACATCGCGCTTGCCCGATCGGACCACGACGCGGCACGCGCTCGATACGAGGAGGCCTTGCCTCTCTTCAGAAACGTCGGCTCCGTGCTGGGCGAGGCCAACTGCATCAAGAGCCTGGGCAACATCGCGCTTGTCCGATCGGATCACGACGCGGCACGCGCTCGATACGAGGAGGCCTTGCCTCTCTTCAGAAACGTCGGCGACGTGCTGGGCGAGGCCAACTGCATCCTGAGACTCGGCGACATCGCGCTAGCCCGATCGGATCACGACGCGGCACGCGCTCGATACGAGGAGGCGCTCGCTATGTATGGGTGATTTATGGCTCAATACTCCATACGCATAGCCCTCAGGCTGCTGTCATGGCTCGATCATGTATGGTACGTTGAGCGCCGGTGCCACGTCC
>JANMTS010000155.1:0-32220 GCA_031390755.1 Holophagales bacterium
GCCCTTGTGGCCGCCCTTGCCCCCGCCACGACGAATTCCGGGGCCCGCCCCCACCCAGGGCGGCCACAAGGGCCGCCCCTACAAAAAGACCTCCCGCCCCACCGATCTGCCGCAAATCCAACCGCAGCCCTCCTGCGTATTCTTTAGATGAAATGTTAGCCCGTGTCCGTCCACTCCTAGAGTGGAGATACTCGGGCTAAATTTGGGTTATAGAGAAGTTTGCAACTCCCTGCTCAAGAGATGAGCACATCCGTGCATCCAAACCCGGGCACTCCCAAGTCTTGTTCAAGTATGGTCCCTTTAGAATAGCTCCAACGAACCGGGCACCACTTCAGGGGAGCCTGAGAGGAGAGGCACAAAGCCATGGCAAACATCGACCGCGGCATCCACGTGTTCCGCAGGGAAGAGCGGCATCTGACCAAGGTGTTCAAGGCGCTGTCGGACGGCACCCGCCAGGAGATCCTGCGGCTGCTGGAAGGACGGCAGCGCACGGTCGGTGAGATCGTCGGGAACTTCAATCTTTCCCAGCCCACGATCTCCCGCCACCTGTCGGTCCTCAAGGAGGCCGAGTTGGTGGTAGATCAGCGGCAGGGCCAGAATGTCATCTACCGCCTGAATGACAACGCTCTTTCCACGTCGATGCAGGAGTTCTTCGGACAGTTCCGGAGTTGCCAGGAAGTAATGCGCTGAGCCGGCCGGGCTCGCGCAGCACGGTCTCCGGGGCGCCCCCGCATGGGATGAGGGGGCGCCCTCGGGCTTTTCCTCTTGCTTTTCCCCGTGGGCGCGGTAAAATGCGCCCCGATTTCGAGGCTGACGGACCCTTTCCTTCCCTGGCCCGTTGGTACCCCCGTTGTTTGGCAGTCGATCTTGGCGGTGTAGCTCAGTTGGTTAGAGCGAGCGACTCATAATCGCTAGGTCATGGGTTCGAGTCCCGTCACCGCTACCATCCTCCTCACCCTGGATTCCTTCTTTCGCCAGGTGGCCCCGCTTGGGCCCGGAGACGCTGTCGTCGTGGCGTTCTCAGGCGGTCCCGACTCCACGGGTCTGCTCCTTGGGCTGGCTCGGCTCGGCAGGTTCCCCACCGTCCCAATCGTTGCGGCTCATCTCGATCACGGCCTGGACCCGGGCTCCGCGGAGCGCGCCGTCTCCGCCCGCCGGCTGGCCGAGCAGTTGGGTGTCCGCTTCGTGAGCGGCCGGCGCGAGGCCCACGAGGTGAGGACGCGGGGGAAAAGCCTCGAAGCCTCGGCCCGCCGGGAACGCTACGCCTTCCTGGAGGAGGTCCGGCGGAGCGAAGGCGCGCGCTGGATCGCCACCGGGCATCATCTCGACGACCAGGCGGAGACGGTTCTCCTGCGGCTGCTCTTCGGCAGCGGATGGGAGGGGCTGGCCGGCATCCGGCCGGTGCATGGCTCGGTGGTCCGGCCGCTGCTCGGCGTGTCCCGGCGCGATCTTCGGCGGATGGTCCAGGAGGCCGGTCTGGAACCGGTTCAGGATCCGACGAACCTGGATCCGGCGACGCCTCGCAACCGGGTCCGAATGGTTGTTCTCGACCCCTCCCCTTCCCTCCCCCGCTCCGCGGGAGAGGGCGCCTCCCTCCCTCCCTCTCGAAGTGAAGAGGATTCTCTCTCTTCGCTGCTGGCGCGGGTGGCCGACCGGGCGCGGAGGGCTTCGGGCCGGCTCGACCGTTATCTTTCCAGCCGTCTGCGCGTACAAGAGATGGCGGACGGCCTGGCCGTCGAGCGGGCGGGGCTGGAGAGCCTTCCCCCGGAGCTGCTTCCCTTCGCGCTCGCGTGGCTTCACCGCCGGGCGGGCGCTTCCTATCCGCCCTCGGACGCGGCGCGGCGCGAGCTTTCGCGCCAGATGGCATCAGGGCTGCAAGTAGGATGCGACAGCGGAGACGGCTGGCGATGGGAAGCTTCGGGCGCGGGAGACGAGGTGATCTTGCGCCGGGCATCCAGGATCCGGGAGCGGGGCCGGGAGCGGGTCCCTGATTTCTCTTATACTGTTGCGATTCCGGGTACGGGAGCGGGATCGGTCGCCCCTCATCGAGCCCTCCAACGAGGCCAAGAACCTATGAGCAGCCCCGAGACCAAGCCGATCGCGGAGAACGACATCGAGATCCTCTTCGAAGGCCCGGCCTTGCAGGAGAAGGTCGACGACCTCGGCCGCCGCATCGGCGAGGAGCTGGCCGGCGAAGACCCGCTCCTCATCGCCCTGCTCGGCGGCTCCGTCATCTTCCTCGCCGACCTGGCCCGGGCCATCCCGCAGCCGGTCCGCTTCGAATTCATCCAGGTGGGCTCCGAGGAGGAGGCTGCCGAGCCGGGCGTGGTCCAGATCCGGTATCCTCTGCCCCTCGACGTCGCGGGCCAGAGCGTGCTCGTCCTCAAGGACGTGGTCACCTCCGGGATCACCGAGCCCTATCTGGAACAGCAGCTCCGCGATCATGGCGCCCGCGAGGTCCGCTTCGCCGCCCTGATCGACATCCCGGACGAGCGCAAGACGCCCTTCCAGGCTACCTACGCGGCCTTCCGCACCGGCCGCCAGGGGCTTCTCGTCGGGTACGGGCTCAAGCACGGCGGGCGTTTCGGGAACCTGCCGTACGTCGGACGGCTCAAGGGAAGCGCGTGAGCCGCGGGAATCCGCCAGCCGGCCTGCCGGTTGACACTGGAAAGGGACTTTCCGTCCCGACTGCCAAGGGACTTTCCGTCCCGTTTTGCCTGCATGAGGTAGCCGAGCCTTGAACTCTACCGTCAAGACCCTGTTTCTGTGGATGGCGATCTTCGTCGTGGTCATTCTGCTCTGGCAGACGTTCCAGGGCAACAAGGCCAACCGGCAAGAGCTGTCCTTCACCCAGTTTTTGGAGGCGGTCCAGAAGGGGAAGGTGGCCGAGGTCACCATCCGGGGCCAGCAGCTGACCGGCAAGTTCCGCGGCGGCGCCGAGTACAACGAGGGAGAGGAGTTCTCCACCCAGCTCCCGCCCGAGTATCCGGACCTCGTCAAGGATCTGCGCGCCGCCAACGTCGGCATCACCGCCGAGGAGCCGAAGGAAAACCCGATCATCGCGATCCTCTTCACCTGGGCTCCGATCCTCCTGATCGTGGTGCTCTGGGTGCTGTTCATGCGCCAGATGCAGACCGGCGGCAACAAGGCCCTCTCCTTCGGGAAGAGCAAGGCCAAGCTGCTGAACACGACCGGCAAGAAGGTGACGTTCAAGGACGTTGCGGGCATCGAGGAAGCCAAGGACGAGCTGCAGGAGATCGTCGAGTTCTTGAAGGAGCCCCAGAAGTTCCAGAAGCTCGGCGGCCGCATCCCCAAGGGCGTGCTGCTGATGGGCCCTCCGGGAACCGGCAAGACGCTGCTCGCCCGCGCCATCGCCGGGGAGGCGAACGTGCCGTTCTTCTCCATCTCGGGCTCGGACTTCGTCGAGATGTTCGTCGGCGTCGGCGCGTCGCGGGTGCGCGACCTGTTCGAGCAGGGCAAGAAGAACGCTCCGTGCATCATCTTCATCGACGAGATCGACGCCGTCGGCCGCCATCGCGGCGCCGGCCTGGGCGGCGGTCACGACGAGCGCGAGCAGACGCTCAACCAGCTGCTGGTGGAGATGGACGGCTTCGAATCGAACGAGGGGGTCATCCTCATCGCGGCCACGAACCGGCCCGACGTGCTCGACCCGGCGCTGCTGCGTCCCGGCCGCTTCGACCGCCGCGTCGTCGTGGACCGGCCGGACATCAACGGCCGCACCGGCATCCTCAAGGTCCACACGCGCAACATCCCGATCTCCGAGGACGTGGACCTGAACCGGATCGCCCGCGGCACTCCGGGCTTCGCCGGCGCCGACCTGTCGAACCTGGTGAACGAGGCGGCCCTGGTCGCCGCCCGGCGGAACAAGAAGAAGGTCGACATGGAGGACTTCGAGTTCGCCAAGGACAAGGTTCTGATGGGCGTCGAGAGGAAGACCATGATGCTGACCGACGACGAGAAGCGCATCACGGCCTATCACGAGGCCGGGCACGCGCTGGTCGCCGTCTTCACGCCCGGCGCCGATCCGCTGCACAAGGTGACGATCATCCCGCGCGGACGCGCCCTCGGTCTCACCATGCAGCTGCCGACCGAGGACAAGTACACGTACAAGAAGAAGTACGTGGAGGCGCAGATCACCATCCTCATGGGCGGCCGCGTGGCCGAGGAGCTGACGCAGGACGACATCACCACGGGCGCGGGCAACGACATCGAGCGCGCCACGGACATGGCCCGCCGCATGGTCTGCGAGTGGGGAATGTCCGATCTCGGCCCGCTCGCCTACGGGGCCAAGGACGAGCCGGTCTTCCTGGGCCGCGAGTTCGCGCAGCGTTCGGAGTACAGCCAGGACACGGCGGTCCGCATCGACCGCGAGGTCACCCGGATCGTCCAGGACGCTTACGAGCGCGCGACCGTCGTCCTCCAGGAGAACCGGGCGGTGCTGGACCGCATCGCCGAGAATCTGCTGGAGCGCGAGACGCTCGACGGCGAGGAGGTCAACCGCATGCTGCGCGAGATGACCGGTCACGGCTCCGCGCCGACGCGCCCGGTCGCGCCGGGCGAAGGCCTGGTGATCGGCGGCCACGAGGTACCGGAGTCGGTGATGCAGCCGCCCACCATCACCTCGGAGATCCCTGAAATCGAAGCTGAGGTGGGCTGAGCCGCGATCCCCACTCATGGAGAACGCCAGACCGGCCACCCCACCCTCAAGCTGGATTCTCCGCCTTCCCCGCGGACGCTCTCTCCCGTTGACCACCTCATTGGTGACGGGAGACTGTCCGCGGGGCCGCCCCCTCCTTCTCGGCATCCTGAATCTCACTCCGGACTCGTTCAGCGACGGCGGCCTCTGGACCGACCCCCAGCGGGCGGTCGACTATGCTTTGCGCATGCTGGCCGACGGCGCCGATCTCCTCGATCTGGGCGCCGAGTCGACCCGGCCGGGCGGCGGCGTCTACGGCTCCGGCGCCGAGACGGTGCCGGCGGAGGTCGAGATCTCCCGCCTGATCCCCGTGCTCGAAGCCGTGCGCCGCGCCCCTGGGGGGGAAGACGCGGTGCTCTCCGTCGACACCCGCAAGGGCGAGGTCGCCGAGGCGGCGCTCGCGGCCGGCGCCGATCTGATCAACGACGTGAGCGCCCTGGCCGATCCCCGACTCGCACGGGCGGTGGCCGCGGCCGGCTGCCCGGTGATCCTCATGCACAGCCGCGGCGATCTCGGCTCGATGCAGACGGGCATCCGCTTTGCGGACGTCGTCGGCGAGGTCCGGGCCGAGCTGGCCGCCTCGATGGCCAAGGCCGTGGCGGCCGGGATCGACGAGTCGCAGATCGTCCTCGATCCGGGCCTCGGCTTCGGCAAGACCTGGGAGCAGAACCTGGAGCTGACGGCCCGCCTCGGCGAGCTGGCCGCGCTCGGCCGGCCCCTGCTCCTCGGAGCCAGCCGCAAGAGTTTTCTCGGCAAGACGTCAGAGCACGCCGGCCGGCAGCTGCCGCCGCCGGACCGCCGGCTCGGCGGCAGCCTGGCGGTAGCCGGCTGGGTGGGCTGGATGGCGGGATCGGCCGCCATCCTCCGCGTTCACGACGTGGCCGAGACGGCCCAGTTCCTCGACATCTGGGAGGCCCTCTCGGCGCGAGCCCCGGAATCCGCGGCGGAGCAACCTGACCCCACAGCGGAGCGAAGGGGATCAATCCCCGACCCCACAGCGGAGCGAAAGGGATCAATCCCCACAGCGGAGCGAACGGGATCAACCCTGGAAAGGCAACCCGCTTGACCGTCGAACGGTTTCTCCAGCTCGTCACCTGGCGCGACGCGCTCGACATCCTGTTCGTCGCGGTGGTCGTCTACAACCTGCTGGTCCTGATCCGCGGCACGCGGGCGGTCCAGATGCTGCTCGGGATCGTCTTCGTCGGCCTGCTCTACTACCTGGCCCAGCTCGCCAACCTGCCCACGCTCCAGTCGATCCTGGAGAACCTGCTGATCGTGCTGCCGTTCGCGATCATCGTGCTCTTCCAGCAGGAGATCCGGCGGGCGCTCGCCAACTTCGGCCGCAATCCGTTATGGGGCCTGACCAAGCAGCAGAAGGTCGTCTCGTCGTTCGGCGACATCGTGCTGGCCGCGACCACCCTGTCGGCCCACCGCACCGGCGCGCTGATCGTGATCGAGCGCCTCCAGGGGCTGCGGAACTTCGTCGAGAACGGCATCGAGCTGGACTCGGCGATGTCCTACGACCTGCTGATCAACATCTTCACGCCGGACACGCCGCTCCACGACGGCGCCGTGATCGTCCAGGACGACCGCCTCTCCGCCGCGGCCTGCTTCCTGCCACTGACCAGCAACCCGGAGCTGTCCAAGGAGTTCGGCACGCGCCACCGCGCCGCGCTGGGGATCACCGAGGAGACCGACGCCGTCGCGGTGATCGTCTCCGAGGAGACCGGCATCATCTCCCTGGCCTTCGACGGCGAGATGATCCGCGATCTGGACGGCAAGGGCCTGCGCAACATGCTCTATCAGTACCTGATCACCGACCTCTATCCGCAGGCCGGCACGCCGTGAGCGAGAGCATCCGCACCTGGATGCTGCGCCTGCTGGCGCTGAGCATCGCCGTCGGCCTCTGGTTCAGCGTCTCCTTCGAGGACCGCGAGGTGCTGTCCGAGCGCGCGGTCGAGGCGAGCGTGAGCTACAACCGGCCGCGCGGGTTCGTCGTCCTCGATCCGGTCCAGAACGTGACCGTTCGCGTGCGCGGCAGCAGCAAGCAGGTGCGCCAGCTCAACCCGTACATGGTGGACGTGCAGGTCGACCTGGGCAAGGCGGCGGAAGGCCTCGCCACGGTGAACCTGGGGCCGGAGAACGTCCTGATGCCGGAAGGGCTCGAGGTGGTGGCGATCGAGCCGAACCTGGTCCGCGTGGAGCTGGAGCGCGAGATCTCGCAGCGCATCCAGGTGGATCCGGAGATCATCGGCGAGGCCGTCGCCGGCAGCACGGTGTCCGAGCCGGAGGTCTTCCCCAACCAGGTGCTGGTGATCGGCCCGGCGTCGCTCCTGTCCAAGACCAAGAGGCTGCGCACCCGGCCGGTCAATCTCGACGGGCACGGCGCGACCTTCGAGGAAACCGTGCCGGTGGTCTCGCCCGACCCCCTGATCAAGATCATGCAGCCCTCGAAGGTCTCCGTGAGGGTGCAGATCGAACGCCCGCAGACTCCAGCGACGCCGGACGACGGCGCCCCCAAGGCGCAGAGAGACCCTCCATGAGCCCAGACGCCCGCCTGTTCGGGACCGACGGCATCCGCGGCCGGTTCGGCCGCTTCCCCCTGGACCGTCCCACGGTGACAGCGCTGGCCCTGGAGCTGGCGGCGCTGCTGCGCGAGCGTGGCAGTCTCAGAGGAAATAATGGCAATCCGCCGCAGGTCGTCCTGGGCGGCGACACGCGGGAGAGCACGCCCGAGATCTTCCGCTGGCTCGCCGACGGCCTCGCCGCGGGTGGGGCGACGGTCCGCCATGCCGGCGTCATCCCCACACCGGGCGTGGCCCACCTGGTGAAGCCGCTCGGCGCGGCGGCGGGCGTGGTCGTGTCCGCCAGCCACAACCCCTGGCCGGACAACGGCATCAAGCTGCTCGACCCGAACGGCTTCAAGTGGAGCGACGAGGACGAGCTGATCCTGGAGAACCGCATCCGGTCGAGAGCGGCGGAAGAGGTTCCCGCGTCCGATGGAGAGCTGCCCGTTGAGGAAGCTCTCGACGAGCGCTACCTCCGGCATCTCTCCTCCACCGTCTCCACCGTCTCCACCGTCTCCGGCATTCGCCCCCTGGAAGGCCTGCGCATCGTCCTCGACGCGGGCAACGGCGCGGCGTCGGGTTACGCCCGGGAGATCTTCGAGCGCCTCGGCGCCGGGGTCGTCCTCCTCCACGCCGATCCGGACGGCCGCAACGTGAACGAAGGCTGCGGCTCGACGGCCCCGGAAGAGATGGCCGCGCGCATCGTGGCCGAAGGCGCGGACTTCGGCGCGGCGTTCGACGGCGACGCCGACCGCTGCGTGCTCGCCGACGAGCGCGGCCAGATTCGGGACGGCGACGCCATCCTCTACCTCTGGGCGACGACCCTCTACCGCGAAGGCCGCCTCGATCCGCCGAAGATCGTGGCCACGACCATGAGCAACCTGGGACTGGAGCGGGCGCTGGACCGCGAGGGCATCGGCATCGTCCGCTGCGCCGTGGGCGACCGCTACGTGGTCGAGGCCTTGAAGAAGGAAGGGATCCTGCTCGGCGGCGAGCAGTCCGGCCACATCATCCAGATGGATCTGGGGAGCACCGGCGACGGTCTCCTCACCGCGATCCACGTCGCCGCGCTGGTGCGCGAGGCCGGGCGTCCGCTCTCGGAGCTGCTCTCCGGCTTCCGGCGCTACCCGCAGGTGCTCAAGAACGTGACGGTCGCCCGCAAGCCGGATCTCTTGAGCGTCCCCCGCGTCGCCGCCGCCGCCCGATCGGTCGAGGATCGCCTAGGCGCCGACGGCCGCCTCGTCCTGCGCTACAGCGGCACCGAGCCGCTCGCCCGGGTCATGATCGAGGGACCGGACCAGCCGACGATCGAGGCCATGGCCGCGGAGCTGGCCGGAGTGATCGCAACAGAGATCGGCTGATAGACTCCCGTCCTGATGCCAGGGATCGGAGACAGCCCGCCGCGGCCGGACGGCTTTGCCAAGGTGGCAGGGACGGCCCGCTACGTGGACGACATCACCCTGCCCGGGATGCTGCACGGCGCCACCGTGCGCAGCCCCCATCCCCACGCCCGCATCGTCGAGATCCGCTGGCATCCGGAGCGCGCTCCGGCCGGGGCGGTCTGCGTGACCGCGGCCGATCTGCCCGGTCCCAACGGTGTTCAGCTGCTGGACGACAGCTGGCCGATCCTCGCCGACGGCGTCGTGCGCCACGTCGGCGAGCCCGTGGCGCTGGTGGCCGCGGCGTCGCCGCTCGCCGCGCGCCAGGCGCTCGCCGCGGTCGAGGTCGTCTACGAGCCGCTCCCCGCCGTGCTCGACATGAACGCGGCGATCGCGGCCGGGAGTCTTTCGGCCCTCCATGAGATCGGCATGGACTGCGGCGACCTGGAGGCCGGGCTCGCCGCCGCCCATCTCGTCGTCGAAGGGGAGTGGCGGACCGGTCATCAGGAGCACATCTACCTCGAATGCCAGGGCATGTCCGCGTGGTTCGACGAGGAGGGCCTGACCGCGCTCGGCTCCATGCAGTGCCCCTACTACGTCCACAAGGCGCTCGTCCACGCGTTCGATCTGCCCGCCGGGCAGGTGCGCGTGCGGGCCTCGGCCGTGGGCGGCGGCTTCGGCGGCAAGGAGGACTTCCCGAGCGCGCTCGCCATCCACGCCGCGCTGCTGGCCGGCGCCTCCGGGCACCCGGTCAAGATGATCTACGGCCGCCAGGAGGACATCGTCGGCACCTCCAAGCGCCATCCGTCGATCGTCCGCCACCGCACCGGCGTGGACCGCGACGGCCGGCTCACCGCGCTCGACATCGAGATCCTCTTCGACGGCGGCGCCTACACCACGCTCTCGCCGGTCGTCCTGTCGCGCGCCCTGCTCCACTCCTTCGGCCCCTACCGCTGCGCGAACGTGCGCATCCGCGGCCGCGTGCTGCGGACGAACACCGCGCCCAACAGCGCCTTCCGCGGCTTCGGCGCGCCGCAGGTGGAGTTCGCGATGGAACGCCAGATGGACCGCGTCGGCCGCGCCCTCGGGCTCGATCCGCTGGAGATCCGCCTGCGCAACGTGGTCGAGGCCGGCGACCGGCTCCCCACCGGCCAGATCCTGGACGACACCACCTCCGCCCGGCTCTGTCTCGAAGACGCCGCGTCCCGCACCCGCTTCCGCGAGCGCTGGCTGGAGCTCGAGCAGGCGCGGACCGATCCAGAAGCCGATCCGGAGGCCAGGAAGCGGGGCATCGGCCTGTCGCTCTATTTCCACGGCGCCGGCTTCACCGGCAACGGCGAGCGCCGGATGAAATCGCCCGTCACCCTCCGGCTCCTGGCGGACGGCCGGATCGAGGCGCTGACCGCGATGACCGACATGGGCCAGGGCTGCGCCGCGGTGTTCCCGCAGATCGTGGCCGCCGCGGCCGGGATCGGCGCCGAAGACCTGGTCTTCGCCGAGCCCGACACGAACGCGGTGCCGGACTCCGGGCCGACCGTGGCCTCGCGCACCACCATGATCGTGGGCGGCCTCCTCGCCCGAGCCGCCGCCGAGCTGCGCGACCAGGTGCTCGGCTGGCGGTATCCTGCCAGCCCCGTCCGCGCCGGCCTCTCCGTCGCGGACGGCTGGATCGCGGGGCCGGACGGACCGGTCGAGCGCTTCCGCGATGCCGCCCGCGCCTGCCGGGCCGCGGGAGGGCCGTCCGAGGTGACCCTCCTTCACGAGCCGCCGGAGGACCAGGTCTTCGACGAGTCCACCTACCGCGGCGCGGCCTATCCCACCTACGCCTGGGGCGCCGACGTGGTGGAGGTGGAGGTCGATCCCGACACCCTCGCGGTGCGTCCCCTGCACGTGACCGCGGTCTGCGAGGTCGGCCGCGCGATCCATCCGACGCTCTGCGCCGGCCAGATCCAGGGCGGCACGCTCCAGGCGCTCGGCTGGGCGCTCATGGAAGAGATGAAGCTCGACAACGGGCGCTACCTCAACGACCGGCTCGCGACGTACATCATCCCGACCGTCCGCGACACGCCGCGAATCGACGTCCATCTTCTCGAACGCCCCTGGAAGGACGGTCCCTTCGGCGCCAAGGGTGTCGGCGAGCTGCCCATGGACGGCGGTGCTCCGGCCGTAGCCCAGGCGATCGAGAACGCCACCGGCATCGGCGTCCCGGAGATCCCGGCGACGCCGGAGCGGCTGCTGGCCTGGAGAGGACTCCGCAAGGAGTCTCCGGAGAAACCATGAAAGCCGAGCTCACCGTGAACGGCCAGACCGAGGAGGTCGAGGGCGCTCCCATGGAACGCCTGCTCGACGTGCTGCGCCAGCAGCTTGGGCTCACCGGCACCAAGGAAGGCTGCGGCGAGGGCGAGTGCGGCGCCTGCACCGTGCTGCTCGACGGCCAGCCGGTCCTCTCCTGCCTCGTGCCCCTGACCCAATGCGCCGGCCGGCGGATCGAGACGGTCGAGGGCATCGCGGAAATGGCTTCGGCTTCAGCGGACAACCCGGCCAGGCGCTTTCTGGACCGCTTCGTGGCCACCGGCGGTGTCCAGTGCGGCGCCTGCACGCCCGGGTTCGTGGTCACCGCCTGGGCACTCCTCCAGAACGATCCGGCTCCTTCCGAGGACCGGGTGCGCGAGGCGCTGGCTGGCAACCTCTGCCGCTGCACCGGATACGAAGGCATCCTGCGCGCACTCGCGCCGGAGCCTGAGCCGTGATCCTCGCGGACGCGCTCCGCCGGCTCTCCGACGAACCCGGCCTCGTACCGGTCGCCGGCTGCACCGACCTCATGGTCCGGGGGATCGAGAGCCTCCATGAGATGGAGGTGCTCGACCTGCTCGCCGTCGACGAGCTTCGAGGGATCCAGGAAGTCCATCGAGGCGTCGAGATCGGCGCCACCACCCCGTTCTCGGAGATCCGAAGCTCGCCTCTGATCCAGGCCGCCTTCCCCGCCCTCGCCGACGCCGCCGGCCAGGTCGGCGGCTGGCAGATCCAGAACCGGGCGACGCTGGGCGGCAACATCGCCAATGCGAGCCCCGCAGGCGACGCCCTTCCGGTTCTGCTCGCCCTGAACGCGGCCGTCGAGCTGGCGAGCGTCCAGGGGCTGAGAACCGTTTCCTACGATCGATTTCACGCCGGCTACCGCAAGACCGCCCTGCTGCCTGGGGAGATCGTCGCCCGGGTCCGCATCCCGATTCCCGCTGCGGGATCGGTCCAGGCCTTTCGGAAAGTCGGAACCCGGGAAGCCCTGGCCATCAGCAAGGTGGTCGTGGCGATGCTCGGGCGGGTCGAGAACGGCCGGATCGCCGAGCTTCGCCTGGCCGCGGGCAGCGTCGCCGCGACGCCGGTCCGCCTCCGCAAGGCCGAGGAAGCCGCCCTGGGACGGGAACCGGGATCGGAGACGGCAGCGATCGTGGGCGCCGCAGCCGCCGCCGAGGTGGAACCGATCGACGACGTCCGTTCCACCGCCGAATACCGGAAATTCGCCCTGGAGCGCGTCGTGCGCCGAGTCGTTCTTCGCCTGGCCTGAGCCTGGGCTGAGCCTGACCTGAACCGAGGAGCCTCCGTCATGCCGACCTCCCTCTCTGCCGACGCCATCCGCGGCTCGATCGACCGCCTCCGGACGGCCAATCTCGACTTCGCCCGCCGGTATCCGGGCCCCGCCGGTAAGGCGGACGGCGGACCGAGCCAGCCGGTCCACACGGTCTACGGCGGAGCGCACCTGTTCAAGGCCGACACCGCCTCGCGGCTGGGAGCCCTGGCGCTGCGGGCTTTGGAGGAGTACGCGCCCACCCCTCAGGATCTCGCGCAGGCGGCCGATCTGCCCGAGGCGCTCGCGCCCAAAGTCCACGCCCGGGTGATCGAGAAGCTGCGCCGCGAGCCCATCGAGGACTTCCGCGCGGACTTCGAGGACGGCTACGGCAACCGGCCGGACGCCGAGGAAGACGGCCATGCCGAGAGCGCAGCCGGCGAGATGGCCAGGGGGCTCGCCGCCGGCAGCCTGCCACCCTTCATCGGCATCCGCATCAAGCCGTTCACCGAGGAGCTGCGCGAGCGCTCTCTGCGCACTCTCGACCTGTTCGTGACCGCGCTCGTCCGCGAGTCCGGAGGACGCCTGCCGGACAACTTCGTCGTGACCCTGCCCAAGGTCACCATCCCGGAGCAGGTCTCCGCGCTCGCCGACGTCTTCGATCTCCTGGAGCCGGCGCTCTCCCTGCCCGCAGGATCGCTGCGCCTGGAGATCATGATCGAAACGCCGCAGTCGATCCTCGACGCCGAAGGCAGATCTCCCCTGCCGAAGCTGGCCGCCGCCGCCCGCGGCCGGTGCGTGGCCGCTCACTTCGGGACGTACGACTACACGGCCTCCTGCAACGTCACGGCGGCTCATCAGAGCATGACCCACTCGGTCTGCGACTTCGCGAAGCAGATGATGCAGGTCGCCTTCGCCGGCACCGGCCTCTGGATCTCCGACGGCGCGACGAACATCCTTCCCGTCGCCCCTCACCGGACGACCAAGGATGGCCCGCCCCTGACCTCCGACCAGAAGGCCGAGAACCGCTCCGTAGTGCACGATGCCTGGCGGCTCCATGCGAGCCACGTCCGCAATTCGCTGGTCAACGCGTTCTATCAGGGCTGGGATCTTCACCCGGCTCAGCTCGTGACGCGCTACGCCGCGGTGTATTCCTTCTTCCTGGAAGGCCTGGACGCCGCCTCCGAGCGCCTTCTCAACTTTGTGAACAAGGCCGCCCAGGCGACCCTGGTGGGTGATGTTTTCGACGACGCGGCCACGGGCCAGGGCCTCCTCAATTTCTTCCTCCGGGCCCTGAGCTGCGGCGCGATCTCCGAGGAAGAGGCCGTGGAGCGTTCGGGATTGACCCTGGAGGAGCTTCGGGGACGGTCGTTCGTGAAGATCCTCACGGCCCGCCGGGGCTGAGCGTTACCGCTCGCCGCTCGTTCTAGCTCGGCGCATCGTGGCCTCGATCAAGCCGAAAGGCTCGGTCGTGGCCACGAAGACCTCCCGGCGATCGTCCAGACCGAAACGGGAAACGTCGACCGGAATGTGATGAATGTTGGGCATGGCGAGGTGGATCTGCTCGACCTCCGCCATGCCTCCTCCGCTTTCCTTCCCTTCGAGCACCGCTTCTCCCATGGCATGCAGGGTGTGCTGCACCGAGCGGCTGTCGTGCTCCGCGAAGGCTTCGAGCAGGCGGCGCCTGACCTCGAGCCAAAGCTCTCCAAACGGTAGATCCTGCCGCGCGTAGACCCAGGTTGCGCTCACGGACGTGGCGAGCAGCCGGTCTGGCGTCTCCGGCAGGGTTGTGAATCGATCGCGCGGGAAGCCTTCAAAGGCGGACCTCGAGGTCTTCATCACGACGAGATCCTCGATGCCGGCGGTCACGCACACACCGTCCCGCGTACGGGTCACCACCGCGGTCCGCCTCTCGCCGCCCGAGCGGCGAAAGGAATGCGGGTCCAGCCGCTCCCAGAGGTGCTCGGTCAGCTCGACGCGGGCGCTCGCTGCCGGCGGGCTCTCGCGAAGAAAGTGATCGCTCAGCAGAAGACCGAACGTCTCGATGTCGTCGAACGGGTGCTCGGCGGCGAAGGCATAGACCGTGTTCTTCATCGTGTCCGTCGGCAGAACGCGGCTGTTGTCCCCTTCGCTGTAGGCCGAGCCGAAATCTCCCTCCAGACGAATGGCGACCGTGATGTCCTTCAGCTCGTTCTTTTCCTGGTGACGGCGGACCGTCACCAGGCGGACCGCGGACTTCCCGTAACCGTTTCCGATCAGCTCGACGGGCATCTCAGCTTCCTCGATAGGTGGAGTAACCGTAGGGGCTCAGGAGAAGGGGGACGTGATGGTGCTGGCCGGCATCCCGCACCTGGAACACGATCACGGCCTCGGGATAGAACGCTTCGACTCCCTGGGCTGCGAACCACCAGCCCAGATCGAACGTCAGGCGCCAGATGCCCGATTCCAGGGGACGGTCCGCCGGTAGAAGCTCGCGGGCGCGGCCGTCCGCGTCGGTCGTGGCGCGGCCGGCCTCTTGCCATCCATCTCCGGTTTGAAAGTCCAGAACCACAGGAACGCCGGCCGCCGGCCGGCCCCGCGATGTATCCAGAACGTGGGTGGTGATTCCACCGCTCACAGGAGCTTCTCCAGCCGGAGGTGGGTGATCTTCCTCTGCTCGCCGGCAGCCACGAGCAGCTCCGCCGCGGCGTCGTTCTCCAGCCGTTCGCCGATCCGCTGCAGCATCTCGAAGGCGCTCTTGCCGGTGGCACAGATCAGGAAGATGTGGCCGAAACGCTCCTCATAGATGCGGTTGGCCTGGGCGAGCTGGTCGAGGATCTCCGGCGAGGCGTTCCCGGCTTCGGCCTGCTCCTGCTCCGACCAGCGGTCGGCGAGGCCCTCTCCGGCCGAATGCTCGCCGATCGCGCCGATCCGGGGATGGGCCTCGAAGGCATCCATCCAGTCGCCCTGCCCAAGCTCGTCGAACGCGCGCTCGGCGGCGGCGAAGAGCTCGACCGAGCTCCGGAACGGATGCGCCGAAGCCACTTTCTCCACCCAGGCCGGAGAGCCGCAGCAGGCCAGCAGGCGGGCGCGGACGGAGGCGTCCGGCAGCACGTTCAGGAGGTCGAGCTGAGGAACCGTGCCGAAGGCGCGCAGCCGAGCCACGCCGCCGTCGGGATGAATGCAGAGGCGCAGGTGGGTGACCGGGCCGGCGGCGCTCAAGTCGTCGAACCGGTGCAGGGTGTGCGGCCGGAGCGGCCTCGACGGCAGGATCTCCTCCCAGACGGCCGAGGTGATCGTCGCGGTGGAGGCCTCCGGCGCGTCCGTCCCCTCGACCCAGGCCAGGCCCGGCGCATTGCCCTTGAAGAAGGACGTGTCGATCTCCAGGCGGTGGATCGGTCCGCGCGCGCCGAGCTTTACAATGGCCCAGTCGTGCCCCTCGCCCCGGCGGCGGCGGGTCTCCCAGCCATCGTGCATGCCCGTGGGAGGACCCGGCAGGAGCAGGTTGTGCCGGTTGCCGAAGAACATGTCGCTGCAGGAGAGAGCGCGGCCGCCGTTCTCCATCGCGGCGAGATCGATCTCGCCGGGACGCCGCGTCATCCGCTCCCAGTCCGGCGCAACGTCGCCGTGAACGCGGAGGCGGGCCACGCCGCCGTCCGGGTAGATCCGGAAGAGAAGATGGGTCACGCGGCCGACATCCTTCTCGAATCGAAAGGCATTGCGGAAATCGCCGCGGAGCTGAGTCCTGGGAAGGATCACCTCCCACTCCACGCCCTTGGCAAACAGCTCGTCGGGGGTTGGATACCCCTCGACCGAGCAGGCTTCGAGCGAGCAGGCTTCGGGGAAGTTTCCCTTGAAGTGGGCCGTGTCGACGACCACTCCGCGCGGCACGCCGGGGAACCCGAGGCGGATGAGGCACCAGTCGTGCCCGGCCTCACGGCGGCGGCGGGTTTCCCAGCCGTCCATCCATTTGCCCACGCTGGTGTATTTCCCTTCCAGCCAGACCGGAGCCGCAGCCTTGAGAAGGTTTTCCTTCGGAGCGAAGAGCTCGTCGTTGGCGGCCAGCACGGCACCGCCGAGGCGCTCCGCTATCAGATCGGTCAGATCGGTCAGATCGGTCGGGCCGGCCAGATCGGGGAAGTCGCTCATCCGGTTCCTTTCAGAAGCTTGCCGGCGGGCGGGCCGGAAATGTCGCCGTCATCATAGACCGTCCGGCCCCCGAGGATCGTCCGGCGCACGACTCCGTACAGGGTGCGGCCGGCATAGGGCGTGAGCTTGTGGCGATGCCGGAGCCTCTCGGGCTCGACCCGGAAGGAGGCCTCCGGCTCCCAGAGCACCAGGTCGGCGTCGAAGCCCGGCCGGAGAGACCCTTTGTTTCGGAGGCCTGCAAGCCGGGCCGGATTGCCGCTCATCCAGCGGGTCAGATCCTGGATCGCGAAGCCTCTTTCCCGCGCGCCCGTCCAGACCGCCGGCAGGGAAAGCTGAAGCGACGCGATTCCACCCCAGGCGTCCTGGAAGCCTCCGCTCTTGCGTTCCGGCGGGCTCGGCGAGTGGTCGGAAACGATCAGGTCGATCTCCCCGGCACCGAGAGCCTTCCACAGAAGCTCCCGATTCTCGCGGGTGCGGATCGGCGGTGCGCACTTGAATTCGACGCGTCCGTCCGGGATCTCCTCGGCCGCGAAGGTCAGATAGTGCGGACAGGTCTCGACGGTGACCGGCAGACCCGCCAGCCTTGCCTCCCGAAGGAGCGGCAGGGCCTCCGTCGTGGCGAGGTGGACGATGTGCAGGCGCGCTCCGGTCTCCCTGGCGAGCCGGAGAAGCAGCTCGATCGCCTCGGTTTCGGCCGCGTCCGGCCGCGACCGCAGCCAATGTTCGTAGGGGTCGTAGGGGTCGTAAGGGTCGTAAGGATCGCCGGCACCGGGCTCGTCCCAGACCCGCGACGCAGCCAGAATCGGTCCCGGAAGCTCGGCGTGCGCAAGAAGAATGGTGCCATGGCGGGCGATCTCCGGCAGCGCCTCGCGCAGGTCGGCTTCCTCTACATGGGCAAACTCGTCGACGCCGGACGGCACGAGGAACGCCTTGAAGCCGAGCACGCCGTCGTCCAGAAGCCCGGAGATGTCCCTGGTATTGCCGGGGACGACCCCGCCCCAGAAGCCGACGTCCACCTGGCAGCGTCCGCGGGCAGCCTCCCTCTTGATCCGCAGCGCGTCCCGCGTGGTGGTGGCCGGGATGCTGTTGAGCGGCATGTCGACCAGCGTCGTAACGCCGCCGGCCGCCGCCGCGCGGGTGGCGGTCTCGAAGCCTTCCCAATCGGTCCGCCCCGGCTCGTTGATGTGGACGTGAGTGTCCACGAGGCCCGGCATGACCACCTGGTCCTCGTCCGCATTGATCACCGCAACACCGGCGGGGATCTCATCCCAGCCCTTGAGAGCCGTGATCGTTCCAGCCTCGATGTGGACCGAGGCCGGAACGACGCCTTCCGGCGTGACCACCCGGCGCCCGCGGACCACGAGGTCGGCAATTCTGTTTGACCTGTCGCTCGTCAAGCCTTTATCGTAGGACATGTCTCAGTCCTTCCGATCTGCCAGCACGCTCCGCGCGGTGTTCTCCGCCGTCGCCGCCGTCGCCGCCGTCGCCGCCGTCGCCGCCGTCGCCGCCTTCCTGCTTCTCTTCGGCTTCGTATCCGTTCCCGCCCATGCGCTGCCCAGGGAGCGGGATTCCTGGATCCGCCTGGAGACGGATCATTTCGTGGTGTTCAGCAACGCCGGCGAGCGGGTCGCCCGCCGCACCGCCGCCAATCTGGAGCGGTTGCGCGACGTTCTCTCCCAGGTCGCCGTCGGCACGCAGCTCGCCTCGCCGCAGCCGATGTACATCTATCTCTTCGCCAACCGCGTCGGGCTCGCTTCCTACCGGCCGCATTTCAACGGCAAGCCCATGGAGGTCGACGGCTACTTCTACTCCCGCGACGATGCCGAGTACATGGTGCTCCGCGCCGATGCGGGAACGTCCTCCGACGACATCCTTTACCACGAGTACCTGCACTATGTGCTGCGCAACAACCATCCCAACCTGCCGATCTGGCTCAACGAGGGCCTCGCGGAGTATTACTCCACCTTTCAGGCCACCGACGACCACGCCGACCTCGGCCGGCCGGCCGCAGAGCACATCCTCTGGCTGCGCCAGAACAATCTGATCCCTCTGGCCGAGCTCTTCGCCATGGACCGCACCTCGAAGGACTACAACGAGGGGTTCCGCCGGGGAGTCTTCTACGCCGAGTCCTGGGCGCTGGTCCACTATCTCCTCGTGGGCAACGAGGCGCGGGCCGCTCACACTCCCCAGTTCTTCCAGGATATGGCCCGGGGCATGCCCGCGCGGGATGCGTTCCGCCGCGCCTACAACATCGAGGAGGCGGTGCTGGAGCAGGAGCTGCGCGCCTACGTGCGCCGCAACCTCTTCAATTACAAGCGCATCCCCGTGGCGCCGGAATCGAGGATGCAGGCCCGCGTGACGCCTCTCTCCTGGGCCGAAACCCTCACCCGCCTCGGCGACCTGCTGACCCTGGGGGAGCCCACGCAGTTTCCCGAGGCTGAAAAACACTACCGGCAGGCGCTGGCGGCACAGCCCAACCATGGCCCGGCGCTCGGCGGGCTCTGCCGGATCGAGGCGGGGATGGGCCGGCCGGCGGCGGCCTGTTTCGCCAAGGCGGTCGAGGCCGCTCCGGACAACTTCACGCTTCGCTATGAATACGCCAGCGCTCTCCTGGAGAAACCGGAGGTGGACGACGACGCGGCGACCGCCGCGCGCGCCGCCCTGTCCCGGGCCGTCGAGCTGCAACCCAACCACGGCAAGGCCTGGCTGCGCCTGGGCTACACCCTGACCTTCAAGGAGTCCCTGCAACCGGACGATCTCCGGGTCTTCGAGACCGCCCACCGCCTCCTCCCGGACAACGAAGCCGCCATCAGCAATCTCGTCCTGGCCTACGCCCGGCTCGGCCAGGCCGATCGCTCCGCAGAGCTGATCGAAAAGGAGGTCGTGCCCACCGGAAACCGCGGCAGGATCGACTCCGCCTGGAACCTGTGGCTGTCCGAAACCGGCAACCGGGCTGGAACGCTCCTCGAGCACGGGAAGCTGGAGGAAGCCGTTCCCATCCTCGAAGAGCTCATCCGCCGCGCCCCGGCCAACCTGACCGGTCAGGCCCGCGAGCAGCTCGCCGAGGTTCAACGCGCTCTTGCACACAATCGCTTTGTAAGAAGCTACAACGAAGCCATCGCCTTGATCGACGAAGGGAAGCTGGAGGAAGGCCGTGCGCGTCTCCAGGATCTCGCGGCCGCTGCCCCTGCCCCGGACCAGGCGGACTCGGTTCGCCGGATGATCCAGGAGGTGGACGCTCTTCTCGCACGCAAGAAACCCGCAAGGCGCCCGAAGCCCTGAGGCCGCCATGATCCCTCTTCGACTCGCCCAGCCGGAAGAAGCGCCTCCGTGCCGCCGATCTACTGCGAGAGGCTGCTGGGCTGAGCCCGCTGCAGGTCGGCCAGCCTGATTCCGCCCGTCTTCCGGGGCGAGTCCCCGGAAGCCGAAGCACGAGACAGCTGGCGAATCAGGGTGATCCGCTCGGTCGCCCGGACCCGGGCCCGGGTAAGCATCCAGGTGAACGGACTGACCCCGGCCGCCGCGGAAGATGCGGTCTCGTTCCAGAGGTCGCTGAACACCTCCTGCAGAATCTCCTCCGCTTCGACCCGGCTCAGGAGCCGGCTCAGCACGCCGAGAATGGCCGGCGCACGCCGGTCGAAGAGCTCGCAGAGCGCGTCCCCATCCCGTCTCGCAGTCCGCTCCCAGAGGAGGCGGTCCACAGCGTCCAGAGGTTCCTTGTCCAGGGAGTGTCCATCATTGAGCATGGCATTTGCGCCTGCAAACGGCGATCCATCGTCGGCTTAGCATGCTTCTGCCCAGGTAGAGTCCAGAATCCAGGAACTGGCCAACGGACGCGAACGGCCCCCTTCTCCTTGTCGATACATGCGTCTATACTTCCATCCATGAACGTTGCTCGCGCGAAGCTTTTTCAGAATGGCGGTAGTCAGGCGGTTCGGCTGCCGAAGGATTGCCGCTTCCCCGAAGGCCAGACCGAGGTGGCCGTGCGCCGAGAGGGTCGTCGCGTCATCCTCGAACCGGTCGACGTCTGGCCGGAGGACTTCGTACGGAGCCTGGGCTCCTGGCACGAGGAGATCGAGCGGCCGGGTCAGGGCGCCCTGGCAGACCTCAAGGACTTCCTTCCTTGAGTCTCCTCTTCATGCTTGACACCGATACCGTGAGCTTCGCGTTACGGGGCGTCGGCGGGGTCGCTCAACGGTTGCTCGATACGGAGCCTTCGCAAGTCTGCATCAGCTCCCTCACCCTTGCCGAGCTTCGCTTTGGCGCCGAACGGCGTCGATCCCAACGACTGCACCGCCTGATCTCCGACTTCACCTCACCCCTCGTCGTGGCGCCCTTTGACGCGGACGCCGCCGGCCGCTTCGGACAGATCGGCGCGGTCCTTGAGGCAGAGGGAACCCCGATAGGCCAGATCGACACGCTCATTGCAGCACACGCTCTTGTCCTCAGCGTCATCCTCGTGTCGAACAACGCGCGCCATTTTGGACGAGTGCGCGGACTTCGAACCGAGAGCTGGGTTTAACAAGCACCGCCTCACCCTCCAATCCCCGCCGACCGCCGCCGATCTTCGGCCTGCATCGCCCCGAGCTCCGCCAGCCTCGGCGTATCTCTTTGGCTGGCTGGTTCCGGAAGCAGTTGGAGCGGAAGCTCGACCGGATGGCCGAGGTGCGTGCGGCTTGACTCTGGTCCGGACCTGGCGAAGTCCGACGTGCGCGGCCCGCTCCAGAGGAACCTACAGACCGTGAATGGCGCGTGCCCTCTCCTCGGCCTTCGCCTCGTCCCGGCGCTTGGCGGCTTCGCCCCTGCCAAGAAGGGCCAGCTCTTGTACTCGGCTCCTGGAGTCCGCCTCAAACCGGGCAAACGCCTGTTCGAGCCTTTCCCAGCTTGCGACGCCAAATCCAATCTGGCTCTGGGTGCCTGACCAGAGCGCTGCCGCGACCACCCTGTTCGCCTCATATCCTGCGTCCAGAGCGAGCAACGCCAGCTCCATCCAATTCTCATCGGGCAGCGTTTCCAGCGGCTCGTCCCATTGCTCCTTGAACGCTTCCGCCGCCAGAACCTGCTTGTAAATGTCCGCATCCCCCTTCACTACCGCAGCGACAAGGTTGGTGGGGACAACTCCCTTCGTCAACTCATTCAGGAGCCGCAGGCGTTGTTCTCTCTCAAGCACCGACACTGCAAGTAAATACGGGCCGTCCTGAGGGATGAACGTCGATCTCTCGGGCTCCTGGAGCCTGGCGATCAACCAGTCGAACGCCAATTCGCGGTCCCTGGAGAGGATGACCCCAAGCCAGTGACAAAGATTGGAATTCAGGCCCTCACCTTCGGCTTTGAGAATCGAGGAGCGCCACTCGCTTTCCAACTCAGGCCGAATGGTGCCGACGGGATCTGCGCTCCATTCCGCGATGGCCGTGGTGAGGGCAGCCTCTCCTTTCGGGTACAAGAGGAGTCGTTTCACCGTGGCAATCGGGAACTCTCTGCGTACGCTGTAGCTGTCGATAAACTGGGCCGCTGGAAACTCGTTCAATCGGCTCAGTGCCTTCTCGAGCAGACCGAGCGGAGGTTGAGGGAGGCGGAGAACCACTTCAACGCCCGACCAGGCATGCTGAAACTCGCGATCCAGAAAGCGCTCGACGCAGCGCTCCCAGCCGACTGCGCTGGCGGCCACCATCCCCTTCAGAAACGCACCTGTCAGGATGCCGGACACGTTCGAAGCCAGAAACTCATCCATCCAGACACCCGGCGCAGTGGCGAGCGTCGCAATCCTTCGGCAAACTTCACTGGCACCCCGCCACGTCCTTCCGATACCTCTGGCTTCCGCTTCGTAGCGCGCCAGCTGCGCCGCGACCACACCTGGCTCTTTTTCCGCCCAAAGGTCAGCCAGATCGTTCAAGCTCTTGCTCGCAGAGGCGTCTCGACAGTGCCCGGCCCCCTCGAAGTCGAGCGACGACGATGGAAAGAGCAACTCGAAGATGGAATCCGGCTTCAGGTTCAATTCGATTCCGGCTCTTGTCGCAAGCTCTCCCAGGCATGCCGTCAGTCCAGGTTTGCCTTCAGTACAACCGGCCAGGTCTGTCAAGACCATGAACGCAAAGGACCGCATGAAATCCCGGGTCTCCTCCGTGACAGCCTGCCCGCGGCTCGCGTAGGTCGGATGCATCCAATTCCACAGCAGAGTTGATACATGTCGCCAGTCCACCGCCTCGATGCCAGGAAGAACATCTCGAATCTCCTGCCAGAGAGGCAGCAACTGCTGGAGCTGCGGCAAGGGTATGAGGCCTGCTCGCATCGTCACTGTCCGGCCAAACCCAGGGTCGATGGAAGATCCTTGCACCGCCGGTGAAAACGCCAGACCGATCGCCTGCAAGCCCGAGGAATGACTTCCACCCCCTCGGATGTACTGCCTGGCCGACCTGGCGAGAATACCTCGGCGTTCGATCAACTCTCGGAGAGGAGATTCCACATCCTGGACCCAATCCCGCAAGAGTGAAGCCCAGCTTCGAGCCGATCCTTCCTCTCCCTCTGGTGACCTCAACAGGCGATCGATGGTCCCTTCCGGAATTTGAAGCAGGGCTGCAGACGCTATCTCGGTGATGTCTCCGTCATAGTTTTCCAGAGCCCACGCAGCGTCCTGCTCGCTCAGCGCCGCCATCGATCTCCAGCTTTTCCGCGAGCTGCTCCCACGAACGAGATCCCGCAATTCGTCGCTTGGGATGCCGGCCCCGAGATGCCTGGCTTCGACCAACGTCTCGACCATGGCTTGACGGCTCGGAGCCGCGTCGAGGAGCCGCCGATAGTCGTGCCCCCCTGAGACGTCCGGAAAGAACACGGACCGGATGAGCGAATATCTGAGCTTGCGCGGCCAGACCGCCAGAGTGTCTCGCTCCACCTGATCGAGCACGCCGCCCGAGGCGAGTCCGGAGGTGATCTTGCGCAGGGCGGGTCGCGGGATCTGCAAATAGCTCGCGACGGCCTCCAGGCTCATCCCCCGGTCTCCTCCAAGGGCGAGACAGGCGAGGACATCGGTCGACTCGTCGCCCAGGAATCGACGGAAGAAGACGGTCAGGGTCCGGGTCAACGCCGTGCCGTCGAGAACCTCCTTGTAGGCGCCCTGTTTCCAGAGAGAGGCGATCGTCACGGCGAGGCCCGGCTTGTTCGCCGACTGACTGACCAGATCCCTCAGAATCTCGGTGGGCGCCTCGACTCCGGCCCGGCGGATCACCTCAAGGATCTCGTCGCGGGTCATCAGCTCCAGCTTGTGGAGGCGGGTCTCCGGAACCCCGAGCGCGTCCACGACGGCGGCTCGCTCTCCTTCCCAGGTGACGGCGACGATGTCAAAGTCGGCCGCCATCTCCTTTCGCAACCGAGCCAGCCGGGAGAGGAGATCCGGGGCGTCGTGGGCGTCGTCGACGACGACGACCTTCGGCCGCTGCTCGACCCAGGCGTCACGGATCTCGGCGGGGTCGGTGCCGGTGAGAAACAGACCTGGCCACCCCTTCTTCCGCATCAAGTGACTGAACAGGAAGGTCTTCCCCGATCCGGGCTCTCCCGAGAGCACCCGATCGCCGGGCGTATCCTGAATCCAGCGGAGATCCGCTTCCCGGCCGACCGGCTCGATCTCGACGAGGGGCCGCCGAGAGACTGGCATCGTCGAGGGAGCCGAGGGCTTCCAGGCAAGACCTAGAAGCTCCTGACACCACTTCGGGCTGCCAGCCAGCCGATCGGCGACGCCTTCCCGCTCGAAGATCTGCTGAAGCTCGAAGCCTTTTTCCTGGGCACGCTTGAAGAGATTCGTCCTCCGCCGAAGCGTCAACCGGCGTGAGGTGGCCAGAACGACCTTGCGCCGCGGCATCCCTTCCTTGAGGTAGGCATCCAGGCTTCGGGTGAGGTTCCCGATCACGTTTTCCGCCGTCGTGCAGACCAGGGGAAAGGGCTCACCCTCTCCGTCCGCAATCGCACGGAGCTCGGCTTCGGTCGGAGGATGCGCGCCCTCCCATCGGTCTCTGGGCTCCTTGCGGAGCCAGGAGATGAGCCGGCGCTCGATTTCCTCGTCGCTCTCCCCGGAAAACTGCCGACGCAGGTTCTGCCTCATCATGGCTTCAGCCAATTCGTAAAGCTCGAAGGTCGCCCGCGCCCGGGCCAGATCGGCAGGGTCTGTGATCCACTCCATCGATCGATTCTACCGCGCGAGAGCAGGCCTCGATCGCGGAAGAGGCATCGCGGCGCCATCTCTTTGGGGTTGGCCGTGTCGAGGCATAGTTAGTCCGCCGGTGGGACACGCCGAAGCAAGGCGGCACCTTCTCTGGTCCCGGTGCCACAATTAGTGCAACCTGTTAACCCACGTCGCCCATCGCCTACGCCATGTTCGTGGCCGCCTTCCGAGAAGCTTCCGAGCGTTTGAGAGCCGGCGACCGAATGGCGCGCTTCCCCCTGGGCTCATTTCCGCCAGGCCTCCCGTTCGTAACCGCGGAGGCTGTCGGCCCGCCCTGATTGCGGAGGAAGAGCCTCATCCACAGCTATGCTTTGCAAGGCGCTTGATCGAGCGGAGGGCCGAGGTGTAATCAGGGGGCAGCCCGAACTGAGCGATGGAGACTTTCCCTCCACCTCGGAGATTCCTCGAAGACGTATTTCAGCTCAATTTCAGAGCTCCGAATCAAGCACGGCTCCCGAGACCGCGCCAAGTTGCCCACGCCTGGGCCTCAGCAACCTCGGATCGACTTCCGCCGCACCCCTTTTCCTGGAAACGTCAGGCACCTCGTTGGAAACGTCAGGCACCTCTTCCGGGCAGCGCCCATGCAGGCCACCATGGGTGCTCGAAGCCGCGATCGACCGCAGGGCTCCACCGCTGATGATAGCTCATGCGTCCGCTTGAGGCAGCGGGTTAGACCGGCACTCTCTCATAGTGGATTATTCACCATAATGAACCGCCTAATTGTGGGCTTCCGAAGTGCATATTTGTCTCGCACGAATTGAACGACCGCATTGCTGTCGCGACGGTCAGAGTCACAGTCGGCGATAAATGCACGCCCGTCGGCCGCTTCTTGGACAGGGTCAACGACTTCCATGCTGGATCGTAGCGCCTCGACGAAGGGTCCTATGCAAAATCGCTCGAATCTGGGAGAGAGCGGATTGAGGCACAACTCCAAAGACTGAGCACGGTGAATTACGACTCCATCGAGTTCCTTCCATCTAAAGAAAATCGACTCGTAAAAGAAGTAACATGTCTTAGAATAGAACTTGTCGGCAGTCGTGTAGCCTTCAAGCTGTTCGAGGCCGTAAAGCCTCGCGCGCGCAGCCTTGCCTGCAAGGAGGGCCGCCGCTCCGCTATCGGCAATGAGCCAGATCAACGTGTGGTCGCAGCTATGGCGATCTGGAAAGTCACGCACTTGGCGCCAGGCCACCTTAATTCTGTCCTCGGTTCGGTCTGCGGAATATGCGATAGACGCTCCTGGCTCGCCACTCAAGAGGTTTCGGAGTTGCTGATCGTCAGCTTTTCTCTCAACTTCCAAAAGAACTCGATGTTCGCCAATGGCCACCACGATGTCCGGTGTCTTATGGCTAGGATTCGGGCGGATTGCCTGTGCTTCCAAGCCGCGCTCGGAAAGGAATCGGAGGACCCATTCGCAATCGTGGTCTGAGCGTGTGTCGGAAGTAGTCATGTGTCCCATAGCGGTCTAACGGGATCGGGCATCAGGGGCGGCCGTGGCCGTCCCCTGCATGCCCCGGGTTGGGCGTCGTTTCGAAAGCCCCCCTTTTGCGTCTACTTGCAAGGCCTGCAATAAATTGCTCGCTCGTTGTCTTTGTCACATGGATCGGCAAGACCCCCATCTCCGAGAGAAACGAACCTCTCTCTCGGATCCGGATCGAATGACGAGAGACAACGAAAATCCATATCATGCCAAACAAGATCATGTCATAGGCATGGTGCTCGAGAAATCGCAGGTGCCCAGGCAGCTGAATGATGTGATTGAGTTGATCAGAACCTTGGGTGCGCATTAGCAAACAACAATAGTCCATCGGCTTGCCTGGATCTCCCTTAAGAACCATCCGACGCAGGCGCTCTTCGTGAGGCCCAAGGTTGACTTCTCGGTAGGACATATGCCTGGTCACGCCTGCACGCCACAGAAGTGAAAGCTGAAAGACTTTGAACTTTGGGTAGTCGATGCCACTTACGCGGACCACGGTGCCTGGTGCCTTCGATCCGAGTTCAGGAAGATTCCTAAGTATCTTCGCCGCGTACCCTTCGTATGTTGAGAGGTGCTGCTCGCAGCTGGCGCAAAGCATGTGCTCACGCAGGCCCTTCTGAAGCACAGCGTTCTTTGAATCTACAAACGGCCGCACACCGTACATTCGGTGCTTCTCGTCGTACAGAGCCTCGTAGAGGAACTCTGAGTATATGTGCGATGAGCACAGGCTTCCCTCAGTCAGGCAAAGGCGACATTGTCCTTCGTTCATGATTACCTCGTTACGCACCGAATTGGCCCTACCCAGTGGCCTCGGCTCGCTTTCGCTGTGGAGGATCAAGCTGCTGAGCGATCTCGGTGGCCTTATCCGTGGCCTTGATCAAATGCCAGCCAAGAAGAATGAACATAAACGCGCCTAGCAGAATACGCACCGAAAAGCCATCGCGGAGAAGCCTCAAACGCCAGAGCCCTTCATACAGGATGAGGTAGAGCGTAAACAGGAAGGGAATACCAGCGGAGATTACGGCCAGAAAGCTCCAGATGTTTCTCTTATGCACCACGTAGTTCGCGGCAGCGTAGAAGATATGGAAGGCGAGGCACAATACAGAGAAAACTGACCCCGCCAGCAGGACAACCAGCCGGGTGGTCGGGCCATACTGGGTCATGCGATAGACGGCGAGAAGTGCAATGGGTAGCATCGCAATAAGCGCCCGGACTAGGGACCGCGCAATTGCGTCGGCCTCGGAGCCGGCAGTGCTTTGATGCGCCTCAACGGTTTCTCGCATCGCTACTGTGCTCTTAAACTCCTCCGACAGTCTAGAGAACTCCTTGATGGCTAGATCTGTCTGATTCCGGCACTCATCGTCCTCCGATAGCATCAAACCACTCAACTGATTGGTTTCCACAGCCTCCCGAAGAGCTGCGTTAAAATCGCTCTCCCGGAGAGCAATCTCGTCCGGCGCAAAGTCTGCAAGGCTAGCGTATCCAACTGCGAGAGCGTTCCAACGGTCGGAATCTCGGGTTAAGCCGCCCTTTATCAGCCCTACTGCCACGGCGACGAGGGCCGCCTTGATCTCCTCCTTCGATGCTGGCAGTGTGGACTCGGGCCGCAGTACACCAGCCACTTGCTTCTCAAGAACGCGACCATACGCCGAAACGAGTTCTAGATTTCTTACATGGGCAGTTGGAGGCCGGTCGATCGCCGGAACCCCGGTGGCCCCCTCGGATGCATCCCATGCATAGTCAGCCTCCCGCAGGAGCGCTGTGAGAGATGAAAGTCCAGGATCAGGTGGTCCCGGCATGATCACACACTCATACCAAAGCCGAAGAGCTCGGGCTGTACGGTCCTTGCCCTGTTGGTCAAGATTGCGGTGGATGGCCTCCATGAGTACAACAAAATTCCAAACGAGATTTGCTGAAAGCCCCGGCACCGGAAAGTGGTTGACGACAGAAGAGCGGTTAGCCAGGGACCGGTAGTTAGTCCTAGAGTAGCGAATCACGAAACGTTCGATGGGTTGTGCCGCCAAGGGTCGGTCAGCCGTGCGCACAAGAAGGGCAGTCGGCATGGAATCTGTCAGTCGACCATTTAGCTGCCAGCTATCCACCATCTCATCGGCCAAGTCGCGAAGTTGCTCGAGTGCGACCGCCGGCTCGCTCGTGAGCACCCATTGAAGTTTTGCGCCATAGGCAAGACCAAGGCGGAAGCACTCTTCGGGTGCCGCACTCAGTGGATTGAAAGACACTCTAGGCTCGCCTGCGGATGGAATCTCGACTACAGCCGTCACGCGAAGCTCGTGCGACTTCAGGTAGAGCGACCATCCGACGTAAGCTGCCACAAGAGCGAGCGCGATTAAAATCCAGACCATTGGCTCCGTTCCAAATATTGCATGTACTGGCGGCTCATCTCCTTACGCCGAACGCTGCTGGGCATAAGCGGCAGCGCAGCTGTCCGCTTGATGCCCTGGTTAGCCGCCGGGAATCTGCACAGAGCCTGTCTGAGACCGGAGACCGCCGACAAGAAGTTTCGAAGTTCTAATTCTCTCGATGTAAGCTGGCAGTCTATTCTTAAGATCGTCGTCTCCATATATTTCCTGCTCCCAAAATTCCATATCCTGTTCCAGTAGCTCTCGCTCCTGAGTGAGGTGTGCCCGTTGAAGAGCGCGCAAGAGTGCCTCAGCCTTCTGTCTTAGCTCGCCTCTCTTATTCTGCTCTGCTTTCTTTGTGCTCCGGCTCTCTAGGGCGGCCTGAGCAGAATTCTTCAATCCAACTGCACCGGCCATAAAGACGCTTGCAGTAGTACCAGGAGGAACTCCGGCAGGGAAGAGAAAGATATCTACTGCGAACCCAAGTGCGAAGCCAAGACCGGCTGCCGCTATATCCCCCTTAGTCGTGAGCTTCGGAAACTGTCCGAGATTCATCGGCTGATCCTCCATTACTAAGCAAGGATTCTTGAGGTAATTTGTTCAGTGCGACTTTACTTGTTCTTCCGCAGTATGGGCATTCCACTTGAGATTGCGATTCAACAGGCTTGGATCGAACTCTGGCAAATAAAACGATTCCTGACAGTAGAACGAATGAGACAAGGACGCCAAGAGCAAAGCCGACACCGCCCGTTAATCCTCCAGGAAGACTCTCGGCGACCGCTAGTGCGAGTGCTCCAATGAGAACCGCTACTGCAAAAACACTCGCACCTTCGGTGGTTCTCGGAGGATCATTCCCGGCCGTCGATTCTTGATACTTTGTCCTATTCATATTGGCCTCCGCGGCTAACGCTTTTGGGCCTAACCGCGCGGCGCCGCGTTAGCGGTGCCGTCCGGTTGAGGCCCAGGGTTGGGCGCTGTCTTCACTTTCTCCCTGTCAGTGACCCCTAAACTCACATGAGAGAGGTCCACAACAGCTGAGTAAATAGCATCGATCCTCGCGTAGAGAGGTTTCAGTTCTCTTGGTAAAACATTTTGACCATGCTCAGCGACTGGCGAGATGCCCTTGGAAAAATAGCGCTTAGTTAGCATTTCCAGCTCTGCCACAGGTGTCTGCAACTCGTGAGCCGCCTCAAAGAGTTCACGCGGCAAAACGGCTCGCTCTTCATAAAGAATCTCGGACACTGCTTTTGCATAGATGCTGAGGCGGCGCATGATTTCATTTCGCTCCTTACGATCCTCTCCGCTAGCGCCATCGACGAGGGTTGCTAGTTCCCGAAATGCATTCCGAAATCGATAGACAAGGCTCAACAGCGACTTTGTTGCTTCAAACTGCTTGTCCCAGATGAATGCTTCGCGTCGGAACTGCTCCTGGATCTGTGCCTGATTCTCCTGCCGGAGCTTATCGAGCCGGACATCCAGGGCGCGTTCAGTAGCAAGCTTCAATAAATAGCCAACGCCTCCAACCGCGGCGCCTGAACCTACAAGAGAAGCTATCAGTGTATTCCAGTCCATATCTTTAGTCGCGCCTCTGCGACGCCCAACGTCGGTTGCGCCTCAGCGGCGGCCGGCGAAGCCGGCCGTCCGACTGCAGGCGCCAGGTTCGGCGGCTTTCTCTGCTTCTATCTCGCGGCCCAGTGCATTCAGCCTCCACTGGTCTCCGGCCCCTCTGGCTCAAGCCGCCGACCAAAGGGACGGATGCAGCTTAAGAAGAGACTTCGGGGCCTTGTTCTGCCAAGCCATGACCAGTGCGTCGTAAACGGATTCTTCGTCGGCTTCGCGGAGGTTCACGTAGGTCGCGCCCCTTCGCCCCCATCCTCCAGGTACGGGCGCGAAGCAATCCGGCTTGGCGTGCAAGAGAGCATCTTGCTGGGCGTGGAGGAGCGCGACCATCCCGCAAGAATCGTCGGGATAGCCGAGGGTGGAGAAGATCTTGCCGCGGACACGGAAGTCCGGATGACCCATGTGCGATTGCTCGCTGGCTTCAGGGAGCGAAAGCGCGAGCCGCCGGAAATCTTCAGCGGTGATCATGTAACTTCCAGTCGTTTGCCGCGACGCCGAACGCTGCGGGCCTTCAGCGGCGGCGCAAGCCGTCCGTTGCAAGGCTTGGTTCGGCGGCCCTCCAGGGAAGTTTCACGCGTCTCTTATTACTGCGATATCCGTCGCTCCCAACATCTTCCTGTTCGATTGCGTCTCGAAATGCTTGGAACGCTGGCCTCTTTTTTACAAGGTGATGTAGTAGCTGGTCGGTCGACCTAATGACATACAACATGCGAGCGGCCAAGCGGCGGATATGGGAAATAGTTACGTCGCCAGGATTCTCCAGGAGTAGATCGAGTAGGCTGTCAGTGTTCCGAATGCGCAGGGAGATTTGCAATAGAAATTGTATCTCTTGAGCATCAACAAAGCCATAGCGCTGAAAGTCACTTACAGATCCGAGCTCGCCGTATTTTGCCCAGATCAGAGAGCATCTCCATGCAACCGGGTCGTCTGCTGCCTCGAGTGTAGTAGCCGGAAGTTCTTTAACCGCATAACCGTAGTGCTCTCGGATATGAAGTAGCTCCGCGTACAGCGTTCTCAAAAGAGAGGCCGAGTCACGACGTCGACGCCAAAACTCAATCAGCCATGCCACTATACCGCCAGCCAGTGCGCCGCAGGCCGCAGCAACTAATGGGATCCACCACGGAAAACTCATGACCTCAATCCAGCCTCCCTGATCGAACTTATGCCTGAGTTGAACATCTGATTGGCTGCGCCGCTCCTCAGTAGCCTTTGCTCCTTTGTGCCGCCGAACTTGGTGTCTACCGCTAATCCGCTCGGCCCGCGTCTGCCTTCGCATCAATCCTACAGCGGCCAAGCACTCTGCCCTTTCGCCACCGGGCGGCGCAAGTTTCCTGAATCCTGGGACTTAGAAAGTCTAGGCCTGCTTGAGGCGGGTGTCAATGCTTCTTCTGGATTGCTGTATAAGCATTGCCCGGCGGTGACTTGGACGGAGATTGCTTATGAGCGATCGTCGCGAAGGCTCAACGCCTGCAAGGTTCTCTCCCACAGACGTTTAAGACTGCCCAAGGGTCTCAGCCTGGGACGAGACTCGGCCCACATGGCTCCGAGGGTTGGGGGCCTGAGGCGCTTACCCAGACTGAATAAACAACGCTCATGCTCCTGACCAGGACTGCTTCGCGGCCGGCATCCTGCTGGAATGCCGGCGCGCTTATCCATCAGAGGAGGTCGAGCGGACTCTGGACTCCCTTGACTCCACAGTTGAACGTGCAATCGCCAGATCCTTGCAGAAGGACTCGCCCGTTGCCAGGGCGCAGTCGCCGAGACCAGCAGCGGGACGCTCGGAATCCCTCGCACCACGCTGCGAGCGAAAATGGCCCAGTACGGACTCAAGGCCGGCACCGAGCCGCACAGGTGACGTTACCTGGCCTCCAGGTGGCCTTACCTCATGGCGAGGCGGCCCAACGGTCTCCGGGGCAACTCACCTCGCGGCCGAGGAAACCCGCCTCGCGGCGAGGGAAGCCGACCTTCTCGCCAGGTATCTTTCCGGAACGCCGGGTGACTTGGCTCAACGCGAGGCAATCTCCCCCAGCCTCTGGGTGACCTGGCGCTGCGGCGTGGGAAACTTCCGTGATCGGAAGCGAGCTTGCCTCGTGACCGGGTGAGGTAGCGCACCATGGAGTGAACCAGCCGCGCAACGCGGTAACGTTGCCCAGCCTCAAGGAAGCCCACACGGTGGCGAGGTGACGGCACCCGGCGCCCGG